>NZ_JAESJL010000006.1:0-418299 GCF_016756945.1 Pseudomonas sp. MWU318
CGGAGGCTGCGATCTTTTCGCGGACGATTAGAGGAGGGGCTTAGCCCTCATCCCCCTCATCATCATCTCCACCGTCCACTTTCATCCCCAATTCCTTGATCTTGCGCGTCAGGGTGTTACGCCCCCAGCCGAGCAATACCGCCGCATCACGCCGGCGCCCTGCCGTGTGCTTCAGTGCAGTCTCGATCATGATCCGCTCGAACGCCGGCACCGCGCTGTCGAGCAGGCTCGACTGGCCACGGGCCAATGCCTGATCGGCCCATTGGCGCAGTGCTTGCTCCCAGTTGGTCACCGGTGCCGAATCCTGCGGCAGGCTCAGCAATTCCGGTGGCAGGTCACTGATGTGCACTTCGCGCCCGGAGGCCATCACGGTGATCCAGCGGCAGGTGTTCTCCAACTGGCGCACGTTGCCGCCCCACGGCAGGTTCTTCAGGTATTCCTCGGTCTCGCTCTTGAGCAGCTTCGGCTCCACCGCCAGTTCTTGCGCGGCACGGCTGAGGAAGTGCTTGGCCAGGGTCGGGATGTCTTCGCGACGGTCCGACAGACGCGGAATGTGGATGCGGATCACATTGAGACGATGGAACAAGTCCTCACGGAATTTCCCGGCATGCACCAGGGTTTCCAGATTCTGGTGAGTCGCGGCAATGATCCGCACATCGACCTTGACCGGCACATGGCCGCCGACGCGATAGAACTCACCGTCCGCCAGCACCCGCAGCAAACGGGTCTGGGTATCGGCCGGCATGTCGCCGATTTCGTCAAGGAATAGCGTGCCGCCGTCAGCCTGCTCGAAGCGCCCGCGACGCAGGTTGGCCGCGCCAGTGAATGCGCCTTTTTCGTGGCCGAATAGCTCGGATTCCATCAGGTCTTTCGGGATCGCCGCCATGTTCAGCGCGATGAACGGCGAGGCCGCGCGCGGGCTGTGGCGGTGCAGAGCGTGGGCCACCAGTTCTTTACCGGTACCGGATTCACCGTTGATCAGCACGGTGATGTTCGAATGGCTCAAGCGGCCAATGGCGCGAAACACTTCCTGCATCGCTGGCGCTTCGCCGATGATTTCCGGCGTGCGGGTGAGAGCCGGCACCACTTCCAGGCCTTGCTGCTCCTGCGCATGCTGGTTGGCGCGTTTGACCAGCGACACCGCTTCGTCGACGTCGAACGGCTTCGGCAGGTATTCGAAAGCGCCGCCCTGATAAGACGCAACGGCGCTGTCGAGGTCGGAGTGCGCGGTCATGATGATCACTGGCAACCGTGGGTGCTGCTCGCGGATGCGCGCCAGCAGGTCGAGGCCACTGGCGCCCGGCATGCGGATGTCGGAAATGATCACATCAGGCTGCTGACGGGCCAGACGACTCATCACGCCATCGGCGCTGTCGAAGCTCTGCGTGGTCATGCCTTCCTGCTGCAAGGCCTTTTCCAGAACCCAACGGATAGAACGGTCGTCATCGACGATCCACACGGTTTCACTACGGCTCATGTCGATGTGGCTCCTTGTTCCAGTGGCAGAAAGATCGAGAACGTGGTGTGGCCGGGGTGGCTGTCACACTCGATCAGGCCCTGGTGCTGGCTGATGATGTTCTGGGTGATGGCCAGGCCCAGCCCGGTGCCGTCCGGGCGGCCGCTGACCATGGGAAAGAAGATGGTTTCCTGAAGTTCTGCAGGGATCCCCGGGCCGTTGTCGATGATCTCGATCTTGGTCACCAGGCGATGACGGACGTGGCCGATGGTGAACTGGCGCATGGTCCGGGTGCGCAGGCTGATGCGGCCCAGACGCAGCTCGTTCTGGCTGCTGATCGCCTGCATCGCGTTGCGCACGATGTTCAGTACGGCCTGAATCATTTGTTCGCGGTCGATTAATACGTCGGGAATGCTCGGGTCGTAGTCGCGCACCAAGGTGATGCAACCCTGGCTTTCCGCTTCGACCAGTTGGCAGACGCGTTCGAGCACTTCGTGAACGTTGCACAACGCCAGCGAAGGCAGCTTGTTCGAGCCGAGCATGCGGTCGACCAGATTGCGCAGGCGGTCGGCCTCTTCAATGATCACGTTGGTGTAGTCGCGCAGGCTGTCTTCCGGCAATTCGCGGGCCAGCAATTGCGCGGCGCCACGGATGCCGCCGAGCGGGTTCTTGATCTCGTGGGCGAGGCCGCGCACCAGCATTTTGCTGGTTTCCTGCTTGGACAGTTGCGCCTCTTCCTTGGTGATCCGCAGCAGGCGATCACGTGGGTGCACCTCAAGCAAAAGCATGGTCGCGCCGTTGCTGAGGATCGGTGTCACCGCATAGTCCACGGTCAGGGTCTGGCCGGTGAGGGCGGTGAGCATCGCTTCGCGCTTGGTGAACGGGTGCGCCTGTTCGACTGCCTGACGCAGCGAGTTGAGCGCCTCCGTGGACTCGGTGAACAACTCGCTGATGAACTGCCCATGGCTGCGCTGGCCGCTGATGGCCAGCAGCATCTCGGCCGCCGGGTTCATGTACTCAAGGCGCAGTTCGGCGTCGAGCAGGATGGTGGCGGTGGTCAGGTTGTCGAGCAGCAAACGGTGGATTGCGTCGCTAATAGTCATCGGAGCCTCTTTTGGGGGCGGAGCGTGCGCAAGAAGCAGGCGTGGTTAAACGGAAAATGCAAAAACCAAACCAAGGCTCCGAAAAGAAGCGTTCAACCCGTGAAACAGGCGTTTGACGCTCGTTTGAGTGGCAGGGTGCCAGCTCAAACGGGAAGTTTCGAACCAAAATGGGTTGGAATCTGGGTACGGTGCAGCCTATTGCACCAATATAGTGCGTAAAACTGAATGGCGTTAGAAGAAGCGCAGGAAGGGATTTTTTTCTTCGGCGGGTTTGTCTTTCAGCGGACATTCCGGGCGCACGCCGTAGTCTTCGCTGACGCAGGGTTTGACCTGGCGTTTCTGCGCCAGCGAGATGCGTAGCATGTGAAATGGCTGGTTGGCGGTGCGCTCGACAGTGCGACCCTGCTCATCAAGGATTTCCACCGACAGATTGTGACTGCCGCGGTCGATGTTGCTCAACGGAAACACCGGACTCAGGCCCGGCTCGCCAGTGGCCTGACCGTCCAGCAGCAGGCGATAGCGATGGCCCTGCTGCAGGCCCGGTTCGCTGGTGACGCTGACGATCACCTCGCCCGCGCTGCTGCGCAGGGTCGCATCCGGCTCGGGGATCAGGATGCGCAGCATGTCGTAGTGAAACGGTGGTTGTTCCGCGACCTTTTTTGCAGCGCTGATCGGTGCTGCAGCCGTGGGGTTGGCCGACATGCGATTGCTGGTGGCGATAGGTACGCGCTTGGCGTTGCCGCGCGGCTGGTCGGTGTAGACGCGATTGCCCTGCGCGTCAACATAGGTGAAGACCTCTGCCGAAACGGGCAGGGCGAACAGGCACAGGATCAGCCAGAAAATTCTCATGGCTTGTGCACCCGCTGCACGGTGAACACCACCGCCGGGCTCTGCTGGATGATCGCTTCGCCGTCGATCACCTGCACCGCGAGACGATGCTCGCCGCGATCGACATTCACCAGTTGCAGGATCGGCACGTTGCTCGGCTGGCCGTAAGGCGCGTCGTCCAGGACCAGCCTTAATTGGTGCGGCGCCTGCAGGCGCGGCTTGATCAACACATTGACAGTGAAGGTGCCGTTGTTGGCGCGCAGCGCTTCTTCGCTGGTCAGGCCGGTCAGTTCCAGCACTTCATAAACACTGCGAGCCGTTGGGCGTGTGTCGGTGCTGGCGGGCGCCGGTGCGCTCGGTGCCTGCGGCTCGACGCGGTTCAGCGGCGGCAACTCCAGCGGCTGCGCCTTGACGCCGTCCGGCGAATGATCGCTGTAGACCGTGTTGCCATTGGCGTCGGTGTACTTGTAGATCTGCGCGGCAGCGGGCTGGGCGATCAGCAGCAGGACGTAGAGAAAGGTGCGACCCATGAAATCGACCGGGAAAGAAAGCGATGGGGTGCAGCATAGGTCAGGGTGGGCGACAAGCCCAAGCCGTTAACAAATGGAATTGAAAAGCCAAGTCAAAAGATCGCAGCCTTCGGCAGCTCCTGCACCGATCCTGTAGGAGCTGCCGACGGCTGCGATCTCTTGATCTTCAATAAAAAAGGCCTCCCGAAGGAGGCCTCTTTTTGTCACGCCGCGTAGCGCGGCGCTACCGGATCAGCAGCTGTAGTACAGCTCATATTCCAGTGGGTGTACGAAGGTGCGGACCTTGATTTCTTCTTCGGATTTCAGCGCGATGTAAGCGTCGATGAAGTCGTCGGAGAACACGCCGCCCTTGGTCAGGAACGCACGGCCCTTGTCCAGCTCTTCCAGGGCTTCTTTCAGGCTGCCGCAAACTTGTGGGATCTCTTTCGCCTCTTCAGGCGGCAGGTCGTACAGGTTTTTGTCAGCGGCATCGCCTGGGTGGATCTTGTTCTGGATACCGTCCAGGCCGGCCATCAGCAGTGCTGCGAAAGCCAGGTATGGGTTGGCAGCCGGATCCGGGAAGCGTGCTTCGATACGACGGCCGCGTGGGCTGTTGACGTAAGGAATACGGATCGAGGCGGAACGGTTGCGGGCCGAGTAGGCCAGCATTACCGGCGCTTCGAAACCTGGCACCAGACGCTTGTAGGAGTTGGTGGCCGGGTTGGTGAAGCCGTTCAGGGCCTTACCGTGCTTGATGATACCGCCGATGAAGTACAGGGCGGTTTCGGACAGGCCGGCATAGCCTTCGCCAGCGAAGGTGTTCTTGCCGTCTTTGGCGATGGACATGTGTACGTGCATGCCCGAGCCGTTGTCGCCGTACAGTGGCTTCGGCATGAAGGTCGCAGTGCGGCCATAAGCGTCGGCAACGTTGTGGACAACGTATTTCAGAGTCTGAACTTCGTCAGCTTTCTTCACCAGGGTGTTGAACTTGACACCGATTTCGTTCTGACCGGCAGTCGCCACTTCGTGGTGGTGAACTTCAACGGTCTGGCCCATCTCTTCCAGTGCGTTGCACATGGCAGTACGGATTTCGTGGTCGTGGTCGAACGGCGGAACCGGGAAGTAGCCGCCTTTGATGCCAGGACGGTGGCCTTTGTTGCCGCCTTCGATGTCCTGGTCGGACATCCACGAGCCTTGTTCGGAGTAGATCTTGAACATCGAGCCGGAGATGTCGGACTTGAACTTCACTTCGTCGAAGATGAAGAACTCTGGCTCGGGACCGGCGAAGACGGTGTCACCGATACCGGTGGTCTTCAGGTATTCCTCGGCGCGGTGAGCGATGGCGCGCGGGTCGCGATCGTAACCTTGCATGGTCGACGGTTCGATGATGTCGCAAACCAGGATCAGGGTTGCGTCTTCGGTGAACGGATCGAGAACGGCAGTATCGTCGTCCGGCAGCAGGATCATGTCGGAGGCTTCGATGCCTTTCCAGCCAGCGATGGAGGAACCGTCGAACATCTTGCCGACTTCGAAGAAGTCGTCTTCCAGCGCATCGCGAGCCGGCATGGTCACGTGGTGCTGAGTGCCTTTGGTGTCCGTGAAGCGCAGATCAATCCACTTGACGTCATGATCTTTGATGAGTTGAACCGACTTCGACATAGTGTCCTCCGGGTGGCTTAGGGCTTGGTAGTGGATGCCCTTAATATGGGTGATGCCGGCGCAGATACTCTGCCAAGGCAACCTGCCTCACAAGGGAGCAAATTGCATGCCAGTGCCCCAGCATGGGTTTTTTGCCCCAATTTCACGCTTTGAGCGCTGCAAAGCGCCATAAAGGTGAAAATCTCGCCCCTTAATGTAGCGCCTCAAATCAGAAATGACCTGTTTTGGTGCAAGTGAAACCTTCTGCATATTAACTGGTTAAACCTTGAGCAATTTCCGCTATAATCCGCGCCCCCCTTTTTCGGCTGGCCCTGCGCGCGCTGTTTTCATGAAACTAATCGTAAAAGTCTTCCCCGAGATCACCATCAAAAGCCGCCCTGTCCGGATGCGTTTCATCCGCCAGCTGGCCAAGAACATCCGCGCCGTGCTCCGCGATCTGGACCCGGCCGTGGTGGTGAACGGTGTGTGGGACAATCTCGAGCTGGAAACCCGCGTTACCGACCCCAAAGCCTTGAAAGAGATGGGTGAGCGCCTGGTCTGCACCCCGGGTGTCGCGCA
This sequence comes from Pseudomonas sp. MWU318, assembly GCF_016756945.1. Taxonomy (NCBI): domain Bacteria; kingdom Pseudomonadati; phylum Pseudomonadota; class Gammaproteobacteria; order Pseudomonadales; family Pseudomonadaceae; genus Pseudomonas; species Pseudomonas sp. MWU318. The sequence continues at coordinate 6,114 of NZ_JAESJL010000006.1, forward strand.
CTTTCTGCAGATCGACGAGTACCCGCTGGGCGACTTCGACGACATCACCGAGAAGTGCAAACAGCACTACGGCGATGTACTGGCCGGGAAAATTTTCTCGGTGCGCTGCAAGCGTGCCGGCAAGCATCCGTTCAGCTCGATGGACGTTGAAAAATACGTCGGCAGCAAGCTGCGTCGTGAGTGCGGTGCGGCCGGAATCGACCTCAAAGACCCGGAAATCGAAGTTCGCATCGAAGTTCGCGACCAACGGTTGTTTGTCATCCACAGCCAGCACAACGGCATCGGCGGTTACCCGCTCGGCGCCCTGGAGCAGACGCTGGTATTGATGTCCGGCGGCTTTGACTCCACGGTTGCCGCGTACCAGATCATGCGTCGCGGCCTGATGGCGCATTTCTGCTTCTTCAATCTGGGCGGGCGTGCCCACGAATTGGGCGTGATGGAAGTCGCGCATTTCATCTGGAAGAAGTACGGCAGCTCGCAACGCGTGCTATTTGTCAGTGTTCCGTTCGAAGAAGTGTTGGGCGAAATTCTCGGCAAAGTCGATAACAGTCATATGGGCGTCGTATTGAAGCGTATGATGTTGCGCGCATCGTCGGCCATCGCCGACCGGCTGCACATCGACGCGCTGGTCACCGGCGAAGCGATCTCCCAGGTATCGAGCCAGACGCTGCCGAACCTGTCGGTGATCGACTGCGTGACCGACAAGCTGGTCCTGCGGCCACTGATCGTTGCGCACAAGCAGGACATCATCGACACGGCCAACGAGATCGGCACCGCCGATTTCGCCCGGCACATGCCGGAGTACTGCGGGGTCATCTCGGTCAATCCGAAGACCGCCGCCAAGCGCCACCGTGTTGAGCACGAAGAGAAAGAATTCGACATGGCGGTTCTCGAGCGTGCGCTCGAAAACGCCAAACTGGTTCCGATCGATCGAGTGATCGACGAATTGGGCCAGGATTTGCAGATCGAAGAAGTCGGCGAAGCGCTGGCCGGTCAGATCGTTATCGACATCCGTCACCCGGATGCGGCCGAGGATGACCCGCTGGAACTTGCCGGCATAGAAGTACAGACGATGCCGTTCTATGCAGTGAACGCTCGTTTCAAGGAGCTGGATCCGACTCGCCAGTACCTGCTGTATTGCGACAAAGGCGTGATGAGTCGCCTGCATGCTCACCATTTGCTCAGTGAGGGGCATGCCAATGTGCGCGTTTATCGACCGAGCTAAGTGCCCGGGGCTGTTTGCCTGTGGCCTGCGTCACCGGCCCCCCGACACCGCCGTCAAGCTGTAACGGCCATGCCGGACACTACTGTTAATCGCTGCCAAGACTTGTCAGCAAACCGAATCCTCTGATCGAGATACACAAGTGATCGAAAATCTACGTAACATCGCCATCATTGCCCACGTTGACCATGGTAAGACCACCCTGGTAGACAAACTCCTGCGTCAATCCGGCACTCTGGAGCGCAACGAGCTCAACGACGAGCGCGTGATGGACTCCAACGACCAGGAAAAAGAGCGCGGTATTACCATTCTGGCGAAAAACACCGCCATCAACTGGAACGGCTACCACATCAACATCGTGGACACCCCGGGCCACGCCGACTTCGGCGGCGAAGTAGAACGCGTAATGTCGATGGTTGACTCCGTTCTGCTGCTGGTTGACGCTCAAGACGGTCCTATGCCGCAAACCCGTTTCGTGACCAAGAAGGCGTTCGAAGCCGGCCTGCGTCCAATCGTGGTCATCAACAAGGTTGACCGTCCAGGCGCGCGTCCGGACTGGGTTCTGGACCAGATCTTCGACCTGTTCGACAACCTCGGTGCTACCGAAGAACAACTGGACTTCCAGGTTGTTTACGCTTCGGCCCTGAACGGCATCGCCGGTCTGGATCACACCGCCATGGGCGAAGACATGACTGCGCTGTACCAGGCAGTTGTCGACCACGTTCCGCCTCCGGCCGTTGACCGTGACGGTCCGTTCCAGATGCAGATCTCCGCTCTGGACTACAACAGCTTCCTGGGTGTTATCGGTGTTGGCCGTATCGCTCGTGGTCGCGTCAAGCCGAACACCCCGGTTGTCGCGATCAGCGCCGACGGCAAGCGCCGCAACGGTCGTATCCTGAAGCTGATGGGTCACCACGGTCTGCACCGCATTGACGTTGAAGAAGCAGCAGCCGGCGACATCGTCTGCATCAGCGGCTTCGACGAGCTGTTCATCTCCGACACCCTGTGCGACATCAACACCGTCGAGGCGATGAAGCCGCTGACCGTTGACGAGCCAACCGTTTCCATGACCTTCCAGGTAAACGATTCGCCATTCTGCGGTAAAGAAGGCAAGTTCGTGACCTCCCGTAACATCAAGGATCGTCTGGACAAAGAGCTGCTGTACAACGTTGCACTGCGCGTTGAAGAAGGCGACTCGGCTGACAAGTTCAAGGTTTCCGGCCGTGGTGAGCTGCACCTCTCGGTACTGATCGAAACCATGCGTCGCGAAGGCTTCGAGCTGGCCCTGGGCCGTCCTGAAGTGATCATCCGTGAAGTTGACGGCGTGAAGCAGGAACCGTTCGAAAACGTCACCATCGACATCCCTGAAGAATCGCAGGGCAAGGTCATGGAAGAGATGGGTCTGCGTAAGGGCGACCTGAGCAACATGGTGCCGGATGGCAAGGGCCGTGTTCGTCTGGAATACAACATCCCTGCTCGCGGTCTGATCGGTTTCCGTAACCAGTTCCTGACCCTGACCAACGGTGCTGGCATCCTGACCTCGATCTTCGACCGTTACGCTCCAGTGAAGTCGGGCCACATGTCCGGCCGTCAGAACGGCGTTCTGGTTTCGGTTGAAACCGGCAAGGCACTGACCTACTCGCTGGAAACCCTGCAGGCTCGTGGCAAGCTGTTCGTAGAACACGGCCAGGAGATCTACAACGGTCAAATCGTTGGTCAGAACAGCCGCGACAACGACCTGGGTGTGAACCCTACCAAAGGCAAGAAGCTCGACAACATGCGTGCTTCGGGTAAAGACGAAACCATCGCTCTGGTACCACCTGTTCGCTTCACTCTGGAACAGGCTCTGGAATACATCCAGGAAGACGAGCTGTGCGAAGTCACGCCTAAGTCCATCCGTCTTCGCAAGAAGATCCTGGACGAAAGCGAGCGTACCCGCGCTGCCAAGAAAGCCAAGGCATAATTTAGCCCGAGCTTGAAAAAACGCCCCCGGTCGCGAGACCGGGGGCGTTTTTGTTTGTCTGGGATTCAAGGCAAAAAAAGATCGTCCGATCGCGGCCCGAGCCTTCGGCAGCTCCTACAGGGGAACGTGTATCTCTGTAGGAGCTGCCGAAGGCTGCGATCTTTTGATCTTCAGAACTTCTCGATCGACCGCGAATTTTGCACCCGCTCGACTTCTTTCGGCTTGTACGCGCAATACCCCGGCCGCGGGCCGATTTTCGGGTGGTTGCGACAGGTGTCCGGGCGCTTGTCATAAATGGTGCACAGGCGGCTCTTACGATCCAGGTAGTAGCAATCGTTGTTGCTCATGCGCTGCAGGGTGAAGATCCCCGACTTCTGGTTGAAGCGCTCGACCAGCCCTTCCTTTTGCAGGCGCTTGGCGATGTTCTTCGGCGGATCACCCAGTTCGAACTCGTCAACCACGCCGATACGTACCAGGTCCTTGATCTTGACCTCGACCGGCAGGGTGCAGCAGCTGGAGACACAAGAGCCGCACATCGGGGCCGAATATTTGGCCCACGTATCGAGTCGGTCGATCTCGGCGGCGGCAATCAGGTTGGGCTTCATCATCGGGGGTTACCAGGCGTGTGTGCATCAGGGCGCGCGATCATACCGGGACTGGTGGATTTTTGAACAACCTTTCGCCAGATTTTTGCAAATGCCGCGCAAATGTCATTCAGTCCGGCACGGCCCCTGCATTCATTAGCCCACTCGCCAAGGTAATGCCGGGCTATCTCACCGACTTCGGAAAAACTGCCGAACCAGCGCCTCTACCGTCGGTCAGACCGTCTAGGCTCAGACAATTCCCCGCTCGCTCGAGGTCCTATCGATGACTCAAGAACCACTAGTTCGCGAAGCAGAGGTGGCCGCATTCCGCGATGCCGTCCTGACCAAGCTCACCTATGCAGTGGGTAAAGACCCGGATCACGCTTTCGACCATGACTGGTTCGAAGCCATTGCCCTGGCGGCGCGCGACCACATGGTCGAACACTGGATGGACCACACCCGGCAGATCTACCGCAAAGGCCAGAAACGGGTGTATTACCTCTCGCTGGAATTTCTCATCGGTCGTTTGCTCTACGACAGCCTGAGCAATCTCGGCCTGCTCGACGTCGCCCGTGAGGCACTGACTGAACTGGGTGTCGATCTGGAACGGATTCGCCTGCTGGAACCCGACGCGGCACTCGGCAACGGTGGCCTCGGACGTCTGGCGGCGTGCTTCATGGAGAGTATGTCGACCCTCGGCATCGCCGGGCACGGCTACGGCATTCGCTACGAGCATGGGCTGTTCCGGCAGGCCATCGTCGATGGCTGGCAGCAGGAGCAGACCGAGCACTGGCTGGACTTCGGCAACCCGTGGGAGTTCGAACGTCCGGAAGTGGTGTACTCCATCGGCTTCGGCGGCAGCGTCGAAACCGTCACCGATGCCACTGGCAAGACCAAACAGGTCTGGTCGCCAGCGGAAACCGTGCGCGCGATTGCCTATGACACGCCAGTGGTCGGCTGGCGCGGGGCGAGCGTCAACACCCTGCGCCTGTGGCGTGCACGCGCCATGGAAGATCTGCACCTGGAGCGTTTCAACGCCGGTGACCATTTGGGCGCGGTGGCCGAAGTGGCCCGGGCCGAGAGTATCTCCCGCGTGCTCTATCCGGCGGACAGCACTGAGGCCGGGCAGGAACTGCGCCTGCGCCAAGAATACTTCTTCGTCGCCGCCTCTCTGCAGGATTTGCTGCGTCGTCATCGCAACATGCACACCTCGGTGCTGACCCTGGGCGATCACGCGGCGATCCAGCTCAACGACACCCACCCTTCGATTGCCGTTGCCGAATTGATGCGCCAACTGGTCGACGTCTACGACGTGGCTTGGGATGCGGCGTGGCAAGTCACCGTCGACACCCTGTCGTACACCAACCACACGCTGCTGCCGGAGGCGCTGGAAACCTGGCCGGTCGGCCTGATGGAGCGCATGCTGCCGCGGCACATGCAGATCATTTATCTGATCAACGCCCAGCACATCGACTCGCTGCGGGCCAAAGGCATTCATGATTTCGACGTGCTGCGCGCGGTGTCGCTGATCGAAGAGGACAACGGTCGCCGGGTGCGCATGGGCAACCTCGCGTTCCTCGGTTCGCACAGCGTCAACGGCGTATCGGGGCTGCACACGCAGTTGATGCGCAAGACTGTGTTCGCCGAACTGCACAAGCTCTACCCGGAGCGGATCAACAACAAAACCAACGGCATCACCTTCCGCCGCTGGCTGTTCCAGGCCAACTCCGAGCTGACCTCGATGCTGGTCGACTCCCTCGGCCCGGAGGTGCTGGATAACCCGGAAGAGCGCTTGCTCGATCTGGAACCGTTCGCCGAAAAACCCGCCTTCCGCAAAGCCTTCGCCGAGCAGCGCCTGCACAGCAAAAAGGCCCTGGCCTATCTGATTCACGAGCGGCTGGGGATCGCGGTCAACCCGGCGGCGATGTTCGACGTGCAGGTCAAACGGATCCACGAATACAAGCGCCAGTTGCTCAACCTGATGCACACCGTGGCGCTGTATCAGGCGATCCGTGCCGAGCCGGAAACCGACTGGGTGCCACGGGTGAAAATCTTCGCCGGTAAAGCGGCGGCCAGTTATCACCAGGCCAAACTGATCATCAAACTCACCAACGACATCGCCCGGGTGGTGAACAACGACCCGACCGTACGCGGCTTGCTGAAAGTGGTGTTCCTGCCCAACTACAACGTCAGCCTGGCCGAGAGCATCATTCCGGCGGCGGACTTGTCCGAGCAGATTTCCACGGCTGGTTTCGAGGCTTCGGGTACCAGCAACATGAAGTTCGGCCTCAATGGCGCACTGACCATCGGCACCCTCGACGGCGCCAACGTGGAAATGTGCGAGCGCATCGGCGCCGAGCACATGTTCATCTTCGGCCTCAGTGCGCAGCAGGTCGAAGCGCGCAAGCAGAACCACGAGTTCAGCGCCGCGCCGGATATCGCCGCGTCGCATCGTTTGAGCGACGTGCTGCAAGCGATCCGCAGTGGCGTGTTCTCGCCGGATGACACGTCGCGCTACACCGGGCTGATCGATTCGCTGGTGGACTACGACCGCTTCCTGGTCTGCGCCGACTTCGACTCCTACTGGGAAGCGCAGAAGCGCGTCGACGCGCACTGGCACGATGCCAACAACTGGTGGCGCTCGGCAGTGCTCAACACGGCGCGGATGGGCTGGTTCTCGTCCGACCGGACGATTCGCGAGTACGCCACGGATATCTGGAAAGCGCTGGAGTAACTTTTCGCTCGGCTCGATATAATCGGCGCGCCGGAAAAGATCGCAGCCTTCGGCAGCTCCTACAGGGTTATGTGAACACCTGTGTAGGAGCTGCCGAAGGCTGCGATCTTTTTGGATCAGGCTGCGCTAATCTTCCCGGATTGGCCTTTGCGCTTAGGGATATCGACCATGCAATGGATGTTCATGTTGATCGGGCTGCTGCTCGGCTGGCTGCTCGATGAGTCGTTCAGTGCCGCGCTGCTCGGTGCACTGCTCGGGCTGGCGATCGGGCAAACGCTGCGCATCGCCCGGCTTGGCTCGCAGGCCACTGAACAACAGCGTCAACTGGAACAGGCAAAAGTCGCCTTGCAGGCCGTCGAGCAGCGTCTGTTTCTGCTTGAAGGCGTCGGCGTGCGCACCACACCGCCGAGTGTGGCGCCGATGCCGGACGCCATCGTTGAGCCGATCATCGTCGCCGAACAATCATCCTCCCCCACGCCGGATCTGGTCTGGGAACTGCCGCCCGAACTCGAACCGATGTCTACCGTTGCCAGCGAAACCAGTCAACCGCTGCCAGCCGATGTCTGGCAGCTGGATGCCGTCACCGCCGAGCCTGCACAACCCGCACAACCTGCCGAACCTCGTGGCCCGAACCTGATCGAGCGTGGCATCAGCGCTGCGCGCAACTGGCTGTTCGGTGGCAACACCGTGTTGCGGGTCGGCGTGGTGCTGCTGTTTTTCGGTCTGGCGTTCCTGCTGCGCTACGCCACCGAAGGCATGGTGGTGCCGATCGAATTGCGTTACGCCGGTGTTGCGGCAGCGGCGTTGGCCCTGCTGGCGCTGGGCTGGTGGCTGCGCGCACGCAACAGCAGTTATGCGCTGATCCTGCAAGGCACCGGGATCGCGGTGCTGTACCTGACGGTGTTTGCGGCGATGCGTCTGCATCCGCTGCTCGATCCGTCCGCCGCGCTGGGTCTGCTGGTGGCGGTCACGCTGTTCTCGGCGATCCTCGCCATCACTCAGGATGCTCTTGGACTGGCCGCCGCCGCTGCGCTTGGCGGTTTCGCCGCACCGATCCTGACCTCGACCGGGGAGGGCAACCATGTCGCGCTGTTCAGCTATTTCGCGCTGCTCAATGCCGGCATTCTCGCCATTGCGTGGTTCAAGGCCTGGCGCCTGCTCAACCTGATCGGGTTCGTCGGCACGTTCGGTATCGGCTTCGCCTGGGGCCAGCGTTCCTACGCCCCGGAGCTGCTGTGGAGCACCGAGCCGTTCCTGACCCTGTTCTTCCTGATGTATCTGGCCATCGGCCTGCTGTTCGCCCGGCGCAAGTTGCTCGACATGCCCGATGCGCCAGCGGACGGCGATCGCGAGGCGCTGCTCCAGTGGTCGGCGCGCAAGGGCGACTACGTTGACGGCACGATGTTGTTCGGCCCGCCGATCGTGGGCTTCGGCTTGCAGTTTGCGCTGGTGCAGCACCTGGAGTTCGCCGCCGCGTTCAGCGCACTCGCACTGGGCGTGATCTACATGGGTCTGGCCCGGGTGTTGATGGGCGGGCGCGCATTGCTGCTCGGTGAAACCTGTCTGGCGCTGGGGGTGATTTTCGCCAGTCTGGCGATCCCGCTGGGCCTCGATGCGCGCTGGACTTCGGCGGCGTGGGCAGTGGAGGGCGCGGGGATTTTCTGGCTCGGCCTGCGTCAGCATCGGCCGTTCGCCCGGGCGTTTGCCTTGCTGCTGCAACTGGGTTCGGCATTGGCGTTCCTCAGTCAATTGCGGATCGGCGAAAGCAGCCTGCTCGACGGCGCACCGCTGGGAGCGTTGATGCTCGGCATCGCACTGCTGTTCAGTTTCTATCAATTGCGCAAAGCCTCGGCAGAACAGGCTTCGCCGTGGGAGCGCCAGGGCTTGCCGGTGCTGGCGGCACTGGGTCTGACGTTCCTGTACCTGTTGGCGCCGCTGTTTTTCCTGTTTCAGTCGACAGCGATCAGTTGGGCCTTGGCCGGACTGGTGACCCTGTTTGTCGGCCTGCGCCTGCAATCGCGCACGTTCCTGTTCACCGCGTTCGCCGTGCAGTTGCTCGGTGGTGCGTTGTTCCTGTTGCGCCTGCAAGGTGCAGGTGAGGATTCGGCGGCGGTGTTCAGTGCCGGTTGGAGCGGTTTGCTCAGCGCATCGCTGATCGGTCTGGCGTTGATCGCCGGCATGCTGCTGGCGGCGCGCGACGAGATGGTGCGCGGCGATGTGCGGCTGCTGCGCGGGTTGTCGGTGGTGTTGCTGGCGGGGTTGGTGCTGATCAATCTGGCGGTGCTGTTCGTGCTGCCGTGGCAAACCGCGAGTGCGGTGTGGGCGGCGAGCGGTCTGTTGATCATCTGGCTGAGCCTGTACCTCAAACAGCGCGTGAGTTTTGTCTTTGGGCTGTTGTTGCAGTTGATCGGTGGCGCGGCGTTCTTGTTGGCCGGCCCCGAGTTGCTCGGGCCGCTGTCCAGCGAAGGACTGCGGCCGTTGGCCCATGGCGGTTTCTGGACGCCGCTGGTATTGGGGCTGGCCGCGCTGGTCGGTGCCTGGCGTCTGCAACTGGGCAATCATGCCTCGGCGTTCGATGCGCTGAGTTTGCAACGCCTGTCTGAAGTGCTGCTGGTGTGGGGCGCCGGTTGGTGGGCGTTGGCGTGGGTCAGTGAGGTGCTGCGTTTTGCGCCGCTGAATCTGCAGGCGTCGCTGTTGCTGCTGGTCGCTGCGCTGAGTGTGGCGTTGTGGACGCTGTTGGCGCTGCGCCTGAAATGGCCGGCGTTGGGCCTGCTCTGCACCTTGCTGATTCCGGCGACGGGGCTGGTGTTGCTGGCGGCGTGGCATGCGCGTTATCACCCAGCGGCGAATTTTGGTTGGCTGGCGTGGGTATTGGTGTTCGCCGTGCATTTCTTCAGCCTGCGGCGTCTGGCGCCGATGCTGCCGGCTCGGGCCTTGAGCACTGCGCATGTGCTGGGTTGCTGGCTGCTGATCGGCGTACTGGCGCTGGAGTTGCGCTACGGCTTGCTGCTGTTGTCCGAGCAATACAACGCGTGGCGCTGGCTGGGCTGGGCGATCCTGCCGAGTCTGTATCTGTATCTGTTGCTGGCGGCGGCTCCGCGCAGCTGGCCATGGCCGGTGGCGGCATTCCCGCGGGAATATCGTTTGTACGCCGCCGCGCCGCTGGCAGTGCTGATGCTGGCGTGGTTCTGGCTGGCCAACGGCTTCAGCGACGGTAACGCCGAACCGCTGCCGTACGTGCCGTTGATCAACCCGCTGGAATTGGGCCTGCTGTTCGCCCTGTTTGGGGTGTACGTATGGTCGCGTTATGCGGTGACGCAGTTTGCCCTGCGCAGGGATTACGCCGAGTACGCCACGCAACTGGTCGCGGGTGTTTCGCTGTTCGCTTTCTGCACTGCGCTGGTGACCCGCGCTGCGCACCATTGGGCGGGCATTCCGTTCGAGCTGGATCTGCTGCTCGAATCGATGCTGGTGCAGGCCGGGTTGTCCATCGTCTGGACCCTGATGGCGTTGGGGCTGATGATCGGCGGGCATCTGCGCCATCGTCGCGAAGTGTGGCTGATCGGCGCGGCGCTGATTGCGCTGGTGGTGGCCAAACTGATTTTTGTCGAATTGAGCAACCGTGGCGGCCTCGCCCGGATCGTCTCGTTTATCGGTGTCGGTGTGTTGCTGCTGGTGGTGGGCTACTTTGCACCGCTGCCACCGAAACGTGTCGAAGCCGAACCGGTGGCGGACAAACCCGTGCCGGATACCGAAGGAGTTTCATCTTGAGTCGCATGCTGAATCTGGGGTGGTTGGCGCTGGGCGTGGTGATGGCTGCCGGCGCCCTGGAAAAACCGGCGGACTTCGCCACGCAGGTGCCGCTGACGGTGAGCGGCAACGGCCCGTGGTATCGCCTCGATCTGCCGCTGAGCGCGCAATTGCAGGCCCGCCAGACCGATCTCAGCGACCTGCGCGTGTTCAACGCCGCCGGCGAACCACAGGCCTACGCCCTGGCCCGGGAATCGGCGCAGACCCGCGACGACGGGCAGTTGCATGAGGTGAAGTGGTTCCCGCTGTACAACGCCGCCGATGCCAGTGAGCGTGCGCCGAACGTGCGCGTGCAATCGACCACCACCGGCACACTGGTGGAAGTGCAGCCGTCGACGCAATTGGAGGCCGGTGAAGAAGTGCTGCGTGGCTGGCTGCTCGATGCCAGTGCGATCAAGGCGCCGCTGCAGCAGCTGATTCTCGACTGGACCAGCGAGCGTGACGGCTTCCAGCGCTTCAGCATCGAGGCCAGTGATGACTTGCAGCATTGGCAGGCGTGGGGTGATGGGCAGGTGGCACGGCTGACCTTTTCCGACGAGCGCATCGAGCAGCATGAGGTGGCGCTGCCGGGGCAATCGGCGCGCTATCTGCGTCTGCTGTGGGAGGCGCCAACCTCGGCGCCAATCCTCACGTCGGCGCAACTGAAAAGCAGCGATCCACGCAACGTGCCGCTGCCGTTGGTCTGGTCGCAAGCGCTGGCCGGCAGCAGCACCAAGTCCGGCGAGTACACCTGGCAATTGCCGATGGGCCTGAATGTCGAGCGGGTGCAGGTCGAGCTGAAACAACCGAACAGTCTGGCTCCGGTCACGCTCGCGGGCCGCCGCGAAAGCAGCCTGCCGTGGCAGACACTGAGCAACGGTTTGCTGTATCGCCTGACTCAGAATGGTCAGGACGTGGTGCAGAACGAATTGCAGTTGTACGGGCAGACTGTGCAGCAGCTGAAACTGAGCGTGGATGAGCGTGGCGGCGGTCTGGGTGAGCAGGCACCGAGCCTGAAGTACGCGGTGCGGGCGACCCAGGTGATTTTCCTCGCACGGGGTGACGGGCCTTACAGCCTGGCGCTGGGCAATACGACGGTGAAAACCGCGAACCTGCCGCTGAGCACACTGATTCCGGATTTCAAAGCGGAAAAACTCGCGGCGCTGGGCAAGGCAACGGTGCAGGGTGAAGTGATTGCCACACAGGCTACGCCGGCAACCACGACGGCGGTAGCCGAGACCAACTGGAAGAAAATCGGCCTGTGGGCGGTGTTGCTGGTGAGTGTGGTGTTCCTCGGGGCGATGGCGGCGAGTCTGTTGCGCAAGCCGCCAACCAATTCCTGAGCATGGCTGGCGCTGCGCGCCATTCGCGAGCAAGCCCGCTCCCACATTGATCGCGTCCAGCAGGGCTACTCGGTCAACTGTGGGAGCGGGCTTGCTCGCGAAGGCGGCTGATCGGCCAACGAGAATTTCAGATCGGTCGCGGTTGCGCATGCACCACCCGTCCCGTTTCGAACTACGCTCAATCCGGTGCCTGAACTCTCTCGACCCGTTCACGTCTGATACAAGCAATTGCGCCCCAATGCACGTTACCGGGCGTCATCGCTCGCTACGTTTTCAGACTCCCTGTAAACTGCGCGGGTTTTTAGCCCCCCATTCCACCGGAGCCGTCCATGTCCCGCGTTACCCTGAGTCGCTATTTGATTGAGCAGACCCGCAGCAATAACACTCCTGCCGATCTGCGCTTCCTGATCGAAGTGGTGGCGCGTGCCTGCAAAGAGATCAGCCACGCCGTGTCCAAAGGCGCCCTGGGTGGTGTTCTGGGCAGCATGGGCACTGAAAACGTCCAAGGCGAAGTGCAGAAGAAGCTCGACGTGCTGTCGAACGAGATCCTGCTCGAAGCCAACGAATGGGGCGGTCACCTGGCCGGCATGGCGTCCGAAGAAATGGACAATGCCTACCAGATCCCGGGCAAATACCCGAAAGGCGCCTACCTGCTGGTATTCGACCCACTGGACGGCTCGTCGAACATCGACATCAACGCTCCGGTCGGCACCATCTTCTCGGTACTGCGTTGCCCGAACGAATACCTGAGCCAGAACGAGCCGCTGAACGAAAAAGCCTTCCTGCAGCCAGGCACCCAGCAGGTTGCCGCCGGTTACGCGATCTACGGCCCGCAGACCATGCTGGTGCTGACTCTGGGCGACGGCGTCAAAGGCTTCACCCTGGACCGCGAAATGGGCAGCTTCGTACTGACCCACGAAGACATCACCATTCCTGAAACCACCCAGGAATTCGCGATCAACATGTCCAACCAGCGCCACTGGGAAGCCCCGGTGCAACGCTACGTCAGCGAACTGCTGGCCGGCGAAGAAGGCCCGCTGAAGAAGAACTACAACATGCGCTGGGTCGCCGCGATGGTGGCCGATGTGCACCGTATCCTGACCCGTGGCGGTCTGTTCATGTACCCACGCGACAGCCGTGAGCCATCCAAGCCCGGCAAACTGCGTCTGATGTACGAAGCCAACCCGATGTCGTTCCTGGTGGAACAGGCCGGCGGCGCGTCCACTGACGGCCACCAGCGCATCCTCGACATTCAGCCGGAAGGCCTGCACCAGCGCGTAGCGGTGTTCCTCGGCTCGAAAGAAGAAGTCGCCCGCGCCACGGCTTACCACAAGGAATAAGCCATGACCGCGCCCTGGCAGCCGTTGCTCGATTGGTGGTTCGGACAAAGCGAATCACCGGACGAGATTGCGGCTGACAAGGGCAAGTTGTGGTTCGGCAAGAAAGACAGCCAAGACCTCGAAGCGCGTGAGCGTTTCGGGGTCTTTGTCGATCAGGCCCTCGCTGGCGAATTGACCGAGTGGACGCAACGTCCCGAAGGTTGGCTGGCGCTGGTGCTTCTGCTTGATCAACTGCCGCGCATGATCTTTCGCGACACGCCCAAAGCATTCTCGGGTGATCTGCGTGCGCAGAAACTTGTCGCGCAGGGCATTGCAGCGGACTTCGACCGGCAACTGAAGCCGATTCAGCGGGTATTCATTTATCTGGTGTTCGAACACTGCGAAAACCTCGCGGTGCAGAACGAAGCCGTTTCGCGCTTTATCGATCTGGTGGCTGAGCAGCCGGAAAGCGAGCGGGCGGTGTTTGCCGACAATCTGGACTATGCCGAGCGGCATCGGAAAGTGATTGCGCGGTTTGGAAGGTTTCCGCATCGCAATGCGGTGTTGGGACGGGAGTCTACGGCGGAGGAGTTGGCGTTTCTCAGTCAGCCTGGGTCACGGTTCTGATTTGTTGAGTTCAAGGATTGCCGTTCAACAGCCTCTTCATCAAAAGTGAAGGCAGGCTTTTTCTTGAGTCGACAATGATATGAACGAAGACGGTTTTTTCTCTGACTTCATAAATGACTCGGTTCATCCCGGAAATGATTTGTCGGTATTGACCAAGGTTGAGCTTCTCGACTTCCTCGGGGATTGAACCGGAATAAGGAAGGTCTGCGAGACCAAGAATGGCGGTCTTGAGATCAGCGTAGGTACTCTGCCACGTCTGACTCGAGAACTGTTTGATAAGGTAGGTACGGAGTTCTTTGAGATCTGTCTGTGCGGACTGAAGAATAACGACCTTTAAACTCATTGATGGTCGGCCCTGTCCAAGTCCGCGAAAACATCCTCAGCGTCTCGATACTTGCCTTCCTCAATCTCCCGATTGCCCATTGCCAATAGCTTCAGCAAAGCCATCGTGTCTTCTTGCTCCTCAAAGCTTTTCACGTCCATAACTACAAGCTTGGCTTCACCATTTTGGGTGATGACCAATGGCTCACGGCTTTCAGTGATCGACTTGACGATCTCCGCTGTATGACTTTTGAGGTAGCTGATCGGTTTGATTTGCGATGAAAGCTTCATGGTTGAGTCTCGCCAAATTGAACAGGACTGAGTTTAGTCTTAATTCAGTCCAGCGTCATTGCGAGCTGACCAGCGTATTTCAACTCAAAATTCAATCGTCGCTAACGCCGTCATCGCCAGCAGGCAGCCTCCCAAAGGGGATCTGTGTCGTTCACAAAAACCTGTGGGAGCGGGCTTGCTCGCGAAGACTCCAGTGGCCGCGCCTCAGATCCTGAAGCTGCCCACCAGCTGCTTCAATCGCGCCGCCTGCTGCTCCAGATCCGAGCACGCACGCAAGGTTGCCTGCAGGTTCTCCACACCTTCCTGGTTCAGCGTGTTGATCTCGTTGATGTCGACGTTGATCGACTCGACCACAGCCGTCTGTTCCTCAGTCGCAGTAGCCACCGACTGGTTCATGCCGTCGATCTCGCCGATGCGCTGGGTCACGCTGCCCAGGCGTTCGCCGGCCTGGTTGGCGATGCCGACGCTGCTTTCGCTCTCGCGCTGGCTCTCGGTCATGATGCTTACGGCCTGACGCGCGCCGACTTGCAGTTCTTCGATCATCTTCTGCACTTGCTGCGCCGAATCCTGAGTGCGGTGGGCGAGGTTGCGCACCTCGTCAGCGACCACGGCGAAACCACGGCCAGCCTCTCCGGCGCGGGCCGCTTCGATGGCAGCGTTTAGCGCCAGCAGGTTGGTCTGTTGCGAGATGCTGGTGATCACTTCCAGAATCTGCCCGATGTTCACCGTGTTGCTGTTGAGGGTTTCGATGTTGCCGCAGGAGTCGCTGATTTTTGCCGACAACTGCTGCATCGCGTGGATGGTTTTATCCACAACCTGCTGGCCGTCGACCGCCAGGCTGCGCGCATCACTGGAGTGCTGCGAGGCGAGGGCGGCGTTCTGGGCGATTTCCTGAGCGGCGGCGCCGAGCTGGTTGATCGCCGCGGCCACGCTGTTGGTGCGGCTGGCCTGCTGATCAGAGTTGTACATCGACGAATTCGATGCGGCGACCACTCGCAGGGCGACTTCGTTGACCTGGCCGGTGGCCGAGGACACTTCGCGGATCGAGGTGTGAATACGCTCGACGAAGCGGTTGAACGACAGGCCAAGCGCGCCGAATTCATCATGGCCGTGGATCACCAGACGCTTGGTCAGGTCGCCTTCACCTTCGGCGATGTCGTGCATGGCGCGGCCCATGGTCAGCAGCGGTTGCATCAGCACGCGGATCAGCATGCCGAGCAGGGCGATGATGATCACCACCGCGATCACCATGGCGATCAGCGCCGAGGTGCGGAATTCGCTGAGCATCGAGAACGCGGTGTCTTTGTCCAGCACCAGCGCCACGTACCAGTCGGCCGATGGCACGCCGTTAACGCGGGTGAAGGAGATCAGTTGAGTCTTGCCGTCGAATTCGACTTCTTTCAGGCCCGGGCTGACTTTCGGTGCGCCGTTTGGATAAGCCTCGGCGAGGGTTTTCAGGACCAGTTTGCTGTCCGGGTGAATCAGAATCTTGCCATCGGCGCTTACGATGAACGCATGGCCGTGGCCACCAAAGTTGAGCGAGTTGATGATCGCGCTGACGCTGGTCAGGTCGATATCCGCGCCGGCCACACCGATCATCTGGCCCTGACGTTGCACCGGGGTGGCGACGGTGATTACCAGTTTGCCCGACGATGCGGCGATGTAGGGTTCGGTGACGATGGTCTGTTGGGCGCTGTTGGCTGCCTTGTACCAGCCACGGGCGCGCGGGTCGTAGTCCGGCGCGCGATTGCCGGCGGGTACCGAGAACATCACGCCGTCAGCGCCGCCGAAGTAGCTGAGCTGGAAATTGCCGGTGTAGGCGGGCAGGTCGATGATGCGCTTGAGGCTGGCCGGGGCGCTGCCGTCGGCGGCGACCTGCTGCGACAGCGATTGCAGCAACTGGATGCGGCTTTCCAGCCAGGTCTGGATGTTGCTGGTGGTCAGGCTGCCGAGTTCCTGCATCGAGGCTTCGGTGCTGCTGCTCAGGGCTTCGCGTTGTCGATAGTCGTTGAACAAAATGAAACAGGCGAACGCAACGGCCACCACGAGGGCGGCAGCCAACAAGATCTTGTGGCTGAATTTCATGTTTCTGGTCATCGAATGAACTACCGCGAAGGGGCTGGTCGAGAAAGGGCGGCAATTTGCCACACTCGGGGGCTTTGCGCTGCTCTTATTTCGACCGCCGCGCGCCAAAGATTAGGCGTCTTTGATGAAATGCGACGAAATGCTCAATAGCCGCACAAAGTGTCTGATTTACCGGTAAATGCCAGACGAGCGGAGCGATAAATAGCCCTTTCTGAAGGGAACCAGATGAGGGTTTTCTCTTCTAAGCTTCTGGTTGGCACCATGCCATCCCCCTTCCGCTCCAGGAGTTACTTCATGTCGCTGCGATCTATCGCCCTTCTGACTTTTTGCGTGCTGTTGGCCGCGTGCAGCAAGGTCAATCAGGAAAACTATTCCAAGCTTTCGGCCGGCATGGCCAAGGCCGAGGTTGAGACGCTGCTCGGCAAACCCACCGACTGTTCGGGTGCGCTCGGCATGTCCAGTTGCACCTGGGGCGACAAAAACAGCTTTATCAGCGTGCAGTACGCCGGTGACAAAGTGCTGATGTTTTCCGGCCAAGGCCTGAAGTAAACCGGGGCTACGCGCCCACGGGAGAAAAATAATGAAGCGGTTATTGTTCGTCCTTTTTGCCGGCCTGGTACTGGCCGGCTGCGCCACCCACGGTGAAGATCCGCTGGCGCCCAAGACGGCTCACAGTGTCAATCTCAAGCGTTATCAGGGCACCTGGTATGAACTGGCGCGCCTGCCGATGTACTTCCAGCGCAACTGCGCGCAGTCCGAAGCCCATTACTCGCTCAGACCGGACGGCAATGTCGATGTGCTCAATCGCTGCCTGACCTCCGACTGGCAGTGGGAAGAAGCCAAAGGCAAGGCTTATCCACAGGTACCCGGCAAGACCGACAAGTTGTGGGTCGAGTTCGATACTTGGTTCTCGCGCTTGATTCCGGGTGTGGCGAAAGGCGAATACTGGGTGTTGTACGTCAGCGACGACTACAAGACCGCCATTGTCGGCGATCCGAGTCGCAAGTACATGTGGTTGCTGTCGCGCACGCCAACGGTCAATGGCGTAGTGCGCGAGGAGCTGCTGAGCAAGGCGCGTCAGCAGGGTTACGACACTACGCGACTGATCTGGCGGGCGTCGGATCGGCAGATGGCGAAGACTTCGAACTAAAGGTCATCACAAATCAAATGTGGGAGCGAGCCTGCTCGCGAAGAGGGCGTGTCAGTTAACGAAAATGTTGCTGATACACCGCTTTCGCGAGCAGGCTCTCTCCCACATTTTTGTTTTGTGTCAGCCTAAAAGTTCGCGCAGAACCTGGGTGAAGGCGCGTGCGCTTTCCTCTTCGCCCGCGTGCCGTCCATCGCGCACCACCCACTGACCATTGACCAGCACATCGCGCACCTGGCGATCGCCACCAGCGAACAACCAGCGATTCAAAATCCCGTCACCACTGGCGGTCGCCAGATACGGATCATTGCCATCGAGCACGATCCAGTCCGCCCGCTTGCCGACTTGCAGCGCACCAATCGGCTGTCCCAAAGCCTGGGCGCCGCCGTCCAGCGCCGCGTCATACAGCGTGCGCCCAACCATCGGCTGATCCGCGCCATACAACCGGTTACGCCGCTGATCGCGCAGACGCTGGCCGTATTCCAGCCAACGCAATTCCTCGACCACGCTGAGCGACACATGGCTGTCGGAACCGATGCCCATGCGGCCGCCCTGAGCGAGGAAATCCACCGCCGGGAAAATCCCGTCGCCCAGATTCGCTTCAGTGGTCAGGCACAGGCCGGCGATGGCGCGACTCTTCGCCATCAGCGTGACTTCTTCCGGGTTGGCGTGGGTGGCGTGAACCAGGCACCAGCGCTGATCGACTTCGGTATTTTCGTAGAGCCATTGCAGCGGACGGCGACCGCTCCAGCTCAGGCAGTCATCGACTTCCTTCTGCTGTTCGGCGATGTGAATGTGCACCGGGCACTGCTTGTCGCTGGCGGCCAGCACTTCGCTGATCTGCTGCGGAGTGACCGCGCGCAGCGAGTGGAAGCACAGACCCAGTGATTGCGCTTTTTGCTGAGCCAGTAATGGCTGCAAGCGCGATTGCAGATTCAGGTAATTTTCGGTGCTGTTGATGAAGCGGCGCTGCCCATCATTGGGCGTCTGGCCGCCGAATCCGGAATGGCTGTAGAGCACTGGCAGCAGGGTCAGACCGATGCCGCTTTCGCTCGCTGCCTGACTGATGCGCAGTGCCAGTTCGGCCGGATCGGCATACGGCTGACCGTTGTTGTCGTGGTGCACGTAGTGGAATTCAGCAACCGAGGTGTAACCGGCCTTGAGCATTTCGATGTACAGCTGACGGGCGATAACGCCGAGTTGCTCGGGGCTGATTTTTCCGACGAGGCGATACATCAGGTCACGCCAGGTCCAGAAACTGTCGTTGGGATTACCGGCTACTTCCGCCAGCCCGGCCATCGCGCGCTGGAAGGCGTGGGAGTGCAGATTGGGCATGCCCGGCAGCAGCGGACCGCTCAGCCGTTCGGCGCCGTCTGCAGTGGAATCGGCCTGAATCTGGGTCAGCACGCCATCGGCGCTGACCTCGAGACGTACATTGTTGGCCCATCCGTTAGGCAGCAGCGCGCGTTCGGCAAAGAAAGCGGACATGGTTCAGCACCCCATCGTGTGTTATTTGTATATACATATACAGACGTTTGCCTGCCCGGTAAACTCCGGCAAGCTAGCAACTTTCATCCAATGAACAGGGATCAACCGTGCCGACTCCGCCTCCAGTCTCCCCGTTGGCCGCGAATATGGGCGACAGTCCGGCGCCCTTGTACGCCCGCGTCAAACAGATGATCACCCAGCAGATCGACAGCGGTAACTGGCCACCGCACTACCGTGTGCCATCGGAAAGCGAACTGGTCAGCCAGCTCGGTTTCAGCCGCATGACCATCAACCGCGCGCTGCGCGAAATGACCGCCGACGGCCTGCTCGTGCGCATGCAAGGTGTAGGCACGTTTGTCGCTGAACCGAAGAGCCAGTCTGCGTTGTTCGAAGTGCACAACATCGCTGATGAAATTGCCTCCCGTGGACATCGCCACACCTGTCAGGTGATCACCCTCGAAGAAGAGGCCGCCGGCTCCGAGCGCGCGCTGGCGCTGGACATGCGCGAAGGGCAGAAGGTGTTCCACTCGCTGATCGTGCATTACGAAAACGACATTCCGGTACAAATCGAAGACCGTTTCGTCAACGCGCTGGTCGCCCCGGAATACCTCAAGCAGGACTTCACCCTGCAGACCCCTTACGCCTATCTCAACCAGGTCGCGCCACTGACCGAAGGCGAGCACGTCGTCGAGGCGATCCTCGCCGAGCCGTCCGAGTGCAAGTTGCTGCAGATCGAAAAAGGCGAGCCTTGCCTGCTGATCCGTCGCCGCACGTGGTCGGGGCGTCAGCCGGTGACCGCCGCGCGTTTGATTCACCCAGGTTCCCGTCATCGTCTGGAAGGACGCTTTCATAAATGAGTCAGGTAAAGGTTTTACGCGCTGAAGGCTACCCGCGCATGCCGTGGAAAAACGGCGGCGGTAGCACCGAGGAAATCACCCGTGACGCCGGTGCAGGTCTGGATGGTTTTGGCTGGCGCCTGTCGATTGCCGACATTGCCGAATCCGGTGGGTTCTCGACTTTTGCTGGTTACCAGCGAGTGATTACGGTGCTGCAGGGCGATGGCATGACCCTGTGCGTCGATGGTGATGACACACGCCCATTGTTACCGCTGGATCCGTTTGCGTTCAGCGGCGAAAGCCAGGTGTCCTGCACTTTGCTCGGTGGTGCGATCCGCGACTTCAACCTGATCTACGCGCCACAGCGTTACAGCGCGCGGTTGCAGTGGCTGGAAGGCGAGCAGCGGTTTTTCAGCTCGGCGATGACGGTGCTGGTGTTCAGTGTCAATGAGTTACTGCAAGTGCAGGTCGGTGACAGCACTGCGCAACTCGGCCGCCATGATTGCCTGCAACTGGACGGTAACACCGGTCTGGTTGAAGTTGCGGTGAATGCAGCGTGCTGCGTGATCGAGCTGACTGCGCGCTGATTAAAAACTTAAAAGATCGCAGCCTTCGGCAGCTCCTACAGTGGAATTGATGTCCACCCTGTAGGAGCTGCCGAAGGCTGCGATCTTTTGCTTTTGGGGTGTTCCCAACCCACGCACCAACTTGTTACCGAACGCCCCAGCGTGGCGCAAAACCACGGGTTCGTAACGATCCGCCGAATCCTCAATTCCTCCCCGCAAAAATTTTCATCCACGCCGCAACCCTTGTCTCAGGCGCTCTGCGGCCCTGTCCGCAATTTTTCCTGAGCGATCCTTCAGCAAGTTGGCCGCTTGATTGCATATGCTTGTATGTACAAGTAAAGACGTATGCGTATAAGTCCGCAGCGTCCACTGATTCGCTTGTCGCGCATTGAGGCGCGCAGGCTGCTTGCCCACTGCCAGGGTTGGTTTGAATTGATCGCTGAGGAGTCTTTTTCGTGACTGACAATAAGCCTACAACTGCCGTTTATACAAAGAGACGTGACGTCGAAATCCGTGCATCGCGCGGCAACAAGCTGACCGCCAAGAGCTGGCTGACCGAAGCGCCGCTGCGCATGCTGATGAACAACCTCGATCCGGAAGTGGCCGAGAATCCGAAAGAGCTGGTGGTCTACGGTGGCATCGGTCGCGCGGCGCGTAACTGGGAGTGCTACGACAAAATCGTCGAGAGCCTGACCAATCTGAACGATGACGAGACCCTGCTGGTGCAATCCGGCAAGCCGGTTGGCGTGTTCAAGACTCACAGCAACGCTCCGCGCGTACTGATCGCCAACTCCAACCTGGTGCCGCACTGGGCGAGCTGGGAACACTTCAACGAACTCGACGCCAAAGGCCTGGCCATGTACGGCCAGATGACCGCCGGCAGCTGGATCTACATCGGCAGCCAAGGCATCGTTCAGGGCACCTACGAAACCTTCGTTGAAGCCGGCCGCCAGCACTACAACGACAACCTCAAAGGCAAGTGGGTGCTGACCGCCGGTCTGGGTGGCATGGGCGGTGCTCAGCCACTGGCCGCTACCCTGGCCGGTGCCTGCTCGCTGAACATCGAATGCCAGCAGGTGAGCATCGATTTCCGCCTGAAAAGCCGTTATGTCGACGAGCAGGCCAAAGATCTCGATGACGCCCTGGCGCGCATCGCCAAATACACCGCCGAAGGCAAAGCGATTTCCATCGCGCTGCTGGGCAACGCGGCAGAAATTCTGCCGGAACTGGTAAAGCGCGGTGTGCGCCCGGACATGGTCACCGACCAGACCAGCGCCCACGACCCACTCAACGGCTACCTGCCGGCTGGCTGGACCTGGGACGAATACCGCGCCCGCGCCAAGACCGAGCCGGCCGCTGTGATCAAGGCCGCCAAGCAGTCGATGGCCGTCCACGTCAAAGCGATGCTGGACTTCCAGAAACAAGGCATTCCGACCTTCGACTACGGCAACAACATCCGTCAGATGGCGCAAGAAGAAGGCGTGGAAAACGCGTTCGACTTCCCAGGCTTTGTACCGGCCTACATCCGCCCACTGTTCTGCCGTGGCATCGGTCCGTTCCGCTGGGCGGCGCTGTCGGGTGACCCGCAGGACATCTACAAGACCGACGCCAAAGTCAAAGAACTGATCCCGGACGACGCGCACCTGCACAACTGGCTGGACATGGCCCGCGAGCGCATCAGCTTCCAGGGTCTGCCGGCACGTATCTGCTGGGTCGGTCTGGGCCTGCGCGCCAAGCTCGGTCTGGCGTTCAACGAAATGGTGCGCAGCGGCGAGCTGTCGGCACCGATCGTGATCGGTCGCGACCACCTCGACTCCGGCTCGGTCGCCAGCCCCAACCGCGAAACCGAATCGATGCAGGACGGTTCCGACGCCGTGTCCGACTGGCCACTGCTCAACGCCCTGCTGAACACCGCGAGCGGCGCGACCTGGGTTTCCCTGCACCACGGCGGTGGTGTGGGCATGGGCTTCTCGCAGCACTCGGGCATGGTGATTGTCTGCGACGGTACTGACGAAGCGGCCGAGCGTATTGCGCGCGTGCTGCACAACGACCCGGCGACCGGTGTCATGCGTCACGCCGATGCCGGTTACCAGATCGCCATCGATTGTGCGAAGGAGCAGGGCCTGAACCTGCCGATGATTACCGGTAAATAAACCGATAGCCCTGTAGGAGCTGCCGAAGGCTGCGATCTTTTGATGTTGATTTTTTAAGGTCAAGAGATCGCAGCCTCGTTTCACTCGACAGCTCCTACAGGTGTAGGAACCAACCCAGAATAACAATCCACAGAGGTTGAATCATGGCTGTAACCCCCGATCGTGCAGGCAACAAACCGTTGATCGAAAGGCGTTCGATCGACTACATCCCGGAAGCGGAAAGACACGGTCGTCTGTTGAGCCAGTTCACCCTGTGGATGGGTGCGAATCTGCAAATCACCGCGATTGTCACCGGGGCCCTGGCCGTGGTGCTGGGCGGTGATGTGTTCTGGTCGTTGATTGGTCTATTGCTCGGTCAATTGCTGGGCGGTGGCGTGATGGCGCTGCACGCGGCGCAAGGGCCGAAACTGGGCCTGCCGCAGATGATTTCCAGCCGCGTGCAATTTGGCGTTTACGGTGCAGCGATCCCGATCGTGCTGGTGTGCCTGATGTACCTGGGTTTCACCGCCACCGGTACGGTGCTTTCCGGTCAGGCGCTGGGCCAGTTGTTTGGCGTCAGCGACACCGTCGGCATCCTGCTGTTCGCCAGTGTCATCGTAGTGGTCACGGTGCTTGGCTATCGGGTGATCCACTGGATCGGCCGGGTTGCCAGTGTCATCGGCGTGATCGCCTTCGTGTATCTGTTCAGCCGTCTGCTGAGCCAGGTGGATGTGGGCGCACTGTTGCAGATCCGTCACTTCAGCTGGAGCAGCTTCCTGCTGGCGGTGTCGCTCGCGGCCTCCTGGCAGATCGCGTTCGGCCCTTATGTGGCTGACTATTCGCGTTACCTGCCGAGCAAGGTTTCCTCGGTGAAAACCTTCTTTGCCGCTGGCGCCGGTTCGGTCATCGGCGCGCAGGTGGCGATGGTCCTCGGCGTGTTCGCGGCAGCTTCGGCCAACGGCCAGTTTGCCGGTCACGAAGTGGCCTACATCGTCGGGCTGGGCGGCACCGGTGCCACGGCGGCGCTGCTGTACTTCAGCATCGCGTTCGGCAAGGTGACCATTTCGACGCTGAACTCCTACGGCAGCTTCATGTGCATCGCCACCATCATCAGCGGCTTCCGTGGCCACCTGACGGTCTCACGCCTGCAGCGTCTGGTGTTCGTGCTGGTGATCGTCGGCGCGGCCACCCTGATCGCCTTGCTCGGTCAGCACTCGTTCCTCGGTGCGTTCAAGTCGTTCATCCTGTTCCTGCTGGCGTTCTTCACGCCATGGAGCGCGATCAACCTGGTCGACTACTACTGCATCACCCGCGAGCGCTACGACGTGCCGGCGCTGGCCGATCCGAACGGTCGCTACGGGCGCTGGAACCTGCTCGGGATCAGCGTCTATGTGTTCGGCGTGCTGGTGCAACTGCCGTTCATCTCCACCAAGTTCTACACCGGCCCGCTGGTGGCCGCCCTCGGTGATGTGGATATCTCCTGGATCATCGGTCTGGTGCTGCCTGCTGCCCTCTATTACGTGTGCGCAAAAAAATGGCACGGCTCAGTGCCTGATCAACTGATTCTGCCGGTCGAGCAGAACAGCGTTGTACCACCTGAAAAAAGTGGGGCCGGGCGCGCTGCGGCGCAGGCCTGATTGGACGTGGACAGGGCTGGATGCCTCTTGACTGCCGTAAGCCAATTCATGATTAGGAGCGTCGCAACAATGAAATCGAACAAGACCCTGCTCACCACACTGTTGTCCATGGGCCTGCTGGCCAGTGCCGGTGCCACTCAGGCAGCCGGTTGGTGCGAGTCCGGTAAACCGGTGAAATTCGCCGGTCTGAACTGGGAAAGCGGCATGCTGCTGACCGACGTGCTGCAAGTGGTGCTGGAGAAAGGTTACGACTGCAAGACCGACAGCCTGCCGGGCAACTCCATCACCATGGAGAACGCCCTGAGCAGCAACGACATTCAAGTGTTCGCCGAAGAATGGGTCGGCCGCAGCGAAGTCTGGAACAAGGCCGAGAAGGCCGGCAAGGTCGTCGGTGTCGGCGCCCCGATCGTCGGCGCTATCGAAGGCTGGTACGTGCCACGCTACGTGATCGAAGGCGACGCCAAACGCAAGATCGAGGCAAAAGCGCCGGACCTGAAAAACATCGCCGATCTGGGCAAGTACGCGGCTGTTTTCAAAGACGCCGAAGAGCCGTCCAAGGGCCGTTTCTACAACTGCCCGGCGGGCTGGACCTGCGAGCTGGACAACAGCGAAATGCTCAAGAGCTACGGCCTGGAAAACACCTACACCAATTTCCGCCCGGGCACCGGCCCGGCCCTGGATGCGGCAGTGCTGTCGAGCTACAAGCGTGGCGAGCCGATCCTGTTCTATTACTGGTCGCCAACCCCGCTGATGGGCCAGATCGACGCGGTCAAGCTTGAAGAGAAACCGGGCGTCGACAAGAGCGTGAGCATCAAGGTCGGCCTGTCGAAAACCTTCCACGAGCAGGCGCCGGAACTGGTGGCGGTGCTGGAAAAGGTCAACCTGCCGATCGACCTGCTGAACCAGAACCTGGGACGCATGGCGAAGGAACGTATCGAGTCGCCAAAACTGGCGAAAATCTTCCTCAAGGAACATCCTGAGGTCTGGCACGCGTGGGTCAGTGACGACGCAGCCAAGAAAATCGACGCGGCGCTGTAGGTCGATACCTCCCGGTCAACCGTGAGGCTGGCCGGGAGATATGCCGTAAATCGCTTGATTGAGATTTCTGATTGAGAGCCGCTTATGTTTCCCGAAAGCTTTACCTTTTCCATCGCCGACTGGGTCAACGGTTGGGTCGATTCGCTGGTCACCAACTACGGTGATGTGTTCCGCCACATCTCGGACACGCTGCTGTGGGCCATCGTCAACCTCGAAGGCCTGCTGCGAGCGGCGCCGTGGTGGTTGATGCTGGCGATCGTCGGCGTGGTCGCCTGGCACGCCACGCGTAAAGTCGTGACCACCGCCGTTATCGTTGGTCTGCTGTTCCTGGTGGGCGCTGTCGGCCTGTGGGACAAACTCATGCAGACCCTGGCGCTGATGATGGTCGCGACGATCATTTCGGTGCTGATCGGCATTCCGCTGGGGATCCTTTCGGCGCGCAGCAATCGCCTGCGTTCGGTGCTGATGCCGCTGCTCGACATCATGCAGACCATGCCAAGTTTCGTGTACCTGATTCCGGTGCTGATGCTGTTCGGTCTGGGCAAGGTCCCGGCGATTTTCGCCACGGTGATTTACGCCGCGCCGCCGCTGATCCGCCTGACCGATCTGGGCATCCGCCAGGTCGACGGGGAAGTGATGGAAGCGATCAACGCTTTCGGTGCCAACCGCTGGCAGCAACTGTTCGGCGTGCAACTGCCGCTGGCCCTGCCGAGCATCATGGCCGGGATTAACCAGACCACCATGATGGCCCTGTCAATGGTGGTGATCGCCTCGATGATCGGCGCCCGTGGCTTGGGTGAAGATGTGCTGGTGGGGATTCAGACCCTCAACGTCGGACGCGGCCTCGAAGCCGGTCTGGCGATCGTGATTCTCGCGGTGGTCATCGACCGTATTACTCAGGCGTACGGTCGGCCACGGCATGAGGTGAGCAAATGAATAACGCAACCGTGAGCAAGATCGAAGTCAAAAACGTCTTCAAGATTTTCGGCAACCGCGCCAAGGACGCACTGGCGATGGTCGGCCAGGGCAAGACCAAGGATCAGGTGCTGAACGAAACCGGTTGCGTGGTCGGGGTCAACGACCTGTCGCTGAGCATCGGCACTGGCGAGATCTTCGTGATCATGGGCCTGTCCGGCTCCGGCAAATCGACCCTGGTGCGCCACTTCAATCGCCTGATCGATCCCACCAGCGGCGCGATCCTGGTCGATGGCGTGGACATCCTGCAATACGACATGGAAGCGCTGCGCGAATTTCGCCGGCACAAGATCAGCATGGTGTTCCAGAGCTTCGGCCTGCTGCCGCACAAGACTGTGATCGAGAACGTCGCCTACGGCCTGAAAGTGCGCGGCGAGAGCAAGCAACTGTGCGCTGAACGCGCGTTGCACTGGATCAACACTGTGGGCCTCAAAGGCTACGAAAACAAATACCCGCACCAGCTCTCCGGCGGCATGCGCCAGCGCGTGGGCCTGGCCCGGGCACTGGCGGCGGACACCGACATCATTCTGATGGACGAAGCGTTCAGTGCGCTCGATCCGCTGATCCGCGCCGAGATGCAGGACCAGTTGCTGGAGCTGCAAAAGACCCTGCACAAGACCATCGTCTTCATCACCCACGACCTCGACGAGGCCGTGCGCATCGGCAACCGCATCGCGATCCTCAAGGATGGCCGCCTGATTCAGGTCGGCACGCCAAGGGAGATCCTGCATTCGCCGGCGGACGAGTATGTCGACCGGTTCGTGCAGCGGCGGGCGGCAGTAGTCTGAAATGGATTGCCTTTGTGGCGAGGGGATTTATCCCCGATGGGTGGCGAAGCCGCCCCCAAACATTGCATGCGGTGCACCTGAAACATCCTGGCTGCAGGTTTTGGGGCTGTTGCGCAGCCCATCGGGGATAAATCCCCTCACCACAGGTTTTGTATCAAAGAATTGGTATGAGGTTTTAGATGTCCCAGGCTGAAAAAATCATCATCACCGGCAACCCCCTGCGTTGGCAGGACGTGGTCGCCGTCGCCCGTCACGGCGCCACTTTGGAGCTGTCGAGCGAGACCTGGGCGCGCATCGAAAACGCTCAGGGCATCGTCCAGCGCATCGTCGAAAGCGGCGAGCGTGCCTATGGCGTCAACACCGGTCTGGGTGGTCTGTCCAACGTTTCGCTGAAGGACGAACAACTCAGCCAGCTCTCGCGCAACACCTTGCTCAGCCACGCCTGTGGCGTCGGCCCGGTGCTGCCTGATGAGCAGACCCGCGCGATCATCTGCGCCGCAATCCACAACTACAGCCACGGCAAATCCGGCATTCACCGGCGGGTGGTCGAAGCGTTGCTGGCGCTGCTCAATCGCGGCATCACCCCGCAGGTTCCGTCGCAAGGTTCGGTGGGTTACCTGACGCACATGGCGCACATCGGCATCGCGCTGCTGGGCGTGGGCAATGTCAGCTATCGCGGGCAGATTATCTCGGCGCAACAGGCGCTGGCCGAAGAAGGCCTGCAACCGGTGCAACTCGGCGCGAAAGACGGTTTGTGCCTGGTCAACGGTACGCCGTGCATGACCGGCCTCAGTTGCCTGGCGATTGCCGACGCGACGCGTCTGGTGCAATGGGCCGATGTGATCGGCGCCATGAGTTTCGAAGCGCAGCGCGGGCAGATCGCCGCGTTCGATGCCGAGATCATCGCGCTCAAGCCGCACCCCGGCATGCAGCAGGTCGGTAGCAATCTGCGCGCCTTGCTCGATGGCAGTGAAGTGATCGCGACGAGCAAAGGCATTCGCACTCAGGATGCGCTGAGCATCCGCTCGATCCCGCAAGTGCATGGCGCTGCGCGCGATCAACTGGAACATGCGATCAAACAGGTCGAAGCCGAACTCAACGGCTGCACCGACAACCCGTTGCTGCTGGGCACGCCGGACAACTTCCGGGTGATGTCGCAGGCCAACCCGCACGGCCAGTCAGTGGCGATGGCGGCGGATCTGCTGGCGATTGCCATGGCTGAAATCGGCTCGATTGCCGAGCGCCGCCTCGATCGTCTGGTCAACCCGCACGTCAGCGGTCTGCCGGCGTTTCTGGTGGCCAATCCGGGGGTGAACTCCGGGATGATGATCGTGCAATACGTCGCCGCTTCGCTGTGTGCCGAGAACCGCCAGCTGGCGCAACCGGCAGTGCTCGACAACTACGTCACCTCGGGCTTGCAGGAAGACCACCTGAGCATGGGCACCAGCGCCGCGCTGAAGCTGCACCGCGCCCTGGAAAACTGCACGCAGATCCTCGCCATCGAATACCTGCTGGCGGCGCAGGCCTTTGAATTCCTCAAGGAGCAGCGCTTTGGCGCGGGCACTGACCGGGCGTGGCGCCTGCTGCGGGAAACCGTCCCGGCCTACGATCAGGATCGCTGGCTGGCGCCGGATATCGCCGCCGCCGCCAGCGTTCTGAAACACCCGAATGCGCTGCACAACGTATTACCGAATCTGCACTGACAATACCCATACCAGCGTGCCAAGGCGCTAATCGTCCACAAGACGGGAAGCGACGGATAACGGAATGCTCCGGAGCGACTGGTAGTTAATAACAATGTTCAAAAGGAGCATTTTAATGACTGCGCTGAACCTGATTCCCGGCCAACTGAGCCTGGCCCAATTGCGTGACGTCTATCAGCAACCGGTCAAGTTGACCCTCGACAACAGCGCTGCGGCGCAGATCGAGGCCAGCGTCGCTTGCGTCGAGCAGATCCTCGCCGAGAACCGCACCGCCTACGGCATCAACACCGGTTTCGGCCTGCTGGCGTCGACCCGCATTGCCAGCGAAGACCTGGAAAACCTGCAGCGTTCGCTGGTGCTGTCGCACGCCGCCGGCGTCGGCCAGCCGATCAGCGATGAGCTGGTGCGCCTGATCATGGTGCTCAAGGTCAATAGCCTCAGCCGAGGCTTCTCCGGCATCCGTCGCGTAGTGATCGACGCACTGATCGCGCTGATCAACGCCGAGGTTTATCCGCATATTCCGCTCAAGGGTTCGGTGGGTGCATCCGGTGACCTCGCGCCGCTGGCGCACATGTCGCTGGTGCTGCTGGGCGAAGGCAAGGCGCGCTATAAGGGCGAGTGGATGGAAGCCACCGAAGCGCTGAAAGTCGCCGGCCTGACCCCGCTGACCCTGGCGGCGAAAGAAGGTCTGGCGCTGCTCAACGGTACTCAGGTGTCCACCGCATTTGCCCTGCGCGGTCTGTTTGAAGGTGAAGACCTGTTTGCTGGCGCGCTGGCTATTGGCGGTCTGACGGTGGAAGCGGTGCTCGGTTCGCGCTCGCCGTTCGATGCACGTATTCACGCCGCTCGTGGCCAGAAAGGCCAGATCGACGCCGCTGCCGCTTACCGTGATCTGCTGGGCGAGCGCAGCGAAGTCTCCGATTCGCACCAGAACTGCGAAAAGGTTCAGGACCCGTACTCGCTGCGTTGCCAGCCGCAAGTCATGGGCGCCTGCCTGACCCAGTTCCGTCAGGCCGCCGAAGTGCTGGCCGTCGAAGCCAACGCCGTCTCCGACAACCCGTTGGTGTTCGCGGCTGAAGGCGATGTGATTTCCGGCGGTAACTTCCACGCCGAACCGGTGGCCATGGCCGCCGACAACATGGCCCTGGCCATCGCCGAAATCGGCTCGCTGAGCGAGCGCCGCATCTCGCTGATGATGGACAAGCACATGTCGCAGCTGCCGCCGTTCCTGGTGGCCAATGGCGGCGTCAACTCCGGTTTCATGATCGCCCAGGTGACCGCGGCCGCACTGGCCAGCGAGAACAAAGCACTGTCCCATCCGCATTCGGTCGACAGCCTGCCGACCTCGGCCAACCAGGAAGACCACGTGTCGATGGCTCCGGCCGCCGGCAAGCGCCTGTGGGAAATGGCCGATAACACCCGCGGCATTCTCGCGGTGGAATGGCTGGCGGCGGTGCAGGGGCTGGACCTGCGCAACGGTCTGAAGACCTCGGCCAAGCTGGAACAGGCGCGGGCGATTCTGCGGCGCGAAGTGCCGTTCTATGAGAAGGACCGCTTCTTTGCGCCGGACATCAATGCGGCGACCGAGTTGTTGGCTTCGCGCTGCTTGAGCGAATTGGTTCCGGCGAAATTGCTGCCTAGTTTGTAAGTGTTTTTCAGGGGGAGTTTTGTTGTTGCTGAAATCGATCCCCCTCACCCCAGCCCTCTCCCCCAAGGGGGAGAAGGGGAAGGGAGCCAATCTTCATTGTTTTCAGAGCCGGAGTTCGGCTCAAGATTCTCAGGTCGATGTATCTCGACAGAACAACCCGGTCAGTCCCCTCTCCCTCCGGGAGAGGGCTAGGGTGAGGGGCTTTTGAAGGCTCCCCACCAAACCAATTCCAACGGAGGCCAACAGTGAAAACCCTCTGGCAACACTGCCACGTCGCAACCATGGCGCAGGGCGTCTACTCGATCATCGAGGATGCGGCCATTGTGACGTCCGGTGCGCACATCGAGTGGATCGGTCCGCGCAATCTGCTGCCGTCCGGCGAATACCCGGCGGTCAACGATCTGCAAGGCGCGTGGGTGACCCCGGGCCTGATCGACTGCCACACCCACACGGTGTTCGGCGGCAACCGCAGCGGCGAATTCGAGAAGCGTCTGCAAGGTGTCAGCTATGCCGAGATTGCCGCGCAGGGCGGCGGCATTGCCAGCACCGTGCGCGCCACCCGTGAAGCGACTGAAGACGAGCTGTTCGCCAGCGCCGCCAAGCGTCTGAAAAGCCTGATGCGCGACGGCGTGACTACGGTCGAGATAAAGTCCGGCTACGGTCTGGACCTGGCCAGCGAACGCAAGATCCTGCGGGTGATTCGCCGGCTCGCCGCTGAACTGCCGATCAGCGTGCGCAGTACCTGTCTGGCCGCCCACGCGCTGCCGCCGGAGTACAAGGATCGCGCTGACGACTACATCGAGCACATCTGCGCCGAGATGCTCCCGGCATTGGCCGCCGAAGGGCTGGTCGATGCTGTGGACGCGTTCTGCGAATACCTGGCGTTCTCGCCGGAGCAGGTCGAGCGGGTGTTCGTCACCGCACAAAAACTCGGCCTGCCGGTGAAGCTGCACGCCGAGCAATTGTCATCGCTGCATGGCTCCAGACTGGCGGCGCGGTTTCACGCGTTGTCTGCCGACCATCTGGAGTTCATGGACGAAGACGACGCCATCGCCATGGCCAAGTCCGACACCGTCGCGGTGTTGCTGCCGGGGGCGTTCTACTTCCTGCGCGAAACCCAGCTGCCGCCGATGGACGCCCTGCGCAAGCACAAGGTCAAGATCGCTATCGCCAGTGACCTCAACCCCGGCACCTCGCCGGCGCTGTCGTTGCGCCTGATGCTCAACATGGCCTGCACCTGCTTCCGCATGACCCCGGAAGAAGCCCTGGCCGGCGCGACCATTCACGCCGCGCAAGCGCTGGGCATGGCTGATACCCACGGTTCGCTGGAAGTCGGCAAGGTCGCGGATTTCGTCGCCTGGCACATCGATCGTCCGGCGGATCTGGCCTATTGGCTCGGTGGTGATCTGGACAAACGCGTCGTGCGTCACGGCGTCGAATCAAGTCTGTAGGAGAGCGGTTGTGGATAAGGTTCTGAGTTTCAAACAAGGTCGCGTACCGCTGCTGATCAGCATGCCGCATGCCGGTGTGCGCCTGACGCCTGCGGTCGAAGCCGGGCTGATACCGGACGCGAAAAGCCTGCCGGACACCGACTGGCACATTCCGCAGCTCTACGATTTTGCCGAAGAGCTGGGCGCCAGCACCCTGGCGGCCGAGTATTCGCGGTTCGTCATCGACTTGAACCGTCCGTCTGACGACAAGCCGTTGTACGCCGGCGCCACCACAGGCCTGTACCCGGCGACGCTGTTCGATGGCATTCCGTTGTTCCGCGAAGGTCAGGAACCCTCCAAAGCAGAACGAGCAACTTATCTGGAACAGATCTGGACACCGTACCACCGCACCCTGCAGCAAGAGCTGGCACGGCTGAAGGCTGAATTCGGCTATGCGCTGCTGTTCGATGCGCACTCGATCCGCTCGATCATTCCGCACCTGTTCGACGGCAAACTGCCGGATTTCAACCTTGGCACCTTCAATGGCGCCAGTTGCGATCCACAATTGGCGACGCAACTGGAAGCCATCTGCGCCCGTCACGATCATTACAGCCACGTGCTCAACGGCCGCTTCAAGGGCGGCCACATCACTCGCCATTACGGCAACCCGGCCGAGAACATCCATGCCGTGCAACTGGAGCTGTGCCAGAGCACCTACATGGAAGAGTTCGAACCGTTCCGCTACCGCGCCGATCTGGCGGAGCCGACGCGGGTGGTGCTCAAGGAGTTGCTCCAGGGTTATCTGGCCTGGGCAAAGTCTCACTACAGCGCCTGACCTGCTTCCTGTAGGAGCTGCCGAAGGCTGCGATCTATTGATCCTAAATTTTCACGGCAAGAGCAAAAGATCGCAGCCTGCGGCAGCTCCTACAGCGGTGCAGGTTTGATTCGTGTTCTGAAGCATGCTCATTGACGTAAATCGGGTTTATGATGCCGGACGGCAGAATAATAGAAGTCCCCCCAGGGATGACCTCGACCCCTTACGGAGCGCGCAATGCAGACATTGTTTCCGCAGATCAAACCCCACGCCCGGCACGATCTGGCTGTCGATGACACCCACACGCTGTATGTCGACGAAAGCGGTTCGCCGGAAGGCTTGCCGGTGGTGTTCATCCACGGTGGTCCAGGCGCCGGTTGCGACGCGCAGAGCCGTCGCTATTTCGATCCGAATCTGTATCGCATTGTTACCTTCGACCAGCGCGGCTGCGGACGCTCCACCCCGCATGCGAGCCTGGAAAACAACACCACCTGGGATCTGGTCGCCGACCTAGAGCGTATCCGCAAGCACTTGGGCATCGATAAATGGGTGCTGTTCGGCGGTTCGTGGGGTTCGACCCTGGCGCTGGCCTAC
Source organism: Pseudomonas sp. MWU318 (assembly GCF_016756945.1). Lineage (NCBI taxonomy): Bacteria > Pseudomonadati > Pseudomonadota > Gammaproteobacteria > Pseudomonadales > Pseudomonadaceae > Pseudomonas > Pseudomonas sp. MWU318. The sequence goes on from NZ_JAESJL010000006.1 coordinate 39,188, forward strand.
GCGCAAACCCACCCGGAGCGCGTACACGGTCTGATCCTGCGTGGGATCTTTCTCTGCCGTCCGCAGGAAATCGAGTGGTTCTATCAGGCCGGTGCCAGCCGTCTGTTTCCTGATTACTGGCAGGACTACATCGCGCCAATCCCGCTGGACGAGCGCGACGATCTGCTCAGCGCTTTCCACAAGCGTCTGGTCGGTAACGATCAGATCGCCCAGATGCACGCGGCCAAGGCCTGGTCGACGTGGGAAGGGCGCACCGCGACCCTGCGCCCGAACCCGCTGGTGGTCGACCGTTTCTCCGAGCCGCAGCGCGCCCTGTCGATCGCGCGGATCGAATGTCACTACTTCACCAACAACGCATTCCTCGAGCCAAATCAGCTGATCCGCGACATGGGCAAGATCGCCCACCTGCCGGGGGTGATCATTCACGGTCGCTACGACGTGATCTGCCCGCTGGACAACGCCTGGGAACTGCATCAGGCCTGGCCGAACAGCGAACTGCAGGTGATTCGCGACGCCGGTCACGCCGCCTCCGAGCCGGGCATCACCGATGCGCTGGTGCGAGCCGCGAGCAACATGGCCCGCCGCCTGCTCGACCTGCCGCCCGAAGAAGCATGAAGGGGCTGTTACAGCGCGTGCGCGGTGCACGGGTCGAAGTCGCGGGAGAGATAGTCGGCGCGGTGGATCAGGGTTTGCTGGTGTTGGTGGCGGTCGAACCCGACGACACGCGTACCAGTGCCGACAAACTTTTGCATAAGCTGCTTAACTATCGGGTATTCAGTGACGCCGAGGGCAAGATGAATCTGTCCCTGGCGGATGTAGGTGGCGGGTTGCTGCTGGTCTCTCAGTTCACCCTGGCTGCCGACACCAAGAGCGGGTTGCGTCCGAGTTTCTCGACCGCGGCCCCTCCGGCATTGGGCGAGGAATTGTTCGACTATCTATTCAGCAAAGCGAAACAGATGCATGGCACTGTGGCATCAGGTAGATTCGGCGCGGATATGCAGGTGCACCTGGTCAACGATGGCCCGGTAACCTTCCTGTTACAGACATGAAAGCGCTTGAAACAGCTTTTCAAGGGCTTTTCGACTGAAAACAGGCGTTTTTCGCGATAAATACTTTGTTGCCCCTGATGCGTTGTCACGCGGGCTACTAGATAATCGCGCGCTATGGGGATCAGCGTTCGCTGTTCCATTTTTGACTTAGGTAGAGACTTGTCTGGATCCGATTGGGGAATCATTTTGCCCCAGCGGAGTCGGAACAATGCTCGCCAACTTGGCAAGGGTGCGCTGGGAGGTCGGCTTTTCAAAGTCGAAAACCCCACAGGCACTTAATCTGGCCGTTGGTTTTTTGATCTGTTTTCGGCGAGGGTTGCTCGTGATTGTTAGTCCCTGTAATGCAGCAAAAATGTCTGCCAAACGCATGCGAAGTGCCCTGGTAGCCGGCTCGGCGCTCCTGTGCCTGCTCAGCGCCGGCCAGCTTTGGGCGTTCAATCTTGACGATGTATCAGCCAAGGCTAAAGAGCTGGCCGGGCAGAAGTTCGAAGCCCCGCGCAGCAACCTGCCGAACGAATTCCGTGACATGAAGTTCGCGGATTATCAGAAAATCCGCTTCCTCACCGAAAAGGCTGAGTGGGCCGATCAGAAGACACCGTTCAAGCTGTCCTTCTATCACCAGGGCATGCACTTCGACACGCCGGTGAAAATCAACGAAATCACGGCGAACACCGTCGAAGAGATCAAATACGATCCGACCCGCTTCGATTTCGGCGACCTCAAGTTCGATCCGAAGGCCACCGAGCAACTGGGCTACGCCGGTTTCCGCGTGCTGTACCCGATCAACAAGGCCGACAAGCAAGACGAAATCATGACCATGCTCGGCGCGAGCTACTTCCGCGTCGTTGGCAAGGGTCACACTTACGGTCTGTCGGCCCGTGGTCTGGCCATCGACACCGCGCTGCCGTCGGGCGAAGAGTTCCCGCGTTTCCGCGAGTTCTGGATTCAGCAGCCGAAGCCGGGCGACAAGCATCTGGTGATCTTCGCCCTGCTGGATTCGCCGCGCGCCACCGGTGCCTATCGCCTGATCCTGCGTCCGGGCAGCGACACCATTGTCGACGTCAAGGCGCAGATGTTCCTGCGTGACAAGGTCGGCAAACTGGGCATCGCACCGTTGACCAGCATGTTCCTGTTCGGCGCCAACCAGCCGTCGAAAGTCCTCAACTACCGTCGTGAACTGCACGACTCCAGCGGTCTGTCGATCCATGCCGGCAACGGCGAGTGGATCTGGCGTCCGCTGAACAACCCGAAACACCTGGCCGTGAGCAACTTCAGCGTCGAGAACCCGCGTGGTTTTGGTCTGCTGCAGCGTGGCCGCGACTTCAGCCACTACGAAGACCTCGACGACCGCTACGACAAGCGCCCAAGCGCCTGGATCGAGCCGAAGGGCGAGTGGGGCAAGGGCACCGTTGATCTGGTAGAGATTCCGACTGCCGACGAAACCAACGACAACATCGTTGCGTTCTGGAGCCCGGAAACCATGCCGGAGCCAGGCAAGCCGCTGGACTTCGCCTACCGCCTGCACTGGACCATGGACGAAGCGGCGATTCACGCCCCCGATAGCGCCTGGGTCAAGCAGACCCTGCGCTCGACCGGTGACGTCAAGCAGTCGAACCTGATCCGTCAGCCGGATGGCAGCGTTGCCTACCTGGTCGACTTCGAAGGTCCATCGCTGGCGGCTCTGGCCCCGGATGCCGACGTGCGCAGTCAGGTCAGTGTTGGCGATAACGCCGAACTGGTCGAGAACAGCGTGCGCTACAACCCGGAAACCAAGGGCTGGCGCCTGACCCTGCGGATGAAGATCAAGGACGCGAGCAAGTCCACCGAGATGCGCGCTGCCCTGGTACAGCCAGTGGTCACCGCTGATCTGGCCAAGTCTTCGGTACCGGCGTCGAACTCGTCGGTGGCCAAGGCGGATAAGGTCGCGGCCAAGCAACAAGAGAAGGACGAGAAGGAAGCCAAGGCAGCCGAGGCCAAACAGGCCGACGCCAAGCCAGCCGCAGATGCCAAGGACAAGGCTAACAAAGACGCCAAGCAGCCAGCGGCTGCGAACGCGGCCCCAGCCACACCGGAATCGGCACCGACTGAAGAAGTCCTGACCGAGACCTGGAGCTATCAGTTGCCTGCCGATGAGTAACTCTCAAGTACAGCCAGAGACTCTGTCCGAGTATCTGGCGCATCTGCCGATGACCGACGAGCAGCGCGCGGAACTCGCGGGCTGCCAGTCCTTCAGCGAACTGCACCAGCGCCTGTCGTCGCCGACGTTCGACGCGCCTGCCGAAGCCGCCCAGGCTTCGGTGGCCAAGCGCCTGACCCTGAGCACCGCCGAAGAGCTGGAAGAGGCGGAAATGCTGGTGCTCGACGCCAGCGGTCGGGTCAGCATGAAAGCGACGCCGCCGATCCGTCGGACCAAAGTCGTGCCGGAGCCATGGCGCACCAATATTCTGGTGCGTGGCTGGCGCCGCCTGACCGGGCGCACCAATCCGCCACAGCCGCCGAAGGACGAAAACGTCTTGCCGGCGGCGCGCTGGCGCACGGTCGGTTCGATCCGTCGCTACATTCTGTTGCTGCTGATGCTCGGCCAGACCATCGTTGCCGGCTGGTACATGAAAGGCATCATGCCGTACCAGGGCTGGTCGTTCGTCGATCTGGACGAAGTGCTGCACCAGCCGCTGCTGCAAACCGCCACGCAGGTGCTGCCGTATGCGCTGCAAACCAGCATCCTGATCCTCTTCGGGATTCTGTTCTGCTGGGTCTCGGCCGGTTTCTGGACGGCGCTGATGGGCTTCCTCGAGTTGCTCACCGGTCACGATAAATACCGTATCTCCGGCAAAAGCGCGGGCAACGAGCCGATTCCGAAAGACGCCCGTACCGCGCTGGTGATGCCGATCTGCAACGAGGACGTGCCCCGGGTATTCGCCGGTCTGCGCGCCACCTTCGAATCGGTCGCCGCTACCGGTGATCTGGATCGCTTCGACTTCTTCGTCCTCAGCGACAGTAACGACACCGATATCTGCGTCGCCGAGCAACAGGCCTGGCTGGACGTCTGCCGTGAAGCCAAGGGCTTCGGCAAGATCTTCTATCGCCGCCGTCGCCGCCGTGTGAAACGCAAGAGCGGCAACCTCGACGACTTCTGCCGTCGCTGGGGTGGTGACTACAAGTACATGGTCGTGCTCGACGCCGACTCGGTGATGAGCGGCGAGTGCCTGACCAGTCTGGTACGCCTGATGGAAGCCACGCCGGACGCCGGGATCATCCAGACCGCGCCGCGAGCGTCGGGCATGGACACGCTGTATGCACGCATGCAGCAGTTCGCCACCCGCGTTTACGGCCCGCTGTTCACCGCCGGTCTGCACTTCTGGCAGTTGGGTGAATCTCACTACTGGGGTCACAACGCGATCATCCGCATGAAGCCGTTCATCGACCACTGCGCCCTGGCGCCGTTGCCGGGCAAAGGTGCGTTCTCCGGGGCGATCCTGTCTCACGACTTCGTTGAAGCCGCGCTGATGCGCCGTGCCGGTTGGGGCGTGTGGATTGCCTACGACCTGCCGGGCAGTTACGAAGAGTTGCCGCCGAATCTGCTCGACGAGCTCAAGCGTGACCGTCGCTGGTGCCACGGCAACCTGATGAACTTCCGCCTGTTCCTGGTCAAAGGTATGCACCCGGTGCACCGCGCGGTGTTCCTCACCGGCGTGATGTCGTACCTGTCGGCGCCGTTGTGGTTCTTCTTCCTGGTGCTGTCGACCGCGCTGCTGGCGGTGAACACGCTGATGGAGCCGCAGTACTTCCTGGAACCGCGTCAGCTCTATCCGTTGTGGCCACAATGGCACCCGGACAAGGCGATCGCGCTGTTCTCGACGACTATCGTGCTGCTGTTCCTGCCGAAACTGCTGAGCATCATCCTGATCTGGGCCAAGGGCGCGAAAGAGTTCGGTGGCAAGTTCAAGGTGACCCTGTCGATGCTGCTGGAGATGTTGTTCTCCATGCTGCTGGCGCCGGTGCGGATGATTTTCCACACCCGTTTCGTCCTCGCCGCGTTCCTCGGCTGGGCCGCGACCTGGAACTCGCCACAGCGTGACGACGACTCCACGCCATGGAGCGAGGCGGTCAAGCGTCACGGTCCGCAGACCCTGCTGGGCTTCTGCTGGGCGCTGCTGGTGATCTGGCTGAACCCGAGCTTCCTGTGGTGGCTGGTGCCGATCGTCGGTTCGCTGATGCTGTCGATCCCGGTGTCGGTGATTTCCAGCCGTGTCGGTCTGGGCCTCAAGTCCCGTGACGAGAGCCTGTTCCTCATCCCAGAGGAATACAATCCGCCACAGGCGCTGCTGGCGACCGATCAGTACACCCACGAGAACCGCTGGCATGCACTGAACGACGGCTTCATCCGCGCCGTGGTCGATCCGCAGCAGAACGCCCTGGCGTGTTCGCTGGCGACGGCCCGTCACGGTCAGGCCGAGCCGATCGAGTGGCTGCGTCAGGAGCGTGTACGTCACGCCCTGAAGGCTGGCCCGGCGGCGCTGAGCAATCATGATCGCCTGCAACTGCTGAGTGATCCGGTGGCGCTGGCGCGTCTGCACGAGCTGGTCTGGTCCGAAGATCACAAGGAATGGCTGGATGCCTGGCGTGCTTCGGTGAAAGCCGATCCGCATGCACCGCTGTTGCCACTCAAGCCTGTGAGCTTGCAGGCGCAACCGGCCTGATGAAGAAACCCCGCTAACTAGCGGGGTTTTTTTATGGCGCTGAAAAGCCCCCTCATCGGAACGCCGCCCGCCTAACCCTCTCCCGGAGGGAGAGGGGACTGACCGGATTGTATATTCGAGTTGCATCGACCTTAGAAATCGAGTCGAACTTAGCTTTCGAATATTTCCCCGATCGGCTCCCTTTCCCCCTCTCCCCTCTGGGGAGAGGGCTGGGGTGAGGGGTGGCCTTTGAATGTTAAACAAATCGTCCATTAAACCTTGTGCAAAAAATCGAGTGCGTTAGCATCCGTCCCCGAATTGGCGCGCCCGGACGATCTTGTCCATTTCAGTCGGTTTTCGCGCCGCAATTGCAATGGTTTTGGGGACTTGAAGATGAAGAAGTATCTGTCGATGCTGCTGGTCGGCGTCACGGCACTGGTTGCAGTCAATGCGGCGCACGCCGGTGCAATCGATGACGCGGTCAAGCGCGGCACGTTGAAAGTCGGTATGGATCCGACCTACATGCCGTTCGAAATGACCAACAAGCGTGGCGAGATCATCGGTTTCGAAGTCGACATCCTCAAAGCCATGTCCAAGGCCATGGGGGTCAAGCTGGAGCTGGTGTCCACCGGTTACGACGGGATCATCCCGGCCCTGATGACCGACAAGTTCGACATGATCGGCAGCGGCATGACCCTGACTCAGGAGCGCAACCTGCGCCTGAACTTCAGCGAACCGTTCATCGTGGTCGGCCAGACCCTGCTGATCCGCAAGGAGCTGGAAGGCACCATCAAGTCCTATAAAGACCTGAACACCGCCGACTATCGCATCACCTCCAAGCTCGGCACCACCGGTGAGATGGTCGCCAAGAAGCTGATCGCCAAAGCCAAGTACCACGGCTACGACAACGAGCAGGAAGCCGTGCTCGACGTGGTCAACGGCAAGGCCGACGCCTTCATCTACGACGCGCCGTACAACGTGGTCGCGGTGAACAAGGTCGGCGCCGGCAAACTGGTGTTCCTCGACAAGCCGTTCACCTACGAGCCGCTGGCCTTCGGTCTGAAGAAGGGTGATTACGACAGCATCAACTTCATCAACAACTTCCTGCACCAGATCCACGAAGACGGCACCTACGATCGCATCCATGACAAGTGGTTCAAGAGCACCGAGTGGCTCAAGGACATGGAATAACACTGGGTCAGTCAGACCGAGTCGCCCCATTCGCGAGCAGGCTCGCTCCCACATTGGAATGCATTCCCCTGTGGGAGCGAGCCTGCTCGCGAAGAGGCCCTCCATAGCAACAAAAATCCGGAACCTGCAATGAAACAGAAAAAAGCCCAATGGCCCTGGCACGTCCTGACCGTGCTGGTGCTGGTCGGCCTGGCGGGCGCGTTGTATTACGCCACGTCGCTGATGTCCTACGAATGGCGCTGGAACCGCGTGCCGCAGTACTTCGCCTATCAGGCCGAAGAATCCCTGCGTGCCACCGATATCTCCACCGTCACCGAGCTGGTGCGCAAGGGCGCCAGCGCGCAGGTCACCCTGCGCAACGACGCCGGTGACGAGCAGCACCTGACCGTCGACGAAAACAGCCTGCAATTCGCTCAGGGCGACGATGTGGCTGAAGGTGACGTCGTGGGCGTGACCCGGCACTGGGCGGCAGGGCCGCTGCTGTGGGGCCTTTGGACCACGCTGTGGTTGTCGGTAGTGTCCGGCGTACTCGGTCTGTTGATCGGCCTGGTCACCGGACTGTGCCGCCTGTCGAGCAACCCGACCCTGCGCGACCTGTCGAGCATCTACGTCGAGCTGGTGCGCGGTACGCCGCTGCTGGTGCAGATCTTTATCTTCTACTTCTTCATCGGCACGGTGATGAACCTGTCCCGGGAGTTCGCCGGGATCGCCGCGCTGTCGCTGTTTACCGGCGCCTACGTGGCCGAGATCATCCGTTCCGGCGTGCAGTCGATTGCCCGTGGCCAGAACGAAGCGGCGCGTTCGCTCGGTCTGAGCGCCGGCCAGTCGATGCGCCACGTGGTACTGCCGCAAGCATTCAAACGCGTACTGCCGCCGCTGGCCGGGCAGTTCATCAGCCTGGTCAAGGACACCTCGCTGGTGTCGGTGATTGCGATTACCGAGCTGCTGAAAAGTGGCCGTGAAGTCATCACCACCTCGTTCTCGCCGTTCGAAATCCTGTTCTGCGTCGCCGGCCTGTACCTGTTGATCAACCTGCCGCTGTCGAAAATCGCCAGCCGGCTTGAGCGGAGGCTCGCGCAAAGTGATTGAAGTCCGCGATCTGGTAAAAGTCTTCGACACCCGTGGCCAGGTAGTTCGGGCTGTGGATAACGTCACCACTTCCGTTGCCAAAGGCGAAGTGCTGGTGGTGATCGGCCCGTCGGGTTCGGGCAAATCGACCTTCCTGCGCTGCCTCAATGGCCTGGAAGAATTCGACTCGGGTTCTGTGAGCATCGACGGCCTGCAACTGGCCGACCCGAAAACCGACGTCAACGCCTACCGCCGCGAAGTCGGCATGGTCTTCCAGCACTTCAACCTGTTCCCGCATATGACCGTGCTGGAAAACCTCTGCCTGGCGCAGAAAGTTGTGCGCAAGCGTGGGCAGAAGGAAAGTGAGGCCAAGGCTTTGGCGTTGCTGGAGAAGGTCGGTATTGCGCAGAAGGCCCGGGAATATCCGTCACGCCTGTCCGGCGGCCAGCAACAGCGCGTGGCGATTGCCCGGGCGCTGGCGATGGACCCGAAAGTGATGCTGTTCGACGAACCGACGTCGGCCCTCGACCCGGAAATGGTCGGTGAAGTCCTGGACGTGATGAAGAACCTGGCCGTGGAAGGCATGACCATGGTTTGCGTCACCCACGAAATGGGCTTCGCCCGGGAAGTGGCGGATCGGGTGCTGTTCTTCGATCACGGTAAACTGCTGGAAGATGCTTCTCCGGCGGAGTTCTTCGATGCACCGAAGGACCCGCGCGCGCAGGCTTTCCTGCGGCAGGTCCTGTAAAGCAAAAAAGATCGCAGCCTTCGGCAACTCCTACAGAGTCATGTGTACACCTGTAGGAGCTGCCGAAGGCTGCGATCTTTTGCTGTGATGGTTAGACCTTGAACCGCCCCACCAGCATCTGCAGATGCGTCCCCAGCCGCGCCAGCTCAACGCTGGAAGCCGCGGTCTCTTCACTCGCCGCCGACGTCTGATCCGACACATCCCGCACATTCAGCACGCTGCGGTTGATCTCTTCAGCCACGGCGCTCTGCTGCTCGGCCGCTGCGGCGATCTGCTGGTTCATCGCCTGAATCGCCGAGACGGTGCGGGTGATGCTTTCCAGTGAGCCACCGGCGCGGCGGGTCAGTTCGACGCTGCTGTCGGTCAGGCTGCGGCTGTTGTCCATGATCGTTGCCACTTGCTGGGTGCCGTTCTGCAGGCCGACGATCAGCTCTTCGATCTCTTCGGTGGACTTCTGCGTGCGCTGGGCGAGGCTGCGCACTTCATCGGCAACCACCGCAAAACCACGCCCGGCCTCACCGGCACGCGCTGCTTCGATGGCGGCGTTGAGCGCCAGCAGGTTGGTTTGCTGGGCCACGGACTTGATCACGTCGAGCACGCTGCCGATCTTGTCGCTCTCGCGCTTGAGTTCGCCCATGGCTTCGGTGGAGTGGCCGACTTCGACGGCCAGACGCTCGATCTGCGCGATCGCTTCACCGACCACCTTGTCGCCTTCGCGGGCCTGTTGATCGGCGGCCACGGCGGCTTCGGAAGCTTCCTCGGCGTTGCGCGCGACTTCCTGCACAGTGGCGGCCATTTCGTTCATGGCGGTGGCGACCTGATCGGTCTCGATCTTCTGATTGTTGACCCCGGCGCTGGTCTGCTCGGTGACCGCCGACAGCTCTTCGGCAGCGCTGGCGATCTGCGTGACGCCGTCGCTGATGCCACCGATCAACTCGCGCAGGCCTTGGGTCATGCTCTGCATCGAGCGCTGCAACTGGCCGAGTTCGTCGCGACGCTGCGACACCAGATTGTGGGTCAGATCGCCGGCGGCCACGCGCTCGGCGACTTTCAGGGTCTGATTCAGCGGAATGATGATCTGCCGGGTGATCGCCCACGCGGCGAGCAAACCGAAGGCCACGGCCAGCAGGGTGGCGATGATCAGCATGTTCTTGGCGTGCGCGGCATCGGTATCGCGCACCACGGTTTGTGATTCGGTGAGCTTCTTGCTGAGGTCGAGGAGGATGTCGCCCTGAGCCGTCATGGTTGCCCCGGCCTTGGCATTGTTCACCTGCGAGTCGCGGAACTGAGCGACCGCCGCGCGATAAGCTTTGATCGAGTCGGTGGCCTGTTGCAGGTTAGCGATGTGCTGTTCGGGCAGTTTCGCCGGCAGGCTGTCGAGGTTTTTCAGTGCATTGTCGATGGCGTCCAGCGCGGGCTGCTCCGCCTCGGCCTTGCCGCTGTAGGTGTAGCCGCGCACCTGATAGCGCGCTTGCTGCAACAGTTTGCTCAGTTCGATCACGCTGTTGAATTGCGCGACGCTGTCACCCTGCAGCATGGATTTCTCGACTTCCGAGACTTTGGCCACGGCATTGTCGGCACTCGCGCCGAGCTTGCTGCGCGCGTCCTCACGCTGCACGGTGGCCTGTGTCATGTCGGCGAAGGCACGTTTGTACTCGGCGACAGCGGCCAGTTGCTGATCGACCATGGCCGCATCTGAGGGCTGTTCGATCAGGCCGCGCGCGGTTTGCAAGCCGCTGGCGAGTTTGGCCAGCAACTCGTTGACCGCGCCCGGGCCTTGTTCGCCGCGACGCGCTTCATAGTCCAGACGCGCCAGGCGCAGGTCCTTGGTCAGTTCATTGAGGCTGGAGATGAAGCCGAGCTTGTCGCCACGGCTGATAATGCCGCCCATGCCGGTCCAGCCGGTAAAGGTAATCAGCAGGGTGAGCAACAGCACCAGGCCGAAACCGATGCCCAGCTTGCGTTTGACGCTGACGTTCCCAAGATTCTCGGCTAACCAACGGTACATGCGACGACTCCCCTCGGACCACTAATTGGACTTATGGGGACTGTATCGGCTGGGTGATGGCAATCTGTAACCCGATTTGAATGCCAACCCCGAATTCCTGTAGGAGCTGACGAGTGCAACGAGGCTGCGATCTTTTGATCTTGCTGTTAAAAAACAAAATCAAAAGATCGCAGCCTGCGGGAGCTCCTACAGGGGGAGCGGTGTGTCAGAACAGGCGGGCGAGCAGGGCGGTGACGGCGGTTTCGACGCGCAGGATACGTTCGCCCAGTTGCACCGGTTGCAGGCCGGACTTGCCCAGCAGGTCGATTTCGTAGGGGATCCAGCCGCCCTCGGGGCCGATCGCCAAGGTCACCGGTTCGCTCAATGCCCGTGGGCACGGCGGGTAATTGCCGGGGTGGCCGACCAGGCCGCGGGTGCCTTCGCTGATCGCCGGCAGGCGATCTTCGACGAACGGCTTGAAGCGTTTCTCGATGATGATCTCCGGCAGCACGGTATCGCGGGCCTGTTCGAGGCCGAGGATCAGATTCTCGCGAATCGCTTCCGGCTCCAGAAACGGCGTCTGCCAGAAACTCTTCTCGACCCGGTAGCTGTTGAGCAGAATCACCTTCGACACACCCATGGTCGCCACGGTCTGGAACACCCGTCGCAGCATTTTCGGGCGGGGCAGGGCCAATACCAGCGTCAATGGCAGCTTGGCCGGTGGTGGTTGATCGAGGGTGACACGCAACTCGGCTTCACCGGCCTCAAGGCGAAGCAGCTCAGCCGAGCCCATCAAGCCATTGATCCGTCCCACGCGCAGGCTGTCACCGACTTCCGAGCGGTGCACTTCCTGCATGTGGGTCAGGCGCCGGTCACGCAGCACGACGCGGTCGGCCGCGATGAAGTCGGCCTCTTCGAGCAACAGCAGGTTCATGCCTGGGTCGCTGGCGGCTGGTCGTTGTGATCGTCGGCCGGATTTTCGTCCGGGCGTTCGCGCTTGCTGACAAGGCTGCCGAACAGAATGCCGATTTCAAACAGCATCCACATCGGTACCGCCAGCAGGGTCTGCGAGAAAATGTCCGGCGGGGTGAGGATCATGCCGACCACGAAGCAGCCGATGATCACGTACGGGCGGATCTTCTTCAGGTATTTGACGTCGACCACGCCGATCCACACCAGCAGCACCACGGCCACCGGAATTTCGAACGCGACGCCAAAGGCGAAGAACAGCGTCATCACGAAGTCGAGGTAACTGGTGATGTCGGTCATCATTTCCACGCCGGCCGGGGTGGCGGCGGCGAAGAACTTGAAGATCAGCGGGAACACGAAGTAATAGGCGAACGCCATGCCGGTGTAGAACAGCAGGATGCTGGACACCAGCAGCGGCACGGCGATGCGCTTCTCATGCTTGTACAGGCCCGGCGCGATGAAGCCCCAGATCTGATGCAGGATCACCGGGATCGCGAGGAACAGCGAGACCATCATCGTCAGCTTCAGCGGCGTCAGGAACGGCGACGACACATCCGTGGCGATCATCGTCGCGCCGACCGGCAGGTACTGGCGCAGCGGCGTGGAGACGAAGGTGTAGATCTGCTGGGTGAAGGCGAACAACCCGGCGAAGATGATGAACACCGCCGCCACACAACGCAGCAGGCGGGTGCGCAACTCGGTGAGGTGCGATACCAGCGGCATGTGCTGGTCGTTTTCAGGGAGATCGCTCATGGGGCTCGCGGCGGCAGTGTAGGGTCGTGAGGCGCTGGTGTGGTCGGCGCGGCGGTTGGGGCTACGTGTTCAACCGAAGTATTTGCAGCAGCGGGCACTGGTTCTGTCGGCGCTGCAACAGGTGCAGGTGCAGCGGGCGCGGCTGGCGCATGAATCGTCTGCTCGCCGACATGCTCAACCGGCGTCGGCTCCTGCTGAACCGGCGTGAAAATCTTCCGCGCCTCCTGCTCCAGCGACAGAATGTGCTCGTTGTGCAGTTGCCGACGGATTTCGTCGGCACCGATTTCACGTTCAACTTCCTGTTTGATCGCGTTGAAGCTGCGCTTCAGCCGCCCGACCCACAGGCCGGCGGTGCGCGCAGCGCCCGGCAGACGCTCGGGGCCCAGCACCAGCAGGGCGACGAGGCCGACGAGCAGCAGTTCAGAGAAGCTGATACCAAACATTTGTCAGTCTCACACGTCTTTGCGGATCGGCTCTTCGACTTTCTGCGCCTGCACGTCGATGGTGTGCGGCGGGTTGGCCTGAGCGGTGGCTTGCGGCTGCACCGGAGGCACCGGTTGCGCAGGCGTTACGGTCGGATCGGCGGCGGGTTTCTCGTCATCGTTCATGGCTTTGCGAAAGCCCTTGATCGACTCGCCGACGTCGGTGCCGAGGTTTTTCAGTTTCTTGGTGCCGAACACCAGCACCACGACTACCAGAATGACGATCCAGTGTTTCCAGTCAAAAATGCCCATGTTGCTGTTCCTCTCTAAAAGTTGTTCAGGCGGACGGACGCGAGGCTTTCTCGACGTGTCCGGACAGACCGAAGCGACGATCCAGTTCATCCAGCACGGCCTGCGGATGCTGCCCCAGTTGGGCGAGCATGACCATGCTGTGGAACCACAGGTCGGCAGTCTCGTAGATCACATCGCTGCAGTCACCGCTGATGGCGGCGTCCTTGGCGGCAATAATGGTTTCGACCGACTCTTCGCCGACTTTCTCCAGAATCTTGTTCAGGCCCTTGTGATACAGACTAGCTACATATGAGCTGTCGGCAGCGGCGCCCTTGCGCTCTTCAAGCACCTGAGCGAGGCGGGTCAGGGTGTCACTCATGTTTGTGTCCTGCGGAATAGATAGCGTGCGGGTCTTTCAGAACCGGGTCGACCGTTTTCCAGTCGCCGTTTTCGTAGACGCGGTAAAAGCAGCTTTGACGGCCGGTATGGCAAGCGATGTCGCCGATCTGCTCGACCATCAGGATGATCACGTCGGCATCACAGTCCAGGCGCATTTCATGCAGGGTCTGTACGTGGCCGGACTCTTCGCCCTTGCGCCACAGCTTGCCACGGGAACGTGACCAGTAGATTGCACGGTTTTCCGCAGCGGTCAGTTCCAGCGCTTCGCGGTTCATCCAGGCCATCATCAGCACGCGCCCGGTCTTGTGATCCTGGGCAATCGCCGGCACCAGGCCATCTGCGTCCCACTTGATCTCGTCCAGCCAGTTTTTCATCTTCGACTCCGACAGCGAACCCGCACTTCGATAGTCGGGTTCAGGCGTTGAAACAGTGTGCCAGCCGATCAGCAAACTGGCTATCGGCGAACGACCAGATACAAGCCGACTGCCACCATGATGCCCGCCGGCCAATGCCCCAGTTCGTGCAGTGGGCCACCGGCGGCGAGGATCGTCCCGCCCGCCAGATGCGCGCAACCGAGCAGGCGTAGGAACCAGTCGTCCTTGCGTTTGTGCCACGGTGGCGGCGGGTCGTAGGCGTGCGGTTGCGACATGCGTTCGAGCAGATCGCGAGCCATGTTGGCCAGGTGCGGCAGCTGTTCGAACTGGCTCTGCACGTTGCCGAGCAAGGCTTTCGGGCTGACGCGCTCGCGCATCCAGCGCTCGAGGAACGGCTGCGCGGTGTTCCACAGATCCAGATCCGGGTACAGCTGACGGCCGAGGCCTTCGATGTTCAGCAGGGTCTTTTGCAGCAGCACAAGTTGCGGCTGCACTTCCATATTGAAGCGTCGCGCGGTCTGGAACAGACGCATCAGCACCTGGCCAAATGAAATATCTTTTAACGGTTTTTCGAAGATCGGCTCGCACACGGTGCGGATCGCCGCTTCGAATTCGTTGAGCTTGGTTTCCGCCGGCACCCAGCCCGAGTCGATGTGCAATTGCGCCACGCGGCGGTAGTCACGCTTGAAGAAGGCGAACAGGTTGCGCGCCAGGTAGTCCTGGTCTTCCGGGGTCAGGCTGCCGACGATGCCGCAGTCGATCGCGATGTACTGCGGGCTCCACGGATTGACGGTGCTGACGAAGATGTTGCCCGGGTGCATGTCGGCGTGGAAGAAACTGTCGCGGAACACCTGGGTGAAAAAGATCTCCACGCCGCGCTCGGCGAGCATTTTCATGTCGGTGCGCTGGTCGGCGAGGGTCGCCAGATCCGTCACCTGAATCCCGTAGATGCGCTCCATCACCAGCACTTTCGGCCGGCACCAGTCCCAATAGACTTGCGGCACGTAAAGCAGCGGCGAGCCTTCGAAGTTGCGCTTCAACTGGCTGGCGTTGGCCGCCTCGCGCAGCAGGTCGAGTTCGTCGTAGATGGTTTTTTCGTAGTCCTGCACCACGTCCACCGGGTGCAGCAGGCGGGCGTCGGCGGAGACTTTTTCGGCGGCGCGGGCGAGGATGAACAGCCACGCCAGATCCTGGGCGATCACCGGTTTCAGGCCCGGACGGATCACCTTGACCACCACTTCTTCGCCGGTCTTCAGTTGTGCGGCATGCACCTGCGCCACCGAGGCCGAGGCCAGCGGTTCGACGTCGAAACGGCTGAACACTTCGCTGATCTTCTTGCCCAGCTGCTCTTCGATCAGTTTGACCGACAGCTGCGAATCGAACGGCGGCACGCGGTCCTGCAGCAGCATCAGCTCATCGGCGATGTCTTCCGGCAGCAGGTCGCGGCGGGTCGAGAGAATCTGTCCGAACTTGATGAAGATCGGCCCCAGATCCTGCAGCGCCAGGCGCAGGCGCGCGCCACGGCTCAGCTCCAGCGGCTTGCGCGGGAACCAGCGCCACGGTAGCACATAGCGCAGCGCCAGGAGAAACCAGGGCAGCGGCAGCTCGAACAGCAGGTCATCGAGGCGGTAGCGGATCACGACGCGCTGGATGCGCAACAGACGGCGGACGGCAAGCAGCTTCATGCGTTATCGCTTGGGTCGAGGGATCGGGAAAGGCGCTCGAAGCGCGCCTCGAGACGTTCCAGATCAAGTTTGATCCGGTCCAGTTCGCTGAACCGCGCTTCGGCTTCGCGCTGCCCGACGAGGGTGCGCGATTCTTCGGCGAGGTATTCGGCGAGGTTCTGGTTGAGGCTGGCAAATCCTTGTTGATACCAGCGTGCGCGGCTGCGCAGGTGACCGCCAATCAGTTGCGTGGCGACCGGGCCGAGCCAGCGTGAAAGTTCGTACTCCCAGTCCAGCTCGAGGTCCTGCAGCACCCCGGCCAGTTCCAGCAGCACGCCGCTGTCACCGTCGAGCTCGACCTCCGGGGCGTGCAGCACCGCGGTCTTGTCTTTGCTCACGGCCAGTTTCACCAGGCTCGACGCCGGGGCGCGCAGGGTGCAGTCGACGCCGGTTTCCCAATGCGAGGCGAGCATCAGGCCTTCATCGCTGGGCAGGATGAACAGTTGCAGCGCCGGGCTGCGGCAATCGACGGCAATTACTTTGCCGGTCAGATGCGCCAGCCGCGGCAGCGCCGTGCTGTCGAGACGCAGCACCCGGTTGAGGCCGAGTTCGACGCTGGCGAGCAGCCCGGTGAGTAACATCAGGGCTTGATGCCGCGGTGCAGGGCGACGATGCCTGCGGTCATGTTGTGATAGGTCACGCGGTCGAAACCGGCGTCGACCATCATCGACTTCAGGGTTTCCTGATTCGGGTGCATGCGGATCGATTCGGCCAGGTAGCGATAGCTTTCCGAGTCGTTGGTGATCAGCTTGCCCATCAGCGGCATGAAGGCGAACGAGTAAGCGTCGTAGGCTTTCGACATCAGCGCGTTGGTCGGCTTGGAGAATTCCAGCACCAGCAGACGGCCACCGGGCTTGAGCACGCGCAGCATCGAGCGCAGGGCGTCTTCTTTGTGCGTCACATTGCGCAGGCCGAAAGCGATGGTCACGCAGTCGAAGTGGTTGTCCGGGAACGGCAGTTTTTCCGCGTCCGCCTGAACGAATTCGACGTTGCCCGACACACCCAGGTCCAGCAGACGGTCACGGCCGACCTTGAGCATCGATTCGTTGATGTCGGCCAGTACCACCTGACCGGTCGGGCCAACCAGGTGCGAGAATTTCTTGGTCAGGTCACCGGTACCGCCGGCGATATCGAGCACGCGGTTGCCTGCACGCACACCGGACAGTTCGATCGCGAAACGCTTCCACAGACGGTGCATGCCGCCCGACAGAAGGTCGTTCATCAGGTCGTACTTCGCGGCTACGGAGTGGAACACCTCAGCGACTTTTTCCGCTTTCTGGCTTTCCGGAACGTTTTTGAAGCCGAAGTGAGTGGTGGGTTCGGCATCGCTGCCTTTGCGCTGATCAGTCATATCGCTGTCACCAAAAGAGAATGCGCGACATTCTAATCCCCAAGCCATGCTTTGTCTTGGAATGGCTAAAGGTAAGATGGGCGACCTTCGGGACGATTTGCCGCAGACGCGGTCAAGATTTACCGTCACCCATTCATCAAGCAGGAGTCATTCGATGGCCAAAATCAGTGTTGAGCGTGCCCACAGCCTGGGCAAGGAAGCCGCCCGCGAGAAGGCCGACAAGCTGGCGCAGAAACTCTCCGATCAATATGGCCTGGAGCCGCAGTGGTCGGGTGACACCCTGAACCTCAAACGCTCGGGCGTGAAAGGCGCGGTGCATGTGGCCGACGATTCGATCCGTGTCGACGTGGAACTGGGCATCATGATGTCGGCCATGAGCGGCATGATCAAAGCCGAGATCGAGAAGGCGCTGGACAAGGCGCTGGTCTGAACATCAAAAGATCGCAGCCTTCGGCAGCTCCTACAGGGGAATGTGTGCCCCTGTAGGAGCTGCCGAAGGCTGCGATCTTTTCATTCAGGCACCCCTCATTTATGTCAGTTGTTAGGGTGCCGTTTCTAATTTTTCTCCCTACTTTGTGCCTGAGCCCGACACCTTTGCGGGCAGTTCCTCAAACCTTCTGCGCGTGAGGTGCACCATGGCCAAAGTAATTCTGAAGAAAAAAATCGACGCTTCGACTTCTGCTCTGAGCGACGTCAAATCCTATGCCCGCAAGATCTGGCTGGCAGGCCTGGGTGCCTACGCCAAGGTCGGCCAAGAGGGCAGCGAGTACTTTCAGGAGTTGATCAAGGCTGGTCAAACTGTTGAAAAGAAAGGCAAAAAAGTCGTCACCGAAAAACTCGAAGCCGCCAATGCCGAGATCGATGAAGCCAAGGGCGAAGTCAGCTCGTTCAAAGGTCGCGTCGAAGTTCAGCTCGACAAGGTCGAGAAGGCGTTCGACTCCCGTGTAGCAAGCGCCTTGAATCGTATCGGCATTCCGTCTAAACATGACGTTGAGACACTCTCTGCTAAGCTCGATGAGCTGACGGCATTGCTCGAACGCGTCGCGCGTAAATCTTAAGGAGAACGGGATGGCTGGTAAAAAGAACACCGATAAAGAAGGCAGCTCGTGGATTGGGAAAGTCGAAGACTACTCCCGCAAAATCTGGCTGGCTGGTTTAGGCGTGTACTCGAAGATCGACACTGACGGCAGCAAGCTCTTCGATACATTGGTCAAAGACGGCGAGAAAGCCGAGAAGCTCACCAAGTCTGCAGTCGGCAAGAAAGTCGATGCCGCCAAGGATTCCGCTTCTTCGGCCAAGTCGCGTATCAGCGGCGTGAAAGATCGCGCACTGGGCAAGTGGGACGAGCTGGAAGGGGCTTTCGACAAGCGCCTGAACAGCGCGATTTCGCGCCTGGGTGTGCCTAGCCGCAATGAAGTCAAGGCGCTGCACAGCAAGGTCGAAACACTGACCAAGCAGATCGAGAAACTCACCGGTCTGAAAACGCAACCGGTCGCGGCGAAAACCGCAGCGGCCAAACCGGCAGCCAAAACCGCCGCCAAGCCATTGGCGAAAGCGGCTGCGAAACCAGCTGCCAAAGCTGCGGCCAAGCCAGCGGCAAAAACCGTTGCCGCCAAGCCTGCTGCTAAAACGGCCGCTGCCAAACCAGCCGCCAAGGCTGCCGCGAAACCGGTTGCTGCCAAAGCGGCTGCGAAACCTGCGGCCAAGTCCGCGGCCAAACCAGCAGCGAAAACCGCTGCCGCCAAACCTGCTGCCAAGCCTGCGGCCAAACCGGCTGCGGCGAAAAAACCGGCAGTGAAAAAACCGGCCGCGCCGAAGGCTGCTGCTCCGAAGCCAGCTGCACCCGCAGCAGCCAAGCCAGCTACCCCGGCAACCCCGGCCAGCGCGTCGAACTCCGCCGCTGCACCGACTCCGGTAGCCACCCCGACTGCTGCATCGACCCCGTCGACGCCAACCAGTCAGTCCTGATTTTTCAGGGCAAAACAAAACGCCCGGCCTGTGAAGGTCGGGCGTTTTTGTTTGTGCTTTTTAAAAGCTTACCCTCACCCCAGCCCTCTCCCCGAGGGAGAGGGGGCCGATTCGGGGATGCTTCAGCCTTACACCGACCTGAAAGTGTCGTATTGAATCCCTAATCGACTGGATTTTTCAGGTCGCCGTATCGCGTAAGACAATAAGGTCAGTCCCCTCTCCCTCTGGGAGAGGGTTAGGGTGAGGGGCTCTTGATTTCATTCGTGATCTTCGAGGTATTGCAGGGCCATCCGCTCCGTCGCCACCTTCACCGGCGGCAACAAATGCGGCGCCACCAGCATCATGATCTGGTACACCACCAGTTTGACCTCACCCTCTCGATCGAGAATCCGTTGATAGTCCAACGAAAACAGCAGGGTCATGGTGATCTGTTCCACCAGTTGCCCCAACGCCTGGGTGTCACTGACCAGTTGTCCCGAAGCCTTCAACCGCGCAAGCAAGGACGCCAGCGTGCGCTTGAGCGCGTTGAGCAGGTTGCGAATGCCCTTGGCCAGTTTCGGCAGGCGCCCGGCGAGGTTCGACAGGTCCTGGAACAGAAACCGGTACTGCGCCAGGCGCTCGACGATCAGGTGCAGAAACAGCCAGTAATCCTCCGGCGCCAGTTCGGCATCCGATGGCGGATCGAGCAGCGGCGCCAGTTCGTTCTGGAAACGTTCGAACAGGCCCAGAATCAACGGCTCCTTGCCGTGGAAGTGGTAGTAGAGGTTGCCGGGGCTGATCCCCATTTCGTTGGCAACTTCCATGGTGGAGACGTTGGGCTCACCCTTTTCGTTGAACAGTTGCAGGGCACATTCGAGAATCCGGTCGCGGGTTTTCATCCAGTCTTCTTAGAAAAGTTCGGTTAAGCGTCAGCGCACATGCACGTAGGTGCCGGGTGCTGCCTCCATCGGTGGATAATTCGGGTTGCCGAGGGTAAACGTGGTTTCGTGCTGCGTGCCGGAGCGCTGCTGTATCCACTCCAGCCACTGCGGCCACCAACTGCCGTCGACGCGTTTGGCGTCGTAATACCACGCGCGCGGATCGCTGCTCAGCTTGCCGTTCTCGACGTAATTGGCTTTCGGGTTGCTCGGCGGGTTGAGGATGCTCTGCACGTGCCCACTGTTGGACAGTACGAAACGTCGCTCGCCACCGAGCAGCAGGGTCGAGCGGTACACCGCGTCCCACGGCGTGATGTGGTCGTTCATGCCGGCCACGCTGAAGCTGTCGACGGTGACTTTCTGCAGATCGATCGGCGTGCCGCAGACTTCCAGCCCGCCCGGGTGGGTCAGCGGGTTGTGTTTGAAGAAGTCCAGCAGGTCACCGTGGAACGCGGCGGGCAGGCGCGTGTTGTCATTGTTCCAGTAGAGGATGTCGAAGGCTGGCGGCTCCTTGCCGAGCAGGTAGTTATTGACGAAGTAACTCCAGATCAAATCGTTGGGCCGCATCCAGGCGAACACCTTGGCCATGTCGCGACCGTCCAGCACGCCTCTCTGATAGGAACGGCGCTTGGCAGCTTCGATGGTCTGTTCGTCGGCGAACAGGGTGGTCGGGGTTTCGATCTCGCTGTCGAGCAGGCTGACCAGATAGGTCGCACTGGAGATTCGCCGCAGCTGCCGTTTGGCCTGCAGATGCCCCTGCAGCGCGGCAATGGTCAGGCCACCGGCGCAGGCGCCCATCAGGTTGACCTCGCGCGCGCCGGTGATCGCCCGGCAGATGTTCATCGCTTCTTCCACCGCTTCGACGTAGGTCGACAGGCCCCATTCCCGGTGGCGTACGTCCGGGTTGCGCCAACTGATCATGAAGGTCTGCAGGCCGTTTTTCAGCGCGTACTGGACGAAGCTGTTGTGCGGGCTGAGATCGAAAATGTAGTACTTGTTGATTTGCGGCGGCACCACCAGCAGCGGCTTGGCGTACTGCTTTTCGCTCATCGGCTTGTACTGGATCAGCTCGAGCATCTCGTTGCGAAACACCACCGCACCGGTGGTGGTGGCGACGGTCTTGCCGACTTCGAAAGCCTGCTTGGTGACCTGACGCGGCAGGCCATCGTTGTGCAGCAGATCATCGAACAGATGGCTCAGGCCGCGCACCAGACTCTGGCCGCCGGAATTGAACAGCTCCTTGACCGCCAGCGGATTGAGCAAGGTATTGGAGGGCGCGACGGCATCGTTGAGCAAGGTGAACGCGAAGTGCGCGCGGGCGCGGTCGTCCTCGCTCATGCTGCTTTCATCGATCCAGCTCTTGACCTGTTCCTGCCAGGCCAGATACGCCTGCAGGCTGCGCCGGTAGAACGGATTGAGGCTCCACGCCGGGTCGGCGAACCGCGCGTCCTGCGGGTTGGTCGGGTGCAGGGTTTCACCGAGCAGCACGCGACCGAGCTGGCCGCCGAGTTTCAAGGCGTGTTTCGCACTGTGGAGCGGGTTGCGCAGACCGTGGGCGGCGACGCTGCGCAAGGTCGAGAGCAAGTCCCGCCCACGCAGGCCGGTCATTGCACTTTGTGCATTGATGAACACGGCGGGACTGGGCACTACGCCCGTCGCAGGTTTGTCGCGCATGACTCAACACTCCTTCGTCTTCAGGTCAAAAACAAACTCACCGAACCAGAACACCATAGTCGCTGTTACGGGTTGCTGCCTGCGCGGCGTCCTGCCGCGCACTTCGTTCAAAACCCTGCATAAAGCCTGCCGCGGTGATTTATCCGCCCAGCGGGGTCGGATGCGGGTGCATCACGGCGCGCTGCCGTTCCTCCTCAAGGAATTTCATGATGATCGGCGCCACGGCTTCGGCGCGGGTGATCAGGAACAAATGACCGTCGTCGATGATGTGCAGCTGGGCGTTGGGGATGCGCCAGGCGAGCATGCGCATGTTGATCAGCGGGATCAGTGGATCGTCGTCGCCGGCCAGCACCAGGGTCGGCTGATGGATCTTGTGCAGCCAGTGAATGCTGGTCCAGCCGAGGCCGGCGAACAGCTGCCAGTAGTAACCGAGCTTGCCCGCCGAACGCACTTTCGCCGCATGGCTGGCGGCCAGCGTCGGGTCGCGGCGGAACGAGCCGCCATAGATCAACGGCGCAATGCGGATCACGTGCGATGGCTGGATGTAACGGCGTGGGCTGGCCATCATCCACAACACTTTCGGCTTGCCCGGCACCATGAAGGCGCCGGCCGCGGTTGCCGCCAGCACCAGTTTCTTGCAGCGTTCGGGATAGTCGTGGGCGAATTGCTGCGCCAGCGCGCCGCCCCACGACACGCCGATCACGTTGACCTGACCGTAGTCGAGGTAGTCGAGCATCCGCGCCGTCAGCTTCGCCAGCCCGGGAAAGCGATAAGGCCGGTTGGGCGTCGACGAGCCGCCGACACCGGGTACGTCGAAGGCGATCACTTCCAGATCCGGGTCCAACGCCGCGACGAACGGAAACACCAGCTCCAGGTTGGCGCCGATGCCATTGAAAATCAGCAAGGGCGTCAAATGAGGCTTGCCGGGGCGTACCGCGGTGCGGAGGGTCTGCCCATCCAGATCGACGGTACGAAAAATGAACGGTTGCGGCATGCTTCAGGCCCTGTGGATTAATTCATCCCCGCCCCACTGTAGGAGCTGCCGCAGGCTGCGATCTTTTGACTTTGATTCTAAAAACAAGATCAAAAGATCGCAGCCTGCGGCAGCTCCTACAGGGGGGGCGAGGTTTCAGTTACCGCTCGTGAACGTAGGTGCCCGGCGAGGCCTCGCCTGCCGGATACGCCTTGTTGCCCAGTTTCAGTGGTGCCTTTTTCAGATTGCCCGAGCGTTCAGCCTGCCACGCCTGCCAGTACAGCCACCAGGAATCGGTGTGCTTGGTAGAGTTTTCTTGCCAGTCGTCGGCATTGGCGGCCATGCCTTCGCTGGTCATGTAGCGCGACTTCGGGTTGCCTGGCGGGTTCAGGATGCTCTGGATGTGCCCGCTGCTCGACAGCACGAACTCGACCTTGCCGCCAAACAGCTGCGCCGACTTGTAGCAGGACTTCCACGGGGTGATGTGGTCGTTGGTACCGGCCAGCGAGAAAATGTCGGCTGTGACCTGCTTGAGGTCGATCGGCGTGCCGCACACTTCCAGTGCATTGGGGCGAATCAGTGGGTTGTTTTTGAACATCTCGATCAGGTCGCCGTGAAACGCCGCCGGCAACCGGGTGGTGTCGTTGTTCCAGAACAGGATGTCGAACACCGGCGGCTCGTTGCCGAGCAGGTAGTTGTTGACCCAGTAGTTCCAGATCAGGTCGTTGGGGCGCATCCACGCGAAGACCTTGGCCATGTCTTTGCCTTCGAGCACGCCGGCCTGATACGAGTGGCGCTTGGCGGTCTCGAGGGTCTGCTCGTCGACGAACAGGGCGACGTCGCTGTCCAGAGTGGTGTCGAGGACGCTGACCAGCAGGGTCAGGGCGTTGACCTTCTTTTCGCCGAGGGCGGCATAGTGGCCGAGCAGGGCTGTGCAGGTGATGCCACCGGAGCAGGCGCCGAGCATATTCACGTCTTTGCTGCCGGTGATTGCCGTGACCACGTCGACTGCTTCCTTGAGCGCATCGATGTAGGTCGACAGGCCCCACTCGCGCTGGGCCTTGGTCGGGTTGCGCCAACTGACGATGAAAGTCTGCACGTTATTGCGCAGGCAGAAGCGCGCGAGACTCTTGTCCGGGCTCAAATCGAAAACGTAGAACTTGTTGATCTGTGGCGGCACCACGAGCAGTGGACGCTCGTGGACTTGCTCGGTGATCGGCTTGTACTGGATCAGCTCCAGCACGTCGTTGCGAAACACCACCGCGCCTTCGGTCACGCCGAGGCTCTTGCCGACTTCGAACGCGCCCATGTTGACCTGGCTCGGCATGCCGCCGTTGTGTACCAGATCCTTGGCCAGATGCGAGAGGCCGTCGAGCAGGCTTTTGCCACCGGTCTCGAAGAAGCGTTTGACTGCTGCCGGGTTGGCGGCGGTGTTGGTCGGGGCCATGGCTTCGGTCATCAGGTTGATCACGAAGTGGCCGCGCGCGATGTCTTTGGGTGACAGGCTGCTGTCGTCGATCCAGGAATGGAGCTCCTTGCGCCACGCCAGGTAAGTTTGCAGATAACGTTTGTAGAGCGGGTTCTGACTCCACGCCGGATCAGCGAAGCGACGGTCATCGCTGGCCGGTTGCAGTTCGGATTTGCCGAACAGCACGTTCTTCAGTTCGAGACCGAAATGGGTCACGTGCTTGACGCTATGGATCGGTTGTTTGATGGCCTGGGTCAGCACCATTCGAGCAGAGGCCAGCAGATCCTTTCCGCGCAGCCCAACGACGGGATTAAGCCCCAGGGTGTTTTCCGAGGCTTGGTACTTCAGGTCATCGTTATTCTTGTTACTCATCTACGACGCTCCATTGTCCTGAGACGAGTACCCGGTTTCTGCTGTGCAGTTCCACAGCCAATGCCAGGTACTACTGCTCGGGTGACCGTTAATTCTGCATAGCTGCTTTACAGTCGTAGAGCACTGCAGGGAACTTGCCAGCTCCATTGGTTACCCGAGTTTAATTTTTTTCGCAAGCAGGCCGATCCTCGGCCACACAGCAGAGCATTCAAACAGATGAATTTAGAAAATGCCCTCTAAAGAGCAAGAGTCTCGGACTAGAGCATCAGCTTGACGATTGACTGGTCCGGATCGCGGGTTTTCCCGGCCGCTTTGAGTTCGGCCAGATAATCGGCCCAGAGTGCGTCATGACGTCGCCCCAGCTCGTAGAGATAATCCCAGGTGAACAGACCGCTGTCGTGACCGTCGTCGAAGGTCAGTTTCAGTGCGTACTGACCGGCCGGTTCCAGGCCGCTGAGGCCGACATTGAGCTTGCCGAATTGCAGGATCGGTTTGCCGTGGCCCTGGACCTCGGCGGAAGGGGAATGCACGCGCAGGAATTCGGCGGGCAGGGTGTATTCCTCGCCGGACGCGTAGGTGAGCGTCAGGGTTTTCGAGGCTTTGTGCAGTTTGATGTCGGTGGGGATAGTAGTCATTGCAGGTCATCCGACTGTGATGAGCCCCTGTAAGAGCTGCCGCAGGCTGCGATCTTTTGATCTTGTCTTTTATAAATCAAAATCAAAAGATCGCAGCCTGCGGCAGCTCCTACAGAGAAGGTGACCTACAGGATATAACGGGACAGGTCTTCGTTCTGCGCCAATTCGCCCAGGTGGCTGTTGACGTACGCAGCGTCGATCAGGATCGGCTTGTCGTCATGCGCGCTGGCCAGGTCGCCGGCACTGAACGACACCTCTTCCAGCAGGCGCTCAAGCAGCGTATGCAGACGACGGGCGCCGATGTTCTCGGTCTTTTCGTTGACCTGCCAGGCGATCTCCGCCAGACGCTTGATGCCTTCCGGCTGGAACTGGATGTTCAGGCCTTCGGTTTTCAGCAGTGCGCAGTATTGCTCGGTGAGCGAAGCGTGCGGCTCGCTGAGGATGCGCTCGAAGTCTTCCGGGCTCAGCGCCTTGAGCTCGACACGGATCGGCAGACGGCCTTGCAGCTCCGGCACCAGATCGCTCGGCTTGCTCAGGTGGAACGCACCGGAGGCGATGAACAGGATGTGGTCGGTCTTGACCATGCCCAGTTTGGTATTGACGGTGCATCCTTCGATCAGCGGCAGCAGGTCGCGCTGTACGCCTTCACGAGAGACATCGGCGCCGCCGACATTGCCGCGCTTGGCGACCTTGTCGATTTCGTCGATGAACACGATGCCGTGTTGCTCGACCGCTTCCAGCGCCTTGGCCTTCAACTCTTCTTCGTTGACCAGACGCCCGGCCTCTTCGTCGCGCACCAGTTTCAGCGCTTCTTTGACCTTGAGCTTGCGAGCTTTCTTCTTGCCCTTGCCCATGTTGGCGAACAGGTTCTGCAGCTGGCTGGTCATTTCTTCCATGCCAGGCGGCGTGGCGATTTCGATGCCGGCCACTTCAGCGACTTCGATCTCGATTTCCTTGTCGTCCAGCTGGCCTTCGCGCAGGCGCTTGCGGAACAGTTGGCGAGTATTGGAATCGCTGCTCGGTGCTTCTTCATTGCTGAAGCCCATGCGTGCCGGCGGCAGCAGCGCGTCGAGGATACGGTCCTCGGCAGCGTCTTCGGCGCGGTGGCGCACGCGAGTCATTTCCTGCTCGCGGAGCATCTTGATCGCGGCGTCGGCCAGATCACGGATGATCGATTCGACGTCGCGGCCAACGTAGCCGACTTCAGTGAATTTGGTCGCTTCGACCTTGATGAACGGCGCGTTGGCCAGTTTCGCCAGACGACGGGCGATCTCGGTTTTACCGACACCGGTCGGGCCGATCATCAGGATGTTTTTCGGGGTCACTTCAACGCGCAGCTCTTCAGGCAGCTGCATGCGGCGCCAGCGGTTGCGCAGGGCAATCGCGACGGCGCGCTTGGCATCGTCCTGGCCGATGATATGGCGGTTGAGTTCGTGGACGATTTCGCGGGGAGTCATGGACATAGTAATTGACGGTCCTCAAGCAGAAACAAGCCGTGGCACTTAGGCCGCGTCAGGCTTATTCAGCGAGATCCTGCTCCTCAATGGTCTGGGTGTGGTTGGTGAATACACAGATGTCGCCGGCGATACCGAGGGCAGTTTCGACGATCTCACGGGCCGACAGGTCGGTCTTTTTCAGCAGCGCGCTGGCCGCAGCTTGCGCGTAGGCGCCGCCGGAACCCATGGCGATCAGGCCGTCTTCGGGTTCGACCACGTCACCGTTGCCGGTGATGATCAGCGAGGCGTCCTTGTTGGCGACCGCGAGCATCGCTTCGAGTCGGCTCAAGGAGCGGTCGGTGCGCCATTCTTTGGCGAGTTCGACAGCGGCGCGGATCAGGTGGCCCTGATGTTTCTCGAGCTGGCCTTCGAAACGTTCGAACAGGGTGAAGGCGTCGGCGGTGGCACCGGCGAAACCGGCGATGACCTGGCCGTGGTACAGGCGACGAACTTTCTTCGCGTTGCCTTTCATCACGGTGTTGCCGAGAGAAACCTGGCCGTCGCCGCCCATGACGACTTTGCCGTGGCGGCGGACTGAAACGATGGTGGTCAAGGGAAGAGTCTCCACGCAGCGGGGCGAAAATGCCTTATGCCCATTCATATGGGGGTGCTGGAGAGGATTTCAACCGGCCGAGGCAATGGGAGACGAATGGTGTGTGATGACTGTAGCGAGGGGATTTATCCCCGATGGGGCGCGAAGCGGCCCTGAATCCAGCAATTGCAGTAGGAATGACACACCGCGAAGGCTGGATTTACGACTGCTGCGCAGCCGGTCGGGGATGAATCCCCTCACCACAGGGATTGTGGGCAGCCTCGGAATGAGGCTGCCCACGGGGGGGCAATCAGCGGCTCTGGCGTTGTTGTAACAACAGGTTGCTGAAGCCGCTGCCGGCCAGTTGTTTCTGCGCAGTGGTCAGTTGCTCGCGATTGCTGAACGGGCCGACCAATACGCGGTACCAGGTTTCATCCTTCACTGTGCCCGACTCAACCGAAACGGCCTGGCCGAGCAGAATGATCTGCGCTCGCACTTTGTCCGCGTCCGCCTCTTTGCGGAACGAACCGGCCTGGAGGAAGAACTTGGTCACTGGCGCAGCTTTCGCCACCGGCGGCGCTGGCGGCGGGGTAATACCTGACAGCGCAGCCTGCGCCCGTGCGGTGTCGATCTTCGCCGCTTCCGCCGGGGTCACCGGCGTGGTCGGCACTTGTGGTGTCGGCAGGGTTTTCTCCGGCACGGCATCCGGCGGCACGATCACTTCCGATTCCGGCAGCAAGGTGTAGAAGTCGTACTTCGGCTTCACCGGTTGCGTCGGGCTCGGCGGAGTCTTGTTGGCCTCGGCGATCTTCGACGCTTTCTGCTGTTGCGCCTGCTCGACTTTCTCGCGCTTGACCGTGTCGCTGCCCTTGCCCGGCTCCAGTTTCATCAGGAACACGATGAACGCACCGACCGTCAGGCCGATGGCCATCCACAGCCAGCCCGGAATCGGTTGCTTTGCAGGAGCTTGGTAACGGCTGGCGCCACGCTTGGGTGCAGGTTTTTTCTTGGCAGCCAACTTACATGCGCTCCAGAGTTTCCAGGCCCAACAGTTCCAGGCCTTGCTTGAGAATACGACCGGTCAGCGCGGCCAGACGCAGACGGCTCTGCATCTGGACCGGCGTCTCGGCGGCGAGGATCGGGCAGTTCTCGTAGAAGCTGGAGAACAGACCGGCGACGTCATACAGATAGGTGCAGAGGATGTGCGGTGTGCCTTTTTCCGCGACGTTGTTCAGCACTTCGCCGAACTGCGCCAGCTTCGCCGCCAGCTCTTGCTCGTGCGCGGCTTCGAGGACGATCTGGCCATCGACTTCGCTGAAGTCCTTGCCCAGTTTGCGGAACACCCCGGCGACACGGGTGTAGGCGTAAAGCAGGTATGGCGCGGTGTTGCCTTCGAAATTCAGCATCAGGTCGAAGTTGAAGCTGTAGTCGCTGGTGCGGTGCTTGGACAGGTCCGCGTATTTCACCGCACCGATGCCGACAACCTTGGCGATGTTGCGCAGTTCGTCTTCGGCCAGTGTCGGGTTTTTCTCTTTGACCAGGTTGTAGGCACGTTCCTGGGCTTCGGTCAGCAAATCGATCAGCTTCACGGTGCCGCCATCACGGGTCTTGAACGGACGGCCGTCGGCGCCGTTCATGGTGCCGAAGCCCATGTGCTCCATTTCCATCGGATGGGTCACGAAACCGGCCTTGCGCGCCACGGCGAACACTTGCTGGAAGTGCAGGGCCTGACGCTGGTCGACGAAGTACAGCGCGCGGTCGGCCTTCAGCTTGCCACTGCGGTAGCGCACGGCTGCCAGGTCAGTGGTGGCGTACAGGTAACCGCCGTCAGCCTTGACGATGATCACCGGCAGCGGGTCGCCGTCGGCGTTCTTGAACTCGTCGAGGAACACGCACTGGGCACCGTTGCTCTCGACCAGCATGCCGGCGGCTTTCAGGTCGTTGACCACGTTGATCAGGTCGTCGTTGTAGGCGCTTTCGCCCATCACGTCGGCCATGGTCAGTTTGACGTTGAGCAGTTCGTAGATCTTCTGGCAGTGCGACAGCGAGATGTCCTTGAACCTGGTCCACAGCGCCAGGCACTCGGCATCGCCGGCCTGCAGCTTGACCACCAGACCACGGGCGCGGTCGGCGAACTCTTCGGATTCGTCGAAACGCTGCTTGGCGGCGCGGTAGAAGTTTTCCAGATCGGACAGCTCGTCGCTGGTGATCGGGTTTTCCTGCAGATACGCCATCAGCATGCCGAACTGGGTGCCCCAGTCGCCCACGTGGTTCTGGCGGATCACTTCGTCGCCGAGGAACTCGAGAACACGGGCCACGCCGTCGCCGATGATGGTCGAGCGCAAGTGGCCGACGTGCATTTCTTTGGCCAGGTTCGGTGCCGACAGGTCGACCACGGTGCGCTGCGCAGGACCGGCCTTGCGCACGCCAACGTGGGCGTCGGCCAGGGCGGCGTCGAGGCGCGAGGCCAGGGCCTGGGTGTTCTGGAAGAAATTGATGAAGCCGGGGCCGGCGATTTCGGCCTTGGTGACGTTCTCGTCGGCCGGCAGCGCAGCGATGATTTTCTCCGCCAGATCGCGCGGCTTCATGCCCGCAGGCTTGGCCAGCATCATGGCGATGTTGCTGGCAAAGTCGCCGTGGGTTTTGTCGCGGGCGTTCTCCACCTGAATCGCCGGCGACAGGCCTTCAGGCAACACACCTTCGTTGACGAGTTGGGTGAGGGCTTGTTGGATCAGCTGGCGAATGGTGTCTTTCATGGTCTTCTCTTTCGACCGCAAGCGCGGCGGCGCATCGATGCGCGGGTGGAAAAACTGGGCATTATCCGTTGCGAAGACGGGCTTGCCAACCTTAGCAGGCAGGATGTGGATATGTGGTGACATTAAAAGCAAAAGATCGCAGCCTGCGGCAACTCCTACAGGGGAACACGTTCGATTCTGTAGGAGCTGCCGCAGGCTGCGATCTTTTGATCTGCTAGTACAAATCCACCGGATCGACATCCAGCGACCAGCGCACCGCCCGCCCGCTCGGCATCTGCTCTAATTCCAGCAACCAGCTGCTGAGCAACCGATGCAGCGGCGCCCGCGCCGTAGCCTGCAACAATAGCTGCGCCCGATAGCGACCGGCGCGGCGCTCCATCGGCGCCGGCACCGGCCCGAGCAATTCGATGCCGCTCAGATTCTGCTCGACCAGCAAGCGTTCGGCGGCGCTGCATGCCTCATCGAGAAAACCTTCGGCCTGCCCCGGTTTGTGCGCTTCGGCACGCAACAGGGCCAAGTGTGAAAACGGTGGCAGTCCGGCAGCCCGGCGTTCGCTCAAGGCTTGTTCGGCAAAGGCGAAGTAGCCCTGCTCGGTCAGTTGCACCAATAAAGGATGGTCGGCCAGGTGGGTCTGGATGATCACCTTGCCCGGCTCTTCCGCCCGCCCGGCGCGTCCGGCGACCTGCACGATCAACTGCGCCATGCGCTCGCTGGCACGGAAATCTCCGGAGAACAGCCCGCCGTCGGCATCCAGAATCGACACCAGCGTGACCCGGGGGAAGTGGTGCCCCTTGGCCAACATCTGCGTGCCGACCAGAATGCATGGCTGACCCTTCTGAATGGTCGCGAACAGCTGATTCATCGCGTCCTTGCGCGAAGTGCTGTCGCGGTCGACGCGCAGCACCGGGTAGTCCGGGAACAGAATCGCCAGGCGTTCTTCGGCGCGTTCGGTGCCGGCGCCCACCGGCCGCAGATCGACTTTGTTGCACTTGGGGCATTGGCGCGGCGTGCGCTCGACGTTGCCACAGTGGTGGCAGCGCAGTTCGCCGTAGCGCTGGTGCACGGTCATTCGCGCATCGCAGCGTGAGCACTCGGACATCCAGCCGCAATCGTGGCACAGCAGCGTCGGCGCAAAGCCGCGCCGGTTGAGAAACACCAGCACCTGCTGGCCGGCCGCGAGGGTCTGGCCGATGGCTTGTTGCATCGGCCCGGAAATGCCGCTGTCCAGCGGGCGGCTTTTCACGTCCAGCCGCAGGAAACGTGGTTGCCTGGCGCCGCCGGCCCGCTCGTTGAGGCGCAGCAGGCCATAACGACCGGTGTAGGCGTTGTGCAGGCTTTCCAGTGAAGGCGTGGCGGACCCTAGGACGATCGGGATGTTTTCCTGTCGCGCGCGCACCAGTGCCAGATCCCGGGCGTGGTAGCGCAGGCCTTCCTGCTGTTTATAGGAGCCGTCGTGTTCTTCGTCGATGATGATCAGCCCCGGGTTCTTCATCGGGGTGAACAGCGCCGAGCGAGTGCCGATAATAATGTCGGCCTCGCCGTCGCGGGCGGCGAGCCAGGCGTCGAGGCGCTCGCGGTCGTTGACCGCCGAATGCAGCAGGGCGATGCGTGCGTTGAAGCGCTGCTCGAAACGCGCCAGGGTCTGCGGACCGAGGTTGATTTCGGGAATCAGCACCAGTGCCTGCTTGCCGGCTTCAAGGGTTTCGCGGATCAGTTGCAAATAGACTTCGGTCTTGCCGCTGCCCGTGACCCCGGCCAGCAGAAACGCGTGATAACTGTCGAACCCGGCGCGGATCGCCTCGTAAGCGGCGCGTTGTTCGGTGTTCAGCGGCAGTTCCGGTTGCGCCAACCAGTGTTCATGGCGCACGCCAGGGGCGTGCCGGCGAATCTCCACCTGCACCAGCCCTTTGGCCAGCAGCAGGTCGAGGCTGTCCTTGCTCAGCATCAGTTTGCTCAACAACTGATGGGCGACGCCGTGCGGGTGCTGCGCCAGCGTCGCCAGCGCTTCCCGTTGCCGTGGCGCGCGGGCGACGCGCGGATCATCGAGGCTGGCGCCGGGGGCGACTGACCAGAAGCGCTCCTGTCGCGCCTCGGCCAGTTCGCCCTGACGCAGCAGCACCGGCAGCGCCCAGCTCAAGGTGTCGCCGAGGCTGTGCTGGTAATACTGCGACGTCCACAGGCACAGCTTGAACAGTGCGGGCGGCAGCGGCGGCTCTGCATCGAGCAGGGCCAACGCCGGTTTGAGTTTTTCCAGCGGTACATCGCTGGTGTCGGCGACTTCGATCAGAATCCCGATCATCTCCCGCCGCCCGAACGGCACACGAAGGCGCATGCCCGGTTGCAACTGGGCACGCGACACCCCGGCCGGCGCCCGATAATCGAACAGGCGGCGCAGGGGCGAAGGCAGGGCGAGGCGCAGAATGGCGTCGGGCACGCGGGGGGATCTCGATCAGCAGGCGATTAAAAGGACTGCGTATATAACCTGTGGGAGCGAGCCTGCTCGCGAAAGCGGTGTGTCAGGCGGCTGATATGCTGGCTGATAGATCGTCTTCGCGAGCAGGCTCGCTCCCACAGGGACAGCGCAATGGGCCGGGAGCCTAGCAGACGGTCGGTCTCAGGGACAGCTTGCGCGATTGACATTGTCTGGTAGAATCCGCGGCCTAATTACGTGCGGTATTCAACAATAGTGTTGGGTGGCGGCACGCTAGCTGAGGAAGACATCATGAAAGCTGATATCCACCCGAATTACCCAGAAGTTGCAGTAACCTGCAGCTGCGGCAACAAGTTCGAAACCCGTTCGACCTTCGGCAAAGCCCTGGCGATCGACGTTTGCAACGAGTGCCACCCGTTCTACACCGGTAAGCAGAAGACTCTGGACACCGGTGGCCGCGTTCAGAAGTTCGCCGACCGTTTCGGTGCCTTCGGCGCCAAGAAGTAAGATTGGTCATTCTGGAAAACTTCGACGGTTTCTCCAGGCTGATGAAAAAGGCGTCCCTTGTGGGCGCCTTTTTTGTGTCCGCGATTTGGCTGTCCGCAGCCCAGGCATTTTGCCCCACGCCTGCCGGCCTCAGCAGCGTCAGCGTCCAGCGCGTGGTCGATGGCGACACGCTACGCCTGAGCGATGGGCGCAGTGTGCGGATGATCGGTCTCAATACCCCGGAGCTGGGCAAGCAGGGCCGCAGTGACGAACCCTTCGCCGTGGCGGCGCGCAAACGCCTTGAAGCACTGGTGGCGGACAGCCGCGGTCGGGTCGGTCTGCTCCCCGGCAAGCAGGCCAAAGACCATTACGGTCGCACCCTCGCGCATGTCTACGGCACCAACGGCACCAATCTTGAAGCGCAAATGCTCGCCGACGGCCTTGGTTTTCAGGTGGCGGTGGCGCCGAATGTCGATCTTGTGGCCTGTCAGCAGGCGGCCGAACACAGCGCCCGGCAGGCCGGTCGAGGCCTGTGGCGCCAGCCACCTGTACTGAAAGCGGAGCAGATCCGCGCTTCGGGTTTCGCCGTGGTCAGTGGGCGTGTGAGCATGGTTCAGCGCAATCGCGGCGGAATCTGGATCGAGTTGCAGGACTCGGTTGTACTGCGCATTGCACCCAATCTGGTCGGACAGTTCGACAACGTCCGGTTGCAGGCGCTGCAAGGTAGGCAGATCGAGGCTCGCGGCTGGGTCGTCGACCGTTCGCGGCGTGGCGGGTTGAAACCGGGTCAGCCGCGTTGGCTGCTGCCGCTGACCGATCCGTCGATGCTGCAAAGCGCGCGTTGAAGAAAAATTGTAGACATTTTTTCTCTCGATTGTGAACAGTCAAGCCCTTGTGCGCCGTGGCTCTTGGCCCAAAGTCGTAGGACAGCGCGCTTGACAGGGGTGACTGCTCAGTCTTGTGGGGACTTTGCGAGGCGCGTATCCTCGCTGACCAGTCTGTCCAACAGTAAAAAGCGGAATGCCAAAATGTCTGATCTGAAAACTGCCGCTCTCGAATATCATGCCAATCCTCGTCCAGGGAAGCTGAGTGTCGAGCTCACCAAGGCCACTGCTACCGCCCGCGACCTGTCGCTGGCCTACAGCCCCGGCGTAGCTGAACCAGTGCGTGAGATCGCCCGCGATCCTGAACTGGCCTACAAATACACCGGCAAGGGCAACCTGGTTGCAGTCATTTCCGATGGCACCGCGATTCTGGGCCTGGGTAACCTCGGCCCACTGGCCTCCAAGCCAGTGATGGAAGGTAAAGGCGTACTGTTCAAGCGCTTCGCCGGCATCGACGTATTCGACATCGAAGTCGACTCCGAAAGCCCGCAAGCCTTCATCGACACCGTAAAACGCATCTCCATCACTTTCGGCGGCATCAACCTGGAAGACATCAAGGCGCCTGAGTGCTTTGAGATCGAACGTGCTCTGATCGAGCAGTGCGACATTCCGGTATTCCACGACGACCAGCACGGCACCGCGATCGTGACCGCTGCGGGCATGATCAACGCCCTGGAAATCGCCGGCAAAACCCTGCCGGAAGCCAAGATCGTCTGCCTCGGCGCCGGCGCTGCGGCCATCTCCTGCATGAAGTTGCTGGTGAGCATGGGCGCAAAAATCGAAAACATCTTCATGGTTGACCGTACCGGCGTGATCCACTCCGGCCGTGATGACCTGAACCAGTACAAAGCCGTGTTCGCTCACGCCACCGACAAGCGCAGCCTGGCTGACGCTCTGCAAGGCGCTGACGTGTTCGTCGGTCTGTCCGGCCCGAACCTGCTGAGCGCTGAAGGCCTGCTGTCGATGGCGGCCAACCCGATCGTCTTCGCCTGCTCGAACCCGGATCCGGAAATCTCCCCGGAACTGGCGCACGCCACCCGCAGCGATGTGATCATGGCCACCGGTCGTTCCGACTACCCGAACCAGGTCAACAACGTTCTGGGCTTCCCGTTCATCTTCCGTGGTGCCCTGGACGTTCGCGCCAAGCGCATCAACGAAGAAATGAAAGTGGCTGCGGCCAACGCCCTGCGTGAACTGGCCAAGCTGCCAGTGCCACAGGACGTGTGCGACGCCTACGGCGGTGCGCCGCTGGAATTCGGCCGTGAGTACATCATTCCGAAGCCGATGGACAAGCGCCTGATCACATTGATCTCCGACGCTGTGGCCAAGGCTGCGATCGAGACCGGTGTGGCGACCCTGCCGTATCCGAAGAACTACCCGCTGAAAAGCGTGGATGACGTGTTCAACGGCTAAGCCGTTGTAGCGCTTCAACGAAAGCCCCGGCTTGTGAGAGTCGGGGCTTTTTTGTGCCTGAAGATCAAGAGCCCCCTCACCCTAACCCTCTCCCAAAGGGAGAGGGGACTGACCGGGTTGTCTGGGTTCATACGCCGACCTATAAGGGTGGTGTCGATTATGGATTCGGCACAGCACGTTCAGGTCGGCGCAACGCCCGAGCATCCCCCAATCAGTCCCCTCTCCCTCCGGGAGAGGGCTAGGGTGAGGGGCTCTTGATTTTCAGGCATAAAAAAGCCCCGCACTTCTTTCGAAGGCGGGGCTTTTTGGGGCGCATTGATCAGAACAGATCGATCGGTGCCTGCTCATCCGCCGGCAGCGGACTGCCCGGTACGGCGCCGTTGCCCAGCTCATTCACCGAGGGCGGCGTGTCTTCCGACTTGAACAGCTCGAAGTAGGCGCCCGGCGTGCTCGGCGTTGCCGCACGACCGCTGACCGGGTCCACCCGCAGGCTGAGAATGCCTTCCGGCTCAGGCTGCACGTGCGGCGGCTTGTCCTTGAGCGCGGCAGACATGTAGTTCATCCAGATCGGCAGCGCCACGGTGCCGCCGAACTCGCGGCGACCGAGGCTTTCCGGCTGGTCGAAACCGGTCCACACGGTGGTCACGTAATCGGCGTTGTAACCGGAGAACCATGCATCCTTCGATTCGTTGGTGGTACCGGTCTTGCCGGCGATGTCGCTGCGGCCCATGGCCAGTGCGCGGCGTCCGGTGCCGAGCTTGATCACGTCCTGCAGCATGCTGTTGAGGATGTACGTGGTACGTCCATCGACGATCCGCTCGGCCACGGCCGGCGCTTGTGGTGCTGCGGCAGTGCCCGGGGCTTCACCCGGAACCGGTGCGGCGTTGACGGTGATCGACTGAGGTGTCGGCGCCGCGATGCCATCGGTCGCCGAGCCACCCTGTGGCACGGTCGGCGGGTTGGCGACGAACAGCGTGTCACCGTTGCGGCTTTCGATCTTGTCGATGATGTACGGGGTGATCTTGTAGCCGCCGTTGGCGAAGGTGCTCCAGCCGGTAGCGATTTCCATCGGGGTCAGGGTCGCGGTGCCCAGCGCCAGCGACAGGTTCGGCGGCAGGTCCTGCTTGTTGAAGCCGAAACGGGTGATGTAGTCGATGGTCTTGCCCACACCCATCGCCTGCAACAGGCGGATCGACACCAGGTTACGCGACTTGTACAGCGCCTCGCGTAGACGGATCGGGCCGAGGAAGGTGTTGGTGTCGTTCTTCGGCCGCCAGACTTTGTCCAGGTACTCGTCGACGAACACGATCGGCGCGTCGTTGACCAGGGTTGCGGCGGTGTAACCGCTGTCCAGCGCAGCGCTGTAGACGAACGGCTTGAAGCTCGAACCCGGCTGACGCTTGGCCTGCAGGGCGCGGTTGTAGTTGCTCTGCTCGAACGCAAAGCCGCCGACCAGCGAGCGAATCGCGCCGTTCTGCGGATCCAGCGACACCAGCGCGCCTTGCGCCTGCGGGATCTGGCTGAATTTCAGCGAATTGTTCGGCTGACGCTGCACGCGAATCAGGTCGCCGACCTGCGCCACATCCGACGGCTGGCGCGGTGCGGCGCCCATGCTGTTGGTGTTGAGGAACGGCCGCGCCCATTTCATGGTGTCCCAGGCGACGTGTTCTTCGCCGGTACGGGTCAGCACCTGCAAGCCATTCTTGTCGACCTGGGTAACAATGGCCGGCTCCAGGCTGCTGATGGTGCGCTGCTTGGTCAGCTCGGTCGCCCAGGCTTCGTGAGTCTTACCCGGCAGGCGCGACTCGGGTCCGCGGTAGCCATGGCGCTGATCGTAGGTCATCAAACCTTCGTGCAGCGCGGTGTTGGCCATTTCCTGCAGGTTGCTCGGCACCGTGGTGGTGACGCGGAAACCTTCGGTGTAAGCGTCGCTGCCATAGCGACCGACCATTTCGGCACGGGCCATTTCGGCGATGTACGGTGCGTTCACTTCCGGGGTCGGCACGTGATAGCTGGCGTTTAGCGGCTCGTTGATCGCGGCGGTGTAGTCAGCCTCGGAAATCTTCCCGAGCTTGTACATGCGTCCGAGAATCCAGTCGCGACGTTCCTTGCTGCGCGCCGGGTTGGCCAGCGGGTTGAAGCGCGACGGGGCTTTCGGCAGACCGGCGATCATCGCCATCTGCGCCAGGCTGACATCACGGATCGACTTGCCGTAATACACCTGCGCCGCCGCCTCGATGCCATAGGCGCGGTTACCCAGGTAGATCTTGTTCACGTACAGCTCAAGGATCTCGTCCTTGGTCAACTGCCGCTCGATCTGCAGGGCCAGAAGAATCTCGGTGGTTTTGCGCGAGAAGCTGCGTTCGCTGGTCAGGAAGAAGTTCTTCGCCACCTGCATGGTGATGGTGCTGCCGCCGGACTGAATGTGCCCGCTTTTGACCAGTTGGGTCGCGGCGCGCATCAGGCTGCTCGGATCGACGCCATAGTGGTTGGCGAAATTGTCGTCTTCAGCACTTAGTAACGCATTAATGAAATTGGGTGGAATGTCGGCGAAACGGATCGGAGTACGGCGCATTTCGCCAAATTCTGCGATCAATTTGTTGTCGCTGCTGTAGACCCGGAGCGGAATCTGCAACTGAATGCTTCTCAGCGCCTCCACAGACGGCAAACCCGGACTAAGGTAAAGAAACGCGCCGCTGAGACCTAAAAGCAGTCCGCAGAAAACGGCGACGATGGACCAACCGAAAAATTTCAGCAGACGAATCAAGGCTTTTGAACATCCAGGGCAAAGAATGAATTGGGCGACAGGGTTCCGGTAACACACAGAACAGCCTGGGCCGGCAGTAAAAAGCGGAAAAAAACGCTGGGCATTATAAGCACTTTTCTGCTGGGGGCGTCATTTGCGCTTCTGTCAAGACGGGGTGAAGGAACGCAATGCGTATTACAGAGTCCGTAACTCACGGAAAGTCATAGGGAATTGGTAGTGCTGGGACTCTTCAAGAAAAAGACCAATACGTTACTGGGGATCGACATCAGCTCCACTTCGGTGAAGCTGCTGGAGCTGAGCCGTCAGGGCGACCGTTACCGGGTCGAGGCCTACGCGGTAGAGCCGCTGCCGCCCAACGCCGTGGTCGAAAAGAACATCGCCGAGCTCGAAGGCGTGGGCCATGCCTTGTCCCGGGTGCTGGTCAAGGCGCGCACCGGGCTCAAGAGCGTGGCGGTGGCGGTGGCCGGTTCCGCGGTGATCACCAAGATCATCGAGATGGACGCCGGGCTGACCGATGACGAGCTGGAAAACCAGCTGAAGATCGAAGCCGACCAATACATTCCCTATCCGCTGGACGAAGTCGCCATCGATTTCGAAGTCCAGGGCGTGTCGCCGCGCAACCCGGAGCGGGTCAGCGTGCTGCTGGCCGCCTGTCGCAAGGAAAACGTCGAAGTCCGCGAAGCGGCGCTGGCGCTGGCCGGGCTGACCGCGCGCGTGGTTGATGTCGAGGCCTATGCGCTGGAGCGCTCGTTCGGCCTGCTCGCCACTCAACTGGCAGCCTCGCAGGAACGCCTGACCGTGGCGGTGGTGGACATCGGCGCGACCATGACCACCCTCAGCGTCCTGCACAACGGCCGCATCATCTATACCCGCGAGCAGCTGTTCGGTGGCCGGCAACTGACCGAGGAAATTCAGCGCCGCTACGGCCTGACTGTCGAGCAGGCCGGGCTGGCGAAAAAGCAGGGCGGTCTGCCGGACGACTATGTCAGCGAGGTGTTGCAACCGTTCCGTGATGCTCTGGTGCAGCAGGTCTCGCGCTCGTTGCAGTTCTTCTTTGCCTCCGGGCAGTACAACGCGGTCGATCACATTCTGCTGGCCGGCGGCACCGCCTCGGTGCCGGGGCTGGATCGGCTGATCGAACAGCGTCTGGGCACCCCGACCCAGGTCGCCAACCCGTTTTCCGACATGGCCTTGAGCAGCAAGGTCAACGCCGGGGCCTTGGCCAGTGACGCACCGGCCCTGATGATTGCCTGCGGGCTCGCGCTCAGGAGTTTCGACTGATGGCGCGGATCAACCTTCTCCCCTGGCGTGAGGAGCGCCGCGAAGAGCGGCGCAAACGCTTCCTGTTGATCCTGATCGGGGTGTTCGTCGGTTCGGTGGGCGCAGTGTTCATCGCCGATCAGGTCTTCAGTACCGCCATCGAGCGGCAGGCAGCACGCAATGACTACATCGGCAAACAGATCGCCGTGGTCGACGAGCGGATCAAGCAGATCAGCGAGCTCAAGGCGCGGCGCCAGCAACTGGTCGAGCGCATGCGCATCATCCAGGACCTGCAGGGCAACCGGCAGATCAGCGGGCGGATCTTCGATCAGCTGGCGCGCACGCTGCCGGACGGGGTGTATTTCACCAGCGTGAAATTGCTCGGCAAGACGCTGTCGATCAGCGGCGCGGCGGAGTCGAACAACCGCGTTTCGGAGCTGATGCGCAATCTGGATGCTTCCGACTGGTTCGATGCGCCGAGTCTTAATGAAGTGAAAGCGACGACTGCCGGTCAGGTGGATCAGGCCAACGTCTTTCAGCTGACCGTGCGTCAGACCCAGCCAGCCGCGACGGAGGGCGACAAATGAAGCCGTCCGAATGGCTGCAAAGTCTGCGCAATATCGACTTCAACGATCTGGACACCAGCAATATCGGCTCCTGGCCCGCCGCGGTGAAAACCATCGCGGGAGCCTTGCTGGCGGTGCTGGTGTTGGCGCTTGGCTATAACTTTTTCATCAGCGACATGGAAAACCAGCTGGAAGCCAAGCGTCAGGAAGAGGACACCTTGAAGGAGCAGTTCGCCAGCAAGGCGCACATGGCCGCCAATCTGGATCTGTACACCCAGCAGATGAAGGAGATGGAGAACTCCTTCGGCGTACTCCTGCGGCAGTTGCCCAGCGACACCGAAGTCCCGGGATTGCTCGAAGACATCACCCGCACCGGGCTGGGCAGTGGTCTCGAATTCGAAGAAATCAAGCTGCTGCCGGAAGTGACCCAGCCGTTCTACATCGAGTTGCCGATCCAGATCACTGTCACCGGGGCTTACCACGACCTCGCGACCTTCGTCAGTGGCGTCGCCGGGTTGCCACGGATTGTCACCTTGCACGATTTCGAACTGGCACCGGCCAATCCCGACGGCGGGACGAAGCTGCGCATGAGCATTCTCGCCAAGACCTACCGCTATAACGACAAGGGGTTGGACAAATGACCCCGATCCGTTATTTCGCCCTGTCGGTGCTGTTGCTGGGTCTTGGCGGATGCTTTGGTGGAGATGACTTCAGCGACCTCGATGCCTACATGAACGAGGTGCGTCTGCGCCCGGCCGGCCGGATCGAGCCGACGCCGACGTTTCATTCCTATCCTACTTTTACCTACAGCGCGGCCAACCTGCGTAGCCCGTTCTCGCGCCAGGTGCGCGTCGATCTGGCCGGGCAGCAGCGTGGCTCGCGCAACGTCAAACCCGACCCCAACCGGGTCAAGCAATACCTCGAAGGTTTCAACATCGAGCAGTTTGAAATGGTTGGCACGATCTCCAATGCCAGCGGCTCCTTTGCCTTGCTGCGCGGGGCGGGTGCAGTGCATCGGTTGAAAGTCGGCGACTACCTGGGGCGCAACGACGGGCGCATTGTCGCCATCAGCGCCACTCAGGTCGATGTGGTCGAGATCGTGCCCGACGGCGAAGGCGCCTGGCTGGAACGTCCGCGCACCATTCCTTTGAAAGAGCACTCATAGTGGAAGTCGAACAATGAACAGGATTTTCTCCACCCTCGGTTTTTCGCTATGGATAGCGCTGCTTTCACCGATGGTTCAGGCGGCCAGCCTCAAGACGCTGGATGTCGCGGCGTTGCCGGGTGATCGCATTGAGTTGAAGCTGTCGTTCGACAGCCCGCCACCGCAACCCAAGGGCTACACCACCGAATCGCCGGCGCGAATTGCCCTGGATCTGCCGGGTGTCGCCAGCCAACTGACGAACAAGACCCGCGATCTGGGCAGCGGCAACGCGCGAACCGCTACAGTGGTCGAAGCCAACGACCGTACGCGCCTGATCATCAACCTGACGCAACTGACGCCCTACACCTCACGGGTCGAGGGCAACAATCTGTTCGTGGTGGTCGGGCAGGGCGCCAAGCCTGCTGCACCACGGCCAGCCGCTGTTGCGCCACGACCGGTCGCGGCTCCAGCGCCGGCGAAGGCTTATACCCCCGTCGCCAAAACCATTCGTGGCGTCGACTTCCAGCGTGGCACTGCGGGGGAGGGCAACGTCGTCATCGACCTGTCGGACCCGACCATCGCCCCGGACATTCAGGAGCATGACGGCAAGATCATCCTGAGCTTTGCCCGCACGCAGTTGCCCGACAGGCTGCGGGTGCGCCTCGACGTCAAGGACTTCGCCACGCCGGTGCAGTTCGTCAACGCTGCCGCCACCGGTGATCGTGCGGTCATCACCGTCGAACCCAGCGGCACGTTCGACTATTCCACCTACCAGACCGACAACAAGCTGACCGTCAGCATTCGACCGATGACGGTCGATGACCTGCAAAAGCGCAACGTTGACCGCAACAGCTACAGCGGCGAAAAGCTTTCGCTGAATTTCCAGGACATCGACGTGCGTTCGGTGCTGCAACTGATCGCCGACTTTACCAACCTCAATCTGGTGGCCAGCGATACGGTGCAGGGCGGGATCACCCTGCGTCTGCAGAACGTGCCGTGGGATCAGGCGCTTGATCTTGTGTTGAAAACCAAAGGGCTGGACAAGCGCAAGATCGGCAACGTGTTGCTGGTGGCGCCGGCCGACGAAATCGCTGCCCGTGAACGCCAGGAACTGGAGTCGCAGAAACAGATCGCCGAACTGGCACCGCTGCGCCGCGAGCTGCTGCAAGTGAATTACGCTAAGGCCGCGGACATCGCCAAGCTGTTCCAGTCGGTGACCAGTGCCGAGGCGAAAATCGACGAGCGTGGCTCGATTACCGTCGATGAACGCACCAACAACATCATTGCCTACCAGACCCAGGATCGCCTCGACGAACTGCGGCGGATCGTGGCGCAACTGGATATTCCGGTGCGCCAGGTGATGATCGAGGCGCGGATCGTCGAGGCCAACGTCGATTACGACAAGAGTCTGGGCGTGCGCTGGGGCGGCTCGATCCAGAACAAGGGCAACTGGAACACCTCGGGGGTCAGCAATGGCTCGTCGACCACCATCGGCACACCGGGCAGTACCAGTACCAACTCGCCGTTCGTCGACATGGGCACGGTCGGTAATACCTCGGGGATCGGCATCGCCTTCATCACCGACAATGTGCTGCTCGATCTTGAGCTGACCGCCATGGAGAAGACCGGCAACGGTGAAATCGTCTCGCAGCCCAAAGTGGTCACCTCAGACAAGGAGACGGCAAAGATCCTCAAAGGCACCGAGATTCCGTATCAGGAGGCGAGCTCCAGCGGCGCGACATCGGTGTCGTTCAAGGAGGCTTCGCTGTCGCTGGAAGTGACGCCGCAGATCACCCCCGACAACCGCATCATCATGGAGGTCAAGGTCACCAAGGACGAACCGGACTACCTGAACAAGGTGCAGGATGTACCGCCGATCAAGAAGAACGAGGTCAACGCCAAGGTGCTGGTGAACGACGGCGAGACCATCGTGATTGGGGGCGTTTTCTCAAATACTCAAAGCAAGGTCGTAGATAAGGTGCCATTTCTTGGCGATGTGCCGTATCTTGGCCGCCTTTTCCGGCGTGATGTGGTTTCGGAGAAAAAATCCGAGCTGCTGGTATTTCTCACTCCGCGTATCATGAATAACCAGGCGATTGCTGTGAGTCGTTGATTCTGTGCGAAATTTGATTCTTGTAGGACCGATGGGCGCTGGAAAAAGCACCATCGGCCGGTTGCTGGCCAAAGAGCTGCGCCTGCCGTTCAAAGATTCCGACAAGGAAATTGAACTGCGCACGGGCGCCAATATCCCGTGGATCTTCGACAAGGAAGGCGAGCCCGGCTTTCGTGACCGTGAGCAGGCGATGATCGCCGAGCTGTGCGCGTTCGACGGCGTGGTACTGGCGACCGGCGGCGGTGCGGTAATGCGCGATGCCAACCGCAAGGCCCTGCACGCGGGCGGGCGGGTGGTGTATCT
This sequence comes from Pseudomonas sp. MWU318, assembly GCF_016756945.1. Classification (NCBI taxonomy): domain Bacteria; kingdom Pseudomonadati; phylum Pseudomonadota; class Gammaproteobacteria; order Pseudomonadales; family Pseudomonadaceae; genus Pseudomonas; species Pseudomonas sp. MWU318. The sequence continues at coordinate 82,351 of NZ_JAESJL010000006.1, forward strand.
GCATGCCTCCGTCGAGCAGCAGGTCGGGCGTACGTCGCGCGATCGCAATCGTCCTTTGCTGCGCACCGCCGATCCGGCGAAAACCCTGCGAGACCTGCTCGAGATCCGCGATCCGCTCTATCGAGAGATCGCCGATCTGGTGGTTGAAACCGACGAACGGCCACCGCGCATGGTGGTGCTCGACATTCTCGACCGTCTGGCGCAGCTGCCACCCCGTTAAAGCGCCGCCGGAAATGCGCTATCCTCGGCGTCCTGTCACAGCCGCCGAGGTTGTGGCGGATGGCGTGCGAGCGGCGTCAGATTCGCTATAGGCCGCAGACAACCAATAATTCAGGGCAGGACGCCTGCTTCCATCTTCACTGTGGGGACACATGCAGACACTCAAGGTCGATCTAGGCGAGCGCAGCTACCCGATTCATATTGGCGAAGGTTTGTTGGATCAGCCCGAGTTGCTGGCGCCGCATATCCATGGGCGGCAAGTGGCAATCATCTCCAACGAGACCGTTGCGCCGCTCTATCTCGAACGTCTGACCCGCAGCCTTGCGCAGTTCTCGGTGATCTCGGTGGTGCTGCCGGACGGCGAAGCCTTCAAGAACTGGGAAACCCTGCAACTGATCTTCGACGGCCTGCTGACTGCCCGTCACGACCGCCGCACCACGATCATCGCCCTCGGTGGTGGTGTCATCGGTGACATGGCCGGTTTTGCCGCCGCCTGCTACCAGCGCGGTGTCGATTTCATCCAGATTCCTACCACGCTGCTGTCCCAGGTCGATTCGTCGGTGGGCGGCAAGACCGGTATCAACCATCCGCTGGGCAAGAACATGGTCGGCGCGTTCTATCAGCCGAACGTGGTGCTGATCGATACCGCGTCCCTGAAAACCCTGCCAGAGCGTGAGCTGTCCGCCGGTCTAGCTGAAGTCATCAAGTACGGTCTGATCTGCGACGAGCCGTTCCTGACCTGGCTCGAAAACAACGTCGACGCTCTGCGCGCGCTGGACCAGAAGGCCCTGACCTATGCCATCGAGCGCTCCTGCGCGGCCAAGGCGGCAGTGGTCGGTGCCGATGAGAAGGAAACCGGCGTGCGCGCCACGCTCAATCTCGGCCACACCTTCGGCCACGCCATCGAGACCCACATGGGCTATGGTGTCTGGTTGCATGGTGAGGCGGTGGCCGCTGGCACCGTGATGGCGCTGGAGATGTCCGCGCGTCTGGGCTGGATCAGCGAGCAGGAACGTGATCGCGGCATTCGTCTGTTCCAGCGTGCCGGTCTGCCGGTGATTCCGCCGGAAGAAATGACCGAAGCCGATTTTTTCGAACATATGGCAATTGATAAAAAAGTGATCGACGGTCGTCTGCGCCTGGTGCTGCTGCGCCGGATGGGCGAAGCGGTGGTGACCGCCGATTATCCGAAAGAGGTTCTACAGGCCACGCTGGGAGCGGATTACCGCGCTCTGGCTCAGCTTAAAGGTTAATAAGATTCCGATGACTAGTTTGCATGCCGACGAGGCGTTCCTCGGCCATTTCCAGTTAAGTCACGACCCTTTCGCGCCGCGGGTGCCGGGCTTCAAATTCTTCCCGGCCCAGCGCAAACCGGTGCTGGGGCAATTGCACCACCTGGCGCGTTACAGCCAGTTGCTGCTGGTGGTCACCGGCCCGCAGGGCAGCGGCAAGACCTTGCTGCGTCAGGCGCTGGTGGCCAGCACCAACAAGCAATCGGTACAAAGCGTTGTCGTGTCGGCCCGTGGAGCTGGCGATGCCGCCGGCGTGCTGCGTCAGGTGGCTCAGGCACTGAACGTGGCTCAGGCCGAAGTTGGCGCGATTCTGGATCAGGTGGTGCAGCTCGCGCTTACCGGCCAGGAGGTCTATCTGCTGGTGGATGACGCCGAGCAGCTCGACGAATCCGCGCTCGAAGCGCTGATGGCGCTAGGGGCCGGTGCACCGGAAGGTCGCCCGCATGTGTTCCTGTTCGGTGAGTCGTCGCTGATCGCGCAACTGGAGGCCTTGCACCTCGAGGAAGAGCGCTTCCACGTCATCGAATTGCAGCCGTACACCGAAGAAGAGACCCGCGAATATCTCGACCAACGGCTCGAAGGTGCAGGCCGGGGTGTCGAACTTTTCACCGCGGATCAGATCTCTGAGATTCACGAAAGCGCCGAGGGTTGGCCTGGCAACATCAACCAGGTCGCTCGCGATGCACTGATCGAAGTCATGATTGCCAGCCGCTCTGCGGTCAAGCGTCCAAGTATGGGGTTCAACATGCCGAAGAAACACGTATTGGCGATATCCGCCGTCGTTGTGGTCGCGGTCGCCGCCGCCTGGCTGATGCCGGGTCGAAACAAGGCGCCAACCACCGGCGCACCCGCCAACGAACAGGCACAACTGCCATTGGGTCAGGGCGCCAAGGGTGGCGCACCGAATGTCGAGTTCGCCGGCAATACCCAGCCGATGCCGTTGCCGCTGGTCGGCAACTCGCAACCGGTCATGCGCGGCCCGCTGGCTGAGGCTGCTGGCGGTATCACCGAAGGCGACGACGGCGTGCCTGTCGAAGGGTCCAGCGCGACGCCGCCGACCGTAACGACTTCCGCACCACCGGCAGGTGTTCCGGCCGGCCCGGCGCCAACCCCGGTTCCGGTGCCAGCCGCCAAGCCGACCCCGGCACCGACTCAGGTCGCTACCGCCAAGCCTGCTCCGGCAGCGCCAGCGGCCAAACCGACTCCGGCTCCGGCCAAGCCTGTTGCTGCCGCCAAACCGGCCGAGAAACCGGTTACCGTTGCCAAGGCTGCCGGTGGCAGCTGGTACGCCGGTCAGCCGACCAGCAACTACGTGGTGCAGATCCTCGGCACCAGCTCCGAAGCGACCGCGCAAAACTTCGTCAAGGAGCAGGGCGGCGAGTACCGTTATTTCAAGAAAGTCCTCAACGGCAAGCCTCTCTACGTGATCACCTACGGCAATTTCGCCAATCGTGATGCAGCCGTTTCTGCCATCAAGGCCTTGCCAGCGAAGGTTCAGGCTGGTAAACCTTGGCCTCGCACTGTCGCCAGCGTCCAACAGGAACTGGCAACAACTCGCTGAAGATTCGGCGGCCTTACCCAGGCCGCCTCTCCAAGCACCTCAAAATTTCTACGAGTGCGCGCTTCCTTCCAGGTCGCGTGCCTTGTGGTGTCTGCGTCACAGTAGTCTTTGAGTCGTTGCGGTCAAAATTAAAAAAGTTTTGACTAGCACAGCAGATCGCTTTAAACCTTTCACAAATGCGACATAGATTTGCGACATTTCGTCGTCAAATTTGTGAGCGTCTGTGTCGCTGTGTACAATGACCACCCTTTTGCCCCCGCAAAGCCGGCGTACGTTCGGCGCGGCAAGCAAGTGGTTGAATTGAAAAGAAATTTGCCTCGTAAAGAGGCAGCCTGGTGAGAAAGTGTCTATGAAAGCAGGTCTGTACCAACCAGATGAATTCAAGGATAACTGCGGTTTCGGCCTGATAGCCCATATGCAGGGCGAGCCCAGTCATACCCTTTTGCAAACGGCCATCGAGGCCCTGACCTGCATGACCCACCGCGGTGGGATTAATGCCGACGGCAAGACCGGTGACGGTTGCGGTCTGCTGATTCAAAAGCCTGACGCGTTCCTGCGGGCGATGGCCCAGGAAAACTTCAGCGTCGAGCTGCCCAAGCAATATGCCGTGGGCATGGTCTTCTTCAACCAGGATCCGGCCAAGGCCGAAGCCGCTCGCGAGAACATGAACCGCGAGATCCTCGCTGAAGGCCTGCAACTGATCGGCTGGCGCAAAGTGCCGATCGACACCAGCGTCCTCGGCCGCCTGGCCCTTGAGCGCCTGCCGCAGATCGAGCAGGTGTACATCGGCGGTGAAGGCCTGAGCGATCAGGACATGGCGGTCAAACTGTTCAGCGCCCGCCGTCGCTCGTCGGTGGCCAACGCCGCCGACACCGACCACTACATCTGCAGCTTTTCGCACAAGACCATCATCTATAAAGGCCTGATGATGCCGGCCGACCTGGCCGCGTTCTATCCGGACCTGGGTGACCAGCGCCTGCAAACCGCGATCTGCGTGTTCCACCAGCGCTTCTCCACCAACACCTTGCCGAAATGGCCGCTGGCCCAGCCATTCCGCTTTCTCGCCCACAACGGCGAGATCAATACCATTACCGGTAACCGTAACTGGGCACAGGCCCGTCGGACCAAGTTCACCAACGATCTGATGGATCTGGAGGAGCTCGGCCCGCTGGTCAACCGTGTCGGTTCCGACTCCTCGAGCATGGACAACATGCTCGAACTGATGGTCACCGGTGGCATCGACCTGTTCCGTGGCGTGCGGATGATCATTCCGCCTGCGTGGCAGAACGTTGAAACCATGGACCCGGATCTGCGTGCGTTCTACGAGTACAACTCGATGCACATGGAGCCGTGGGACGGCCCGGCCGGCGTGGTGATGACCGATGGTCGTTACGCGGTGTGCCTGCTCGACCGTAACGGTCTGCGTCCGGCGCGCTGGGTCACCACCACCAACGGTTTCATCACCGTTGCTTCGGAAATCGGCGTCTGGAACTACCAGCCGCAAGACGTGATCGCCAAGGGCCGTGTCGGCCCGGGCCAGATCCTCGCCGTTGACACCGAAACCGGGCAGATCCTCGACACCGACGCGATCGACAACCGTCTGAAGTCCCGTCATCCGTACAAGCAATGGTTGCGCAAGAATGCCCTGCGCATCCAGGCGACCATGGAAGACAACGACCACGGTTCGGCGTTCTACGACGTCGATCAGCTCAAGCAATACATGAAGATGTATCAGGTCACGTTTGAAGAGCGTGATCAGGTGCTGCGTCCGCTCGGCGAACAGGGCTACGAAGCCGTTGGCTCGATGGGCGACGACACGCCGATGGCCGTGCTGTCGCAGCGCGTGCGCACGCCGTACGACTATTTCCGCCAGCAGTTCGCGCAGGTCACCAACCCGCCGATCGACCCGCTGCGTGAAGCGATCGTGATGTCGCTGGAAATCTGCCTCGGGGCCGAGCGCAACATCTTCCAGGAATCGCCGGAGCACGCCTCGCGCGTGATCCTCAGCTCGCCAGTGATCTCGCCGGCCAAGTGGCGCTCGCTGATGAACCTCGACCGCCCGGGTTTCGAGCGGCAGATCATCGACCTCAACTACGACGAAAGCGTCGGCCTCGAAGCGGCGATCCGCAACGTTGCGGATCAGGCTGAAGAAGCCGTGCGTGCCGGGCGTACCCAGATCGTTCTGAGCGACCGCCATATCGCCCCGGGCAAGCTGCCGATCCACGCTTCCATGGCCACCGGCGCGGTGCACCATCGCTTGACCGAAAAAGGCCTGCGCTGCGATTCCAACATCCTCGTGGAAACCGCCACCGCGCGCGATCCGCATCACTTTGCGGTGCTGATCGGTTTCGGCGCCTCGGCGGTCTATCCGTTCCTGGCCTACGAAGTGCTGGGCGACCTGATCCGCACCGGTGAAGTGCTGGGCGACCTCTATGAGGTGTTCAAGAACTACCGCAAAGGCATCACCAAAGGCCTGTTGAAGATCCTGTCGAAGATGGGCATCTCGACCATCGCCTCGTACCGCGGTGCGCAACTGTTCGAAGCCATCGGCCTGTCCGAAGAAGTTTGCGAACTGAGCTTCCGTGGCGTGCCGAGCCGCATCAAGGGTGCGCGTTTCGTCGACATCGAAGCCGAGCAGAAAGCCCTCGCTACCGAAGCCTGGAGTCCGCGCAAGCCGATCCAGCAGGGCGGTCTGCTGAAGTTCGTCCACGGCGGCGAATATCACGCTTACAACCCGGACGTGGTCAACACCCTGCAAGCCGCCGTGCAGCAGGGCGACTATGCCAAGTTCAAGGAATACACCTCGCTGGTGGATAACCGCCCGGTGTCGATGATCCGCGACCTGTTCAAGGTCAAGACCCTCGACAAGCCGCTGGACATCAGCGAAGTCGAACCGCTGGAATCGGTGCTCAAGCGCTTCGACTCCGCCGGTATCTCGCTGGGCGCACTGTCGCCGGAAGCGCACGAAGCCCTGGCCGAAGCCATGAACCGCCTCGGTGCGCGTTCCAACTCCGGCGAAGGCGGCGAAGACCCGGCGCGCTACGGCACCATCAAGAGCTCGAAAATCAAACAAGTCGCGACCGGCCGTTTCGGTGTCACCCCGGAATACCTGGTCAACGCCGAAGTGCTGCAGATCAAGGTCGCGCAGGGCGCCAAGCCGGGCGAGGGCGGGCAACTGCCGGGCGGCAAGGTCAACGGGCTGATCGCCAAGCTGCGTTACGCAGTGCCGGGCGTGACCCTGATTTCGCCACCGCCGCACCACGACATCTACTCCATCGAAGACTTGTCGCAATTGATCTTCGACCTGAAACAGGTCAACCCGAAGGCACTGGTTTCGGTGAAACTGGTAGCGGAAGCGGGCGTCGGCACCATCGCCGCCGGTGTGGCCAAGGCCTATGCGGACTTGATCACCATCTCCGGCTATGACGGTGGCACCGGTGCTTCGCCGCTGACCTCGATCAAATACGCGGGCGCTCCGTGGGAACTCGGCCTCGCTGAAACCCACCAGACCCTGCGCGGCAACGACCTGCGCGGCAAAGTCCGGGTGCAGACCGACGGCGGCCTGAAAACCGGCCTCGACGTGATCAAGGCCGCGATCCTCGGCGCCGAAAGCTTCGGCTTCGGTACGGCGCCGATGATCGCCCTGGGCTGCAAATACCTGCGCATCTGCCACCTGAACAACTGCGCCACCGGCGTTGCGACGCAGAACGAGAAGCTGCGCAAGGATCACTACATCGGTACCGTCGACATGGTGGTGAACTTCTTCACCTACGTCGCCGAAGAAACCCGTGAGTGGCTGGCCAAGCTCGGCGTGCGCTCCCTCGAAAAGCTGATCGGCCGCACCGATCTGCTGGAAATCCTCGAAGGCCAGACCGCCAAGCAACACCATCTGGATCTGACCCCGCTGCTGGGCAGCGATCACATCCCGGCGGACAAACCGCAATTCTGCGGCGTTGAGCGCAACCCGCCATTCGACCAGGGCCTGCTGGCCGAGAAAATGGTCGACATGGCGACGTCGGCGATCAACGACCTCAGCGGCGCCGAGTTCGAACTGGACATCTGCAACTGCGACCGTTCGATCGGCGCGCGGATCTCCGGCGAAATCGCGCGCAAGCACGGCAATCAGGGCATGGCCAACGCGCCGATCACCTTCCGCTTCAAAGGCACGGCCGGTCAGAGCTTCGGCGTGTGGAACGCTGGTGGTCTGCACATGTACCTGGAAGGCGACGCCAACGACTACGTCGGCAAAGGCATGACCGGCGGCAAACTGGTCATCGTGCCGCCGAAGGGCAGCGTCTATCAGACTCAGAACAGCGCCATCATCGGCAACACCTGCCTGTACGGCGCCACCGGCGGCAAGCTGTTCGCCGCCGGCACCGCAGGCGAGCGTTTTGCCGTGCGCAACTCCGGTGCCCACACGGTCGTGGAAGGCACTGGCGATCACTGCTGCGAGTACATGACCGGTGGTTTCGTCTGCGTTTTGGGCAAGACCGGTTACAACTTCGGCTCTGGCATGACCGGTGGTTTCGCCTACGTGCTCGATCAGGACAACACCTTCGTTGACCGGGTCAACCACGAACTGGTGGAAATCCAGCGGATCAGCGGCGAGGCGATGGAAGCCTACCGCAGCCACCTGCAGAACGTGCTGAACGAGTACGTCAAGGAAACCGAGAGCGAGTGGGGTCGTGAACTCGCCGAGAACCTTGATGACTACCTGCGTCGTTTCTGGCTGGTCAAGCCTAAGGCTGCCAACCTGAAGTCGTTGCTTTCCAGCACTCGTGCCAACCCGCAGTGATATGCGCCTGAAGAGTTTGATGAGGTTTTAACAATGGCTGAACGTCTGAATAACGACTTCCAGTTCATCGATGTCGGGCGCAAGGATCCGAAGAAGAAACTGTTGCGTCAACGCAAGAAAGAGTTCGTCGAGATCTACGAACCGTTCAAACCCCAGCAGTCGGCCGACCAGGCCCACCGCTGCCTGGGTTGCGGCAACCCGTATTGCGAATGGAAGTGCCCGGTGCACAACTTCATTCCAAACTGGCTCAAATTGGTGGCCGAGGGCAACATCCTCCAGGCGGCCGAGCTGTCGCACCAGACCAACACCCTGCCGGAAGTCTGTGGCCGGGTGTGCCCGCAGGATCGGCTGTGCGAGGGTGCCTGCACCCTCAACGACGGTTTCGGTGCGGTGACCATCGGTTCGGTCGAGAAGTACATCACCGACACCGCATTCGCCATGGGCTGGCGCCCGGACATGTCCAAGGTCAAACCGACCGGCAAACGTGTCGCGATCATCGGTGCGGGCCCGGCGGGTCTGGGCTGTGCCGACGTGCTGGTGCGTGGCGGTGTGACCCCGGTGGTGTTCGACAAGAACCCGGAAATCGGCGGTCTGCTGACCTTCGGCATTCCCGAGTTCAAGCTTGAGAAGACCGTGCTGAGCAATCGTCGCGAGGTCTTCACCGGGATGGGCATCGAGTTCCGCCTCAACACTGAGGTCGGCAAGGACGTGACCATGGAGCAACTGCTCGCCGAATACGATGCGGTATTCATGGGCATGGGCACCTACACCTACATGAAGGGTGGTTTTGCCGGTGAGGATCTGCCGGGCGTCTATGACGCGCTGGATTTCCTGATCGCCAACGTCAACCGCAACCTGGGCTTTGAAAAGTCGCCGGAAGATTTCGTCGACATGAAAGGCAAGAAGGTCGTGGTACTCGGCGGTGGCGACACGGCGATGGACTGCAACCGCACCTCGATCCGTCAGGGCGCCAAGTCGGTGACCTGTGCTTATCGTCGTGACGAAGCGAACATGCCCGGCTCGCGCAAAGAGGTGAAGAACGCCAAGGAAGAAGGCGTGAAATTCCTCTACAACCGCCAGCCAATCGCGATCGTCGGTGAAGACAAGGTCGAAGGCGTGAAGGTGGTCGAGACCCGTCTCGGCGAACCGGACGCCCGTGGCCGCCGCAGCCCCGAGCCGATCCCGGGCTCCGAAGAGATCATCCCGGCCGACGCCGTGGTCATCGCGTTCGGTTTCCGTCCAAGCCCGGCGCCGTGGTTCGAACAGTTCGAAATCCAGACCGACAGCCAGGGCCGCGTCGTTGCGCCTGAGCAAGGTCAGTACAAGCACCAGACCAGCAACCCGAAAATCTTCGCCGGTGGCGACATGGTGCGCGGTTCCGACCTGGTGGTAACGGCGATCTTCGAAGGCCGCAATGCCGCCGAAGGGATCCTCGATTACCTGGGCGTCTGATTACGTTCCAAACGATTGAAATGCAGTACCTGTGGGAGCTGGCTTGCCAGCGATAGCATCAACTAGGTTTACCTGAGAAACCGAGTTGCCTGCATCGCTGGCAAGCCAGCTCCCACAGTGTTTTGGGGTGTTGCAAAATCAGTATTCCAACGCAATAAATTGACCCGATAGACAAAAGGCTGACCTGCATCCGTGCCTTTTGCGTCGCGCTCTGAGAAAATGCCCGCACTTTTTTTCCGGATGCCGACATGACTGCCCTGAAGAACGACCGTTTCCTCCGCGCCCTGCTCAAGCAACCTGTAGACGTCACCCCGGTGTGGATGATGCGCCAGGCCGGCCGCTACCTGCCTGAATACCGCGCCAGCCGTGCCCAGGCCGGTGATTTCATGAGCCTGTGCATGAATCCGGAATTCGCTTGCGAAGTCACGTTGCAACCGCTCGACCGCTACCCGCAACTGGACGCGGCGATCCTGTTTTCCGACATTCTCACCATTCCCGATGCCATGGGCCAGGGCCTGTACTTCGAGACCGGTGAAGGCCCGCGCTTCAAGAAAGTCGTCAGCACCCTGGCGGACATCGAAGCGTTGCCGATCCCTGATCCACACAAGGATCTCGGCTATGTGATGGACGCGGTCAGCACCATTCGCCGCGAGCTGAATGGCCGGGTGCCGCTGATCGGCTTCTCCGGCAGCCCGTGGACCCTCGCCACCTACATGGTTGAAGGCGGTTCGTCGAAGGACTTCCGTAAGACCAAGGCGATGCTCTACGACAACCCGCAAGCCATGCACCTGCTGCTGGACAAGCTGGCGCAGTCGGTGACCTCGTACCTCAACGGCCAGATCCAGGCCGGCGCGCAAGCGGTGCAGATCTTCGATACCTGGGGCGGCAACCTGTCGGCGGCGGCGTATCAGGAATTCTCCCTGGCGTACATGAAGAAAATCGTCAGCGGCCTGATCCGCGAGCACGACGGTCGCAAAGTGCCGGTGATCCTCTTCACCAAGAACGGCGGCCTGTGGCTGGAAAGCATCGCCGAGGCCGGCGCCGACGCACTGGGCCTGGACTGGACCTGCGACATCGGCAACGCTCGCGCCCGTGTCGGCGACAAGGTCGCGCTGCAAGGCAACATGGACCCGACCGTGCTCTACGCCAAACCGGAAGCGATCCGCACTGAAGTCGGGCGCATTCTGGCCAGCTACGGCAAGGGCAGCGGCCACGTGTTCAACCTCGGCCACGGCATCACCCCTGAGGTCGATCCGGAGCATGCCGGTGCGTTCCTGCGTGCGGTGCACGAGTTGTCGGCGCAGTATCACGAGTGATCGACGCCCAATAAAAAACGCCCGGCCAATGCCGGGCGTTTTTGTACAAGATCAAAAGATCGCAGCCTGCGGCAGCTCCTACATTGGGATTCGCGTTTCCCTGTAGGAGCTGCCGCAGGCTGCGATCTTTTGCTTTTAAGCTTTCACACCACCAAGTGGCGGCAACTTCGCCAGTTTCAACGCCACCAGCAGTGCCACCAGCAACAGCGCACCAATAAACAGGCCAATGCCGTTCCAGCCGCCCAGATGCCAGAACACCCCGCCCGCCGTCCCGGCAATGCTGGAGCCTGCGTAATAACTGAACAGGTACAACGACGACGCCTGGCCCTTGGCCTTGGTCGCGCGCCGCCCGATCCAGCTGCTCGCCACTGAGTGCGCGCCGAAGAAGCCGAAGGTGAAGATCAACATGCCGACGATCACCAGCAACAGCGGTGTGAACATCGTGAGCGCAAGGCCGGCGAACATCAGTGCGATGGTTGCCCACAGCACTTTGCGCCGCCCCAGTTTGTCCGCCAGCGAACCGATTTTCGCCGAACTGTAGATGCCCGACAGGTACACCACCGACAGCAAGCCGACAAATACCTGATCGAGGTTGTACGGCGCCGCCAGCAGGCGATAGCCGATGTAGTTGAACAGGGTGACGAAGGCGCCCATCAGTACGAACGCTTCGAGGAACAGCAATGGCAGGCCGGCGTCGCGAAAGTGCATCGTGAAGCCGTCGAGCAGGCTGCGCGGGTGCAGCGAGCGTGAGCGGAAGTTGCGCGACTCGGGGAGTATCTTCCAGAACACCGCCGCCGCGATCAGCGCCAGACCGCCGATCACCAGCATCGCCGTGTGCCAACTGACGAAGTCGATCAATACCCCGGTGATCAAGCGGCCGCTCATCCCGCCAATCGCGTTGCCGCCGATGTACAGACCCATCGCCAGACCGATGTGCTGCGGGTGGATTTCCTCACTCAGGTAAGTCATCGCCACGGCCGCCAGGCCGCTCAGTGACAGGCCGATCAGCGCACGCATGATCAGCACGCCGTGCCAGCTCGGCATCATCGAACTGGCGATGGTGCACAGCGCGGCGGCGAACAGTGCCGCGACCATCACCGGTTTGCGCCCGACGCGGTCGGAGATCGGCCCGGTGATCAGCAGACCGAAGGCCAGCATGCCGGTCGCCACCGACAGAATCAGGCTGCTCTGCGCGGCGTTGATCGAATATTCGTGGGACAGCAGCGGCATCATCGGCTGCACGCAGTACAGCAGGGCGAAGGTCGCGAAGCCGCCGCTGAACAGCGCCAGCACCGTGCGCATGAACATCGGTGTACCTTTTTCGATGTAGATCTCCTGCAGCTCGGCGATGACATCGTCCGTCGCGGCAGGCGGAACTTCATGGGCAAGAGGGGCGGCGGCGGTTTTCACATCAGACCTCGGAGGGCACGGCCAGGCAGGCAATGAAAAAATCATATAGCTGGCTAATGTTTCTATCCAATATATTGTTCGACCTGTTTGATAGCTTTAACGACCTAATGGGGTTTCCATGGAATTGCGTCATCTGCGCTACTTCATCGCCGTCGCCGAAGAATTGCATTTCGGCCGCGCCGCACAGGTGCTGGGGATCTCCCAGCCACCGCTGAGCCAGCAGATTCAGGCGCTGGAGCAAGAGGTCGGCGCGCGGTTGTTCGAACGCACCAATCGTCGGGTCGAGCTGAGTGAGGCTGGCCGATTGTTTCTGGAGGAGGCGCGGCTGGTGCTGGCGCAGGTCGACAAAGCGGCGGACGTCGCCCGGCGTGCGCAACTCGGCGAACTCGGCGAATTGAAGATTGGCTTCACTTCGTCGGCCCCGTTCAACTCGACCATTCCCCAGGCGATTTTTGCTTTTCGCCAGCGTTTCCCGGCAGTGCACCTGAACCTGCGGGAGATGAGCAGCACCATGGTCGCGGATGCGCTGGTGGATCAGTCGATCGAAGTCGGGATCATGCGCCCGCTGGGCCTGCCGGATTCGCTGAGTGTGGTGGAGCTGATGCGTGAGCCGCTGGTGGCGGTGCTCGGCTCCAAACATCCGTTGGCGCAAGGCAGCGAGGAAGGGCTGTTCCTCTCGGCGCTGGCGCTGGAGCCGTTCGTGTTCTTTCCACGCAGCTACGGCAGTGGGCTGTATGCGCAATTGCTCAGTCTGGCGCGCGATGCCGGATTCAGTCCGCACTTCGCCCAGGAGGCCGGTGAGGCGATGACCATCATCGGACTGGTCGCAGCGGGGCTGGGGGTTTCGGTGTTGCCGGCGTCCTACCAGCGGATGCGTATCGACGGCGTGGTCTACCGGCCACTGCTCGATCCGGAGGCGGTGTCGGCGGTGTGGCTGGTGCAGCGCAAGGATCAGAAATCGCCGATGGCCAAGGCGTTTGTCGAACTGCTGACACGCAAGGTTGAGCCTTCAAAAGCTTGATTGCTGCGCAATCAAATCGCGAGCAGGCTCGCTCCCACAGGGGAACGCATTCCAAGGTGGGAGCGAGCCTGCTCGCGAAGGCGTCAACTCAAACACCAACGCCCCTCAGGGCAACCGCACCAGATCCCCCTTCAACGCCACCCGCGTCACAAATACCCCGGCCCGGCATTCATAGGTATTCAAATCCTTGCGCACATGCTGGTCGTAATAACTGACGATATTGACCACCGCATTCGCCCCGACCCGTTTGGCATCGGCCTGCAACTTGATCAGGTTCGACTGCAGCACCCACTCGCAGGAATCGTGATCACTCTTGTTGAAGCCGTTGGCCTTCAGATCACTGACCACATCCCGGCGCAACAAGCGATGCGTGCCCTGCGGCCCATTGCCGATCAGATAGAACTTCACACTGCCATCCAGCCGCCCGGCGCGAATCGCATCCGAGAGCACGGTCTCGAACGGCATGTACATCAGGTTGGTGGCGTGGCTGGCGCCGGGAAATAGCCCGAGGAGTGCGGCGGCGATCAGGGCTTTCACTTGCATGGTCATCTCCTTGACTTTGCGAGTCAGCATTCAACGATTTATGGAGTGTAGACACCGTACGTCGGTGCAGAAAAAACCGTCTGGTACATGTGTAGCTCAAGGGCTACACTCTCGGTCATGCCCGAGATCATTCGAAGTTCAACATTCTCCACCTGGCTTTTGAAGCTGGCTGACAACCGCGCCAGGATGCGTATTCAGGTGCGCATTGATCGTATGGCCGATGGGAATTTTGGTGATGTCAAAGCCGTCGGTGAGGGGCTCAGCGAAGTCAGAATTGACTATGGCCCCGGATATCGAGTCTATTTCATGCAACAAGGTCGGCAAGTGGTCATCCTCCTTTGTGGTGGAGACAAGAGCAGCCAACCCCGAGATATCAAGCAAGCCAGGCTCATCGCGGAGTCTTGGCAGGAGCAAAACCCATGACCGAACAATTCACTCGTTGGGACTCAGCCGAGTACCTCAAGACAGAAGAGGACATGGCCAATTATCTGGATGCCTGCATGGAGGAGGCTGGAGATGATCCTGCCTTTATCGCCAAGGCACTGGGCACCATTGCGAGAGCGCGAGGCATGACCCAAGTCGCACGTGACGCCGGGCTGTCTCGAGAAAGTCTCTACCGTGCACTGTCAGGTGAAGGAAATCCTGAGTTTGGAACGATTCTGAAAGTGGTGAAGGCGTTGGGCTTGAAGTTACATGCCAGCACTTGAGCTGAACTGAATAGCAAAGGGCGCCGCAAGGCGCCCTTTGTCGTTTCTACAGTTCAATCAATCAACGTGCGCCAAATCCCCACGCAACGCCACGCTCGACACCACCAGGCCGGCGCGGCACTGGAATTTCTCGGTGTCTTTGTACAGGTCGCGCTGGTCGACGCTGGCGATGTTGATCACGGCGTTGGCGTCGGCTTTTTTCGCGGCGTTCTGCAGGGTGGCGAGGGCCGACTGCAGCGCCCAGAAGCAGGCGTCGGCGTCAGATTTGTTCGAGCCGTTGGTTTTGCGGCTGCTGCTCACGGTGTCGAGTTTGCGCACCTGTTTAGGCAGGGTTTCGCCGGCCAGGTAGAACTTCACACTGCCGTCGAGCAGGCCGGCGTCGGTGGCGCGTTTGACGCCCTCGCGAAAGCTCAGGTAGGTCGGTTCGTCGGCGCCTTGCTTGACGATGCCCAAGTCGTTGACGAACTCGATGTCCGGGTTGATCGACAGTTCCTTGAGCACGTTGTCGCGCAGGCGGTTGACCCAGCGATTGTAGTTGCCGTGGATCTTGCCGTCCTTGGCGTCGAGGCCGTAGCTGCTGCGGTAGTCGATTTCAAACGAGGTCGGGCTGAACGGGATGTCGACTTCGGCGTGGTGACGGCCGCGTACGGTAATCGCCGCTTTGATCATGCCCGGGCGCACCGACTGCACCACCCACTGGCGATCATTGAGCGCGGTGACGATGGCGCGGCTCATCTGTTGCTGGGTGAAGCCGAGGTTGGGCGAGAACTCTTCCTTGGCGTTGTAAACCGGTTTGCTGGTGCAACCGCCGAGCACAAAGGCCAGGGCCAGCAGGGCGGCGATGCGGTGAAACTGAGTCATTCCCTTCACTCCAAACGTGTTGCGGTCAGTGCCAGCGGCGGAAAATCAACGAGGTGTTGACGCCACCAAAAGCGAAATTGTTGTTCATCACGTACTCGTGATGCATCTGGCGGAATTCGCCGCGCAGGTAATCGAGCTTGCCGCAGTGCGGGTCGACCTCGTCGAGGTTGAGCGTGTGCACATACAGGTCGCGATTCATCATCTCGATGCTGAACCATGACTCCAGCGCCCCGCAGGCCCCTAGCGTGTGGCCGAGGAAACTCTTCTGTGAGCTGATCGGCATGTGTTCGCCGAACAGACTGCTGGTCGCCAGTGTTTCGGCAATGTCGCCCTGTTCTGTAGCCGTGCCGTGTCCATTGACGTAACCGATGGCATCCGGCGACAGTCCGGCGTCTTCCAGCGCCAGTTCCATGGCCCGGCGCATGGTCACCTGCTCCGGGCGGGTGGTGTGCTGGCCGTCGGCGTTGCTGCCGAAACCGACGATCTCGGCGTGGATCCGCGCCCCGCGAGCCAGCGCATGCTCCAGCTCTTCGAGTACCAGCATGCCGCCGCCTTCGCCGATCACCAGACCGTCGCGGCCCTTGTCGTACGGACGTGGGCTGGTCTGTGGCGCGTCGTTTTTCAGGCTGGTGGCGTACAGCGCGTCGAAGACCATGGCTTCGGTCGGGCACAGCTCTTCGGCACCGCCGGCGAGCATCAGTGGCAGCCGTCCGAACTTGATCGCTTCATACGCGTAGCCGATGCCCTGACTGCCGCTGGTGCAGGCGCTGGACGTCGGGATCAGGCGTCCGGTGAGGCCGAAGAAAATGCTGATGTTGGCCGCGGTGGTGTGCGGCATCATCCGCACGTAGGAGTTGGCGTTGAGGCCTTCGGCCACCGAGTTGAGCAGCATGTTGCCGAACGCCTTGATCTCGTCGGTGCTGCCGGTGGACGAACCACAGGCCACGCCCATGCGCCCGTCCTTGATGGTTTCGTCACCGAGCAGGCCGGCGTCGGCCAGTGCCTGTTCCGCCGCGCCCACCGCCAGCCGTGACACCCGGCCCATGCTGCGCAGTTGTTTGCGGGTCCAGTGCGGCGGCACTACAAAATCATCGATCGGCCCGGCCAGGCGGGTGTTGAGTTCGCTGAAGCGGTCCCACTCGTCCATGCGGCGGATGCCGCTGCGGTTGGCCGCGAAGTTGCCGGCGATGGTCTGCCAGTCGCTGCCCAGCGAGGTGATGCCGGCCATGCCGGTGACGACAACGCGCTTCATCAGCACAGGCCTCCGTTGACCGCCAGGACCTGGCGGGTGATGTACGAGGCTTCCGCCGACATCAGGAAATTCACCGCAGCAGCGACCTCTTCCGGGGTGCCCATGCGTTGTGCGGGGATCATTTTCATCAGCTCTTCCACCGGCACGTTTTCGTCGAGCATCGCCGTGTCGATCAGGCCCGGCGCGACGCAATTAACCGTGATTTTGCGCTTGCCCAGTTCAATCGCCAACGCTTTCGCCGCACCGATCACCCCGGCCTTGGAGGCGCTGTAGTTGACCTGGCCACGGTTGCCGATCAAACCCGACACCGAAGTGATGCAGACGATCCGACCGGCGGCGCGACGACGGATCATCGGCATCATCACCGGGTGCAGGACGTTGTAGAAACCGTCGAGGTTGGTGCGCAACACCACGTCCCAATCGTCATCGCTCAACGCCGGAAAAGCGCCATCGCGGGTCAGGCCGGCGTTGAGCACCACGCCGTAATAGGCACCGTGGGTTTCGACGTCGGCTTCGAGGATGGTTTTGCAGGTTTCGCGGTCGGCGACGTCGAATTGCAGGATGCGCGCGTTGCGGCCCAGCGCTTCGACTTCGGCTTTCACGGCCTGGGCTTCAGCTACGCCGCTGCGGCAATGCAGGACGATGTCGTGCCCGGCCTGCGCCAGACGCAAGGCAATGGCGCGGCCGATGCCACGGCTGGAGCCGGTGACCAGTACGGATTCAGTCATCGTTCGACTCTCTGTTTTGTTCAAGGTATTGGCTGGGCTGCGGCGGGCGGAACACGTTCAGGCGGGCGCTGGCCTCGATGCCGGGGGCATTGATGTGGCATTCGAAAACCCCCATGCCGTTGTCGTCTTCCAGCGAACGAATGCCGTGGATGGTCAGTTCGCTGCCGGCCGGAAACGCCTCGACGTTGCACTCGAACTTGCGGGTGCCGAGGAGGAAGCCGAGCTCGACCGGTTTGCCCTTCAAGCGAGCATGACAACCGGCGAAGGCGGCGACGCTCTGCGCCATCAACTCGATGCCGACCCACGCCGGCAGGCTGCCGTCGGGCAGGTTGAACAGGCCGTCGGGCTTGACCGTGAGGCGGGTGTGGATCTGCTCCTCGTCGAAGCTGAGGATGCAGTCGATCAGAATCATGTCGCCAGCGTGGGGCAGCAGTTCGGCGAGCGGCCAGTCGTTCATGGGGCGTCTCCGATAATCAGGCTGACGTTATTGCCGCCGAAGGCAAACGAGTTGCTCATCAGGTAGCGGGGTGCAATGGACGACAGGCGCTCGCTCGCGGTCACCCACTTCAGCGTCGGCAAGTCGGGGTCGGGCTGGGCATCCCAGACGTGTGGCGGCAAGGCGTGCTGCGGGTTGTCGGCGCTCAGGCTCAGCCAGCAGAACGCCGCTTCGAGGGCGCCGGCCGCGCCGAGGGTGTGGCCGGTCATCGGCTTGGTCGACGAGCAAGCCACGCCGTCGGGGAACAGCGTGGCGACGGCCAGACTTTCCATCGCATCGTTGTGCTGGGTCGCCGTGCCATGCAGGTTCAGGTAGCTGATTTGCGTCGCTTGCAGCTGTGCGCGGCTCAAGGCTTTCTGCATCGCTTGCAGGGCGCCGCGACCGCTCGGTTCCGGCGCGGAAATATGGTGCGCGTCGGAGCTGGCGCCGCTGCCGAGCAGGGCAATGGCCGGGCCGTCGCTGCGCTGCTTGCTCATCAGGAATAGCACCGCCGCTTCGCCGATGTTGATGCCATTGCGGTTGGCCGAGAACGGATTGCAGCGCTCGTCGGACACCGCTTCCAGCGCGCTGAAACCGTTAAGCGTCAGTTTGCACAGGCTATCGACCCCGCCGCACAGCACCGCGTCGCACAGGCCCAGATCAAGCAGACGCTGCGCGCTCATCAACGCCCGCGCACTGGACGTGCAGGCGGTGGAAATCACGTAGGTCGGGCCGCTGAGTTGCAGCCAGTCGGCGAGAAAATTCGCCGGGGCGCCAAGTTCCTGTTGCCGATAGTCGTACTCGGTCGGGAACTGCTGCTCGCGAAGGTAGTGCGCCAGCCCTCGGCTGGCTTCGTCGATGCCCGAGGTGCTGGTGCCGAGCACCACGCCGATACGCTCGCGACCGTAGGTCTGAATCGCCCGGTCGATGTCCTCGCGAATCTGCAGCGCGGCTTCCAGCAGCAGTTGATTGTTGCGGCTGCTCTGGTCGGCCAGTTCGGCCGGAATCGCCGCCAGCTCACCGTGCACCGCCGCTACCGGCAACTCACGCCCGGCCACCCAGCCGGACTCGCGGCGCATGCCCGAGCAGTCACCGGCAAACAGGTTGTGCGCGACCTGATGCTTGTCGCGGCCCAGTGCGCAGATCACGCCGAGGGCATTGAGGTAGGCAGTCATGGCGTCGGTTCACCGAGGGGAGAAACCCGATAGTGCGGGCCTTGGGGCAGATTCAATTCGAAGCTCAACGGTTGTGCATAACGGATCGCCCAGCGCGGCGCCAGCGTGCGTTGCTCGCCCTGCTGCTGCGCGGCGGGGTAATTGCGCGCCAGTTCGCCGGAGGGGGTCAAGGCGAACAGCAACGCGGCAAACAGCTCCCGGGCTTCCGGGTTGGGCGGCAATAGCCCGTCGGCCTGCCAGCGACCGTCGATCAACTGCTGACGCGCCTGGGGGATGCCCAGCGGGTCCATCATCGACCAGCGGATGCCGGGGCCTTCGCGCTGGATCACCAACAGCCAGTCCTGACGCTGATCGGCTTGCTGGCGTTCGATGTGCAATTGCAACGGTAATGGCAGTGTCGGGTTGCTCGCGGGCAGCGGGGCCTGGCTGGCGCAACCACTTAGCAGGGCCGTTAGCAACAATACCAGCCACACCACAACCCCTGTGGGAGCTGGCTCGCCAGCGATGGCGGCGGCACATCCAGCATTTTGGTTAACTGACACACCGCTATCGCTGGCAAGCCAGCTCCCACAGGGGGACAGGTGTGCAGGTCGATAGCGGTGCATCAGATATCACCTTGCAATGGCTTGCGCGCAACGACATTCACCAACGTTTCCTCACGCTCGCCAAACGGCTTCGGCCGGCGCAACCCGAACCGCTCCAGCAAGCCGAAATCCTTCGAACGACTCCACCACAGATACGGATACGAAACGTTGCGCTCACTGAATTGGAAACCCTGCTGGCGAATCATCTCCAGGTACTGCGCCGCGCTCTTCTGCACATGCATCGGATGGCGGAACAGCCAGCGGATCACCCAGGTATCAATGTAAGCCTCGGTGGACTCGGCGAACAGCAGATAACCGCCCGGCTTCAGCACGCGATAGAACTCGGCGAGGGCTTTTTCCTGTTCAACCAGATGATGAAAGGTCTGGTGGCAGAACAGCAGGTCGACACTGGCATCGGCCACATTGAGCGTTGCGCAGTCGCTGCCGATCAGCTCGACATCGAAACCCTGGCGCGCCGCTTCTTCGGCGCTCAGTTGCAGGCTGTGCGGATCGGCATCGACGCCGATCAGACGCTGTGGGGCGAAGGTCTGGTGCAGGTGGCGGAACGATTTGCCCTGACCGCAGCCGGCATCCAGCAGCACCGGATGGGCCGGCAGCGACTCGCTGAACAATCCGCGCAAATCGTTGATCGCTACGCGCAACACATGGTGCTGCCAGGTGTGACTGCGCAGGAACCAGAAACCGAAGCGGGTTTCCTCGACGTAGCTGTCGCTCAAGTAATTCATGGGGCGTCCTTTGCACAGAGTTCGGAAATCATCTTCAGCCGGCGGCGTGCTTCGCTGACGAACGGGTTGCGTTCATCCCAGGCGTAGCCGGCGAGGATCGAGCAGATCATCCGGCGAATGTCCGCCTGACTGTCTTGATAAAAAATCACGTCCTGGAAGGTGCCGGCGTACCAGCCCTCGACGTAGCAGCGGAAGGTGTCGACCCCACGTTTGAGTGGTTCGGCGAACTCGTGCTGCCAATCGACGGTTTCGCCCTGCAACTGCCGGTGCAGGACGGCGGCGGCCATGCTCGCCGAGCGCATGGCGATGGTCACGCCGGAGGAGAACACCGGATCGAGAAATTCCGCCGCATTGCCGAGCAGAGCGAAGCCCGGGCCATGCAGGGTTTTCACATTCGCCGCATAACCACCGAGGGTGCGCGCCGGGGTGTCCCACACCGCGTTGTTCAGCACGCCGGCGAGGCTTGGGGTTTCGGCGATGAAGCTGCGCAGGCAGGCGTCCAGATCGCTGTCGCGACCCTTGAAGTGTTCGGCAGCGGCGACCACGCCTACCGAGCAGCGACCGTTGCTGAACGGGATCGTCCAGAACCAGATATCGCGGTGCTCGGGGTGGGTGGTGACGAGGATCTTCTCTCGGTCGAAGGCCGGGTTGTCGATGTGATCTTCAACGTGGGTGAATACTGCCTGGCGCACCGGAAAATTCGATGGTGCTTCAAGGTCAAGCAGGCGTGACAGCACGCGCCCGTAGCCGCTGGCGTCGAGCACGAAATCCGCTTCGATACGGTACTCGCTGCCGTCTTCGCGCAGCACGTCGAGCTGCGGTCTGGCCCGGTCGAAATCAACGCGGACGATGGCATCGCCGTAACGGATCTCGGCACCTTGCAGTGCAGCCTGATCGGCCAGCAGCTTGTCGAAATCGGCGCGCTGCACCTGGAACGTGGTCGGTTTGCCGTCGGTGAAAGTGTCGCCGAAATCGAACGCGCTGTAGCGCTCGCCCCAGGCGAAGGCGGCACCGGTCTTGCGCTGGAATCCGGCGGCGTTAACGGCGTCGAGCATGCCGGCTTCTTCGACGAAGTCCAGGCAGTGGCTCAGCAGGCTTTCACCAATGGAAAACCTCGGGAAGTGCTGGCGCTCGAGCACCAGCACATCGTGGCCCTTGCGCGTGAGCAGCGCGGCGGCGATGGCGCCGGACGGGCCGGCACCGATGATCACTACCTGACGACGTTGCATTTCAACGGTTGGCACGTGAACTCCCGGGCGCAGTGGCGGTGGTTTTCAGGGGCGCGCGGTGCAGGCCGATCAGGGCCGGCAACAGCGTCGCGATCAGGCCCATCAGCATCAGCGCGAAGTACAGCGCCGGGCTGATGAGCTGTTGTTGCAGCAGCAGGTTGAGAAAGACGATTTCACTCAGCCCGCGAATGTTCAGCAGCACGCTTTCACGCCAGCGGCTGGCGCCTTCGAACGACGCACCGGCCCAGCCCAGCCCAAGCCAATTGCCGAGCAGTTTACTGGCAATCGGCAACAGCAGCAGCGCCGCCCATTGCACCGCGCCGAGGCTGGCGAGGGCGCTGTGCACGTCGATCTGCACGATGCCGAAGGTGAGGATCAGCGGGATCGCGATCCATGTCTGCAAACGGCTCATCCACCGCGCCGGCAATGGCAGCACCAACGGTACTTTCAGCAAGGCCATGCACAGCAGATAACCGATGCCGAAAATCAGTGCGTTGAGTTTGTAGTGCTCGGCCAGCACCAGCAGCGCAAAGAAACCAAGGCTGTAGGTCAGCGGTCGACGCACGCGCAGCAGATGCAACAGCAGCGGCACGCAGGCCAGTCCCAGCGGCAGCAACAGACTGCTCAGATGCAGACTGCCCTGAGCGACACCGAACAGCGTCCAGCAGGTCAGGTCGATGAGGATGGCGGTCTGCACCAGACGCCGGGTGGCGGCGGGCGGGTAGTCGATGTGACGCAAATACAGATACAGCACCGGGATCGCCGTGATCGCGAACACCAGCCCAATGGCCAGCGAGTTCAGCCACGGTTGCGCCGGCAGCAGCCAGCAGGCGGCGGCCAGACCACAGGCGAACGGCACGGCAAAGCTCGGCACGGCGATTTTCACGCTCTGGCGATCCAGCCGCAGGTCGATCACATCACTGAGGATGTGCCCGAGCAACAGCGCGAAACTCAGGCTGTAGAGGTCTTTCAGCCACACCGGCGCAATCAGTTGAGCACCGCTGAGCTGCCAGCCCGGTTCGATCCAGAAATACATCAGCAGCGGCAAACCGAAGCTGGCCAGCAGCAACTGGCTGACGATCGGGATCAGGCCGAAATGCCGACCGATACGGGTCGCCACAGCGAACAGCGCCAAGGCCATCAGCCAGAAGCTGACGACCATCACGCTGCCGGCTCCACTAATGCGGCGCGGTGGACGTGACGCCCGGCCCACGGCGCCAGAATGAAACTGAAGGCCAGCCCCAGGCTCACCGACAGGCCGAAATTGCTCACCGCCGGCGTGCTCGATACCGCCAGCAAACCGAACGACAGCCATGTCGTCAGCGCTGCCAGCAAGGTGCCCAGCAAGCTGACAGCCGCACCGCCGACCTGCTCACGCATGAGGATCGCGTAATCGACGCTGATCGCCGTCACCAGCAGCAGGCCGAACAGGCTGAACAGGGTCAGCGGCTGACCGAGCCAACCGAGACTGGCCAGGCTGCACAGCGCCGCCAGCAGCGGCAGGGCGACGATGCGCAACGCGCCGCCCAAGCCGAACGGCACGGTCAGCACCAGCACAATCAACACGCAGGAGGCGAGTTTCAGTTCGGCGGCACTGATCTGGGTCGCGGCGAACACGTTGTTCAATTCGCCGAGACGATCCACCAGCATCACGCCCGGCAAGTCCAGGGCCTGCACCCGCAGCAGTGACGGATTGTTCAGCCCTTGCAGGCTGGTCATCGCCGCTACGCCATCATCGGTCGGGCCAAGCCAGAGTGTGCGGTAAGGCTCGCCCAGCGGCCCGGCGAGTGCCGCGTCGATGTCCTCGGCGGGCAGGCTCTGCAATTGCTGCAACTCGTTTTGCAGCGCCGCGAGCGGTACGCCGAGGTCGAGCAATGGCTGCCAGTATTGCGGCAGTTTGCTCAGTGCTTCGCGAACCTGCTGTTGCTGGCTCGGCGGACTGAGCAGTTGATCGAGGGCCAGATAGCCTTGCAGTTTGTCGAGGTTGACCAGTTGCTGCAGACGTTCGCTCAACGCGGCCTGACGCTCCAGCAGTTGCTGCTGATTGGCGCCGCGTACGAGGAAGAACTGGCTGGTCGGCTGATAGCCGGTGATGCGCGCGATGGTCTGCGCCTCATCGGTCAGGCGTTGTGGTGCACCGACCCACTGGCGGATGTCATTCTTGCTTTGCAGCTGCACCAGGCCGCCAGCGCAGAACGCGATCAGCAGCGCCAGCAGCACCGGGGTGCGCACGTGTTCGAGCAGGTTTTCGCGCAGTTGCACCAAGCGCTCGGCCAGGTGCAGTGGCCATTGCGCCGGTTGCAGCTCAACGTTTTTCAGCAGGGCCGGCAGCAGGCACACCGCCGACAAATAAGCGCCGAGCAAGCCAGCGGCGGAGAACACCGCGATTTGCGTCAGCGCCGGGAAGGGCGTCCAGGCCAGCGCCAGGTAACCGATGGCGCTGGTGATCAGGCTCAGCGTCAGCCCGGAGAGGGTCAGGCGCAGCGCCGGCCAACTGCGCCACGGCTTGAGGCTCCAGCTTTTCGACAGATAGTGCAGCGGGTAATCCACTGCCACGCCGATCAGGCTGGAACCGAGCACCAGCGTCATTACATGCATGTGGCCGAACAGCGCCACGCAGGCCACCGCACCGAACAGCATGCCCACCAGCACCGGCACGAACGCCAGCAGCACTCGCCAGCGACGAAACGCCAACAGCAGTAACAGCAGAATACCGAGGGTGGCGCCGCCGCCGACCCAGGTCATTTCGCGGGTGGCTTGTTGCTGGCCGTTGGCGGCGTACAGCAGACCGCTGGCGGCCAACAGTTGCACGTCGGCTCTCGCCGCCTGCTCGCGACTGTGCTGCAGCAGATCAGCGACTTTCAGCGGCAGGTTCATGTCGAAGGCATTGCCGGTGGTGCGCGCGCGCAGCAGCACCCAGCTCTTGCCGTCGGCATCGGCGACCAGTGCGCCGCTGCCGATATCCAGTTGCACCGCGCCGTGTTTCGGCTGGCTGTTCTGGATACGCCCGGTGAGACCCAGCCAGTCGTCCTGGCTCGGCACCAGGGTGAAACCGTTGAACGGGTCGAACAGTGCCTGCACCCGTTGCTGAATGAAGGCGTCGGGATGCTCGGTCAACAGTTGCCGATCATCCGCCGAGAGCATCGCCAGCCGCCCCAGCAGCAGTTGCGTGCGCAGCGCCGGCAGATCCGCCTGCAGGTTCCACTGGACCTTTTCGAACAGACCGCTGGCCTGCCATTGCTCGCCGAGGGCCTGCGCCATGGCCACCGCTTGCTGGCGATCGGCGTGGCCGACCAGCACCAGCATTTCCCGATTGAGCGGTTCCTGCATGCGTTGTTCGGCGCGCAGTTCAAGGGCGTCAGGGTTGGTTCCGGGCACCAGTTCCATGAGGTTGGCCGACAGCGGCGCACCGTCGCGCCACTGCCACCCGGCCAGCGCGATGACCGCCAGCAGCAGGATCAGGAACAGCCACGGCAGCCTGCGCTCACTCGGCAAAGTCATGTTGCTCCGCTTCGCTCAACGGTTGACCGGAGGTACTGTCCTGCATGCGCAACACGGTGCTGTCGCCCTGGGTTTCCAGCAGTTCGATGGTCTGCACCAGCTTACCGCCGTCGATATTGATCTGATTGAACACTTGCTTGAGCAGCACCGAGCGCGGGGTCAGGGTGAGTTTCCACTGCTGTGCGTCGCCGCTCAGGGCCAGTTCGAAATCCCGCTGCAAACCGCTGCTGTCGCCTTGCAGCACAGCGAGGAACAAGCGGTTCTGTTCGGCACCGGCGCTCTTGTTCGGCAGCAACTGCCAAGCGTTGCCGTCACGACGGGCGATGCCGTTGGCGGTGATGCGGTAATCCTGTTGCAGCGGGGTCTTGAGCAGCCAGAGCAGGCCGTGATTTTTCGCCAGGACGAAGTTGCCCTTGCTGATCAATGGCTGAGGCAGGGCGCGCAGGTGTTTTTCCTGAATGAACTGGCCGTGGATCACTTCCGGTTTCGCCAGTTGTTCGCTGAGCTGTTGCAGGTCGAAGGCGTTGGCCAGCGTCGACACGGCGAGCAGCGCCATCGCGCCAAGGCATTTGCAGAACAGGTTCATCGCAGCATCCTTTCCACCGCATCGGTGAACACTTTGGGTGAGGCCAGTTGCATCTCGCGGCTGCTGATCTCGACCGCTACCTGCACCGAGCTGGCACGGGTCAGGCGTTCGCCGGTCTGCAGGTCGGTGATCAGATAATTGATCTTCAAGCGGTTCTCCCACTCCACCAGACTGGCGCGCACGTTCAAGCGCTGGCCGAACACCGCGCCGCGCACGTAACGCAGTTGCAGGTCGATGATCGGCCACGCGTAACCGGACTCGGACATCTGCGTGTAGTTGTGGCCGATCCGGTCGAGCAGCGCGCAGCGCGCCACTTCCAGGTATTTGACGTAATGCCCGTGCCAGACCACATGCAGGGTGTCGACGTCAAAAAACGGCACGAGGATTTCCGTGTCGGCGTGTAGCACTCCGGCGCTACGCATGCAGCCTCCAGTGTTGCTCGGCGATGCGTTGCAGGCACAGGCGCAGTTCGCCTTCGAGTGCACGGTCTTCGATGACCGGCGGGAAGTCCTTGGCCAGCTCTTCGTGCATGGCGGCCAGCGAAGGTGGCAGCGCCCGTGCGTCTTCATCGCGACCGCGCAACCAGACGCCCTGATTGGCCGCGAGCAACGTGGCGGCGGCGACTTGTTCGGTCAGCTCCAGCACGCGGATCGCGTCACGGGCGGCGATGGTGCCCATGCTCACCTTGTCCTGGTTGTGACACTCGGTGGAGCGTGAGAACACGCTGGCCGGCATGGTGTTTTTCAGCGCTTCGGCGGTCCAGGCACTGGTGCCGATCTGCACGGCCTTGAAACCGTGATTGATCATGGCGCGATCCGCCGGGGCGCCGGACAGATTGCTCGGCAAACCATGGTTGTAGCGCTCGTCGACCAGCAACGCGAGCTGCCGGTCGAGCAGGTCGGCGACGTTGGCCACCAGATTTTTCAGGCTGTCCATGGCGAACGCGATGTGCCCGCCATAGAAGTGCCCGCCGTGCAGCACGCGCTCGGCTTCGGCGTCGATGATCGGATTGTCGTTGGCGCTGTTGAGTTCGGTCTCGATGAACGCACGCAGCCAGTTCAGGCTGTCGGCCAGCACCCCGAGTACGTGCGGGGCGCAGCGCAATGAGTAGCGATCCTGCAGACGATGCAGCGGCGCGGTCGGCGCGTCGATCGCCAGATCCTTGCGCAGCCACGCGGCGACTTGCATCTGCCCCGGATGCGGCTTGGCGGCGAACAGACGCTCGTCGAAGTGTTCCGGATTGCCTTGCAGCGCGACCACGTTGAGCGCGGTGATGCGCGTGGCCAGTTGCAGCAGATAGTCGGCGCGGGCGAAGGCGAGGCAGGCGAGGCCAGTCATCACCGCCGTGCCGTTCATCAAGGCCAGCGCTTCTTTCGGGCGCAACACCAGCGGCGTCCAGCCGAGTTCGCGATGCACATCGGCAGCCTGGCGGCGCTCGCCACGGAACAGCACTTCGCGCTCGCCGGACAGGGTCGCGGCAACGTAGGACAGTGGCGTCAGATCGCCGCTGGCGCCGACCGAGCCCTCTTCGGGGATCAGCGGCAGGACGTCGTGTTCAAGGAAGGCGTGCAGGCGCTCCAGCAGTTCGATGCGCACCCCGGACACGCCGTGACACAGCGACTGCAAACGCGCCGCCAGCACGGCGCGGGTGGCTTGCGGGTCGAGCAGTTTGCCGAGTCCGCAACCGTGGAAGGTGTACAGATGACGCGGCAGTGCCTCGACGTGATGCAGCGGCACCGCGACCACGCAGGAATCGCCGTAACCGGTGGTCACGCCGTAGATCACGCCTTCCTTGTCCAGCAGCGAGTCGAGGAACCGCGCGCCCTTGGCGATGCGCTCGCGGTAAACGGCGTCGCTCTGCAACTGCACGGGCGCCTGACGGTTGGCCAGGGCCAGCACGTCTTCGATGCGCAAAGGGCGTTCGCCGAAGGTTACCGGCTCATGGGTTGGCGTCGTCATCGGTCTTCCAGAAAGGGTAAAAGTTGAACCATTGGTGCGGGGCTTCGAGGCAATAGTGACTCAGGCGCTGCGCGTAGCGGGTGGCCCACTGATGAATGACCTGCTCGCGCTCGCGGCGTGTCCAGGTCACGCTGTCGGCGAACGGTTCGAGGGTCAGGCGATAGTGGCCGTCCGGTTGTTTCAGGCACATCAGCAGGTTGACCGGGCATTTGAGCAAACCGGCCAGTAGCCACGGGCCTTGCGGAAACGCTGCCGGGTGGCCGAGAAAATCCACGCTGACGCTGCGCCCGCCGTGCAATGGCACGCGGTCGCCGGCAATCGCCAACCACTCGCCGCGCTCCAGGCGTTCGTGCAGTTGCAGCATGATCACCGGGTCCAGTTCGCTGACCTGAATCAGGCGCAGATTGGTCGCCCCGGCCTCGCCCAGCAAGCGATTGAACTGCTCGGCGTGCTTGGTGTGCACCAGCACGTTCATGGTGACCTTTTCGCCAATCTCCGCCAGCGCGCGGCACACCTCGAGGTTGCCCAAGTGCGCGCCGACCAGCAGTTGCCCGCGACTGCCGCGCAACTGATTGCGCAGCAATGCCGGGTCGATGATTTCGATCTGCTCGATGCGCAGCTTGCCGTTCCACACGTCGAGCTTGTCGAGCAGCGAATCGGCGAACGCCATGAACTGGCAAAACACGCGCCAGTAACTCGGGCGCAATTCGGCGCGGTTGCTCCAGTCAGCCAGCCGTTGCTGGTATTGCCAGGCACTGTTGCGCGCGGTGCGGCCGAACAGGAAAAAGTACAGGACGATGCCGTACAGCAACGGACTGAGCAGACGCCGGCCAAGCACCTTTGCGGCGAACGCGGTGAATTTCATCAGCAGAAAGCTGCCGCGCTCTTCGCGGTCGGCCCAGTGCTTCTTGTCGGTCTCGACGCTCATGTGCGCCACCGGCGCCAGAGGATGACCGGCAGGCGCAGCAGCATGCCGAAGAACAACCGGGTATGCATGCTGGAAATCAGCGCGTTGTCGTGGAACAGGCGAAAGTGCGAGACGCCGTCCAGCGGGTAATGCACGCTGGTCTGCAGCCAGCGCATCGGCTGGTTGCGCCACGCCAGACGCACGAGGATGTCCGAGTCGAAATCCATGCGCTTGCCGACCCGCGCCGAGTCGATCACCGCCAGTACCGGGGTCAGCGGATAGACGCGAAAGCCGCACATCGAATCGCGGATCTGCAACGACAGCGTATTGATCCAGACCATCACGTGGGTCAGATAACGTGCGTACAAGCGGCCCTTGGGCACGCTCTCGTCGAACAGCGGATAACCGCAGATCATCGCGTCCGGGTGGGCGCGGGATTCCTCGACGAAACGGGCGACGTCGTGCAGGTCGTGCTGGCCATCGGCGTCAACCTGCAAGGCATGGGTGAAGCTCAGACGCGCAGCCTCGCGCAGGCCGGTCATCACCGCGCCGCCCTTGCCCTGATTGAGGGTCAGGCGCACCAGATGCACGCTTTCGCGTTCGGCCAGCGCATCCAGCACTCGCGCGCAGGACGGGGTGCTGGCGTCGTCCACCAGAATGCACGGCAGGCCTTGGGCGAGCAGCGCGTCGACCACGGTGCCGATCGCGGTTTCATGGTTGTAGACCGGAATTACGGCGCAAGGGTTATGCATCGGCGGCTCCTAGCAGGATTCGTCCGCTGGAGCAGGTCGCGGTGTCGTTACGGTAGGCGAAATATAGTTTGCCGCGCTCGGGATCGAAACGCAGGTGCAGCTGGACTTCATCGCCCGGGCGCACCAGTTGCTGGAATTTCAGGACTTCCATGCCGGCAAATTTGCCGGGCAGGTTCAGCAGTTGTCGGCCAAGGTTCAGCGCCCATTCGACTTGCACCACGCCGGGCAGCACCGGGGCTTTGGGGAAGTGGCCGCTGAAGTAGGCCAGGTCCGGCGGAACACTCAATTGCAGGCTCCACTCGCCGTCGGTTTCAACCTGCTCCAGCACTTCCGGAGTTTTCGGCCGTGGCGCCAGCAGCAGCGCTTCAATGTCGGCCTGCGGTAGCTTGCCCTGGCTGTTCAGCGGCAGTTGTCGCACCAGACGCCAGCGCCGGGGCAAGGCCAGCGCTTCGCAATGCTGGCTCAGGTGTTTGCGCAGGGCTTCGGTCAGGCTGCGACGGCCCTGCTCACGCAAGGCAAACAGGCCGGCGTCGCTGAGCACCAGCAAGGCGCCAAGTACCGCGCGATTTTCCTGAACCACGCCCAGCCGTGCTTCGGCGACCCACTCGTGGGCGACCAGTGCCTGTTCGAGCATCGGCAGGGAGATGCGCTTCTCTTCGAGTTTGACGATGCGGTCCAGCCGCCCGAGCAGTTCGAAACGTCCGTCGGCGGCAATGCGCGCGGCATCGGCGGTATGTTCGACATGCCCGGCCGGCAGGTAGGGAGAAGCGATCAGCAGGGCGCCGTCGCTGTCCTGGCTTAGCTCAACCCCGTCGAAGGGCTGCCACAGGCTGGCGCCCTGACGCCAGGCGATGCCGCCGGTTTCCGAGCTGCCGAGGATTTCCGTCGGCCACTGTTGCAGGCGTTGCTGCAGGCTCTGTGCCGCGTCTGCGGGTAAAGCGCCGCCGGAGGAAAACACCCGGCGCACGGCGCTCAGGGCCGGCCAGTCGAGGTTGTCGCCCATGCGTTTGAGCAGTGCCGGGCTGCCGACCCAGGCGAAGGCCGGGTGTTCGCGGCTGGCGCGCTGCAGGTCTTCCGGAAACGCCAGTTGCCTGCGCACGAACGGACGTCCGGCGCACAGCGGCCACAGCACCCGGAACAGCAACCCGTAGATGTGCTGGGTGGCGACGCTGCCGATGATCCAGGCTTCATCCAGATCCGCGCCCCACAGTTGCTCCAGGGCCTCGACCTCGTTGGCCAGTTGGCGCAAGGTCTTGTCGATACGCTTGGGCTCGCCGCTGGAGCCGGAGGTGCAAAGGCTCAGGCGGCACTGCTCGAGATCGAGTTCAGCACCGGGCAGGGCCGGCTGCAGCAGATCGCTCAAGTGAGCATCATCGGGGTGATCGCTCAACCACAGATCGACCTCACTCGACCAGCGCTGGCGGGTCTGCGCTTGCACGTCGGAGGGCAGCAGGACGGCGACGCCCGCGCGCCAGGCGCCGAGCAGGGCGATGGCGAGGTCGGCGGCATCTTCCAGATGCACCGCCATGCGCCGCCCGCCGCGAGCCTGCAGGCCGGCGGCAACGCTCAGCGCCTGCTCGCGCAGTTGTATGTGATCGAGGGCCGGGGCGGCGCTGATCGCACGCTCCGGCAGGGCCTTGAGCAACAGTTGCTCAAGTTTTATCCAGTTCATTTACGGCCTCTTACCCGTTGTCGTATCAGCCATTCAATGGCAAACATCAGGCCGATCAATCCGTAGGAGATCAGGCCGGTGTACAACATCCACCAATGCAGCGGCGCCCACAGGGTCAGGAGCGCGGCGCACAAACCGTTGCAGAAGAAAAACACGCTCCAGGCCACGGTGACCTGGCGGGTGTAGCGGATCGCCTCGGGCGGCAGTTGCGGCTCGCGCAGTCGCGCCAGACGCTCGACCATCGGCGGGCCGTATTTCAGGCTCAGGCTGAACAGCACCAGCATGAAGCCGCTGATCAGCACCGGATACCAGCGCAGCAACCGCGGACTGTCGAACAGCGCCAGCAGCAGGCAGAACCCGATCGCCACGCAGGCCATCCAGCGGCTGCCGGGTTTGCGTTCGCCGGTCAGCGCACGCGCCAGCCACAACCCGCCCAGCAGCAGTCCGAACTGCCACGGGGCGAAGTGCTCCATGCCGAAATACACCGCAAAGGGGTACAGCAGCCCCGCCAGCAGCAGGCCGAGGCCGATCAATCGGCTCATGCGGCCGGTTGAACCAGACGGTAGACCGCCTCGACCACGTCACCGACGGTGCGCACCGATTTGAATTCTTCGGCGGCGATTTTCTTGCCGGTCTGGCGTTTGATGTGATCGATCAGGTCGACCGCGTCGATGCTGTCGATCTCCAGATCCTGATACAGGTTGGACTCCAGGCTGATCCGCGCCGGATCCAGTTCGAACAGCTCGACCAAGGCATCGCGCAGGGTGTTGAAAATGTCGTCACGAGTTTGCATGGTCCGGTCTCAAGCTGCCTGTTTTGCCGTGACGAATGCCGCAAGGCTCGCCACGTTGGTGAAGTGGTTACGGGTGTCTTTGGCGTCGGCGTCGATCTTGATGCCGTACTTTTTCTGGATCGCCAGACCCAGTTCCAGTGCGTCGACGGAATCCAGGCCCAGGCCTTCGCCGAACAGCGTCTGTTCGTCACCGATGTCGTCGACGCTGATGTCTTCGAGGCCCAGGGCATCGATGATCAGCAGTTTGATGTCGCGCACCAGGCCAGGGTTATTCAGATCGCTCATCTTCGGCGAGCTCCTTAATGTAGTAAGAGTGCAAATAATCATTGAGCTTGCGCGAGGCCTGCGGTGCCGGGCCTTGCGTGGCGAAAGTCTGTGGATCTATATCGGCCCCGACACGAAAACTGAAGTGCACGCGGCGGTGGGGGATGCGATACCAGGGTTCGGCCTTGGTCAGGGTAGTCGGGCTGACCTTGATGACCACTGGCGTAAGGATTTTCGCACCGCGCAGGGCAATCGCCGCAGCCCCCCGATGA
The DNA here is from genome assembly GCF_016756945.1 of Pseudomonas sp. MWU318. NCBI lineage: Bacteria > Pseudomonadati > Pseudomonadota > Gammaproteobacteria > Pseudomonadales > Pseudomonadaceae > Pseudomonas > Pseudomonas sp. MWU318. The sequence goes on from NZ_JAESJL010000006.1 coordinate 114,423, forward strand.
AAGGCTGGCGCCTGGCCGGGTTGAGTGCGCGTGCCCTCGGGGAAAATGATCAGCGTCTGGCCGTTTTGCAGCGACTCGGCGGCAGCGTCGAGCATGTCCATGCTGCCGTCATTGCTGATGTATTCGGTGCGGCGCAGAGGGCCGCGGGTGAAGGGATTTTCCCACAGGCTTTTCTTCACCACGCAATTGGCTTGGCGCACCAGGCCGATCAGGAACACCACGTCGATCAGCGACGGGTGGTTGGCGATGATCATCTGCCCCGGCCGACCGAGGCGTTCCGCCCCTTGAATGTCATAAGTCAGCACTCCGGTGCGGGCCATGAATCGCACGAAAAACCAGAACAGCCGACTGACAGTCTGCCGCGCGCGCCGACGATGCTTGAGTGCGTCACCCGGTAAGCAACCGAGCAGCGGAAATACCAGTATGCGCAGGCACAGTCCGCCCAGCCCGAACAGGGTGAAACTGGCGGCAGTGGCCAGCAGGCGCCAGTAATAGGCGTCGCGGTTCTTCTCGGTCACGGGTTGCGTTGCCAGGTCCATACACGATTTTTCCAGGCATGTTGGCAATGGGTTTGCTGGCCGAGCAGGGTGCGCAACAGATTCAGCGCGTGTGGCCAGTGCGCTTTGGACACAGCTTTCTGGCCGCTGTTCAGGGTCAGCCGCCAGTCGGTACCGGGGGTGAGCAGCAAACCCAGCGCATAGGGGAACGGCACGTCGTCGATCCACTGCGAATAGGCCTCGGGCGGCTGTTCTTCGGTGATGATCAGCAGCACCGCCGGAGCGCCTTCAGCGAGCAGGGCAGCGGCTTCGAGGATGCCGTGTTCCAGGCCATCGCCTGCGGCCGCCAGGGCCGTCATTTCGCTGGTTTCGCCGCGCATGATCGACCACAGACCGATGATCGCGTTGTGCACCGACAGGCTGAACTGGGTCGGCGACAACGGCTCGTCCTTGGCCAGGTCACTGAGGATCTCGAAGGTGCGCGGGGTTTCGCCGTGTCGTGAAACAAACACCAGCGGCAGGTTCTCCCGTCCGTCGGCCAGCGGCCAGCCGACACTGAACGCCATCCGCGCCAGACGGCTGAGGCGCCGGCGTTGCATGGCTGGCAGAAACGACACATCGGGCGCGGCATCGCTGCCCGGGAGTACGGCCGGTTTTCGGCTCCAGGCCTGCCACGCGTCCACGCTGTCGAGCCCCGGGGCCCACGCGCGCCATTGGGCGATGTTGAAGTTGATCACGGATGTTCATCCCGCCCCTGCGGGCTTTTTATGACGCTTTGGGTCGCCAAAGCCACGGCTGACCTGAGGTGGCGCTGGGCGCCGGGTGGCGCGCATTATCCCGGTGCGACGAGTGTGTAGCAAATGTTGGTTACGTTTTGCGCAACGAAATGTACCGAGTGGTTCGCGGAAAAACTGTCACTTGGCCATTATCCGGATCGTGCGGGATTTGTCTGTCGGGCATATCAGCGCACTCGGGAGGTTTTTGCCCGCTGTGCCCGCTGATTTTTGCGCCTGACTCTGTAGTCCGCGTCGTTGAAGGTAGCGAAGCGCACGCACAGGCAACTACACTCGGTCATTCTTTGATACACGGAGGTTTTGTCATGCGGCGCGTGGTGTTCAATCAGAAAGGTGGCGTGGGCAAATCCAGCATTGCCTGCAATCTGGCGGCGGTGAGTGCCAGCGAGGGCTATCGCACGCTATTGGTCGACCTTGATGCCCAGGCCAACTCCACCCAGTATCTGACGGGGCTCACCGGCAATGACATTCCGATGGGCATTGCCGACTTCTTCAAGCAGACCCTGTCTTCCGGGCCGTTCTCGAAGAAAAACCAGGCCGACATCTACGAAACCCCGTTCGACAACCTGCACATTATCACCGCCACCGCCGAGCTGGCCGATCTGCAGCCCAAGCTTGAGGCCAAGCACAAGATCAACAAACTGCGAAAATTGCTCGATGAGCTGGATGGCGAATACGACCGGATTTATCTCGATACGCCGCCAGCACTGAATTTTTATGCGGTGTCGGCGTTGATCGCCGCCGATCGGGTATTGATTCCCTTCGATTGCGACAGTTTCTCGCGCCAGGCGCTGTATGGCCTGCTGGCGGAAATCGAAGAGTTGAAGGAAGACCATAACGAAGGCCTGGAGGTCGAAGGCATTGTGGTCAACCAGTTCCAAGCCCGGGCCAGCCTGCCGCAGCAGATCCTCGATGAGCTGATTGCCGAGGGCTTGCCAGTGCTGCCGGTGTACCTGAACAGCTCGGTGCGCATGCGTGAGTCGCACCAGGCCAGCACCCCGCTGATCCACCTCGACCCACGGCACAAGCTGACGCAGCAGTTCGTCGAGCTGCACAACCTGCTCGAAGATAACTGATTTCCGGATTGCACCCCACCCTCCTGTGGGAGCGAGCCTGCTCGCGAAGAGGCCAGCACGTTCAACATCTCTGTTGACTGAACGGGCGCCATCGCGAGCAGGCTCACTCCTACAATTGAATTTGTGTTGGGTCAGATACCCTGGCTACGCAGCCACGCCATCAACTGCGGCAACGGAAACGCCCCGCTCTGGCGCGCCACTTCCCGACCGTTCTTGAACAGAATCAAACTCGGAATCGAGCGAATCCCCAACTGCGCCGACAACTGCTGATTGGCTTCGCTGTCGAGCTTGGCCAACCGGCACTTGCCCGCCAACTGCGCCGCCGCCTGCTCGAACACCGGCGCAAACGACTTGCACGGCCCGCACCAGTCCGCCCAGACATCCACCAACAACGGCAGATCACCCTTGATCTGGCTGGCGTAATCGCCTTGCTTGAGTTCGAACGGCTTGCTCAGCAGAACCTCGGACTTGCAGCGCCCGCATTTTGGCTGGTCGGCGAGGCGTTCGGCGGGGATGCGGTTGAGGCCGTTGCAGGCGGGGCAGGGGATTAGGAGTGGAGTGGTCATGACGGGCTCGGTTTAAGTTGATATCTCGTACGACTGATCTGGAGTCGTACGAGGCGTTTATCAAGGTTGAGTCCGGAGCCTCAAGACGAACAACTGATCTCCAGATGCTTGCCCCACTCCGGCGGCCGCTCGGCATAACCTTCCATCCCCGGCTGCTCGTCGAACGGTTTGCTTAGCACCGCATGCAGTCGGCGCACCTCGGAGTAGTCGCCTTGTTCGGCGGCATCAATGGCCTTCTGCGCCAGGTAGTTGCGCAGGATGTACAGCGGATTGACTGCATGCATCCGTGTGCGGCGTTGTTCCTGATTGCTGTCGCCATCACGGGTAACCCGCGCCACGTAGCGCTCGCCCCAGGCATCGAAGCCTTTGATGTCGACGAAGTCATCGCGCAAGCGGGCGACAGCCTGCTCTGCGGACTCTTCGCCGAGATGGCGGAAGAACAGCGTGTAATCGACGCCGCTGTTCTGCATCAGTTGCAGCAGGTCTTCGAGCAGCTTCTGGTCGTCATCCTCGGCGGTGGTGAAGCCGAGGCGGCGGCGCATCAGGTCCAGGTAGTGCGCCTGGAACAGCGGCAGGTACAGGCCGAGGGTTTCGCGCAGGGCTTCGACGCTGATGAACGGCGTCAGGGCCTGGGCCAGAGCGCTGAGGTTCCACTGGCCGATCGGCACCTGGTTGCTGAACGAGTAGCGGCCCTGATCATCCGAGTGGTTGCAGATGAAGTTGGCGTCGAAATCGTCGAGGAAGGCGAACGGGCCGAAGTCGAAGGTGATGCCGAGGATCGACATGTTGTCGGTGTTCATCACCCCGTGACAGAAGCCGTAGGCCTGCCACTTGGCGATCAGTTCGGCATTGCGCTCGACGATCTCGCGGAACATCGCCAGATACGGTTCCGGTTGCTCCAGGCACTCGGGATAGTGCATCGCCAATACGTGTTCGCCGAGTAGCTTCTGCTGCTCGGAACGCTTGGTGTAGTAGAAATACTCGAAGTGGCCGAAGCGCACATGGCTTGGCGCCAGACGCAGCACCATCGCCGCGCGTTCCTGCTTTTCGCGCCACACCGGAGTGTCGGAGCCAATCACACAGGCGGCACGTGAAGACGGGATGTTCAGCGCGTGCAGCGCTTCAGAGGCAAGGAATTCGCGGATCGACGAACGCAACACCGCGCGGCCATCGCCCATGCGCGAAAACGGCGTCTGCCCGGCGCCCTTCAGATGCAGGTCCCAGTGTTCACCGGCGTTGTTGTAGACCTCGCCGAGCAACAGCCCGCGACCATCACCCAGTTGTGGCGTGTAGCCGCCGAACTGGTGCCCGGAATAGACCATCGCCCGCGGCTCGGCATCGGCCCACAGCTTGTGGCCGCCGAACAGTTCAGCGAATTCCTGAGTCTCAGCGGTTGCCGGATCAAGATCGAGCAAGGCCAGGGCTGCCGGGCTGGCGACGACCAGACGCGGGTTGTCGATCGGCTCGGGCAGCACATGGGCGGAGAACGCATCGCCCAGGCGGGCGAAGCGATTGTCGAAGGTCAGTTCGTCGAGGGCTTTCAAGGGCCGGCTCCAGCAGAATGTCCGAGCATTCTGCTGGGATCAGACCGGTTAGTCGAGTTTGGCCGGCGGCGGCTCTTGCAACGGCTTTTGCTCGGCGCCGATCGGTACGATGGTTTTGTTCTCGTCCTCGATCGGCACCAACTTGTATTCCTGACCGTGGAGGTTCTTCAGGTACACCTCCATCTGGCGGAATGAGATGTTGATGTGCTGCTTCTTGAACTCGCGGTTGATGAAGCGGTTCACTTCGTCGATCACCGGGTTGCGGTCACCGAGGTCACGCACGTGCATGCGCAGTTCGTGGTCGAGGGTGCTTTCGCCGAAGTTGAGGAAGTACACGTGCGGCTCGGGCTCTTTGAGCACGCGCGGGTTTTCCCGGGCAGCCTTGAGCAGCAGTTCCTTGACCAGATCCAGGTCGGAGCCGTAATCCACGCCCAGCTTCAAGGTGACGCGGGTGATGGTATCGGTCAGCGACCAGTTGATCAGTTGCCCGGTGATGAACGTCTTGTTCGGGACAATGATGTCCTTGCGGTCGAAATCGGTGATGGTCGTGGCGCGGATGCGGATCTTGCTCACCGTGCCCGACAGGTTGCCGATGGTGATGGTGTCGCCGATCCGCACCGGACGCTCGAACAGGATCATGATGCCGGAGATGAAGTTGGCGAAGATCTCCTGCATACCGAAACCGAGGCCGACCGACAGCGCCGCCACCAGCCATTGCAACTTGTCCCAGCTGACGCCGAGGGTCGACAAGGTGGAGACAAAACCGACACCGGCGATCACATAGGACAGCAACGTCGTGGTCGCATAGGCGCTGCCCTGCGCCAGATTGAGTTTCGACAGCACGAACACTTCGAGCAGACCCGGCAGGTTGCGCGCCAGGGCGAAGGTGATGCCGATGATGATCAGCGCGCCGAGCATGTCGCCGATGCTGATCGGCACCATGCTCATGTTGGCGCCAGTGCCGCTGGTGTATTCGTAGAGGGTGATGTTGTCGAGGTACGAGAACACCGAAATCAGGTCGGCCCAGACCCAGTACAGCGCGGCGATGAAGCCGCCGAGCAGTGCCAGACGAATCAGGCGCAGGGATTGTTCGTTGACCTTTTCGATGTCCAGCGTCGGCTCTTCGATGACTGCTTCGCCGTCGCCGGCCTCTTTCGCCGCTTGACGTTTGGCCAGGGCGCGCTGATAGGCCAGGCGGCGTGCGGCGACCGCCAGACCACGGACGAAGGTGGCTTCGATCACCAGCCAGAACATCAGCAGGTACAGGGTGTTGATCAACCGATCGCTGAGTTTCAGCGCGGTGTAGTAGTAGCCGAAGCACACCGCGACGAACAGGGCGATCGGCAGCAGGGTGAACATCACGCCGACGGCCTTGCGGAATAGCGAGGTGTTTTCGTGGGCCGGGCTGCTGATCAGCAGGCGGCTGAGCAGCCATGCCATCAGCGCGTAGCAGGTCAGGACCACCGGCATGCCGATGACGTCGTCGGCCAGCGCCGCCGGTTGCAGTTCCGCCACCGCCACCACGGTCACCAGCGCCATCACCACCAGCCCGAGGCGGCGGATCCAGCCCTGAAGGAACTCGACCTGGGGTTTGTCCCAGCGGAAGTGCAACTCGGCGACGCCACCCGGCGAGAGAATCCGGTAAGCGGTGTAGAACACCAGCCACGCCTGACCCATTTGCAGCAACGCCGCGCCCATATTGGCATTCTGACCGCGGGCGTCGATCTGCAGGGCCAGACCGCACAGACCCAGACCCAGCGCCACCGGCATCGCCAGCAGAATGTTGATCAGAATCGCCTGTGGCGTATGCCACTGGCTGTCACGCTTGAAGTGCCCGATGTCCTGGTGAACCTTGTTCAGTCGCGCATACAGCGCCTTGCGCCGCCACAGCAGAGCGCCGATCAGCAAGGCCAGCGGCAGGAATAGCAACGGGCGCTGGGTCAGGCCGTCGGTCAGCTCGCTCAGGCTCGATGCCAGCGGCAAGGTGTCGATCTGGCGCTTGAGCCGCTCCGGCACGTCGCGAATCCATTCGGTGTCCAGCGGCTTGTTACTGGGAATCCAGAACATCTGCTCGTCGAGAGTCGCGCGCAGGCTTTGCGCGGTGCTCAGCAGTTGTTTCTGGTTGAGTTGCAGGGTGATCGATTCGTTGAGCACCGCGCTCAATTCGCGGTTCAGACGCTCCAGCAGGTCGGCGCGGGTGTTGGCCAGTTCCATCAGGCTCTTGCGCAACTGCGGGGTGACTTGTTCCGGCGGCTGGGTGGAAAGCAGGTTGTCGACGTAGGTCGCCGGATTGCTCAGCAGTTCGCGCTGCTGGCTGACTTCGAACTGATACAGGCGAATGTCGGCAATCTGGTCCGCCAGATCGCGGTCGACCTTGAGCCGGGGCAGCGCCTGTTTCTGCTTATAGAGAATCTTCGACAGCAGCAGGCTGCCCTTGAGCACGTTGATCTGCTCGTCGAGGGCCGAGTCGCTTTGGGTCAGGCTGTCGAGTTGCTGTTTGGTCTGCAGGTTCTGTTGAGTGACTTCGTTGAGGCGGTCGGTGCTTTTGAGCAGGTAGTCGGAGAGCTTGAGGTTGGCCGCACTTTCGGTGGCGAGCAGGCTGCTACCGCCGGCCTTTTGCGCCTCGATCGACTGCTGGGTCACGGTTTCCTGAGATTGCGCCAGACGCTTCTGGTTGATCAGGGTCTGCAGTTCCTGGATCTCGCGGTCGAGACGGTCGGATTTCTCCGAGAGCAGGTCATGCTGACTGTTGCCCAGATCCTGCAACTGGCTGTTGCCGGCAAGTTCCTGACGGCGCAATGGGATCAGCGCGTTCAGCGCAGCGAGCTCGGCGTTCAACTGGTCGCGCTGCTCGGCGCTGACGGTCTTGCCCGCGTCCTTGCCGGATTTGAGGATGTTGTTGATCTGCTGGATGCGCGTCTGGCTGGCAGAGATTTCTGCCTGTGCACGCTCAGGACGGGTCTGGGCAGTGATGATCAGGCTGTTGGCATCGGCCAGGGCCTTTTGCAGGTCGCTTTGCTGGGTCGAGCGATCCGTGAGGATCTGCTCCAGCTGCTGGATCGACTCTTTGCTGAAGCGCTGCGCCACCGGTACCACCGCCGTGGCCTTGAGGCGTGCCAGTTCGCGGGTGTTCTCGATGGTCTGCCGCGGAGCGGAAGCCAGTTGCTGCTTGAGGTCGATCAGCTTCTGGTCGTAATCACGCCGGTTGTTGAGCTGATTGAGGGTATTTTGCAGAACTGTCTGCAGGCTCTTTTTGTCGGCATCCGGCAGTTTGCTGTCGGCCAGTTTGTCGAGGCTGGCCTGCACGGCTTCGCTGGACGGCGGTTCGGCTGCATACAGCGGGCCGACGGAAAGACTCAGGCCCAGCAGGGCCGCAAACAAGAAAGAGCGCAGGGTAGGCATATAGACCGGTCGAGCAAGTGAGAGTGGACGCAGTTTAGAGGAAGAGACCGGGACCCGGGCGACTTCCTTCGGGGAATCTGACGCCCACTTTGCCGATCTTGTTCCCGTCCATGACCGCGACCGTCCAGTGGGTGTTGTTCCACTCCACCTGGTCGCCAACGATCGGTGCACCCCCGACCTTTTGGGCAATGAACGCACCCAGGGTCATGTCCGGATCGATGCCCTCGGCCGGTAACCCGTAAAGCGCTGCAACCGCTTTAAGCTGGGCGTCTCCTTCGAGCACGAAGTCACCGAAGAAGCGCAGGTCGAGGCCGCGTTGTGGCGCCTGGCTGAACAGTTTGCCAAGGGCCGGAAGGTTGTGTTCATGGCCGATAACACACAGCAAATCATCGACTTCCAGCACCGTACTACCCGACGGATGGAGCAGTTGCTGGCCACGAAACAGTGCTGCGATGCGCGTGCCTTCAGGCATTTTCAAATCACGCAGCGGTGAACCGATGCACCATTTCTCGGCGCCGAGCTTGTAAACGAACAGCTCCCACTCGCTGGTGATGTGCACTTCCAGTGCCGAACGGGAAATCGGCGCAGGCTCCGGCGGAACCGTTACCTTCAACAGTTTGGCCACCCATGGCAGGCTTGTGCCCTGCACCAGCAGCGACACCAGCACGATGAAGAAGGCGAGGTTGAAGTACAGCTGCGCATTCGGCAACCCGGCCATCAGCGGGAACACCGCGAGAATGATCGGTACCGCGCCGCGCAACCCGACCCAGGAAATAAACGCTTTCTCGCGATCGTGGAATGCCTTGAACGGCAGCAGGCCGACCAGCACTGACAGCGGCCGGGCGAACAGAATCATCCACAGCGCCAGGCCGAGGGCGGGCAGGGCGATCGGCAGCAAGTCATGCGGAGTGACCAGCAGCCCCAGCACCAGGAACATGCCGATCTGCGCCAGCCACGCCATGCCATCGAGCATGTGCAGAATGCCGTGACGGCTGCGCACCGGGCGGTTACCGATCACCAGACCGCACAGGTACACCGCAAGGAAGCCGCTGCCGTGCAGGGCGTTGGTCAGGGCGAACACCACCAGACCGCCGGCGATCACCAGAATCGGGTACAGGCCGGTGGCGAGGTTGATCCGGTTGACCAGTTGCAGCATCAGCCAGCCACCGCCCAGGCCGATCACGCCACCGATTCCGAATTCGCGGATCAGGTGGGTCAACAGGCTCCAGTGCAGGCCGGTCTGGCCGCTGGCGAGCATGTCGATCAGGGTTACGGTAAGGAACACCGCCATCGGGTCGTTGCTGCCGGATTCGATTTCCAGGCTGGCGGTCACCCGTTCGTTGAGGCCCTTGCCGCCGAGCAGCGAGAACACTGCGGCGGCGTCCGTGGAGCCGACGATGGCGCCGATCAACAGGCCCTGAATCAGGTTCAGGTCGAACAGCCACGCCGCGGCCATGCCGGTGAGCCCGGTGGTGATCAGCACCCCAACCGTCGCCAGCGACAGCGCCGGCCACAGGGCCACGCGGAAACTCGAAACGCGGGTGCGCAAGCCACCGTCGAGGAGGATCACCGCCAGTGCGAGGTTGCCGACCAGATAGGCCGTCGGGTAGTTATCGAAAATGATCCCGCCGCCATCGACCCCGGCCGTCATGCCGACCGCGAGGATGATGACCAGAATGGGGATGCCGAGACGGGAGGAAAGTGAGCTGACAAGAATGCTCGCACCTACCAGCAACGCGCCGATCAAGAACAGGCTGTTGATGGTCGTCGCATTCAAAGGCAGTACTCCAGAAGCGTAAAGACGGGCACAAACTGACCATGCAGTCTGCGTGCCAGCGATTCTAACCTGTTGAAATGTGATGCTGTCAAAAAGCTTTTTCAAGATCAAAAGATCGCAGCCTGCGGCAGCTCCTACAGGGTGTAAATCGATCCCATGTAGGAGCTGCCGCAGGCTGCGATCTTTTTGCTTGTAAAAATTACAGGCTGAAACGCCCGACCATGTTGTTCAGATCCAGCGCCAGGCGCGACAGCTCGTTGCTCGCCGCACTGGTCTGATTCGCGCCGGTGGCCGATTGCACCGACAGGTCGCGGATGTTCACCAGGTTGCGATCCACTTCGCGGGCCACTTGCGCCTGCTCTTCGGCGGCACTGGCGATCACCAGATTGCGCTCGTTGATCTCGACGATCGCGGTATTGATGGTGTCCAGCGACATCCCGGCACCCCGCGCGATGTTCAGCGTCGATTCGGCGCGCTCGGTGCTGTTGCGCATCGAATCCACGGCGTGTTCGGTGCCGCTCTGGATGCTGCCGATCATGCGTTCGATTTCGCTGGTCGACTGCTGGGTGCGATGCGCCAGCGCACGCACTTCGTCGGCCACCACGGCAAAACCGCGACCGGCTTCACCGGCACGTGCCGCTTCAATTGCCGCGTTCAGGGCCAGCAGGTTGGTCTGATCCGCCAGACCACGAATCACGTCCAGCACCTTGCCGATGTCTCGGGATTCATTCGCCAGATCGCCGATCAGGGTCGCAGTGCTCTGCACATCGGCGCTCATGCGTTCGATGGCGCTGACGGTTTCCTGTACCAGATCACGGCCATCACCCGCCGAGGTGGTAGCGTTCTTCGAGGCTTCCGAAGTGCTGACCGCGTTGCGCGCCACTTCTTCCACGGCGCTGGTCATCTCGTTGACGGCGGTGGCGGCCTGTTCGATTTCGTTGTTCTGCTGAGTCAGGCCACGGGCGCTTTCGTCGGTGACGCTGTTCAGCTCTTCCGCTGCAGATGCAAGCTGGGTGGCCGAGCCGGAGATGCGCTGCAAGGTGTCGCGCAGCTTCGATTGCATCTTGGCCATGGCCGCCAGCAGACGCCCGGCTTCGTCGGTGCCGTCGACGTGGATCGGCTGGGTCAGGTTGCCTTCGGCGATGGTTTCCGCCGCGTCCAGCGCTTTGGAAATCGGCTTGGTGATGCTGATGGTCAGCAGCCAGGCGAACAGGAAGGTCAGGCCGGTCGCCACGACCAGCAGGGTGACCACCAGATTGAACGCCGAGGAATACTGGTCGACAGCCTCTTGATTGGTCTGGCTGATCTGCTCGCCGTTGATCTGCATCAGGCGGTTGAGCACAGTGTTCATCGCTTCGGAGTTGTTCAGCAACTCGGTGTTGAGCAGGTTGCGCAGCTCGTCCACCTGATTGTTGCGCGACAGCGTTTTCATCCGGTCTTCGATCTGACGGTACTGGCCCAGCAACTGCACATATTGATCGTAGGCTGCGCGTTCCTGCGGGCCGCTGATCAACGGTTCATAGGCCGATTGGGCGGCGCGGATCTGCTGGTTGCGGGTGTCCAGCAGTTCCATGGTCTTCTGCTGCACGTCCGGCTCGCGGTTGACCAGCAAGCGGTAGGACAGCACCCGCAGGCGCAAGGTCAGTTGGGTGAACTCGTCGAGGTTCTTGATGCTTGGCACACTGCTGTTAGTGATGTCCTCGGCGGCGCCGCGGATTTTGCTCATCTGGTTCAGGGCGAACACGCCGAGAATCAGCATCAGGCCGCCGATCAGGGCAAAGCCGGTGAACGCCCTGGGGGCGATATTCATATTGCGAAGGGACATGGCGCGGATACCAAAAAGGGCCGCATCCATGCGGGCTGAGACTGCTGTATGGATGACTTATCGGTCATACGACTAAAGTCTTGAGGCACTGTGCGTATTTGTCGCATATGGGCCTGAGCGACGAAGTGCAGGAACCAGATCGGCAGATCACAGTCTTTTAAACTCGCGAGAACGGTCGGCCGCCAGGAAAATCAAGGCCTTGCGCCGGTATAACCCTGGCATCCGCAGTGACTTTTCTTTATCGTACGCGCCCTTTGAAAAACGCCTGGAAGATCAAAATGTTGGAAGCATCCCTCAGCCAATTGGAACAGCTCGTCAGCGACCTGGTGCAACAGAACCAGACCCTCACGCAAACCAACCAGACCCTGTCCACGGAACTGGCCCAGGCCAAGGATGAAAACGAAAGCCTGCAACTGAGCCTGATGGAACAGGAAGAGAAGCACGGCGCCACCGCTGCACGCATCCAGGCTCTGGTTGATCGCGTCAACGCAGGTCCTGTCAGCGCATGAACCACCACACAGCAGGGGTAAAAGTCATCTCCATTCTCGGGGAGGACTATTCGATCAAGGCACCGGCCGGGGAAGAACAGACCCTGCTGGACGCCGCACTGATGCTCAAGGCCGCACTGGCCGACACCAAACGCAAATACCCGACGCTGATCGGTGACCGCTTGCTGGTGCTGGCAGCGATGAACCTGTGTTCGCAGCAGATCGAAATGAAGAAGCAGCACCAGGAAGAACTCGACCGTTACCAAGAGCAAGTCAGCGCCACGGTCGACACCATCGCCAAGACCATCAGTCAGGGCTGATAGGGTTGCGCACAACCAAAGAATAGATTGTCGATCGGGTTGTATACAATCGGCACGGCTGTTGCATTGTTTCGGCCACTTATTCTTTGGGGGTGCTCCATGCAGTTGTGGCGACGCAGTATTCAATGGCAGCTGATTCTCAGCATGGGCACCGCCCTGCTGGTCAGCATCCTGATCGTGGTTGGCATTTATACCCTGGTGGTCAACCGCCTCGCCCAGAGCTATCTGGTCGAACAAGCGCTGCCGTCGAGCATCGAAGCGACGCGCAACGACATCGAACGCATCCTCGTCCAACCCCTGACCGCCGCCAAAGACATCGCCAGCAATTCCATGGTGCGCGACTGGCTGGCTTCAGGTGAAGACAGCAGCAAAACGGCGGCTTTTGCGCAGTATCTGGAAGGCATCCGCGCCGAACATAAAGCTTTCACCGCGTTGATCATCGGCACCGACTCCAATCACTACATCACCGAAAAGGGCCTCGACCGCACCCTCAATCGGGCCAAACCGGCCGATGCCTGGTTCTATTCCTTTCTCGACAGCCATCAGCCGCGCACCCTGAATATCGACAACGACGGCGCCACCGGAGAAGTGGCGCTGTTCATCGATTTGAAGGTCGAGCAGGCCGGTAAAGTGGTCGGCGTGGCAGGATTGGGCCTGAGCATGAAAGAGCTGTCGGAGCTGATCCACAACTTCAGCTTTGGCGAGCGCGGCAAGGTCTATCTCGTGCGTTCCGACGGTTTGATCCAGGTCCATCCCGAGGCGCAGTTCAGTGGCAAGCGCACCCTCACGGAGCAGATTGGCGCGTCGGCTGCGCAAGCGGTCATGGGTCAAAAAGTTGCCACCAGCAGTTCCTTCCAGCGCGATGGCGAAGACTTCCTCGCCTTCAGCCTGCCGCTGCGTGATCTGGGCTGGACGCTGGTGGCCGAAGTGCCGCAATCGCAGATCTACGCCGAAGCCCGCAAGGCGATGTGGATGAGCGGCGGCATCGGTCTGGCGGTGGCACTGGTGTGCCTGGCGCTGGTGGTGTGGCTGGCCCAAGGGCTGGTGCGACCGATTCGTCAGGTAACAGCCGCGCTGGTAGCGATCGGTAGCGGCGGTGGAGATTTGACCCATCGGTTAGATTCCAGTCGCGCCGATGAACTGGGCGATCTCGCGCGCGGCTTCAACCGTTTTCTCGACAGCCAGCGCGGGCTGATCGGTGAAGTGCTGACCACCAGCGAACGTCTGCGCACAGCCGTCGGGCAGGTGGCGAAGGTGGTGGAAAACACCGCCGAACGCTCCGGGCGCCAGCAGGAAATGACCGACATGGTCGCCACGGCGGTGCACGAGATGGGACTGACCGTTCAGGAAATCGCGCAGAACGCCGGCAACGCCGCGCTGGCTTCACAAACTGCTCGCGATGAAGCGCTGCAGGCGCGGGAGGTGGTCGGCGGTTCGATCCGTCATATCGAAAGCATGTCCGATGAGATTGGCGTAGCGGCGGGCGCGGTGGGAGAGCTGGCGCATCAGGTAGCGTCGATCGATTCGGTGCTGGCGGTGATTCGCGGCGTGTCCGAGCAGACCAACTTGCTGGCGCTCAACGCGGCGATTGAAGCGGCGCGCGCCGGAGATATGGGGCGCGGGTTTGCCGTGGTGGCGGATGAAGTGCGCACTTTGGCGCGCAGGACTCAGGCGTCTACCGACGAAATCCAGCAAATGATCGGCAGCCTCAAACAAGGCGCCGAGAATGCCGTGTCATCGATGCGCACCGGCCAGGCGGCGACCGGTACCGGGGTTGAGTCGAGCCAGCGTACTGGCGCTTCGTTGACCGCGATCACCGGGCAGGTCGAACGCATCAGTGACATGAACCATCAGGTTGCGACCGCGACGGAAGAACAGTCGGCGGTGACTGAAGAGATCAACCGCAACGTGCAGGGAATTTCCGATCTGGCCCGAGCCACGGCGGGCGAAGTGCGGGCGTGTCGTGAGGATTGTCAGATGTTGCAGAAGCTGGCGGATGATCTGGCAAGGCAGATGGGTGGGTTCAAGTTGAGCTAAAGGATCAGGATCAATAGATCGCAGCCTTCGGCAGCTCCTACATTGGAATGCGTTCCCTGTAGGAGCTGCCGAAGGCTGCGATCTTTTGCTTTTAGAACCACGCATCCTGCATGTTCAGGCACGTATCATCCCGCGCCTCCAGCAACGCCAGTTCATGATGACAACCCGGCACTTCCCACGTCAGGAAGTACCGCGCCGCCTGTAGCTTGCCCTTATAGAAGTCAGCATCCGCCGCATTGCCTTTGGCCAAACCTTCCTCAGCCCGAATCGCCTGCTCCAGCCAGCGCCAGCCAATCACCGTGTGCCCGAACACTTTCAGGTACAGCGCCGAATTCGCCAGGCTGCTGTTGACCTTGCCCTGCGCCAGATCGGTCAGCAGGCCGATGGTCACCGCTTGCAGGCGCGCCACGAGTTTCTCAAGTGGCTCACGCAGTGCGGTCAGCGATTCATACGCGGTCGCGCGCTCGGCGGTGTTGGCGATCAGACGGATCAGTTGCTTCAATCCGGCGCCGCCGTTCTGCGCCAGTTTGCGCCCGAGCAAGTCCAGCGACTGAATGCCGTGGGTGCCTTCGTGGATCGGGTTCAGGCGGTTGTCGCGGTAGTACTGCTCGACCGGGTATTCGCGGGTGTAGCCATGGCCGCCGAGAATCTGGATCGCCAGTTCGTTGGCCTTCAGGCAGAACTCCGACGGCCAGGATTTGACGATCGGCGTCAGCAAGTCCAGCAGCTCATGCGCCTGTTTGCGCTCGGCTTCGGTTTCCAGCGTGGTGGTGTCATCGAACAGCCGCGCCGCGTACAGGCCGAGGTCAAACGCCCCTTCGACGTAGGACTTTTGCGTCAACAGCATGCGTCTGACGTCCGCGTGCTGAATGATCGCTACCGGCGCGGTGCTCGGATCCTTACTATCCGGCACTCGGCCTTGCGGGCGTTCGCGGGCGTACTCCAGCGAGTACAGGTAACCGGCGTAACCGAGCATCACCGCGCCCATGCCGACGCCGATCCGCGCCTCATTCATCATCTGGAACATGTAGCTCAAACCATGGTGCGGCTTGCCCACCAGATAGCCGACGCACTCGCCGTTATCGCCGAAGTTCAGCGCGGTGGAAGTGGTGCCGCGCCAGCCCATCTTGTGGAACAGCCCCGCCAGCAGCACATCGTTGCGCTGGCCGAGGCTGCCGTCATCATTGACCAGAAACTTCGGCACGATGAACAGCGAAATCCCTTTCACCCCTGGCGGCGCGTCCGGCAGTTTGGCCAGGACCATGTGCACGATGTTTTCCGACAGCGGATGATCGCCGCCGGAAATGAAGATCTTGTTGCCCTTGAGGCGATAAGTGCCGTCGGACGTCGGCTCGGCGCGGGTACGAATATCCGACAGCGATGAGCCGGCGTGCGGTTCGGTCAGGGCCATGGTGCCGAAGAAACGCCCGTCGATCATCGGTTGCAGAAAGCGCTGTTTCTGCTCGTCGGTGCCAAAGCTTTCGATCAGGTTGGCCGCGCCCATGGTCAGGAACGGGTAGGAGGTGGTCGCCGCGTTCGCCGCTTGAAAATGCGCAAAGCAGGCTTGCGACAGCAGTGTCGGCAGTTGCATGCCGCCGGCTTCGAAGCTGCGCGCGGCATTGAGGAAGCCGGCCTCGAGGAACGCGTCCACCGCCGGTTTCACTTCGGGAATCAGCATCGCCTGGCCGTTCTCGTAGCGCGGCTCGTTCTCGTCGCCCTTGCGGTTGTGCGGCGCGAAGTATTTCTCGGCGATGCTGCGGGCGGTGCCGATGGCCGCGTCGAAGGTCTCGCGGTTGTGTTCGGCGAAGCGCTCACGCCGGGTCAGGCCCTCGGCATCGAGGACTTCGTACAGCTCGAAAGCCAGATTACGGGAACTGAGCAGCGTCTCGGACATGGCGGCCTACCTGAAAATGGGGGTTGGGCCGAGTCTAGGCTTGCTGATAAAGGCTGAACAGGATGATTGATGACGGTGATGTTGGAGCCGAGCACCGACTTAACAAACACTCCAAAACAACTGTGGGAGCTGGCTTGCCAGCGATGGCGGCAGATCAGTCAACATTAATGCTGGCTGACACATCGCTATCGCTGGCAAGCCAGCTCCCACAGGGATTTCTGCTGAAACGGACACCTTTTGCAGGTGCCGGGTTATCGGTATTAGCCGATGGTCATCAGGCTGGCATTACCACCCGCCGCCGCGGTGTTGACGCTCAA
This sequence comes from Pseudomonas sp. MWU318, assembly GCF_016756945.1. NCBI lineage: Bacteria > Pseudomonadati > Pseudomonadota > Gammaproteobacteria > Pseudomonadales > Pseudomonadaceae > Pseudomonas > Pseudomonas sp. MWU318. The sequence goes on from NZ_JAESJL010000006.1 coordinate 130,960, forward strand.
CGCCCGCTCAATCACCAGACGCTCCAGCGCAATGTTGGTCTCGCCCTGGGACAGGCCCTGAACGCCAACGATCGCACCGGCACGCTTGGCAATCTGCTGGCAGACACCACGCAACTGGTCGGAATGACCGTGATGCAGCACGGCATCAAACACCACTTCATCCTTGTGCCAGTCGGCAACCCGTTTGATCCGCGCCTGAACGTCCTTCGGCAGGCGTGCGAACAAGGCCTTGCTGATGTCGGATTCCGGCCATACCGCCGAACCGCCGACAGCCAATACCGCCGCCAGTTGGGTCAGCAGATCGCCTTCGACGTCCGCCAGGCACAGCACGTGTTCACGCGGCAGGATCGCGTAGCTGTTCTTCTCGCCGGTCGGGCCGGCCAGCACGCGGGTGATGCCGCTTTGCGATTGCGCGGCGTACTGCACGCACAGTGTGCTCAGTTCGGCGTACTGGTTGCTCTCGGCCCAGGCCTTGAAGGCGTTCAGCGGTTTGCTCATGGCATCACGCAGACGCACGTCCGGGGCGACGGCTGCATCAACGCGAGCGAAGGATTGTTCGATCGCGTCAGTAGGACGGGTCGACAGCAGGCGGTACAGGTACAGCGGACCGCCGGCTTTCGGGCCAGTACCCGACAGGCCTTCGCCGCCGAATGGCTGCACGCCGACCACGGCACCGACGATGTTGCGGTTGACGTAGACGTTACCGGCGTTGACGTTGTCGATCACCTTGGCGATGGTCTCGTCGATGCGGGTGTGCACGCCGAGGGTCAGGCCATAACCGGACGCATTGATCTGGCCGATCAACTGGTCGATGTCCTTGCGCTTGTAGCGCACCACGTGTAGCACGGGGCCGAAGATCTCGCGTTGCAGTTCGTCGAAGCTTTCCAGCTCGATCAGGGTCGGCATGACGAAGGTGCCGCGTTTGACCTCTTCGCTGTCGGCGATAGCCACCTGGTACACGCTGCGACCTTTGTCGCGCATGGCCTGGATATGCTTGTCGATACCGGCCTTGGCTTCGGCGTCGATCACCGGGCCAATGTCCACGGACAGACGCTCAGGGTTGCCGAGACGGCTTTCAGCCATCGCGCCTTTGAGCATTTCGATGACACGGTCGGCGGAATCTTCCTGCAGGCACAGCACGCGCAGGGCCGAGCAACGCTGACCGGCACTGTCGAAGGCCGAGGACACCACGTCGATCACCACTTGTTCGGTCAGCGCCGAGGAGTCAACGATCATCGCGTTCTGCCCGCCGGTTTCGGCGATCAGCGGAATCGGACGGCCCTGGCTGTCGAGACGACCAGCAATGTTGCGTTGCAGCAGACGCGCGACTTCGGTGGAACCGGTGAACATCACGCCTTTGACGCGCTCATCACCGACCAGACCGGCACCGACGGTTTCACCGCGACCCGGCAGCAGTTGCAGCACGCCTTCGGGAATCCCGGCTTCCAGCAGCAAACGTACGGCTTGCGCGGCAACCAACGGCGTCTGCTCAGCCGGTTTGGCCAGTACCGGGTTACCGGCGGCCAGTGCGGCAGCGACCTGACCACTGAAGATGGCCAGCGGGAAGTTCCACGGGCTGATGCACACCACCGGACCCAGTGGGCGGTGGGCGTCATTGCTGAAATCGTTGCGCGCCTGCACCGCGTAGTAACGCAGGAAGTCGACCGCTTCGCGCACCTCAGCAATGGCGTTGGCGAAGGTCTTGCCGGCTTCACGGGCCAGCAGGCCCATCAGTGGCTGGATCTCGCCTTCCATCAAGTCAGCGGCACGCTCCAGAATCGCCGCGCGCTCGGCGGGCGGGGTAGCCTGCCAGATTGGCGCAGCATTCAGCGCGCACTGGATCGCGTTGTCGACGTCTTCGACGGTAGCTTCCTGCACGTGACCGACTACATCGCGGTGATCCGCCGGGTTCAGCACTGGCGCCGGGGCTTCGTTGCTGGCAGCGCAACCGAGCATCGGTGCGGCTTTCCAGTTGTTGTGCGCAGTGGCGAGCAGGGCGCAGGACAGCGAGGCCAGACGATGTTCGTTGGCCATGTCGATGCCGGCGGAGTTGGCGCGCTCGGCGCCGTACAGGTCACGCGGCAGCGGAATGCGTGGGTGCGGCAGGCCGAAACCACCTTCCACGGTCGCCATCTGCTCGATCTGCGCCACTGGATCGGCCACCAGTTCCTGAATCGAAATCGACTGGTCGGCAATGCGGTTGACGAACGAGGTGTTCGCGCCGTTTTCCAGCAGACGACGCACGAGGTACGCCAGCAGGGTTTCGTGGGTACCGACCGGTGCGTACACGCGGCACGGACGGTTCAGCTTGCCTTCGGAAACTTTGCCGACAACCTGCTCGTAGAGCGGTTCGCCCATGCCGTGCAGGCACTGGAATTCGTACTGGCCCGGGTAATAGTTCTGACCGGCAATGTGGTAAATGGCCGACAGGGTATGGGCGTTGTGCGTCGCGAACTGCGGGTAGATGACTTCCGGCACCGACAGCAGTTTGCGCGCGCAGGCAATATAGGAAACGTCGGTGTACACCTTGCGGGTGTAGACCGGATAGCCTTCCAGGCCTTCGACCTGGGCGCGCTTGATTTCGCTGTCCCAGTACGCGCCTTTCACCAGACGGATCATCAGGCGATGACGGCTGCGGCGAGCCAGATCGATCACGTAGTCGATCACGTATGGGCAGCGCTTCTGGTAAGCCTGAATCACGAAGCCGATGCCGTTCCAGCCGGTCAGTTGCGGTTCGAAGCACAGGCGCTCCAGCAGATCCAGCGACAGCTCCAGACGGTCGGCTTCTTCGGCGTCAATGTTCAGGCCGATGTCGTATTGCTTGGCCAGCAGGGTCAGTGACAGCAGGCGCGGGTACAGCTCGTCCATCACGCGTTCGTACTGTGCACGGCTGTAACGCGGGTGCAGTGCCGACAGTTTGATGGAAATACCCGGGCCTTCATAAATCCCACGACCGTGGGAGGCTTTGCCGATCGAGTGGATGGCTTGTTCGTACGACGCCAGGTACTTCTGCGCGTCGTGTTCGGTCAGCGCCGCTTCACCGAGCATGTCGTAGGAATAACGGAAGCCCTTGGCTTCGAACTTGCTCGCGTTGGCCAGCGCTTCGGCGATGGTTTCGCCGGTGACGAACTGCTCGCCCATCAGACGCATGGCCATGTCGACGCCCTTGCGGATCATCGGCTCGCCGCTCTTGCCGATGATCCGGCTCAGCGACGAAGTCAGCCCGGCTTCGTTGTGGGTCGACACCAGTTTGCCGGTCAGCAGCAGACCCCAGGTCGCGGCGTTGACGAACAGCGATGGGCTGTTGCCCAGGTGCGGCTGCCAGTTGCCGGTGCTGATTTTGTCGCGGATCAGCGCATCGCGAGTGCCTTTGTCCGGGATACGCAGCAGTGCTTCGGCCAGGCACATCAGTGCCACGCCTTCCTGGGACGACAGGGAAAATTCCTGCAGCAGGCCCTGAACAATGCCTGCACGACCGCCGGCACTTTTCTGGTTACGCAGTTTTTCCGCGATGGTCGCGGCGAGTTTGTTGGTGGCGTCGGCCATCGGTGCCGGCAGGCGTGCCTGTTCGATCAGCATCGGCACCACTTCCGGCTCAGGGCGACGGTAAGCAGCGGTGATCGATGCGCGCAGTACCGATTGCGGCAGGATGCTTTCAGCGAATTCGAGGAAGCACTGGTGGGCGTGATCGGTATGGACTTCGCCAGCGTCATCGCTGTCTTTGGCGGTCAAACCGTTCAGTTCGGTCAGGGTTGCACCACCCTCGAGTTTTTCCAGGTAATTGAAAATTGCCTGCTTGATCAGCCAGTGCGGTGTGCGATCAATCGAGGTCGCGGCAGCCTTCAGGCGCTCGCGGGTCGGGTCATCGAGTTTGACCCCAAGGGTGGTGGTAGCCATATTTTTATCCTCATGGTTGCCACAGTTGCGTGGCATCAGCTGGCGGCAAGATTAGCCGTGCGCCGGAAGAGGTGCAACCGGGTGCAACCCTTTTTTTGTCGGAAAAATAAACGCTTCGTCAGGAATTATTTTCTGGTACTGAAGTGCCGCTCCTGCTTGATGCTTTTACTTCTAGCGGAGCGCCGTGACTGCGCTAAAAAGGAGCAAAAACGGCATATTTATCGGTATATCCGACTAGGTGCAACTTAATCGCCAGAAACTGGTTGCACCTTTTTTACTTTGTTGCATAGCATTCGCGCCCAAGGTGCAACCGGGAATACCCGGTGCATCGGCTGGTGGCTTTCCTGGGGAAACATCAGTCCTAAATGCGCGGGATCCCGTTTCGTCTGCCAAACGTCCTCGTTTGTGGGCGATCAATCACCGCTGCAACATAAAAACAAAGCCAGGGCGTAACTTAATGAGCGTAAGCAATCCAACACTGATCACGTTCGTGATCTACATCGCAGCAATGGTGCTGATCGGCTTCATGGCCTATCGCTCCACCAATAACCTCTCTGACTACATTCTTGGCGGCCGCAGCCTCGGCAGCGTCGTTACGGCTCTGTCTGCCGGTGCTTCCGACATGAGCGGCTGGTTGTTGATGGGCCTGCCGGGTGCTATCTACATGTCCGGTCTGTCGGAAAGCTGGATCGCCATCGGCCTGATCGTCGGCGCCTACCTGAACTGGCTGTTTGTCGCCGGCCGTCTGCGCGTGCAGACCGAGCATAACGGCGATGCCCTGACCCTGCCGGACTACTTCTCCAGCCGTTTCGAAGACAAAAGCGGCCTGCTGCGCATCATCTCGGCGGTGGTGATTCTGGTGTTCTTCACCATCTACTGCGCTTCCGGCATCGTGGCTGGCGCCCGTCTGTTCGAAAGCACCTTCGGCATGTCCTACGAGACGGCGCTGTGGGCCGGTGCTGCGGCGACGATTGCCTACACCTTCGTCGGCGGTTTCCTCGCGGTGAGCTGGACTGACACCGTACAAGCCACGCTGATGATCTTCGCCCTGCTGCTGACGCCGATCATCGTGCTGCTGGCCACCGGCGGCGTCGATACCACGTTCCTCGCCATCGAAGCTCAGGATCCGAGCAACTTCGACATGCTCAAGGGCACCACCTTCATCGGCATCATCTCGCTGATGGGCTGGGGTCTGGGTTACTTCGGTCAACCGCACATCCTCGCGCGCTTCATGGCTGCTGACTCGGTGAAGTCGATTGCCAACGCCCGTCGCATCTCCATGACCTGGATGATCCTGTGCCTGGGCGGCACCGTGGCCGTGGGTTTCTTCGGTATCGCCTACTTCTCGGCGCACCCGGAAGTGGCCGGCCCAGTCACCGAGAACCACGAGCGGGTGTTCATCGAACTGGCAAAAATTCTCTTCAACCCGTGGGTTGCCGGTGTCCTGCTGTCGGCGATTCTCGCCGCTGTGATGAGCACCCTCAGCTGCCAGTTGCTGGTGTGCTCGAGCGCTCTGACCGAGGACTTCTACAAAACCTTCCTGCGCAAATCCGCTTCCCAGGTGGAACTGGTGTGGGTCGGCCGCGTGATGGTGTTGCTGGTGGCGCTGATCGCTATCGCCATGGCCGCCAACCCGGAAAACCGCGTACTGGGCCTGGTGTCCTACGCCTGGGCCGGTTTCGGTGCCGCGTTCGGTCCGGTGGTGCTGATCTCGGTGATCTGGAAAGACATGACCCGTGACGGCGCACTTGCCGGCATCCTGGTCGGCGCCATCACCGTGGTGGTGTGGAAGCATTTCGAGGTGATGGGTCTGTACGAAATCATCCCGGGCTTCATCTTCGCCAGCCTGGCGATCTACATCGTCAGCAAAATGGGCGAGCCAACTAAAGGCATGGTGCAGCGCTTTGAAGCGGCGGAAAAAGATTTCCACCTGAACAAGTGATGCATTGAGCTTCGGCTCACCAAAGTACGGCCCGTTTCCTACAAGGAGGCGGGCCGTTTTTTATGTCTGTGATTTCTCAAGAACATGGAGAACCCTGTGGGAGCTTGCTTGCCAGCGATGGCGGTGTGTCAGTGAGCGCATAAGTTGAATGTGCCGGCCTCATCGCTGGCAAGCCAGCTCCCACAGTTCCAGTGGTGGTTTTGGGGGATATGTCTGTAGTCGATTGCGCCAATAGCCGAAGGTTTTTTCGGCAGTGAAAGTAGGGCAAATCTGATTTTCCCGTCACCCGCCCAACACCCCTTGCCCCTCATGCAGAATCGCCCGCCCTCATTTTGCAGAGAGACATCGGATGTTCGCGCCTGCCAATCAACCGCGTTTCACGTTGACCCTCGAAGGCGCCCAAGTTGATCTCAAAGTCCTTGAGTTCACGGGCAAGGAAGCCATCAGCCAACCCTTTCGTTTCGAGCTGGAACTGGTCAGTGAGCGTCTGGATCTGGACCTCGAAAGCCTGCTGCACCGTCAGGCGTTTCTGAGCTTCGATGCAGATGGCAGCGGCATTCATGGTCAGATTTATCAGGTCGGGCAGGGCGATTCCGGGAAACGTCTGACGCGCTACCACCTGAGCCTGGTGTCGCGTCTGACCTACCTCGGTCACCGCATCAACCAGCGGATTTTTCAGCATCAGACGGTTCCACAGATCGTTGTGCAGATCCTCAAGGATCACGCAATCCTGCGCGATGCCTTCGAGTTCCGCCTCGGCAGCGATTACCCAGTGCGGGAATATTGCGTGCAATACGCCGAGAGCGATCTGGCGTTCATCCAGCGGCTGTGTGCCGAGGTCGGCATTCATTACCACTTTCAGCACAGTCCCGAAGGCCATCTGTTGGTGTTCGGCGACGATCAAACGGTGTTTCAGCGCCTGGCCGAGCCGACACTGTATCTGCCGGGCAGCGGCATGGCGTCGACGGCGCCGGCGATCAAGCGCTTCAATGTCCGAGTGGAAACCCGTACCAGCGTGGTCACCCGGCGCGACTACAACTTCGAAAAGCCGCGACTGCAACTGCAAAGCCGCAGCGACAGTGAGCAGCGTCCGGTGCTCGAGGACTATCACTTTCCCGGCCAATTCAACGATCGAGAAACCGGCAGGCAACTGGCGCAACGTACGCTGGAAAGGCATGTCGCCGACTACCGTCAGGCTGAGGGCATCAGCGACGTATCCGCACTGGTTTGCGGACATTTCCTGCAACTGAGCGAGCATCCGCGCCAGGACTGGAATGACCTGTGGCTGCTCACCGCCATCGAGCATCATGGCCGACAGCCGCAAGTGCTGGAGGAATCGGTGACCAGCGATGGGGAAACATTCCAGGGTTACCGTAATACCTTTCTTGCCACGCCGTGGGAGGTGTTCTTTCGCCCGGCGTTGGGGCCGGAAAAACCACGGATGCTCGGCTATCAACCTGCCGTCGTCACCGGGCCGCAAGACACGGAAATCCACTGCGACGAATATGGCCGGGTCAAGGTGCAACTGGCCTGGGATCGTGACGGCGAGCTCAACGAGCATTCCAGTTGCTGGCTGCGCGTTGCCACGGGTTGGGCGCATGATCATTACGGCAGCGTGCTGATCCCGCGGGTCGGCATGGAAGTGCTGGTCGGTTTCATCGGCGCTGATGCCGACAAACCGTTGGTGATGGGTTGCCTGCCAAACGCCGCAACTCCGCTGCCGTTGGACCTGCCCACCGACCAGACCCGCAGCATCTTCCGCAGCCAGAGCAGCCCCGGTGGTGGCGGTTACAACGAGCTGCGCATCGAGGACAAAAAGGGTGCCGAAGAAATCTACCTGCGCGCCCAGCGCAACTGGACGCAGCATGTCCTGCACGACCAGCAGGTGCAGGTCGACAACCAGCGCAGCATTGTCGTCACTGGCCTTGCCAGCCATGAACTCAAGGCCGACGAGCAGCGCATCACCCACGGCCAGCGCCAGACCGAAGTGAAACAGGACGATCACCTCACGGTTATTGGTGATCGGCATATTCGGGTGAGTAGTCAGGCAACCAGTGCGAGCGCACAAATTCACGTCAGTGCCGGGCAACAAGTGGTGATCGACGGTGGCGCGAGCGCGACGATTCAGGCCGGCGGGCAATGGATCAACATCGGTCCCGGCGGGATTTTCAGTAGCGTGCCGATTGTCGTGGGTGGGGCGCCAATGGCGGCGATGAGCGCGGCGCCGAGTGTGCCGGGGTTGCCGGCAAAACTCGCAGCATCACCAGCAGCCATGCTCACTGCTGCGCAAATCATGAGCTTTAAAGGTGATGCACCATTCTGCGAAGAGTGCGAGCGTTGCAAGGACGGTGTCTGTGCTGCCTGAGTGCCTCACACCTGCAGAGTGGTTGGCGCGTGCACCGCTGAAACCTGCGGAGCAACTGTTTGCGATTTTCAGTAACGCTAGCGACGCCAGGCCTCCACTGGTTACACCGAGCCCGATCTGGGCAGAGACGATCTACGCCGAGTGGGACGCGGTGATGCCCTTCGTGGGAATTGTCGCGGCGGACAGTGAGTTTCTCGATTGGGTGGCCTCTACCGAGTCTCGCGACTGGGGGTGGTTGGCGGTGTCCTCGGCGAGCCTGGAGGTGGTAGTTGAGCACTTTCGCAGCCTGACTCAAGTGCTGATGCCGGACGGCACAGCGGTGTTTTTTCGCTTCTGGGATGGGCGGTTTTTGTTGCCGATCCTGCAGTCCGATGAAGTGCAATCGGCGCAGTTGATGCCGGTGATCTCGCGCGGCTTGATCAATGGACAGGCCGTGGATATCGGGGGCAGGGCGCAGGTTTCGGGGCGGGTGTTTCCCTGGTGGAAAGTGCCTGATTCGGTAGTGACTTCAGCAGGGAGTGCAGCCCGGATCGGCAATGCGTTGCAGTGGCTGAGCGAGGAGCATCCGGCGCTGTACGAGGCGTTTCCGCAGGCTGTGTTGCGCTGCAAGGTTCGGCAGTTTTTTCAGGTTTCGGCGTCGGAAGAATCGTCGCCATCGGTGCTGTTGGCGTATTTGCAGGACGAAGCAGAATGAAATTTCCGGGCGAAGGCTTCGGAAATTTCCCGCGAGTTGCGGCGGATTTCATGAACTGGTGGGCGGTGGGTTGCGGGGATAGTCTTTTCGTTGTCACTGCGAGAGTGGTGGCAGGGTGTAGGAACCCGTTACCTATGGTGCATCAGCGCTGTTGATTTAATTGCGACATGTAACTTGTGCCAGCAATATCTTTAGCGGCGGCTGTGTGCGGGGCACGCTTTGGCGTGGCCGAATTCCATGGGTCGGTTCCTACTCCCGTGCACAGCTGCCACCCGATCCCGTAGGAAGGAGCGAGGCAGTTCATTTTCACATCCATGGTAGAAAATATGACGATGCTTAAACCCGACCCACCCTACGAAAAAATCATCCCCCATCCCGATAACCGCTTCATGGCCCTGACCGGCAACTGCAGCGACATGCCCACCCTGTTCATCGACACCCAAGTCCCCCTCGACATCCTCATGGACGCCGCCAACCACCGCATCCGCGCCGTGATCCAGGTGCTGGAAAACATGTGCATGCGCGGCTCGGTCGAATGCGACTCCATCATCCTCAGCGACTTCGCCATGCTCTGCGCCATTCCGCTGCGTGACGGCTGCGATGTGCTGGATGTCATCGGCAAACGCTTGAACGCGATGCCGGCCTGAAAAAAGAGCAAAAGATCGCAGCCTTCGGCAGCTCCTACAGGGGGGAACGCCAATCCTGTGTAGGAGCTGCCGAAGGCTGCGATCTTTGGACTTTGGCTCAATCAGCGATATACGCATCCTGAGTTTTGATAAAGCGGTCGAACGCCTCGGAGTTGTAGACCTTCATGCACCCAAAAAACACTACTTTTTCATTCGAGTATTTACTGTTTGAGGGTTTCTGCTCGTAAGCCGCCAACACGTAGTTTCGGGTTTCTTTGTAGGGATCGTGCAGCACCTGGAGCGTGTCTTCATTTTGCAAAATGGTATGCATGCCTTTGCCCATGAACGAATAGGCATTGGCGGACAGTGCGATGTCTTTTTCCAGCGCGGAGCGTTCGTTGAATGGCTTCAGAATGCAGTGGCTCAGTCCGTAGTTTTTTAGTGACTGGCGTGCCTGTTCAATGTGAGTTTCGTCGGCAAGGGCGAGGTATGGGCTAAGCAGGCTGAATAAGCAGATGATCAGATATTGCATGAGTTTTTGACTTCCTGTCGTTCATGGTTCGCCAGTTTAACGCCATAAAAGCAAAGCCCCTCACCCTAGCCCTCTCCCAGAGGGAGAGGGGACTGACCGAGTTGTCTGGGTGATGTACGCCGACCTGCGCCTTCGGTGGTGAACGTCAGTTGGCCAAGCCTGAGATCACGCTGGTCATTCAGGTCGATGTAACTCGCAAGATCACCACCGTCAGTCCCCTCTCCCTCCGGGAGAGGGTTAGGGTGAGGGCCGGCTTTTGTCCGCTCGGCCGCCAACCCCTGACTTGCCGCCCGGTAAAAGGTAAACTTCACGGCCCTCGCAGGAGCAGCCATGAATTATCGTCACGCCTTCCATGCCGGCAATCACGCCGATGTGTTCAAACACCTGACCTTGACCCGCCTCATCGCCCTGATGTCGCGCAAGGAGCAGCCGTTTGCCTATCTCGACACGCACGCCGGTATCGGTCTGTATGACCTGCAGGGCGATCAGGCGAACCGTACCGGCGAGTACCTGGAAGGCATCGCGCGGTTGTGGGATCAGCCGGATTTGCCGGCGCTGACCGCCGACTACATGAAGGTGCTGCACGAGATGAACCCGGATGGCCAGTTGCGCTACTACCCGGGTTCGCCGGAGTTGGCGCGGCGTCTGACGCGGCCGCAGGACCGGGTGATGCTCAACGAGAAGCACCCGGAAGATGGCGTGCAGCTAAAAGAGAACATGGCCGGCGACCGTCGGGTCAAGGTGCATCTGGGCGAGGGCTGGCATGTGGCGCGGGCGATGTTGCCGGTGCAGGAGAAACGCGCGGTGATGTTGATTGATCCGCCGTTCGAACAGCTCGACGAGATGCAAAAGTGTGCGGCGTCGCTGAAAGAAGCGATTGGCCGGATGCGCCAAACCGTGGCGGCGATCTGGTACCCGGTAAAGGACCAGCGTGCGCTGCGACGTTTCTATCAGGATCTGGCCGGTACCGGCGCGCCGAAGTTGCTGCGCGTGGAGTTGCTGGTGCATCCGCTGGATACGCCGAACAGCCTGAACGGCTCGGGGATGGCGATTGCCAATCCGCCGTGGGGGCTGGAGGAAGAGTTGCGTGAGCTGCTGCCGTGGTTGTCGAAGAAGCTTGGGCAGACCCAGGGTGGGTGGCAGATGGATTGGTTGATTGCCGAGAGCTGATCAACCGCAAGATCAAAAGATCGCAGCCTGCGGCAGCTCCTACAAGTTCAGTGTCGTCCACACATACGCGGACCTGTAGGAGCTGCCGAAGGCTGCGATCTTTTTCTTTCAGACTTTAATCAATTACCCGCCAGACTCGGTGGCATGCACACGCCGGTGCCGCCAATCCCGCAATAGCCCTCAGGGTTCTTCGCCAGATATTGCTGGTGATACGCCTCTGCGAAGTACACGGTCGGCGCCTGCTCGATTTCGGTGCTGATTTCTCCCAGACCCGCCTTCGACAGTTCAGCCTGATACAGCGCTTTGCTCTTCAGCGCAGCGTCCAGTTGTTCAGGCGTGGTCGCGTAGATCACCGAACGGTACTGGGTGCCGATGTCGTTGCCCTGTCGCATGCCCTGCGTAGGGTTGTGCAGTTCCCAGAACATCGCCAGCAGTTCTTCGTAGCTGACCTTGGCCTTGTCATACACCACCAGCACCACTTCGGCGTGACCGGTCAGGCCTGAGCAGACTTCTTCGTAGGTCGGGTTCGGCGTGTAGCCGCCGGCGTAGCCGACCACGGTGCTGACCACGCCTTCGCGCTGCCAGAAGCGGCGCTCCGCACCCCAGAAGCAACCCAGGCCGAAAATCGCAAAGTCGACGTCCTGGAAAAACGGGCCGAGCAGCGGAGTTTCTTCGAAGACGAAATGCTTTTCAGGCAGGGTCATCGCGGTTTCGCGGCCGGGCAGAGCTTGATCTTTGGTCGGTAGCACGTTTTTGTTCACCAGAATTTCCGAGCGCAGAACCATGATCGTTCCTCTCAGTCAGGATGGGATGTAAAAAGTCAGACCGCCAGTGTGCCGAATGATGCCCGTTTAATCACTACCCAATGTAGGAGCTGCCGCAGGCTGCGATCTTTTGATCTTGTCTTTAAAAAACAGGATCAAAAGATCGCAGCCTTCGGCAGCTCCTACATGAAAGGGCGACCGGGCTTAGAGGCACAGCGGCCCGCGCGGATAGCGCTTGAGCGCCTGGATCAGCTCGGCGCCGGGGATCGGCCGGTCGAACAGGTAGCCCTGGCCGACGTCGCAACGGTGGCGACGCAGGAACGCCAGTTGCTCGGCGGTCTCGATGCCTTCGGCCACGACTTTGAGTTTCAGGTTGTGGGCCATGGCGATCACCGCGGAGGTGATTTCCATGTCGTCCTGATTGTCGGGGATTTCGTGGATGAAGCTGCGATCGATCTTGATGATGTCGATCGGGAATTTCTTCAGGTAGCTGAGCGACGAATAACCGGTGCCGAAGTCGTCCATGGCCAGGGTCAGGCCCAGGCGCTTGAGCTGGTCGAGTTGCAAGTGCGTGTCTTCGGTGGCTTCCAGCAGCAGGCCTTCGGTCAGCTCCAGTTCGAGCAGATTGGCCGGCAGCGCTTCTTCCTTGAGGATGTTGGCGATTGAGGCGACCAGATCCGGGTCTGAGAACTGCTTCGGCGAGAGGTTGATCGCCACTTGCAGATTGCCCAGGCCAGCGGCGGTCAGCGCCTTGCTCATGCGGCAGGCCTGACGCGCAATCCACTTGCCGATCGGGATGATCAGGCCGGTCTCTTCGGCAACGCTGATGAACTGATCCGGGCGGATCATGCCGCGCTCCGGGTGGTTCCAGCGCAACAGCGCTTCCATGCCCAGCAGGCGACCGCTGCGCAGGCACAGCTTGGGCTGGTAGAACACGTCCAGCTCATTCTGGGTCAGGGCGCGGCGCAGGTTGTTCTCGACGAACAGCTTGTAACTGGCCTCGGCATTCAACGCTTCGGTGAACACTTGGACCTGATGTTTGCCGTTGGCCTTGGCCTTGTGCAGCGCGAGGCCGGCGTTGCGCATCAAGGTCTGCGGATCGCGGCCATGCAGCGGCGCACATGCCAGGCCCACGGAGCCGGTGACACTGATCAGCTGGTTGTCGACGAACATCGGTTTGTCGAGGGTCGCCAGCAATTGGTTGGCGATCTGCTGGCCGGTGGCGAGGTCGGTGTCGTCGAGCAGCACTGCAAATTCGTTACTGGCGAAGCGCGCAAGGCTGCCGCTCGGGCTGAGGCTGTTGCGCAGGCGCCGGGCGAGGCTGATCAACAGTTTGTCGCCGGTCTGGTGACCGAGGCTGTCGTTGATCCGCTTGAAGTTATCGATGTCCACCAGCAGCAGGCTGATCGGCGTGTCGCTGTCGCGGGCGAAGCGTTCGTCCAGATTGCGAATAAACGCCGGACGGTTGCCGAGGTTGGTCAGGTTGTCGGTGTAGGCCAGGCGTTCGATGCGCTGCTGCGCGAGTTTGGTCTGGGTGATGTCTTCGTAGATGCCGATGTAGTGCGTCAGCTCACGGTTGTCGCCATACACTTTGGAGATCGACAGCTGGCCCCAGTAGGGTTCGAGGTTTTTGCGCCGGCTCTTGAATTCGCCCTGCCAGCTGTTGCTCTTGGCCAGCGCCGAGGGTGCGTCGAACAGCAATTCGCTGAGGTTCTCCAGAGCCGGCAGTTCCGACAGACGCTGGCCGTGGACTTCCTCGGTGGAGTACTGGGTAATCGCGGTGAAGCTCGGGTTGACATACTCGACCACGCCGTCGCAATTGACCAGCAGAAAGGCGTTGGCACTTTGCTCGACCGCGCGCTGGAACAGGTGCAGGGCGCTGGTGGCGGTGCGGCGGTTGTGATTGTTGATGACCTGGGCGAACTGGTCGGCCAGCTCACCGGCAAAGGCGATTTCGTCGGACTGCCAGGCGCGGGTGACGCCGGTCTGCTCCAGGCAGAGCACGCCGACCACCTGGCCGTCGACCCGGATGCTGGCGTCGAGCATCGCGTTGACGTCGCGCGGGCGAAGGGCTTCGGCCATCTCGCGGGTACGCGGGTCGCGCATCGCATTGTGCGCGTCGATGGCGCGGCTGCCGTGCAGCGCTTCCATGTAGTCGGGGAAGCCGCTGATGTCGATCACCTCCGGCAGGATGTATTCCTGCGTCGCGCGGTGATACGCGGAAATCGGCACCAGCAGATTGCCTTCGAGGTTCCACAGGCTGGCGCAGTCGATTTCATAGATATCGCAGGCGCAGCGGGTGATCAGTTCGGCGGCTTCCTGCAGCGAGTTGTGGCTGCTGTAGCGCTGGCGGGCGAGCAGCAGAATCAGATCCTGCTGGGCGCGCACCCGATCAAGGTGCTGCAGTTGTTCCTGCTGGGCACGTTGGTTGAGTTCGAGGGCGATCTGCAGGCGCGAGTTCTGGGTTTCGAGGTCAACGGACGGCAGCGTCGGCGCTTCGTCGAACACGTCATCGACCGCCAACAGATACCCGCGCAGCAAGTGTCGATTGTGCTGTTTATAGGCTTCGCCCAGTTCGAGGATGCTCAGCACGCCGGCGGCGGTGTGCAGGGTGTAGCGCACCAGATAATGCGGGCTGTCGCGCAGTTGCTGCTGAATGGTGTCGTGCAGTTGATAGCGCGCTTCGGGCTCCATCAGGCTGGCGTATGGCGAGCCGACCAGTGCACAGAGCTCGACGGCCGGCTGGCCGAACTGGCGTTCGCAATTGGGATCGAGAAACAGCATCGCCCAACTGGCTTCATTCAAGCGCTCGAAACGCAGCATGCCGAGCCGCGAGGGCACAGGCAACTGCGTCACTACCTCGGCCGCCATACGGCTGGCGGCATCGGGTTGGCTCTTCATGAAGGAACTCGCTTGGAAATATGCTGAACGCGCCGGGCTCTCGCCCTCTTTACTGTTGCCTGCGGCAAGGTTGCATCATTGCGGCACCGACTGACAAGAGAGATGAAGGCCAAGTGCTATAAGAATGTGTCGGCCGCTCGGGACATTTCTCCAGTGGGTGGTTGAAAAGAGCAAAAGATCGCAGCCTGCGGCAGCTCCTGCAGGGAATCCGTACCGATGTAGGAGCTGCCGAAGGCTGCGATCTTTTAAGAATTCAACGCAATTTCAGGCCAATCGACTGCAGACGTTTACCATCACGATCATGATAATTGATCAAAATCTGATCAGTCTCGACCACCACATGGGCGAAGTTGTCCTCACTGACCACCGCGCTGGTCAATTCATGCCAATAATCGCCCGCGGCCGTGCGCGCCAGCGGCTGATCGAGGATGAATGTCGACGCCTTGGCGTAGGGCAACAGCTTGCTGTTGCACAGCGGCGAGGAAACGATGGTGTGGACTTCGAAATCCGGGTCTTCACTATGCATCAGGCGCGAGGTCAGCGAGCCATGCACATCGCCCGAGACAAACACGACATTCTTGATGCGCCGGGTGCGGATGGTTTCCAGCAGGCGCAGGCGCTGCTCCGGGAAGGCTTTCCAGGCGTCGTCGCCAAGCAGTTTGCGATCCGGGTAGAACATGACGCTGGTCACGACGAATTTCACCCGCGCCGGGCTGTTGATCAACCATTCGAGCAGTGCCTGTTCCTGCGCTTCATCGAGTATGCGGCGATCGTCAGTTGACAGGTTGCGGCGGGTGCGGGTGTCGGTCACGAACCATTCGATATCGCCGTCACTGAATTGATACCAGTAGTGCTCGAGTTTTGCCCGATTCACCTTTTCGTTAGTTGTAAGTTCATGCGCCGGGCTATGGCTGACTTGATAGATTTCATAGGCGGCCATGGCGTTGCGATATAACGCTTGATCTGACTTGCTGGCGTTCGCCGGCCAGTTATCTTCGATTTCGTGATCATCCAGGATCATGTAAGTCGCTGTGCCGGACATCAGGCGTTGAATGTTTGGCTGAGAGAATGCCGTACGGTACTTTCTGAGAATTTCCTTATATTCACGATCAGGTGCGAACACATTAAGGTCGTCGACATAAATCTGATCGCCCGTCATCAAGGTGGCACTGATCGGCGGTTGCGCGCCTTCGATCAACTGGTTGATGGAGGCAAAGATCCGGTCACCCAGGCGGGGCAGTACCGGCACGCCCGCGGTCATTCTCAAGTAGCGGCAGGAGCCGACGATATAGGCTTTTGGCTGCAGGGCCTGGCTGGAGCGGGTGCGCAGTCGATAGATTTCCCGTGGCCACTGCAGCGGCAGTTCGGCGACGCTGTCCACGGTATGTACCGGATTCATCGGGCTGAACCAGCCGGTCTGGTATTCATATTCGGTGTCGCTGCTCAAGTTGTTGAGGGTAAACACTTCGGTCATATCGTGCAGCGCACTGGGTTCGGCGAAAGAGCCGGCTGACCATTGTTGTGTTCCAGCCGTGCGATAACGAATGGCGGCAAATACCGGTGCTTTCCCCTGGTTGTCTGCGCGCATGAATATGCGCGCGTGACTGGTTGTAGTGTGGCCGATAATCGGGCCAATAGTTGGCTTGAACATATTCGAGTCCGTTCGAGTAAGTTTCGTTTTATATAAATAACGCAGGAAGATCGCTATTTAAGCTGAGGGCAGAGATTAGTTGTCTGTAGAGGAAAAATATCGAGACGAATTCGACTGCGTTTGTAGTTCAAGTAAACCGAACTTGTAGGAAGATGCGTTGGATTTTTTCCAGGCAAAAAAAAGCCCCGTCAAACTGACGGGGTTGAGGTACGAGCGTGTGGCGCTCGAAAACGTGGGACGCAATCGGCCCTCCGTTGCCGGAGGGCCGAACGCTTTACAGCAGGATGGTGCGGATGTCGCCCAGCAGGCTGCCCAGACGCTGGGTGAAGCGTGCAGCAGCAGCGCCGTTGATCACGCGGTGATCGTAGGACAGCGACAGTGGCAGCATCAGTTTCGGCTGGAAGGCTTTGCCGTCCCAGACTGGCTGGATGGTTGCCTTGGAAACACCGAGGATCGCCACTTCCGGCGCGTTGACGATCGGCGTGAAGCCGGTGCCGCCAATGTGGCCAAGGCTGGAAATGGTGAAGCAGGCGCCTTGCATCTCGTCCGAAGAGAGCTTCTTGGTGCGGGCTTTTTCAGCCAGCGAAGCAGCTTCTGCGGCCAGTTGCAGCAGGCTCTTCTGGTCGACGTTCTTGATGACCGGTACCAGCAGGCCATCCGGGGTGTCGACCGCGAAACCGATGTTGACGTACTTCTTGCGAATGATCGCCTTGCCGCTTGGCGCCAGCGAACTGTTGAAGTCCGGCAGCTCCTTGAGCAGGTGCGCGCAGGTCTTGAGCAGCAGCGGCAGGATGGTCAGCTTGACGCCGGCTTTCTCCGCAACGGCTTTTTGCGCAACACGGAAGGCTTCCAGCTCGGTGATGTCCGCCGAGTCGAATTGCGTCACGTGCGGCACGTTCAGCCAGCTGCGGTGCAGGTTGGCAGCACCGACCTGCATCAGGCGGGTCATCGGCACTTCTTCGATTTCACCGAAGCGGCTGAAGTCCACGACCGGGATCGGCGGGATGCCCGCGCCACCGGTTGCGCCGCCAGCGGCCGGTGCTTCCTTGGCCTTCTGCATCATCGCCTTGACGTAAACCTGCACGTCTTCCTTGAGGATGCGACCGTGCGGACCGCTGGCGCCTACAGCGCTCAGCTCGACGCCGAACTCGCGGGCCAGTTGACGCACGGCAGGGCCGGCGTGAACTTTCGCGCCAGGCTTGGCCGGAGCAGCAACCGGAGCGGCAGCAGCAGGTGCAGCGGCAGCCGGAGCAGCAGCGGCCGGTGCCGGAGCGCTTGGCGCAGCGGCGGCAGCTGGAGCCGGGGCAGCAGCAGGGGCTGCGCCTTTGACTTTCAGCTTGAGGATCAGGTCGCCGGTGCCGACTTCGTCGTCCAGCTTGATGGAAATGCTTTCCACCACGCCAGCGGCAGGCGATGGGATTTCCATGCTTGCCTTGTCGGATTCGAGGGTGATCAGAGACTGGTCGGCTTCAACGCTGTCACCAGCCTTGACCAGGACTTCGATGATCTTGGCCTTGCCGGCCGAACCAATGTCCGGAACGTGGATGTCCTGAACGCTGTCAGCCACTGGAGCAGCCGGGGCTGCCGCAGGAGCAGGCGCAGCAGCGGCTGGCGCAGCGGCCTGAGCCGGAGCGGCCGCAGCCGGGGCCGCAGCACCCGCCACTTCCAGATCCAGAATCAGGTCGCCGGTGCCGACTTCGTCGTTGAGCTTGACGCTGATGGCCTTGACCACGCCCGCGGCAGGCGACGGGATTTCCATGCTCGCCTTGTCGGATTCCAGGGTGATCAAAGATTGATCAGCCTCGACGGTGTCGCCGACCTTGACCTGGATCTCGATGATCTGCGCCTTGCCCGAGGAACCGATGTCCGGCACGTGCACTTGCTGCACCGAAGCGGCAGCAGGGGCAGCGGCTGGCGCGGCAGCAGCAGGGGCGGCAGCCGGTTTGGCTTCAGCTTTTGCAGCCGGTGCAGCAGCAGGCGCTGGGGCCGCTTGCGCGGCGCCCTCGACTTCCAGCTCAAGCAGTTCGTCGCCTTCTTTCAGACGGTCGCCCAGCTTGACTTTCAGGCTCTTGATGACGCCGGCTTTCGGGGCCGGCACTTCCATGCTGGCCTTGTCCGATTCCAGGGTCAGGATGCTCTGGTCGGCTTCGATACGGTCGCCGACCTTCACAAACAGTTCAATTACTTCACCTTCACCGCTGCCGATGTCAGGTACGCGAATGAGTTCGCTCACAAAATGTCTCCTCAGCAGTCCAGTGGGTTGCGTTTTTCCGGGTCGATGCCGAACTTGACGATGGCCTCGGCCACCACTTTAGGTTCGATATCACCACGGTCAGCCAGTGCTTCCAGGGCTGCCAACACCACGAAATGACGGTCGACTTCGAAGAAATGACGCAGTTTCTTGCGGCTGTCGCTGCGGCCGAAACCGTCGGTGCCCAGGACTTTGAATTCCTTGGACGGTACCCACTGACGGATCTGCTCGGCGAACAACTTCATGTAGTCGGTAGAAGCGATGACCGGACCTTTACGGCCGCTCAGGCACTCTTCAACGTAGCTCTGCTTAGGCTTCTGGCCAGGCTTCAGACGGTTGCTGCGCTCTACGGCCAGGCCGTCGCGACGCAGTTCGTTGAAGCTGGTAACGCTCCATACGTCAGCGCCGATGTTGAACTCTTCACGCAGAATCTTCGCCGCTTCACGTACTTCACGCAGGATGGTGCCGGAGCCCATCAGTTGTACGTGATGCGCCGCATCGCGGGTGTCTTCTTCGAGCAGGTACATGCCTTTCTTGATGCCTTCTTCGGCACCGGCCGGCATGGCTGGCTGCTGGTACGACTCGTTCATCACGGTGATGTAGTAGAAGATGTCCTGTTGCTCTTCGGTCATCTTCTTCATGCCGTCCTGAATGATCACCGCCAGCTCGTAGCCGTAGGTTGGATCGTAGGTGCGGCAGTTCGGGATGGTCGCGGCCAGCAGGTGGCTGTGACCGTCTTCGTGCTGCAGGCCTTCACCGTTCAGGGTGGTACGGCCGGCGGTGCCGCCGATCAGGAAGCCACGGGTACGGCTGTCGCCAGCGGCCCAGGCCAGGTCACCGATACGCTGGAAGCCGAACATCGAGTAGAAGATGTAGAACGGCAGCATCGGCTGGTTGTGGCTGGAGTACGAAGTACCGGCAGCGATGAAGGAACTCATGGCGCCCGCTTCGTTGATGCCTTCTTCAAGGATCTGACCTTTCTGGTCTTCCTTGTAGAACATCACCTGGTCTTTATCGACTGGCTCGTAGAGCTGGCCGACGGAGGAGTAGATGCCCAGCTGACGGAACATGCCTTCCATACCGAAGGTACGGGCTTCGTCCGGGATGATCGGCACGATGCGCGGGCCGATTTCCTTGTCCTTGACCAGTTGCGCGAGGATCCGCACGAAGGCCATGGTGGTGGAAATTTCACGGTCGCCCGAGCCGTCGAGGATGGCTTTCAGGGTGTCCAGGTCCGGGGTCGGTACGCTGAAGCTCTGCGCGCGGCGCTGCGGTACGAAACCGCCCAGTGCGGCACGGCGCTCGCTCAGGTAGCGGGCTTCGGCGCTGTTTGGCTCTGGCTTGAAGAACGGCAGGTTCTCCAGCTCTTCGTCCTTGACCGGGATGTCGAAGCGGTCGCGGAACAGCTTCAGGCTGTCGACATCGACTTTCTTGGTGTTGTGCGCAGTGTTTTTCGCTTCGCCGGCACCGGTGCCATAACCCTTGATGGTCTTGGCCAGGATGACGGTTGGTTGTTCTTTGTGGTTGACCGCTTCGTGGTACGCCGCATAGACCTTGTACGGGTCGTGGCCGCCACGGTTGAGTTTCCAGATCTCGTCGTCGGACAGGTCGGCAACCATCGCCTTGAGTTCAGGCGTGTTGAAGAAGTGCTCGCGAACGAACGCGCCGTCTTTGGCTTTGTAGTTCTGGTACTCGCCGTCGATGACTTCGTCCATGCGACGTTGCAGGATGCCGTCGACGTCTTTGGCCAGCAGTGGGTCCCAGAAACGGCCCCAGATGACTTTGGTCACGTTCCACTGTGCACCGCGGAACACGCCTTCGAGTTCCTGGATGATCTTGCCGTTGCCGCGAACCGGGCCGTCGAGGCGCTGCAGGTTGCAGTTGATGACGAAGATCAGGTTGTCCAGCTTCTCGCGGCCGGCCAGGGAGATCGCACCGAGGGATTCCGGCTCGTCGCACTCGCCGTCGCCCAGGAAGCACCAGACTTTCTGTTTGCCCGGCTGGATGAAACCGCGGTGTTCCAGGTACTTCATGAAGCGTGCCTGGTAGATCGCCTGGATCGGACCCAGGCCCATGGATACGGTCGGGAACTGCCAGAAGTCAGGCATCAGCCAAGGGTGCGGGTAGGACGACAGGCCCTGACCGTCGACTTCCTGGCGGAAGTTGTTCATCTGGTCTTCAGTGATGCGGCCTTCCATGAATGCACGGGCGTAAACGCCTGGCGAGGTGTGGCCCTGGAAGTAGATCAGGTCGCCGCCGTGTTCGTCGGTCGGGGCCTGGAAGAAGTAGTTGAAGCCGATGTCATACAGGGTCGCGCTGGAGGCGAAGCTGGAGATGTGACCACCCAGGTCAGAATCTTTCAGGTTCGTACGCATTACCATGGCCATCGCGTTCCAGCGCACCAGCGAGCGAATGCGGCGTTCCATGAACAGGTCGCCAGGCATGCGTGCTTCGTGGGTTACCGGGATGGTGTTGCGGTAAGGCGTGGTGATGGCGTAAGGGAGCTGCGAACCGCTGCGGGTCGCCAGTTCACCCATACGGGTCATCAGATAGTGAGCACGGTCTTCGCCTTCTTTGTCGAGAACCGATTCCAGGGCGTCCAGCCATTCCTGGGTTTCGACGGGATCGAGGTCTTGCATGGCTTGCTCCAGGGCGGAAAGGCTTCCAGAATCGGTTGCCTGAGTTTGCGACTGGCCTTGTGGGCAGACGATTTAAAATTCTTGGATTGCCGACAGGTTGTTCCGGCGGCGTGTAGTTTTACTACAAATCTTTGAGCATTTCAGCCTTTCGCCTGTATAGACGAGTAGTAAAACTACAGAGGAAAGGCTTGTGGCCTCCGACTGCGTTGTGAGAATAATCGTTAAGGTTGGTCGATTACCATCCGAAAAAGGTGAAAGTTTGATGCTGGATGCCAAAGAAGAAGAAATTTCAGCTATTTCTAACTTTTGTTCGACAGTCCTTCGCGTAGCGGGTTTTCATCAAACACTACAAGCGGCCATTTACACGCCGATCAAGGATAGACCATGACCCTGCCCGTGCTCGCTGAACTCCCCGCCATTCTCCTGCCGTTGGTCACTCGATCCGAGCAGTCGTTCCGTACGGCCGTCGCCGCGCTGGAAGACGATCACGGTTTCTCCAAGTGGACCCCGGAACGCTGGGCGCAATTCGCCCGCGTCAGTGCCGCCAGCGATTTCGTCATTGAACAGAGCGTTCGTGACCCTTTGATGTTGTTGTCACTGGTGCAGTCCGGCGAACTCGACCGGCCGTTCGCACCGGGTGAATTGTGCGCGCAGATTGCCGCCGCCGCGAACACCGCGCAAAGCGAAGACGAACTCGGACGCGTCCTGCGTCGCCAGCGCGCACGCCATCAAGTGCGGATCATCTGGCGTGACTTGAACCGCCAGGCCGATCTGGTACAGACCTGCCGCGACCTGTCGGACATGGCCGACGCCACCATCGACCAGGCCTACCAATGGCTGTACAGCCGCCATTGCCAGCAATTCGGCACGCCGACCGGCCGGCGCAGCGGCTTGCCGCAGCAGATGGTGATCCTTGGCATGGGCAAGCTCGGCGCGGTGGAGTTGAATCTGTCGTCGGACATCGACCTGATCTTCGCCTATCCCGAGGGCGGCGAAACCGTCGGTGTGAAACGCGCGCTGGATAATCAGGAATTCTTCATTCGCCTCGGTCAGCGCCTGATCAAGGCCCTCGACCCGATGACCGTCGACGGCTTTGTATTCCGCGTCGACATGCGCCTGCGCCCGTACGGTTCGTCCGGCGCGCTGGTGCTGAGCTTCAATGCACTCGAGCAGTATTACCAGGATCAGGGCCGCGACTGGGAACGCTACGCGATGATCAAGGCGCGGGTGGTGGCTGGCGATCAAACGGCTGGCGCGCAGTTGCTCGACATGCTGCGCCCGTTCGTCTACCGGCGTTATCTGGACTTCTCGGCGATCGAAGCGCTGCGCACCATGAAGCAGTTGATCCAGCAGGAAGTGCGGCGCAAGGGCATGGCCGACAACATCAAGCTCGGCTCCGGCGGTATCCGCGAAGTCGAGTTCATCGCCCAGGCCTTCCAGTTGATCCACGGCGGGCGCGACCTCAGCCTGCAACAGCGTCCTCTATTAAAGGTGCTGAGCACGCTGGAAGGGCAGGGCTATCTGCCGCCGGCAGTGATCAGTGAATTGCGCGAAGGTTATGAATTCCTGCGTTACACCGAGCACGCGATCCAGGCGATTGCCGATCGCCAGACCCAGATGTTGCCGGACGGCGCTCAGGATCAGGCGCGCATCGCCTTCATGCTTGGTTTCGCCGATTGGCATGCCTTCCACGAAAAGCTGATGTTCTGGCGTGGTCGGGTGGCCTGGCATTTTGCGCAGGTGATCGCCGATCCCGATGAAGAAGAGGGCGCCGACTGCGAAGTGGTGGTGGGCGGTGAGTGGTTGCCGCTGTGGGAAGAGGCGCAGGACGAAGAGGCCGCTTGTCGGCAACTGGAAGAGGGCGGCTTCAAGGACGCGAGCAAAGCGCTGAAAGCGCTGGCGAGTCTGCGCGGCAGTCCGCAATTGCGCGCGATGCAGCGGCTGGGTCGCGAGCGTCTTGATGCGTTTATCCCGCGCCTGCTGGCGCAGGCGGTGGAGCATGACAACCCGGATCTGGTGCTGGAGCGGGTGCTGCCGCTGGTCGAAGCCGTGGCCCGACGTTCGGCTTATTTAGTGTTGCTGACGGAAAACCCCGGCGCCCTGCGGCGCTTGCTGACGCTGTGTGCGGCCAGTCCGTGGATCGCCGAGCAGATCACCCGCTTCCCGCTGCTGCTCGATGAATTGCTCAACGAAGGCCGGCTGTTCAAGCCGCCCCTGGCGCCGGAACTGGCCGCCGAGTTGCGCGAGCGCCTGACGCGGATCCCCGAAGATGACCTCGAACAGCAGATGGAAGCCCTGCGCCACTTCAAGCTGGCGCATCGCTTGCGCGTCGCCGCCTCGGAAATCGCCGGCAGCCTGCCGTTGATGAAAGTCAGCGATTACCTGACCTGGCTGGCCGAAGCGATTCTCGAGCAAGTGCTGGCGCTGGCCTGGCGTCAGACAGTGGCCAAGTACGGCACGCCGCTGCGAACTGACGGCAGCCTGTGCGATCCCGGCTTCATCATTGTCGGTTATGGCAAAGTCGGCGGGCTGGAACTGGGGCATGGTTCGGATCTGGACCTGGTGTTCATCCATGACGGTGATCCGCAGGCGGAAACCGACGGACCGAAGCCGATTGATGGCGCGCAGTTCTTCACTCGGCTGGGGCAGCGGATCATTCACTTGCTGACGGCGCAGACCAACTCCGGCCAGCTGTATGAAGTGGACATGCGTTTGCGCCCGTCCGGCTCGTCGGGGCTGTTGGTCAGCTCGCTCGGGGCGTTTGAGCGCTATCAGGAAAATGAAGCCTGGACCTGGGAACATCAGGCCCTGGTACGGGCGCGGGTGCTGGTCGGCAGTCAGGATGTCGGCCAGGCCTTCGAGAAAGTCCGCGCGCAGGTTTTGGGCAAGGCGCGGGATCTGGCGAAGCTGCAACAGGAAGTCAGCGAGATGCGCGCCAAGATGCGCGATAACCTCGGCAGCAAGAGCACGGCGGCCGGCACCGCGGCAAATGCCTTCGAGGCCACGGCGCCGTTCGACCTCAAGCAGGACGCCGGAGGTATCGTCGATATTGAATTTATGGTGCAATACGCGGCCCTGGCGTGGTCGCACAGCCACCCGCCATTGCTGCGCTGGACCGATAACATCCGCATTCTGGAAGAGCTGGAACACGAAGGGCTGATGCCTGCCGAAGATGCCAGCCTGCTGCGTGAGGCCTATAAAGCCTACCGCTCCGCCGCCCACCGACAGGCCTTGCAGAAGGACGCCGGGGTGATTGCAGGCGACCAGTTTGTCGAGGAGCGCCGGCAGGTATTGCGGATCTGGAAAGAGTTGGGGCTAAGCTGAAACCGGATATTTGAAGCACCGATTACCTTGTGGGAGCGAGCCTGCTCGCGATAGCGGAGTGACAGTCGACAGTCATGTTGAAGGTAATGACCCATCGCAAGCAGCGCCGCTCCCTCAGTGATTCTCGAGGCGGGGAGGCATTGGCCTCCCCGGTTCGTTTATGGAAACCACATGAATATTCTGATCGTTGGGCCCAGTTGGGTCGGTGACATGGTGATGGCGCAGACACTGTTTCAGTGTCTCAAGCAGCGCCACCCGCAATGCGAAATCGACGTGCTGGCCCCCGAGTGGAGCCGGCCGATCCTTGAGCGCATGCCTGAAGTGCGCAAGGCCTTGAGCTTTCCGCTCGGCCATGGCGCTCTGGAGCTGGCGACGCGTCGACGAATCGGCAAGTCCCTGGCCGGCCAGTACGATCAGGCCATCCTGCTGCCGAACTCGCTGAAATCGGCGCTGGTGCCATTCTTCGCCGGCATCAAACAACGCACCGGCTGGCGTGGCGAATTCCGCTACGGCCTGCTCAATGACGTGCGCACGCTGGATAAAGAGCGTTATCCGCTGATGATCGAGCGCTTCATGGCCCTGGCTTACGAGCCGAACGCCGAGCTGCCGAAGCCTTATCCGCGTCCGAGCCTGCAAATCGATCCGGTGACCCGTGAAGCGGCGCTGGCGAAATTTGGCCTGACCCTCGACCGCCCGGTGTTGGCCCTGTGCCCCGGGGCCGAGTTCGGCGAATCCAAGCGCTGGCCGTCCGAGCATTACGCCAAGGTTGCCGAAGCGCGGATTCGCGAAGGCTGGCAGGTGTGGCTGTTCGGCTCGAAAAACGACCACGCGGTGGGCGAAGACATTCGCGCACGGCTGATTCCCGGCCTGCGTGAAGAATCGGTCAACCTCAGCGGCGGCACCTCGCTGGCCGAGGCCATTGACCTTATGTCCTGTGCCGACTCGGTGGTGTCCAACGACTCCGGCCTGATGCACGTTGCGGCGGCGCTGAACCGTCCGCTGGTGGCGGTCTACGGCTCGACGTCACCGGGGTTCACCCCGCCGCTGGCCGAGCACGTCGAAATTGTTCGGTTGGGCCTCGATTGCAGCCCGTGCTTCGACCGTACCTGCCGGTTCGGCCATTACAACTGCCTGCGCCAGCTGATGCCGGATGCGGTCAACGATGCCTTGCAGAAACTGCAGGGCTCCGTGGTCGAGGTTCATTAAGTTGCGGGTATTGCTGATCAAGACTTCATCGCTGGGCGACGTGATTCACGCGTTGCCGGCACTGACCGACGCGGCCCGGGCCATCCCCGGGATCAAGTTCGACTGGGTGGTGGAAGAAGGCTTCGCCGAGATCCCGACCTGGCACCCGGCCGTCGGCAAGGTGATTCCGGTGGCGATCCGCCGCTGGCGCAAGAACCTCTGGCAGACCATCAAGAGCGGCGAGTGGAAGCGCTTCAAGCAAAGCGTGCGCGCCAGCCAATACGATCTGGTGATCGACGCTCAGGGCCTGCTGAAAAGCGCCTGGCTGACGCGCTACGTCAAAGCCCCGATAGCTGGTCTCGACAAAGGCTCGGCGCGTGAGCCGATCGCTGCACGTTTCTACGACCGCAAACTGGCGGTGGCCCGTGGGCAGCATGCGGTCGAACGGGTGCGTCAGCTGTTCGCCATCGCCCTCGGTTATGACCTGCCCAAAGGGTTGGGCGACTACGGCCTCAACGTCGAGCGTCTGGTGGAATTGCCGCGCAAGAGCGCGTTCGTGGTGTTCCTGCACGGCACCACATGGGACACCAAGCACTGGCCGGAAGCCTACTGGCGAGAGCTGACCGAACGCGTCGGCTATCTGGGCGTCGGGGTCAAACTGCCGTGGGGCAACCCGCTGGAGAAGGCTCGTGCCGAACGGATTGCCGCCGGTTTCAAGCACGCCGAAGTGTTGCCGAAGCTGAATCTGGCCGGGGTCGGCAAAGTGCTGGCCGGCGCCCAGGCTTGCGTCGCGGTGGACACCGGTCTCGGTCACCTCGCAGCCGCGCTGGATGTGCCGACGATTTCCCTGTTCGGCCCGACCAACCCGGGCCTGACCGGCGCCTACGGCAAGGTGCAGATTCACATGGCCAGTGATTTCCCCTGCGCCCCTTGCCTGCAAAAGAAATGCACTTACCAACCGACCGCGCAGGATGCCCGTCAGTTTGACCTGAAACGCGAGCAGCCCCTGTGCTTCACGCGTCTGAATCCCGAGCGTGTCGCCAGCCGACTGAGCACGTTGTTAATGGCTGAGGAGCTGCGCTGATGCAATTGGCTTTTGTTCTGTACAAATATTTCCCGTTCGGTGGCTTGCAGCGCGACTTCATGCGCATCGCCCTCGAATGCCAGAAGCGCGGCCATCAGATCCGTGTCTATACGCTGATCTGGGAAGGCGACGTGCCGCCCGGTTTCGAAGTGCTGGTGGCGCCGGTCAAGGCGTTCTTCAATCATCGGCGCAACGAGAAACTCACTGCGTGGATGGAAGCGGATCTGGCCAAGCGTCCGGTGGACCGCTTGATCGGCTTCAACAAGATGCCGGGTCTGGACGTCTACTACGCCGCCGACGGCTGCTTCGAAGACAAGGCGCAGAACCTGCGCCATTCGCTGTACCGCCGCTGGGGCCGCTACCGGCACTTCGCCGAGTACGAGCGCGCGGTGTTCGCCAAAGACGCGAAAACCGAAGTGCTGATGATTTCCGAAGTGCAGCAGCCGCTGTTCATCAAGCATTACGACACGCCATTGGAGCGCTTCCACCTGCTGCCGCCGGGTATCGCCCAGGACCGTCGCCGGCCGGCGGATGCCGACGAGATTCGCACCGGTTTCCGCGCCGAATTCAGCCTCAGGGACGACGAACTGCTGCTGGTGCAGATCGGCTCCGGGTTCAAGACCAAGGGTGTCGATCGCAGTCTCAAGGCGCTGGCGGCATTGCCCGCCGAGCTGAAGAAGCGCACCCGGCTGTTTGTAATCGGCCAGGATGACCCCAAGTTGTTCCAGATGCAGAGTGCGACTTTGGGCCTGGGCGACAACGTGACGTTCCTCAAGGGCCGCAGCGATATTCCGCGATTCCTGCTCGGCGCCGATCTGTTGATCCACCCGGCGTACAACGAAAACACCGGTACGGTGCTGCTCGAAGCGCTGGTCGCCGGGTTGCCGGTGCTGGTCAGCGCGGTCTGCGGTTACGCCCATTACATCGCCGAGGCGGACGCCGGGCGAGTGCTGGACGAACCGTTCGATCAGGCGCAACTGGCGCAATACCTGACTGACATGTTGAATGACGACGCTGCACGCGCGGCCTGGAGCCGCAATGGTCTGGCTTTCGCCGAGACGGCCGACCTCTACAGCATGCCGCAGCACGCGGCCGATGTGATTCTGGCGGAGCACGCTTAAATGAAGTTGATGCTGGCTGAACCGTTCAAGAGCCTTTGGGCCGGGCGCGACCCGTTCGCCGAAGTCGAAGGCTTGCAGGGCGAGGTCTACCGCGAGCTGGAAGCTCGACGGACTCTGCGCACGGAAGTCGACGGCAACGGATTTTTCGTCAAGATCCACCGGGGCATCGGCTGGGGCGAGATTTTCAAGAACCTGCTGACCGCCAAGCTGCCGGTGCTCGGCGCGGGTCAGGAGTGGAAGGCAATCCAGCGTTTGCAGGAAGTCGGGGTGCCGACCATGACCGCCGTGGCTTACGGCGAGAAGGGCAGCAACCCGGCGGATCAGCATTCGTTCATCGTCACCGAAGAGCTGGCGCCGACCATCAGCCTGGAAGATTTCAGCATCGATTGGGTCAAGCAGCCGCCTGCGCCTGCGCTCAAGCGCGCACTGATCGCTGAAGTCGCGCGCATGACCGGCATGATGCACCGCGCCGGGGTCAACCACCGCGACTGCTACATCTGCCACTTTCTGTTGCACACCGACAAGCCGATCATCCCGGACGATTTCAAGCTCTCGGTGATCGACCTGCACCGCGCCCAGACCCGTCCTCGGATCACTCAACGCTGGCGCAACAAGGATCTGGCCGCGCTGTATTTCTCGGCACTGGACATCGGCCTGACCCGACGCGACAAGCTGCGTTTCCTCAAAGGCTACTTCCAGCAACCGCTACGCCAGATCCTCGCCGAAGAAGCGGCGTTGCTGAGTTGGCTCGAAGGCAAGGCCAACAAGCTTTATGCGCGCAAACAGCGTTACGGGGATGCGCTCTGATGGCGGGTTGGACGCTTGAACCGCAATACAGCGAACTGAGCGAAGATTTCGGCAGCCTCGAAGCGGTGTTTGCCCTGCAGGGCGAGCGCCTGACCCGTGATCCGCTGTCCGAAGTCATCCGCGTGCAACGCAACGGCGTGAATTACTACGTCAAACGCTACGTCGGCGCCGGTAAAGGCTTGCGTCGTTACCTGGGCAAACCCCGGGTGAAGATGGAGTGGCAGAACCTCAAGCGTTTCGCCAAGTGGGGTATTCCCACCGCCGAAGTGGTGGCCTGGGGTCTGGAGCGACGTGGCGCGGCCTATGCCCGTGGCGCCATGATCACCCGCGAGCTGCCGCGCACCGAAGACCTGTCGGCGCTGGCCGAACGCAACGATCCGAAACTCAAGGATCGTCTGTGGGTCGATGGCATCAGCCGCCAACTGGCCGGCTACACCAGAACCATGCACGACCACCGCTTTACCCATAACGATCTGAAATGGCGCAACCTGCTGATCGACGATCAGGCGCAGCTGTTTCTGATCGACTGCCCGAACGGCGATTTCTGGCGCGGCTTCTGGCTCAAATACCGGATCACCAAGGATCTGGCCTGTCTCGACAAGGTGGCCAAGTATCACCTGTCGAACACCCAGCGCCTGCGCTTCTACCTGCAATACCGCGGACGTGATCGGCTGAATGCCGCCGACAAGAAACGGATTCGCCACGTGGTGAGATTTTTCGAGGGACGCGAATGACTGATTTCCTGGCCGCTGAAGACCGGGCGCTGCTTGAGCGTCATGGCCTCGGCACTTTCGACGCGCTTTGGGCCAAACAGCTCGAAGCCGTGGACGAACCGAACACCGATGGCGGTGGCTGGAGCAGCGTGTTTCGCCTGGAGCTGGAAGGGCAGGCCTACTACCTCAAGCGCCAGAGCAACTACCTGACCCGCACCCTGCATGCACCGTTCGGCGAGCCTAGTTTCGCCCGCGAGTTTCGCAATATCAGCCGCTACAACAAGTTGGGGATCCCGGCGCTGCAAGCGGCGTTCTTCGGTGAGCGCAAGGTCAAAGGCGAAGTCCAGGCGATCCTGCTGACCCGTGCCCTCGACGGCTGGGACGACCTTGATTCGCTGTTGCAACGCTGGTCCGACCTGACCGCCGCGCAGCAATCGGCCATTCTCCAGGCCTGTGGACAACTGGCGCGCCAGCTGCACGGCGTGCGTCAGGTACACGGCTGCTTTTATCCGAAACACATCTTTTTGCAGGCTGATGGCGACGCGTATAAGGCGCAGTTGATCGACCTGGAAAAGACCCGGCCCCTGCTGTTCGGCATGCGCGACCGGGTCAAGGATCTGGAGCCGCTGCTGCGTCGCGCCCCGGAATGGAGCGAGGCGCAATTACGCGAATTGCTCGCGGCCTATCTCGATCAGCCAGTCGACAGTTCGCTGGTCGACAGCTGGGTGACGCGCCTGACTGCACGGCGCAGTCGCAAGGAGACCCGTTGATGCAGTTGTCCGAACTGAAAAACGCCGGACGTACGCCGAGTCTGCCGCTGACGATCAGCCTGGCCGACGCGGCCGGTCCTGCGGATCTGCAGTTGCTCAGTCTGCTGCGGGTGTTGCCGGGGCAGCGCTATGTCGGTGCCGGGGTCTGGCGCGGCCGGCCGGTGCTGGCCAAATTGTTGGTGGGCAGCAAGGCGGCGCGGCATTTTCAGCGTGAGCTGGCGGGCGTCAAACTGCTCGCCGAACAAGGTCTGACCACGCCGCTGTTGTTGGCTGATGGCCTGAAGGATGGCGAAGGCGGCTGGCTGCTGTTCGAGTTCCTTGAAGGTGCTGAAAGCCTCGGTGATGCCTGGCAGAAAGTCGAATCACTGCCGGTGCTGGCGGACGAGCAATCGGCGGTACTCGCCGAGGCGTTGGGCGCGATCGGCCAACTGCATGGCAAAGGCCTGTGGCAGGAAGATCTGCACCTCGACAACCTGCTGCGCCAGGACGGTCAGTTGTACCTGATCGACGGTGCCGGGATCTGCGCCGAGACCGCTGGCCAGCCGTTGTCGCGGCAGAAAGTGCTGGAAAACCTCGGGGTGTTTTTCGCCCAGTTGCCCAAGTCACTGGAGCCGTTCACCGAAGAATTGCTGGTGTATTACCTGCTGAGCAACAGCGAGCACGCGTTGCCGCTGGAAGCCTTGCAGAAGCAGATCGCCAAGGTCCGCGCTTGGCGCCTGAAGGATTATCTGATCAAGGTGGGCCGCGAGTGCACGTTGTTCAGTGTGCAGCGCGGTGCGTTCGCCTTGCGGGCCATCCGTCGCGAGGAAGAAGCGGCGATGCTCCCGGTGCTGGATCAGGCCGATGCGCTGCTCGATCAGGGCCATCTGTACAAGACCGGCGGCGCGGCGAGCGTCGGCAAGGTCGAAGTGGCCGGGCGTACGCTGGTGATCAAGCGCTACAACATCAAAGGCTTTGCGCACTGGCTCAAGCGCTTCTGGCGCCCGAGTCGCGCGTGGCATTCGTGGCGCGAAGGCAATCGCCTGGCGTTCCTCGGCATTGCCACGCCGAAACCACTGGCAGTGCTCGAAAAGCGCTTTTTGTGGCTGCGCAGCCGCGCCTATCTGGTGACTGAGTTCCTGTCGGGGCCGGACATCATTGAACGCTTTGCGCCGTATGTGGAAAGCGGTGCGGCGCCGGAGTCCGAGTTGCAGGCGCTGGATCAATTGTTCGCACGGTTGATTGCCGAGCGCATCAGCCATGGCGACTTCAAGGGTCATAACCTGTTCTGGCAGGAAGATCGCTGGGCACTGATCGATCTGGATTCGATGTGTCAGCACGGCTCTGTCGGAAGTTTCGCACCGGCCTATGCGCGGGATCGGGCACGGTTCATGCGCAACTGGCCCGAGAACAGCGCGCTGTATCAGGTGATCGATCAGCGGTTGCCCAAGGACATCTCCAGCGCGGCGTGAACCGCCTTCGCCAGCAGGCTGGCTCCCACATGGGAAAGCATTTCCCTGTAGGAGCGAGCCTGCTCGCAACAGGGCTTTAAAGCCCCAAAAAACTCCCGTTGAGCAATAGCGGACAAACTGCACTGATTTGTCCTACAGCTGCTCCAGAAGGCATGAACTGTGCCCGCTCCAGCCCCGATGCTAGCTTGCCCTGACCACTTCGGAGGGCAAGACTTGAGCATCAAAAACGCTTTAGCACTCAGTACCTGCGCATGGCTTTTATCCGGCTGCGGCACCGCCGCCTCGGTGTTGCAAATGGACGCTGACGTCGCCCGCGACATGCGCAAACAGAAAACCTACTGCCAATCGATTCCACGGATCTACAGCGGGTTGGCGTTCGATTTCTGCTTACTCAATGCCCCGCCTGACCCTACCGGTGTGCTGCTGCCATTTGTGCTGCTGGACCTGCCATTGTCCGGGGTGCTGGATACGGTGGTGTTGCCGTATACGATTTACCGCCAAGCCAGTGACGGCAATCTCGGTATCTATTGGCGCGCGGGTGGTTATTGAGTGTGAAAGCAAGGTTTCACCGGGCCGATTCACCTGGGGCAATTCGCACAGGGTCATTCCCGCCACGTTTACGCTATAATCCCGCCCTTTAGCTGTCTCTCGCCCGGTGCGAGGGCACATCAATTTTCAAGGCGCAACGCGCCTGAATGCAGACTAAAGAGGCTAGACCCTGTGGCATTGACGATTCTTGGCCTGTCCGGCGCCCTTAGCCATGACCCTTCAGCCGCCTTGTACATCGACGGCAAGCTGGTGGCGGCGGCTGAAGAAGAGCGCTTCGTCCGCGATAAGCATGCAAAGAACCGCATGCCCTACGAATCGGCGAAGTTCTGCCTGGAACAGGCCGGTATCAAGCCGTCCGACGTTGACGTGGTGGCGATTCCGTTCGCCCCGATCAGCCTGTTCGGCAAGGCCCGCTGGCACTATGCCAAGCGTTACTGGTACGCACCGGATCGCGCCCTCGATGCGATCCTGATGGGCAACCGTCGCTACAAGCGCTATCGCAACAAGATCGTCTGGTGCCTGGAGCAGCTGGGTTTTGATCCGAAGAAGATCAAGATCGAGCCGGTCGAGCACCACCTCGCTCACGCCTCCAGCGCCTACCACTGCTCGGGTTTCAAAGAGAAAACCGCGATCCTCGGCATCGACGGCAAGGGCGAGTACGCCACGACCTTCTTCGGTTATGGCGAAAACGGCAAGATCCACAAGATCAAGGAATTCTTCGATCCGGACTCCCTTGGCGGCCTGTACGGCGCGATTACCGAGTTCCTCGGTTTCGAGATGCTCGACGGCGAGTTCAAGGTCATGGGCATGGCGCCGTACGGCGACGCCAGCAAATACGATTTCTCGCGTCTGGCCTCGTTCGAGAACGGCGAGCTGGTGATCAACACCGACTACGCCAACGTGATCGGCCTGCGTCGCTACAAAGAGAAGGGCAAAGGCTTCTACTTCTCGCCGAAGCTGATCGAATGGCTGGGTCCGAAGCGTGAAGGTGATATCGCCGACGAACCGTACATCCACTACGCCGCCAGCATGCAAGCGCTGTTCGAGAAACTGGCGCTGCAGATGATCGACTACTACCTGGGCGACGTGCTCAAGGAAACCGGCAAGCTGGCCTTCGCCGGTGGCTGCGCGTTGAACGTCAAGCTGAACCAGAAAATCATCGCCCGCGATGACATCAAGGAACTGTTCGTCCAGCCTGCGTCCGGCGATGCTGGCACCGCGGTCGGCGCAGCGGCCTATGTGTCCCACGCCCGTGGCGTGCCGGTCGAGAAGATGGAACACGTCTACCTCGGCCCGTCGTACAGCAACGAAGACGTGATTGCCGCGTGCGCCCGTCACGAGAACAAGCCGACCTGGCGCAAGCTCGACAACATGCCGGAGCAGATCGCCAAAATCATGGTCGATGGCAACCCGGTGGCCTGGTTCCAGGGCCGCATGGAGTTCGGTCCGCGAGCACTGGGTGGTCGTTCGATCATCGGTTGCCCGAGCGTGGCCGGTGTGGCTGACCGCATCAACCACCAGATCAAGTTCCGCGAGCGCTGGAGGCCTTTCTGCCCGTCGATGCTCGATACCGTTGCACCGCAGATGATCAAGATCGATCACCCGGCGCCGTTCATGACCTTCACCTTCGAAGTGGCGGAAGAGTGGAAGACCCGCGTGCCGGAAGTCGTCCACGAAGACGGTACTTCCCGTGCCCAGGTCCTCAAGCGCGAATACAACCCGCGCTACTACGACATGATGAAGGCGCTGGAAAACCTCACCGGCAACGGCGTGTCGCTGAACACTTCGCTGAACCGTCGTGGTGAACCGATGATCTGCTCGCCGACCGACGCCCTGAACATGTTCTTCGGCTCCGATCTGCAGTACCTGATCATGGAAGACATTCTGGTGGTCAAAGAGGGTGCAAACGCTTATGACTCGCTCGGCTGAACGCCATGTGCTGCAGTTCTGTCACGGCTATGACGGGCCGTTCCTCGACTGCGCACGGCAGTATGCCAGCCTGTTCGCGGGCACCGGTTATCGGGTGACCACGGTCTTTCTGACCGGGGCCGCCGATAGCGAGGTGGCCGCAGCGTGTGCTTCCGATGAAGTGTTGTTCATGGAATACAGCTCCAAGGCCATTCGTGGCCTGAAGCTGGGCGCCATCGGCGATCTGCGCAAGATCGCCGCTTCACGCAATTTCAGTTTCTGCATCGCCCATCGCTTCAAGCCGATCTACATCGCCTTGCTCGGCACGTCGCTGCCGGTGATTGGCGTGCACCACGCGTTTGACGATTACAAACGCGGCACGCGCAAGCTGTTCGCGCATATTTTCCGCAAGCGTCTGAGCCTGCTCGGTGTGTCCGACGCGGTACGCGACGACATGCGGCGATGCCTGCCGAAATGGCCGTCGACCCGCATCCAGACCTTGTACAACCGCATCGATGTGCCGGCCTTGCAGGCCAGTCAGGTGTCGGCCCGCGAGGCCCGCGAGACCCTCGGTCTGGCGGCGGATGCGTTCATTGTCGGCAACGTCGGACGGCTGCACCCGGACAAGGATCAGGCCACCTTGCTGCACGGTTTTGCCGCGGCGTTACCCGGTCTGCCGGGCAACAGCCAACTGGTGATTCTCGGCAAGGGCCGTCTGGAACAGGACCTCAAGGAGCTGGCGCGCGAACTGGGCATCGGTGACCGGGTGCTGTTTCTCGGTCAGGTGCCGGACGCGCGCAATTACTTCCGCGCCTTCGATGTGTTTGCCCTGAGCTCCGATCACGAACCATTCGGCATGGTGCTGCTGGAGGCCATGGCCGCTGGCGTGCCGTTGCTCGCCACTGCCTGTGGCGGGGCCAAGGAAGTGGTCGAAGGTGTAGGGATTCTGTTCCCGCTGGGCGATGCCGAACACCTTGCACGAGGCCTGCAACATTTGGCCGGTATGGATGATCAGCAGCGCCGGCAGTGCGCCGAGCTGATGCTCGATCGTCTGCGTGAGCGTTTCTCCGACCGTGCGGTGCGCGACACCTTCTGGCGTCTGCCGCAAGTTACCGATCTGGCACCGAGGGGCTGATGCTCAACCGATTTCAAGGCTGGCGCGAACGTGGCTGGTCGCCCGTTGACGCCTCCACCTATGCCACCGCCTGGCAGCGTTTTGGCGGCAGTGTCGCGACGCATCCTATGGTGGTCGAACGTCTGGCGGATCTGGCCGGCATCCCGGTGCGTTATCTGGCCTGGGAGCAGGGCGGGGAAGTCAAGGCGGCGATCCCGACCTGGGGCCGCGATCTGGCATTGTCCAAAGACGTGCTCAAGCGCAATGGCAAGAAAGGCCTGTTCGACCTCGGCAATGCCGAGCTGATCCTGCCGGCCGCCGCCGATGCCCAGGCGCCGTTGCGCCATCGCGCGCGTTACCTGTCGGCGCTCAACGAAAACCGCTTCAGCGGCCTCAAGTTGCAGACCGAACAATTGGCCATGGCCCGCACCCCTGAAGAGCTGTCGAAGAAGTTTCGCTACAACCAGCGCCGCGAACTGCGCCTGCTGGAAGAGGCGGGCGGCGTGGTACGTCCGGTCGCAGAGTTTTCCAGTGCAGAACTGGCGACGATCTACTGTGATCTGTTCCAGCGCCGCTGGGGCTTTCCGGCCACCGGTGCGGCACGCATGGCCGAAGTCATCGAGCTGCTGCGCGAACTGCTGATTGGCTCGGTGATCTTCCTCAATGATGCGCCAATCGCCATTCAACTGGTGTACCGCGTCGAAGCGCCGGAGTGGATCAGCGTCGAGTACATCAACGGCGGCGTCGATCCCGAGACCCGTGAATTCAGCCCCGGCAGCGTGTTGAGCTTCCTCAATACGCAAAGTGCCTGGGAACACGCGCGAGCACTGGACAAGCCGCTGCGATTTTCCTTCGGTCGCGCCGACCGTGAATACAAGGATCGCTGGTGCAATCCTGTGCCGGTGTTCACCGTATGAGTCAGCCCATGAGCCGCAAACAGCAACTGCTCAAGCGTCATCGGCGCAATAAACGCATCACCTTGCTGATCGCCCTGATCGTGTTGATCACGCTCGGTGTGCTGGTCGCGTGGTGGTTGCCGCTGGTGCTCGCGGTGGTTGGCTGGATCGCCCATGAGGCTTGGTTTGCCGATCATCTGTTCTATTCGCCGAAAGACGATTATCAATACAGCTTTCCGCCGTTCACGCCGCAGCCGAAGGTCCATCTGAACGGCGAGCAACTGCGCCTGGATGAAGGCGTGATGCTGGTCGACGAAGCGACGTTGATCCTCGCGGTAAAGGTTAAAAGCACCTGGCTGGGACGGTTCTTTGATCCGCGCGTCGAACTGCTCGGCGGGACGCATCCGGATGTGCAAACCTTCGAGCGTGGCGTCAATGGCCTGCGCTACCTGAACCTCAGCGGTCAGGCGCAAGCTCTGTCGCAAGGCCAGTTGCGCCTGCGCGGGCGGTTCTGCCGAGTGACCGGTGAGCCGCTGCTGTGGGCGCTGGAGCAACCGGACTACCGCCGTCAGCGGGTGATGGTGATCGCCCCGCACGCCGACGATGCCGAGTTGGCTGCCTATGGCTTGTACAGTCAGGCCGATGAAGCCTGGATCGTCACCCTGACCGCGGGTGAGATCGAAGCCGAACACTATCAACAGATGGGCATGAACAAGGTCGAGGCCGCGCAGCTCAAGGGCCGTCTGCGTGCCTGGGACAGCCTCGCCGTGCCGCGTTGGGCCGGGGTCCCGCAGGAACACTGCGTGCAGCTCGGCTACTTCTGCCTGCAACTGGCGGCGATGCAGGCCGCGCCGAATCAGGTGGAGGGCTCGCGCGAAGCGGACCTGAACGACACGCGCCTGTTTCGTCAGTTGAATCCGTTCACTCTGCCGGGCGATGCCGATGGCGCGCCGACCTGGAACAACCTGCTGGCCGACCTGCGTGAGGTGCTGCTGCGCGCCCGTCCTGACGTGATCGTGCTGCCGCATCCGACCCTCGATCCGCACCCTGACCATATCTGCGCCCAGCAAGCGGTTTTGCAGGCGCTCCAGGGTCTCGACTGGCAGCCGACGCTGCTCGGTTACGCCAACCACTTGCACGACAACGACCGCTGGCCGATGGGCAACACCGGGCAGGGCATTGCCTTGCCGCCGGCCTTCGATTCGGCGGTGCCGATGCAGCCTTTGTGCCTGCCACTGTCCATCGAGCTGCAACGGGACAAGGCCATGGCGCTGGGCATGATGCATGACCTGCAGCCGCCGGCTCCTTTCAAGCGTCGCCTGCGCCGGGTTATCCAGCGTGTGCTCGCCGGGCGGGCTGGGTCGGTGTACGGCGAAAACGAATTTTTTCGAAAAGCGGTCAGGCGCCAGGAGTTGTTCTGGCTACTGAAGCACGGTGAGACAGGCGTCCAGCGGGGAGAGTCATGAGTCAACGGTTCAAGGTGTTGCAGCTGCAACCCGACTACAACGTCAAAGCCCATGACTTTGCCGACCTCGCCGAGCAGATCGTCAAGGCGCTGCCGAGCGATCGCTATGAGATCACCGCAGCTTTCCTGCGCGGCAAACCGGGGCCGGGCGAGCCGGTAAGCCGGGCCGACCATTCGGTGTACTTCGAGTTTTCCGACAAGTCGCTCAAGGGCATGCGCCTGCGGGCGATGTGGCAGTTGTACAAGTTCTGCCGCCGGGAAAAGTTCGACGTGGTGATCTGCAACCGCTTCAAACCGGTGAATATGATGCTGGCGCTCAACCGCTGGTTGAAGGTGCCGCTGTGCATTGGCATCTCCCACGGTTTCGGCGAATACGATCGCTTTTACCGGCGTCGTCAGACCCAGCGTCTGATCGATCGGCACTGGCGCTTCGTCGGCGTGTCGCCGGCGGTCAAACAATACCTGCTCGATTGCGATTGCGGCTTCACCGACCAGAACACCTACGCCATTACCAATGCCATCGACATCGTTCAGGCCGAGGGCTTGCAGCACAGCCGCGAAAGAGCTCGCGAGCTGTTGGGCCTCGACCCGAATGTGCGCTTGATTGGCGCGCTGGGGCGGCTGGTGTCGGTCAAGGGCCACACCTATCTGCTGCAAGCCTTTGCCGCGCTGAAAGACAAATACCCGAACACCCAGTTGGCGATCATCGGTGCCGGGCGCCTGCAGGCACCGCTGGCTGCCGAGATCGAGCAACTGGGCCTGAGCGGTCGCGCGCACCTGCTGGGTTTCAAGGAAAACGCTCTGCAATACGTGCGTGCGTTCGACATCTGGACCATGCCGTCTCTGGCCGAAGGCCTGGGCCTGGCGTTGCTCGAAGGCATGAGCGGACACCTGCCGGTGATCGCTTCGAACGTGCCGGCGATGTTGCCGCTGATCGAAGGAGCCGGTGGTCTGGCGATCACGCCCAAGGACGTGCCGAGTCTGGTCGCCGCGCTGGATAACTATCTCGCGCTGTCGGACGACGAGCTCAAGGCC
The DNA here is from genome assembly GCF_016756945.1 of Pseudomonas sp. MWU318. Classification (NCBI taxonomy): domain Bacteria; kingdom Pseudomonadati; phylum Pseudomonadota; class Gammaproteobacteria; order Pseudomonadales; family Pseudomonadaceae; genus Pseudomonas; species Pseudomonas sp. MWU318. The sequence goes on from NZ_JAESJL010000006.1 coordinate 169,814, forward strand.
AAGGGCGAGCAGGCTTACCGCTATCTGCAAGAACAGCACGACATCGAGGTGTTCCGTCAGGAATATCTGGACCTGATCGATTCCGGCCTGGAGCAGGCCCGCAAGGAGCAGCCGTGAGCGAAGAACAGGCCATGAGCGAAGCCAGCGCCCTCGTCACCGTGATCATCGCCTCGTACAACCACGGCCCGTACATTGAGGAAAGCATCCTCAGTGTCCTCAACCAGAGCTACAAGAACATCGAGCTGTTGGTGGTCGATGACGGTTCGAAGGACGACAGCGTCGAGCGCATCAGCGCGTTGCAGGCGCAGTACGGCTTCGATTTCCGTGTGCAGCAGAATCAGGGCCTGACCAATACCCTCAACGGCGCTATCGCCCGTTCGAAGGGCAGCCTGATTGTGCCGTTCGGCTCCGACGACATCATGTACCCCGAACGTATTGCCACTCAGGTGGCGTACATGGACGGCAAGCCTGAAGTCGGGATCTGTGCCGGCAATATCGAGCTGATGCACGCCGACGGCAGCCTTTATCCAGAGAAACGTCAGCGCCGCGACGTGCCGTTTCGCCGACTCGATTTCGACGACATGTTTCTTGAGCGCAAACCGTATCCGCCGGCGCCGACGCTGATGATCCGTCGCGAGGCGCTGGAGAAGGTGGGAGGGTTCGATCCGACGATTCGTCTTGAAGACCTGTACATCGAACTGAAGGTGACCCGTGCTGGCTACTTCATCGACGGTTTGAATGTGGTGATGGCGCGTTACCGCAAACACGCCACCAACTCGTACAAGAATCATCGCTTCATGATCGAGAACATCCTGCGCACCTATGCGCTGTTCAGCGATCATCCGCTGTACGACGAAGTGCGCTTCAAGGCGCTGAACTCGATGTTCCTCAAGACCGCCAACCGTAATCGCAAGCTGGCACGCGAGCTGCTGGCGCAGATCCCGTTCAAGGCCTGGAACAAGAAGACCTGGCGCGGACTGGGGCGTTTACTCTTTTCCCCGCTGGAAAAGGACTGAGCCGACAGTCGCTCGCGCTTAGCGAGCGACCTTCTCCGGCAGGCGCTTTTCGCCCTTCTGACGCTGGCGCAGCCAATGCACAACCTTCTTGCCGGCAGCCATGCCCGGCTGCTCGATATAGAGGAACGTCGCGCTGCTGATCAGAATCAGCAAGCAGGTGCAGACGGCCACCAGGGGCAGGTACACCGCCGTTTCCCGCGCATCGATATTCAGCAGCAGCGGCAGCCGTTGCACCATCAGCCATAGAACGAACCCGTGCAGCAGATAGGTGCTGTAGCTGATTTCGCCGAGCCAGCGAATGCTGCGTGGTTTCAGCGCGCCGAACAGATTATTGCCGGACGCCACGATCACGAAAAACAACCCCAGCAGAAACAGCGGTGCAGTCTTGAACGCCCGACTGAACGCGGTGAACGCGATCACCAGCGCAAGCACGGCGATGATGCTCGCCAGACGCGACTGGCTCCACGCCACGAGCGCCGGCCGGCGAATCCAGTAGGCGGCGGCGATGCCACCGAGGAAGCTCGCCAGAAAGTGTTTCTTCAGCGAATGTTCCCAGCCGATGACCTGGTACAGCGTGTAGATGCCAATCAGGCACAGCACCACCTGCAGCCAGCTGCCGCGGTAGATGAACACCAGCCCGGCCAATGGCAGCGCCAGGTAGAAAAACACCTCATAGGCCAGCGTCCAGGTGACGTTGGATATCAGCATGCCGGAGTGGCGGTACTGGTTGATGTCCGGGCGGTCGAACGTCAGCCAGGCGAGGATCTGTTTGAACAGCTCCAGGCCAGGCTCCTTCATTTGCCAGCCCTGCAAGTGGAAGATCGAGACGAACACCAGCAGCATCAGTGGCAGATAAAGCGGATACAGGCGAAATACCCGTGACACGCCGAAGGCCAGCCAGTCATGGTTGCGTCCCTGCGCGAGCAGGCGGCTCCAGAACAGAAAACCGGTGATCATGAAGAACAGCGCGACGCTGCCCTGACCGAGCATCGAATAGAAGTTGCTCGGGGGGAAATCGATGACCCCGGTGCGCAGGAAAATCCAGGTGATGATCGAGTGGTGCACGAATACGCCAAACGCCAGATAGCCGCGCAGGCCGTCGATACTGGCGTAACGGCTTTCGCCGGAATGCTGCAGGTGCCGGGCGATTTTCGGCACCGCGCGCAACAGCAGGGCGGAAGTAATGATGGCCAGCAGATAGGCGGCCAGTGCAAATAGAGGATTGGTTTCGGTCATCATTGAACCCGGGCCGGGGTGTTGCCGGCCAGCACTTGCCTGTGCAGATTTTCAACCGCGGATTTGGACGCCGTCACGGCGTATCCCTGAAGCAACGCATCGAGGTGATCCTCGAACAGCCAGCGTTTGTCGACAGTGTAACGTTGCATATGACGCAAATTGCGTTGGCGCAGGGAAAGACTGAGCGGAGTAGGGTAGATACGCAGGTCGGCCAGATCGATCAAGCCGAATTCGCCATCTTCCAGCACCAGTACGTTACCCAGATGCAGCGAGCGGAAATACACGCCTTTTTCGTGCAATTGCGCCATGAATTTGCCGAAACGCTCCACCAGAGCCTGGCGCACTGCCGGGGCAGTAATGCTCTGCAGTACCTGACGCAGCGTGTGCCCCGGTAGCGGTGCGTAATGCACGGCACTGCTGCCATCGTCGAGACGGTAAAGATTCAATATTTGCGGGGTCGGGATGCCCATCTGACGCAGCTGTTCGCTGTTGACCGCGAAACGTTCGGAGTAGGGATTGAAACTGCCGGAGGTGTACCAGCGGCGACGGCGGAACAGCTTGAGGAAGCTGCCGTCGGTCAGGCGCAAGACTTTCGGGCCGAGGCCATCTTCTTCAATGATCTGGGCCGTGCTGCTCATATGCTCCAGATCAGCGGTCGCAAGCTTTTGCACCGGCTGGGTCAACAGGCGCCGCGCGCGTTGATTGATGCTCAGTGCCGCGATCAGTGCCAGCGGAATCCACAACAGGAACCAGTGTTCCTTGGGCCGCGAAATGATTCCACCGCCTTCGGTCAGCCCGGCACCGATACCGAATACCAGCCAGGTCGAGGCAATGATCAGCAATGGCTGCACACGCTGGCGCCTGCTGCTCAGCAGGCCCCACAGCAGGAAGAACAACCAGGGCAGCAAGCCGATGATGCCGACGTAATACAGAACCCCCAGGGCAAAACTGTGCGGCTCCTGAAAACTGACACCGTTACCGGGGTCCACGGCAAGGCTGGCGCTATAGCCATGACCGATCCATGGATGATCGGCAATCATGTGCAGTACCTTCTGCCAGATTTCCAGGCGATAGGAGTCGCCACGTTCGGTGATCATCTGCGAAAACTGCGTAATGACTGCTATGCCACTCAGGACCAGTGCGACCAGTAACCCCACCGAGCGCCTGTTCCAGCAGATGAAGCACAGCCAGAGCGCAGCCATGGTCAGAGCCACCAGCGGTGTCCGCGAACCGGTACCGATCACGGCCATGAACATGATTGCCATCGCCGGCACACTGAGCCACATCATCTGGCGACGTTTGCAGGTCATGGTCACGCTCAGCCAGTAGGCACTGAAGAACCCGAACAGGTGCGAGCTGAGCAGCGGATTGTCGAAGGCGCCACCACCGATCAGGCGCATACCCGGCTCATAAACCCGCGCGAACATGAACAGGAAAACGCTGGTAGCAATCAGAGCGACCAACGCGGCGCCGAACAGCAAGGGTTGCAGGATGTCGCTGCGGTAGCGCACCAGCAGGTAGCAGCCGGCAAACAGCAGCAAGGTATGCAGTGGCGGCTTGAACATTCCGCCGAGCGGCTCACCGCCTGGCCCCCAGGCGAGGCTGAGCAATGCCCAGGCGGCGAACAGCAGAACCGCGATGAAAACCGGCTCGCGCAGCAGCTCCTTGAGCTCGCGCGGGCGCAGGCACAGTGCGATCAGTGTCGGAATGCTGAACAGCCCGTAGAACAACTTGTGATGCAGGCTTCGACCGGGCAAAAAGAACAGCGCGCACAGGAGCAAAAAATAGCCGGTGGGTAGTATCCACAGGCTAATGAAATCGAAAATTCGATTGGACGTACTGCTGAAGCCGCGAAGTTGCATGCTGTGAGATTCATTCCTGAGGTTGATCGACCATTCGAGTGATGGCTATTTGATGCGGAAAAAGATGCCTAACAATAACAGCCTTTCGCCGATTGCCAGAACCCTGAAGAAGCTGTGCTAAAGTCAGCGTCCTTTTTATCGACTTTCGCGTGATATGACCGATTCCAGTCCCGCCGCAAGCCCATCGAGCTTGAAAATCTACTTCCGCCTGCTCGGCTATGTCCGGCCGTACATCAGTCTGTTCCTGATCAGCATCGTCGGCTTTCTGATTTTCGCCTCGACTCAGCCAATGCTCGGCTACATCCTCAAGTACTTTGTCGATGGCCTGTCCAACCCTGAAGCGGTGCTGTTTCCCTCCGTGCCGTACCTGCGAGACCTGCAGCTGCTGCAGGCCGTACCGCTGTTGATCATCCTGATCGCCGCGTGGCAGGGGTTGGGTTCCTATCTGGGTAACTATTTCCTGGCCAAGGTTTCCCTTGGGCTGGTGCATGACTTGCGCGTGCAGTTGTTCAACAACCTGTTGGTGCTGCCTAACCGCTATTTCGACAAGCATAACTCCGGTCATCTGATTTCGCGTATCACCTTCAACGTGACCATGGTCACGGGGGCGGCAACAGATGCGATCAAGGTCGTAATCCGTGAAGGCATGACGGTGATCTTCCTGTTTGCCTCGCTGCTGTTCATGAACTGGAAGCTGACCCTGGTGATGGTGGCGATCCTGCCGCTGATCGCCGTAATGGTGCGCACCGCCAGCAAGAAATTCCGCAAGCAGAGCAAGAAGATCCAGCTGGCGATGGGCGATGTCACGCATGTGGCCTCGGAAACCATTCAGGGTTATCGCGTGGTTCGCAGCTTCGGCGGCGAGGCTTACGAAGAGCAACGCTTCCTCAACGCCAGCCAGAGCAACACCGACAAGCAACTGCGCATGACCCGTACCGGGGCGATCTACACGCCGATGCTGCAACTGGTGATCTACACCGCCATGGCGGTGCTGATGTTCCTCGTGCTGTTCCTGCGGGGTGACGCCTCGGCCGGTGACATGGTCGCTTACATCACACTGGCTGGCCTGCTACCCAAGCCGATCCGTCAATTGTCCGAAGTCAGCTCGACCATCCAGAAAGGCGTGGCCGGTGCCGAGAGCATCTTCGAGCAACTGGATGTCGAACCGGAAGTCGATACCGGCACCATCGAGCGCGATGCCGTGAGCGGTCGTCTGGACGTGCGCAACCTCAGTTTCACCTACCCAGGCACCGAGCGTCAGGTGCTGGACGACATCAGCTTCTCGGTCCAGCCGGGGCAGATGGTCGCACTGGTAGGGCGTTCGGGCAGCGGCAAGTCGACGCTGGCCAACCTGATTCCGCGTTTCTATCACCACAACAAGGGCGAAATTCTCATCGACGACGTGGAAGTCGAGCAGTACAAGCTGCTCAACCTGCGTCGTCATATCGCCCAGGTAACCCAGCACGTCACTCTGTTCAGCGATACCGTTGCCAACAACATCGCTTACGGCGATCTGGCCGGTGCACCGCGCGAAGACATCGAGAAAGCGGCGCGTGATGCCTACGCGATGGACTTCATATCCCAACTGCCGCAAGGCCTGGACACTCAGGTCGGCGAGAACGGTGTCTTGCTTTCCGGTGGCCAGCGCCAGCGTCTGGCGATTGCCCGTGCGTTGCTGAAGAACGCGCCGCTGCTGATTCTCGACGAGGCCACCTCGGCACTCGACACCGAGTCCGAACGGCACATTCAGGCGGCACTGGATCAGGTGATGAAGGGGCGTACCACGCTGGTGATCGCTCACCGTCTGTCGACCATCGAGAAGGCCGACCTGATTCTGGTCATGGATCAGGGGCGGATTGTCGAGCGCGGCACCCACGACCAGTTGCTGGCGCAAAATGGTTACTACGCGCGCCTCAACGCCATGGGCCTCGATGCCCCGGCCGAAGATATCGCCTGATTCCAGGCCCTGCCCTGTGGGAGCGAGCCTGCTCGCCCCCACAGTCGTTTGTATCCAGACCTTTACCCTTCTTGACCAAACCGGAATAAATCCGGGCACCGCGCTTGTTAAGGTTCATCAACGAACTCTGACTTTCATCGAGGGGGGCATCCCCGTCGCGCGGGTGCTTTCATGCTGCAACGTTATCTCTGGAAACTGCTGCCCAAGCCACAGCGGGCCTTTCTGCTTGGGCGCCTGTCGGTGGTCGATCGGCAGGTGGTGAACAAGTCGATGTCGGCCAATCTGACATTTCCCCATGCCTTCCAGCAGCGTTCCTGCCTGTTCATCCATGTCCCGAAATGCGCTGGCAGCAGTGTTTGCACGGCGCTGTTCAACGGCTGGCGACCCGGGCACTTGCCGCTGTACTGGTACGAAGAGCAGTTTCCTGAGCAGTTCGCCAACGCCTTCAAGTTCGCCTTTGTCCGCGATCCGCTGGAACGCGCCTATTCGGCCTACGCCTTCTTGCGTGGCAACGAGTTGAGCGCGCGTGACCATCCGGCGCAGCAGTTGGTGCGGCAGTACCGGGATTTCGACGATTTTGTCGCGCGCTGGCTGCATCCGGAAACGATTGGCCGGCAATTGCACTTTGCCGCGCAGACCGACTTTCTTACCGATTCGCTAGGGCATCTGGCGCTGGACTTCATCGGTTATCAGGAACACCTGACGCGGGATTTTCGTCTGATCTGTGAACAGTTGGGGCTGACTGGCGAGTTGCCTCACGTCAACGGCTCGCGGGAGCGGCAATCAATGCCGGCGCGCGAGTTCTGTTCGGTGCGCACCCGGCGTCTGGTGCGTCGGGTTTATCAGCGGGATTACGAGTTGCTCGGTTATGAATGAGTTCCTGTCAATACCGATGCAAACCCCGGCCATTCGGCCTTACGGTCTGGCGCTGCCACATCAGGCCCGTGCAGCGCTCAAGGCACAACACCCACGCTGCCTGTGGTTGACCGGGTTTTCCGGCGCAGGCAAGTCAACCCTGGCCAATGCCCTAGAACTGCACCTGCATGCGTCGGGTCTGCACACCTTTTTGCTCGATGGCGACAATGTGCGCAATGGCCTGTGCCGCGACCTGGGCATGAGCGACCTCTGCCGCCGGGAAAACATCCGGCGTATGGCCGAGGTGGCGCGGTTGATGGTCGACGCCGGGCTGATTGTGATCGTTGCGGCCATTTCGCCGTTCCGCGCCGAGCGCGACGCTGCGCGCAGGCTGTTTGCGCAGGATGAGTTCATTGAAGTGCACGTCAGCACTTCGCTGGAAGTCTGCGCCCGGCGCGATCCGAAAGGTTTGTATCAGGCCGTACGGGAAGGTCGGATCAAGCACTTTACGGGCGTGGACAGCCCTTACGAAGCGCCATTGGCAGCCGAGTGGCAAATCGACACCGAGGCGCTGGAATTGTCCGAAGCCTGTGGACAACTGGCGGCACTGGTGCTCAAAAAATGAGCAAAATAACTGACTGTTTCATCCTGTTGCAGGCTGCACTCAAGCCTGCGCCAACCCTGTGTTAATATCGCGCCCCTGTTCATTTTGTATGTGGGTTGCTCCATGAAGTTGTCCATGCCGCGATTCGATCAAGCCCCAGTCTTGGTGGTCGGCGATGTCATGCTCGACCGTTACTGGCATGGTGGAACCTCACGGATTTCCCCTGAGGCACCGGTACCGGTCGTAAAAGTCGAGCAAATCGAAGACCGCCCGGGCGGTGCTGCCAACGTTGCCTTGAACATTGCCGCGCTGGGTGCGCCGGCGTCGCTGGTCGGTGTGACCGGCGACGACGAAGCCGCCGACAGCCTGAGCAACAGTCTCAAGGGTGCTGGCGTGCGCGCGTTGTTCCAGCGCATTGCGCATCAGCCGACCATCGTCAAACTGCGGGTCATGAGCCGGCACCAGCAATTGCTGCGTATCGACTTCGAAGAACCGTTTGCCACCGATGCACTGGCCCTGGCCTCGCAGGTCGATGATCTGCTCGAAGGCATCAAGGTGCTGGTGCTGTCGGACTACGGCAAAGGCGCGCTGAAGAACCATCAGGCCCTGATTCAGGCGGCCCGTGCCAAAGGCATTCCGGTGCTGGCCGATCCCAAGGGCAAGGATTTTTCGATCTACCGTGGCGCCAGTCTGATCACGCCGAACCTCAGCGAATTCGAAGCCATCGTCGGCGGTTGCGCCGATGAGCACGAACTGGTGAGCAAGGGCGCGACCCTAATGCACGATCTCGAGCTCGGCGCGCTGCTGGTCACCCGTGGTGAACACGGCATGACCCTGCTGCGTCCGGAGCATCCGGCGCTGCACTTGCCGGCCCGTGCCCGTGAAGTGTTCGACGTGACCGGTGCCGGCGACACGGTGATTTCCACGCTGGCGGCGGCGATCGCTGCCGGTGAAGAACTGCCGCACGCGGTGGCGCTGGCCAATCTGGCGGCGGGCATCGTGGTCGGCAAGCTCGGTACTGCAGCAATCAGCGCTCCGGAACTGCGCCGCGCGATCCAGCGTGAAGAAGGTTCGGAGCGTGGGGTGCTAGGTCTGGAACAGCTGGTGCTGGCAGTGGCCGATGCCCGTGCGCATAACGAGCGCATCGTCTTCACCAACGGCTGCTTCGACATTCTGCATGCCGGGCACGTGACCTACCTCGAGCAGGCGCGCGCGCAGGGCGACCGGCTGATCGTGGCGATCAATGATGACGCCTCCGTCAGCCGCCTGAAGGGGCCGGGACGTCCGATCAACAGTGTCGACCGACGCATGGCGGTACTCGCCGGCCTCGGTGCGGTGGACTGGGTGATCAGCTTCCCGGAAGGCACCCCGGAAAACCTGCTGCGCGAGGTCAAGCCGGATGTGCTGGTCAAGGGCGGTGATTACGGTATCGACCAAGTGGTCGGCGCCGACATCGTCAAGGCTTATGGCGGCACGGTGAAAGTGCTGGGTCTGGTGGAAAACAGCTCGACGACGGCGATCGTGGAGAAAATCCGCGGTAACTGATTCAAGCTGAAAAGATCGCCGCCTGCGGCAGCTCCTACAGGGAAACGCATTCCATTGTAGGAGCTGCCGCAGGCGGCGATCTTTTGCTTTTCAGGAGCTGACTTTCTTGCGCGGTACGATCTTCTTCAGCAATTGCCTGGCCTTGCCGCGCAACCGCGCCAGTCCCGTAGGTTTCTCCGGCGGGGTCAGGCCTTGTTGGCGTAACCAGTCCTTCCAGCGAATCCGCTCGTCACGCACCAGCCAGCCATCCTGTCTGGCAAAGCTTTCGGCCAGATACAGACCGCGCGTGCCCGCCGGAGACAGCTGACCTTTCTTCAAGGTATACAGCTCGGCCAGCGGTTCGCCGTCCTGCAACGGCATCAGGTACAAATCCGGGCGCTTGCGGTCCAGTCGCGCCACCAGTTGATCACCTTCCAGGCGTTCATCGACGTGAAACAGACTCAGGGATTTGGCTTCCTTTGGCACGTCCAGGCGCAAGTCATAGATAAGTTGCAGCGATGCTGTCGGCAGATGCACGTAGGCCCGTGGTCGTTCGAGCAATTGCAGATTGGCGCAGCGCACCGGCCGCGCCGAACCGGACTGCGGCGTCAGGCGAAACGGCAGGGCCTCGCGATAATGCAGGGCGGAGGCGTAGGGTGCGGGTAGCCAGGTGTCGTTGAAGCGTCCGCCGAGCCAGCCTTCCGGGGTTTCCAGCAGGCACTCTTCGGCAATTTCCTGAATCGCCGTGTGCAGCGGGATGTTCAGTTCTTGAGCAGGCACGTAACCGGAAATCAGCTTGAGCACCACATCGCCACGATCCTGCCGACGCTGGCGCACCAGCACCCAGTAATCGCGATTCTGCCAGTGCAGGGTCAGGCGCACAGAGACCCCGAGGTTGGCCAGTTCCACCGCAAAGCGCTCGGCATCCGCCACGCTCACCGGTTTGCGCCGCTGCAGGGTCTGGGCGAAATTCAGCGGCATGCCGACGCTCTGATACGTCAGGCCTTCGGGCGTGGCCTCGACGAACAGCGGCAGCGTCTTGAAGTTGCTCGGGTTCTTTCTGATGAGCGTGCGCGGCATGTCGGCTCCTGCTTAAGGCCGCGGGGCGGCGTCAGTGACCACGGAGGACCTGGGCAACGGTCGCAACGTTATGGGCGAGGTGCAGCGGATTGATCGTCCCGACAATAGCACTGGCCACGCCGGGCTGCTGGAACAACAACTCGAAGCTGGCGCGCACCGGATCCACGCCCGGACTCAGGCATACATGGCCGCTGGCCAGGGCTTTTTTCACCAGAATGGCTTTGCCGTGGGCAGCAGCATAGTCAATGACTGCCTTCTCGTTCTGTTCGTTCAGATTGTAGGTGACCATCGCGCAGTCCCCTTGCTCCAGCGCCTTGAGTCCGCCCTCGACCGTTTTGCCGGAGAAGCCGAAACCGCGAATTTTGCCCTCGGCCTTGAGTGCGGCGAGGGTGGCGTAGACCTCTTCGTGTTCGAGGATGGCCAGATCGTTGCCGTCGGAGTGCACCAGCACCAGGTCGATAAAATCGGTTTCAAGACGTTGCAGGCTACGCTCGACCGACATCCGCGTATGCGCCGCACTGAAGTCATGGCGCGACAGGCCGTCGGCAAACTCTTCACCGACCTTGCTGACGATTACCCAGTCCTGCCGCTGGCCGCGCAACAACGGGCCGAGGCGTTCTTCGCTGCGACCGTAGGCCGGGGCGGTGTCGATCAGGTTGATGCCCAATTCGCGTGCCTGCCTGAGCAGCATGCGCGCGGCATCGTCATCGGGAATCTGAAAACCGTTGGGGTATTTCACCCCTTGGTCGCGGCCCAGTTTGACCGTGCCCAGGCCCAGCGGCGAGACCGTCAGGCCGGTGCTGCCCAGTGGGCGGTGGAGGTCGTGCAGGTTCGCGATAGTCATGGCAGCAGTTGCTCCCAGGCTGGAACGCCCATCGGTGGTTTTGGCAACGCCGGCAAAGGTTCGGCGGCTTGTGGCTGAATGCCGTCGCGCTCCAGCGAGGCGATGACCCGGTCGGCGAAGTCCGGCGCCAGTGCCAGTTTGGTCGGCCAGCCCACCAGCAAGCGCCCCTCTTCGGCGAGGAAGGCGTTGTCCGGGCGGGTCAGGCCGGTTTGCAGGGGCTCGGCGCGGTCGACGCGCAAGGTCGCCCATTGCGTGGTGCTGAGGTCGATCCACGGCAACAGCTGTGCGATCTCCTTTTGCGCCGTGGCGATCTGCTCGGCAGGTTCGCGGGCCACGCCATCGCTTTCGGCGATGTCACCGCCCATGTACCAGACCCACTGACCGTCAGCGGCCGGGTGGGTGGTCACGGTGATGCGCGGCTTGGTGCCGCCGCCCAGGCAATGGGCGTACAACGGTTTAAGGCCCGGGCCTTTGGCGATGATCATGTGCAGCGGTCGGCGTTGCATCTGCGGATGGGTCAGGCCCAGGTCTTCCAGCAACCGGGCAGTGCCGGCGCCGGCACTGAGGACGATGCGCTGGGCGTGGATTTCACGACCGTCGACCTTCAGACCGACCAGCACACCGGCTTCCAGCAGCGGTTCGATGGTTTGCCCGGCGAGCAGACCGTCACCGGCCAGATCGGCCAGGCGCTGGATCAGGCTCGGCACGTCAACCACCAGTTCGGCGAGGCGATAGACCTTGCCCTTGAAGCGCTTGTCTTGCAGGGCCGGCGGCAGTTGATCGCCCTTGACCTGATCGACGCGGCCACGCACGGCCTTGCTGGCGAAGAAACTGGTGAGGTTGCCGGCGAGTGTGCCGGGCGACCACAGGTAATGCGCTTCGGACAACAGGCGCACGCCGGACAGGTCCAGCTCGCCGTTGCCGGCCAGCGCTTCACGCCAGCGGCGCGGCATGTCGGCGATGGCTTCCGAGGCGCCGGTCAGCGCACCGTGCAACGCATATTTGGCGCCGCCGTGAATGATGCCCTGGGACTTCACGCTCTGCCCGCCGCCGAGACTGGCGCTTTCCACCAGCACGGTCGAAAAACCCTGACGGCGCAGACGCGCGTTCAGCCAGAGGCCGGCGACACCAGCGCCGACAATCAGAACGTCGGTGGAAATAACGGATGGCATGCAACGACCTCAGTGTTCAAGACGAGGGCGCAGTATACAGACTCGGGGATCGGAGCTCAGAGGCGAAAAAAGATCGCAGCCTGCGGCAGCTCCTACAGGGAAATGCATTCCAATGTAGGAGCTGCCGCAGGCTGCGATCTTTTTCTTCAGTGCCCTGCGGTTTTCGAGAACAGCTGGATGACCACCACACCCAGCACGATCAGCGCCATTCCGAGCATCGCCGGCACGTCCAGCTTCTGCCCATAAATGAACAGCGCTGCGACGCTGACCATGACGATGCCCATGCCCGCCCACACGGCGTAGGCGACTCCCACCGGTACAGTGCGCACCACCAGCGTCAGCATCCAGAAGGCGATGCCATAGCCGACGATCACCAGGATCAGCGGCAGCGGGGTGCTCAAGCCTCTGACCGCTTTCATCGAAACGGTGGCGATCACTTCGGCGCAGATGGCGATAGCCAGGAAGGCGTAGGCGTTCATGTGTAGATCCTCATGTAAAACGTTGCTTGCTGAGGCGGCATTCTAGTCGCTCGCCAGATGGGGTAAAGTCATTACCTATCTGTTTTGAAGATGGGTTGCAGCATGAATACCCTGTGGAATCTGGAACAACTGCGCGCCTTTGTCAGCGTTGCCGAACAACGCTCGTTTTCTGCCGTGGCGCGCCAGCAGCGCAAGGCGCAGTCGGCGATCAGCAGTGCGATTGCCATGCTGGAAGACGATCTGGGCGTCAGCCTGTTCGAGCGTAGCAGTGGTCGCCAGCCGCGGCTTACCGAAGCGGGGGAAGCACTGCTCGAAGAAGCCCGGGAAGTGCTGCGCCAATGCGAGCGCCTCAATGGACGGGCGATGGCGATGATGCGCGGTCAGGAAGCGCAGCTTCGGGTGGCTCAGGATGAAGCCATGCCGTATCAGGCACTGGTGGAAAGCTTCGATGCGCTGGCCGAGCAATTTCCCAGCCTCGAAGTGCAACTGACCAGCGCCGCCCAGGGTGAAGTCGCACGCAAACTGGTCGAGCGTCGCGCCGATCTGGGCTTGCTGTTCTATCACGACGAAATTCCCGAAGCGCTGGAGCGTCGGGTATTGGGCCGGGTGGAAATGGTCACCGTCTGCGGGATCAACCATCCGCTGGCAACGCAGTCCTACGTCACTTGCCAGCAACTGGCGCAACATCGGCAGTTGCTGATGTCGACGCAGACCAGCGTCTACCCCGGCAACGAACCGGCCAGCCCGCAAGTCTGGCGCGCTGACAGTTTCTATGTGATGGCCGAATGGCTGGTGCGGGATCTCGGCTGGGCCTGGCTGCCCCGGCATGTGGTGCAGTATTCGGCTTATCAGGGCCTGATGGTTGAACTGGACAGCGAATGGACCCCGCCGGCGCTGGTGGTGGAACTGGTCTGGCGCCGGGATGAACCCCTCGGCCCGGCTGCGCGCTGGCTGGCTGAACGTTTTGCCGTGCACTTGCGCGCGATTGGCGACAAAAGTCGATAAACTCCGCCGCCATGAATAGAACTCTCTACACCGCGCTGTTTTACCTGGGGCTGCCATTGGTGGCGATTCGGCTGTGGCTGCGTTCGCGCAAGGCCCCGGCGTATGCCAAGCGGATTGGCGAGCGCTTCTCTTACGGGATGCCGCGACTGCAACCCGGCGGGATCTGGGTGCACGCGGTGTCTGTGGGCGAAAGTATTGCCGCCGCGCCGATGATTCGCGCCTTGCTGCAGCGTTATCCACAGCTGCCGATCACCGTGACCTGCATGACGCCGACCGGATCGGAACGGATTCAGGCGTTGTTCGCCGGCGAACCGCGCATCCAGCATTGTTATCTGCCCTATGACTTGCCGTGCGCAGCGGCGCGTTTTCTGGATCGCGCTCAGCCGAAACTGGCGGTGATCATGGAAACCGAATTGTGGCCCAACCACATTCACCAGTGCGCCAAGCGTGGGATCCCGGTGGCGCTGGCCAATGGTCGACTGTCCGAACGATCGGCGCGGGGTTATGGCCGCTTCAGCAAGCTGACCGCGCCGATGCTCGCTGAAATGAGCTTGTTCGCGGTGCAGACCGAAGCCGAAGCCCGGCGCTTCCGAGATCTGGGCGCGCGCCCGCAGACGATCGAGGTCACTGGCTCGATCAAGTTCGACCTGACTATCGACCCGCAACTGCTGCAACGCGCCAATCAACTGCGTGGGCAATGGCAAGCGCTGGAGCGCCCGGTGTGGATCGCCGCTAGCACCCACGAAGGCGAAGACGAAGTGGTGCTCGACGCCCATCGCCGGCTGCTGGCGAACTACCCGAATGCATTGCTGATTCTGGTACCGCGCCATCCCGAACGCTTCAACTCGGTGTTCGACTTGTGCCAGCGTGAAGGCTTTGCCACGGTGCGCCGTTCCACCGGTGCCAACGTCGCAGCGGACACTTCAGTGCTGCTCGGCGACACCATGGGCGAGCTGCTGTTTCTCTATGCGCTGGCTGACAGTGCTTTCGTCGGCGGCAGCCTGGTGCCCAACGGCGGGCATAACCTGCTGGAGCCGGCGGCACTGGCCAAACCGGTGCTCAGCGGCCCGCATCTGTTCAACTTCCTCGACATCGCCGCGCAGTTGCGTGAGGCCGGTGCGCTGGCCGAAGTGGATGATGCCGAAGGGCTGGCGGTGGAAGTGCAGCGGCTGTTCGAATTGCCGCGCGATGCCCAGCGCATGGCCGAGGCGGGGCTGGCGGTGATGCGGCGTAATCAGGGGGCGCTGCAGCGGTTGCTGGATGGCTTGGGCCGGTTGATCAAGTAAGTCAGCACACCAAAGAGCAAAAAAGATCGCAGCGTGCCGCAGCTCCTACAGAAAAATGCATTCCAATTGTAGGAGCTGCGGCACGCTGCGATCTTTTGCTTTTCAGGCTTAAGGCCGGGCCTTGAGTTGCGCTTCGGCTGCCTTGGCCAGATCCGGTGGCAAGAAGTCCTTGTCCGGGTTGTAGTCGGCCTTCAGATAGCGCGCCAGGTCTTGCAAGTCACCCGGATTCAAGGTCCCCGCCGCCTGCTTCAAGCGCAGGTTGTCGAGGATGTAGTCGTAGCGGGTGTTGTTGTAGTTGCGCACCGAGGTGTACAGCTGACGCTGGGCGTCGAGCACGTCGACGATGTTGCGCGTACCCACCTGATAACCGATTTCCGTGGCTTCCACCGCGCTCTGGTTGGAGATGATCGACTGGCGGCGCGCCTGCACCTGCTCGACATCGGTGTTCACCGCGCGGTGCAGGTTGCGGGTGTTTTCCACCACCTGCCGGCGCAGGGATTCGCGCTGTTGCTCACTCTGATCCAGTTGCGCATAGGACTGGCGCACTTGCGAACTGGTCAGCCCGCCGCTGTAGATCGGAATGTTCAGTTGCAGGCCCAGGGTGCTCTGCTCGACGTTGCCGCTGTACGGCGTACCGAAGGCGTTCGGGTTGGCGAAACCGAGGGCGTCGTTGTCACCCTTTTCGTATTTGGCCACGGCATCGAGGGTCGGCAGGTGACCGGCCTTGCGCTGTTTGAGGGTCTGTTCGGCGGAGCTGACCGCAAAGTTGCTCGCCAGCAGATTGAGGTTCTGTTTGCCCGCGGTGTCGACCCAGGCCTTGGCGTCGTTTGGCGCCGGCGGCAGGATCGGCAGCGTGTGGACGATGCCCTGAATCGAGTTGTACTGACGGTTGGTCAGGGTGATCAGCGCTTCAAACGCATCATCCACCTGACGCTGCGCAACGATACGGTTGGCGCGCGCGGTGTCGTAACTGGCTTGCGATTGCAGGACGTCGGTCTTGTCCGACAGGCCGACATCGAAGCGCTCGTTGGACTGGTCGAGCTGACGCTTGAACGCGGCTTCTTCAGCCTTGGTCGAGGCCAGGTTGTCCTGACTGCGCAGCACGTTGAAGTAGCTTTCGGCCGATTGCAGGATCAGGTTCTGTTCGGTGGCTGACAGTTGCAGCGCGGCTTGTTCGTTGACGTCCTTGGCAGCCTGATACTGGAACCAGCGGTCGGCGCGGAACAACGGCTGGGCCAGGGTCGCCTGATAGGAATGCGCGCTGCGATTGGCAATGGCTGAAGGCTGGTCGATCGAGGTGCGCACGTCCGCCACTTCGGCGCCGCCGGACAGGTTAGGCAGCAACCCCGCGCGGGCCTGCGGCACCACTTCTTTCTGGGCCCCGTACTGGGCGCGGGCGGCGGCCAGATCGGCGTTGTTGTCGACGGCTTCCTGATAGACGCTGACCAGATCGGTCTTGGTCGACAAGGGCGCTTCTGCTGCCCAGGCCATTGCGTTGGACGCACAAGACACGGCAAGAGCCAGTGAAAGTTTGCGCAGCATGAGGCGATCCCTAGCAAAAATATTACGGAAATAATGTGCGCGCCAAGGCTACGGCGCGGCCCCGGCAGCGTCAAGGCGCGCAGGGCACTGCGAGTGTAGTTGCGCAATCGTGCGGCAACAATCCTGCAAGTCCCGGTAATTGCGCCATTCATCATGGTGTTTGCCGCGGTGTTGGCGTTCTTTGCCGGTTGTGTCTAGACTGGCCGGGTTCTTGTCGGGGTGCCTTGCTATGAGGCTGAGATCGAATAATTTCGGATCCCGTTGAACCTGATCAGGTTAGCGCCTGCGTAGGGAACAAGATTTCTCGTCACCCGGCGAGTCCTCTTGTGCTTCGTCCGGGAAATTGTTCGACAATCGAACGCTCGACGACGATGCACAGCACCAGTCCTGGTGCGTCCGTGCCTTTCAGGTTCTGCTCCGACAATCCATTGCCTGGATGCTGTCTGGAGAGCCCGTGATGACTACAAAAGCAAAAAACGCGATCAACCTGAGTGACTCGGCCAAGGTCGATGAGCAGTCGGTTCAGCCGTTCACCCGTTCGCAAAAAGTCTACGTTCAGGGCTCGCGCCCGGACATCCGCGTGCCGATGCGCGAAATCACCCTCGATGTGACGCCGACTGACTTCGGCGGCGAAATCAACGCGCCGGTCACCGTCTACGACACCTCCGGCCCGTACACCGATCCGAACGTGGTGATCGACGTGCGCAAAGGTCTGGGCGACGTGCGTTCGGCGTGGATCGACGACCGTGGCGACACCGAACGTTTGCCTGGCCTGAGTTCCAATTTCGGCCAGGAACGTCTCGCTGATCCTGAGCTGACCAAGCTGCGTTTCGCCCACGTCAACAACCCGCGCCGCGCCAAGGCCGGGGCCAACGTCAGCCAGATGCACTACGCGCGCAAAGGCATCATCACCGCCGAGATGGAATACGTCGCCATCCGCGAAAACATGAAGCTGCAAGAAGCCCGCGTCGCTGGCCTGTTGACTCAGCAACACGCCGGCCACAGCTTCGGCGCGAGCATCCCGAAAGAAATCACCGCTGAATTCGTCCGCGAAGAAATCGCCCGTGGCCGCGCGATCATTCCGGCCAACATCAACCACGTCGAACTGGAACCGATGATCATCGGCCGTAACTTCCTGGTGAAGATCAACGGCAACATCGGCAACAGCGCCCTGGGTTCGTCCATCGAAGAAGAAGTGGCGAAACTGACCTGGGGCATTCGCTGGGGTTCGGACACCGTGATGGACCTGTCCACCGGCAAACACATTCACGAAACCCGCGAATGGATCATCCGCAACTCGCCGGTGCCGATCGGTACGGTGCCGATCTATCAGGCACTGGAGAAGGTCAACGGCGTCGCTGAAGACCTGACCTGGGAGCTGTTCCGCGACACGCTGATCGAACAGGCCGAGCAGGGCGTCGACTACTTCACCATCCACGCCGGTGTGCTGCTGCGCTACGTGCCGTTGACCGCCAAACGCGTGACCGGCATCGTTTCCCGTGGTGGTTCGATCATGGCCAAGTGGTGTCTGGCGCACCACAAAGAGAACTTCCTCTACACCCACTTCGACGAAATCTGCGAAATCATGAAGGCTTACGACGTCAGCTTCTCGCTGGGCGACGGCCTGCGTCCGGGCTCGATTGCCGACGCCAACGACGAAGCGCAATTCGGCGAACTGGAAACCCTCGGCGAGCTGACCAAGATCGCCTGGAAACACGACGTGCAGTGCATGATCGAAGGCCCGGGCCATGTGCCGATGCAGTTGATCAAGGAGAACATGGACAAGCAGCTGGAGTGCTGCGACGAGGCGCCGTTCTACACCCTCGGCCCGCTGACCACCGATATTGCGCCGGGTTACGACCACATCACCTCGGGTATCGGTGCGGCGATGATCGGCTGGTTCGGTTGCGCGATGCTCTGCTACGTGACGCCGAAGGAGCACCTCGGCTTGCCGAACAAGGATGACGTGAAAACCGGGATCATCACCTACAAGATCGCCGCCCACGCAGCGGACTTGGCCAAAGGGCATCCGGGCGCGCAGATTCGCGACAACGCCTTGAGCAAGGCGCGTTTCGAATTCCGTTGGGAAGACCAGTTCAACCTCGGTCTCGATCCGGACACCGCGCGTTCGTATCACGACGAAACCCTGCCGAAGGACTCGGCCAAGGTCGCGCACTTCTGCTCGATGTGCGGGCCGAAATTCTGCTCGATGAAGATCACTCAGGAAGTCCGTGAATACGCGGCCAACCAGCGGATCGACGCGGTCGACGTGGACGTCGCCCAAGGCCTGGCGGAGCAGGCCGAGCGGTTCAAGAAGGAAGGCAGTCAGCTGTATAAAAAAGTCTGATCCCTGACTGATCTTTTGTGGTGAGGGGATTTATCCCCGATCGACTGCGCAGCAGTCGCAATTTTGAGAACCGGGTCCTTCAGATGTACCGCATTCTCAGGTTTTGGGGCTGCTTCGCAGCCCATCGGGGATGAATCCCCTCGCCACAAGTGGGCCAGCTTGATCACACACAACAACAAATGTCCCTCTGAGATAACACCCTTGAGCATTCAACCCGGCACTTATTCCCCCGACCTCGCCGTACCCGCCGATAAGCGAGTATTCGGCGGTCGCGATCTGTTTTCCCTGTGGTTCTCCCTCGGCATCGGCCTGATGGTGTTGCAGACCGGCGCCTTGCTCGCGCCTGGTCTGGGCCTGTCCGGTTCGCTGCTGGCGATTTTCCTCGGCACGCTGGTTGGCGTTCTGCTGTTGGCCGCTGTCGGCGTGATCGGCAGCGACACCGGTCTGTCGTCGATGGCCGCACTGAAACTGAGCCTCGGCAGCAAAGGCGCGGCCCTGCCGGCGCTGCTCAACCTGCTGCAACTGATCGGTTGGAGCTCGTTCGAAATCATCGTCATGCGCGACGCCGCCAGCCTGCTCGGCAGCCGTGCGTTCAGCGAAGGTTCGCTGTGGGCCAGCCCGATGCTCTGGACCTTGTGCTTCGGCGCTCTGGCGACTTTGCTCGCGGTCAGCGGGCCACTGACGTTCGTGCGCAAGATCCTGCGTAAATGGGGTATCTGGCTGATCCTGGCGGCGTGCATCTGGCTGACCTGGAATCTGTTCGCCAAGGCTGATCTGGCGGCACTCTGGGCGCGTACCGGGGACGGTTCGATGCCGTTTGCCGTGGGCTTCGACATTGCCATCGCGATGCCGCTGTCGTGGCTGCCGCTGATCGCCGATTACTCGCGTTTCGGCAAGCGTGCGAAGAACGTGTTCGGCGGCACCGCCATCGGTTTCTTCATTGGCAATTTCTGGTTGATGAGTCTCGGCGTGGCCTACACCCTGGCGTTTGCGCCGAGCGGAGAAGTCAATGCGTTGCTGCTGGCACTGGCCGGGGCCGGTCTGGGCATTCCGCTGTTGCTGATTCTGCTGGATGAGTCGGAAAACGCTTTCGCCGACATTCATTCGGCAGCGGTGTCGAGCGGGATTCTGTTGCGCTTGAAAGTCGAGCATCTGGCCTTGGCCATCGGTGTGATCTGCATCCTGATTGCACTGCTGGCACCGTTGGCGCAGTACCAGAACTTCCTGTTGCTGATCGGCTCGGTGTTTGCGCCGCTGTTCGGCGTGGTGCTGGTGGATCACTTCATCCTGCGCAAGCGCAGTGCTCAGGTGGCGTCAGCCGCATTGCGCTGGCCGGCGCTGCTGGCGTGGCTGGGCGGAATCAGCACCTACCACTTGCTGGCGAATCTGTATCCGGATGTCGGCGCGACCCTGCCGGCACTGGTGCTGGCAGGGCTGTTGCAACTGGTGCTCGGCCGGGCTTTCAGTTACGGCCGGGAAACAGCTCGGGTTTGAGAATGCCGTTCAGGCGCGGGTAAGGAATTTTCAGTTCGACGTGGCCCAGCGCGTAAGGCGCGATGGTGCTCACGTCGTACTTGAGGATCACGCCACCGTAGGTCAGCGCCACGTTCGGGGTTTTGACGAACGGCCAGCTCTTCACGAAATCCGCTTCCTGATCGAGCTTGGTGCTGATCAGCCAGCTGTTATGCGCCACTTGCGCCGCTTTCCAGAACGCCTCTTCCTGACCCGGCAGCAACATGTCCGACAGGTTCAGCACTTTATGCTGCTGACGCGAATAGTTGATGAAACCGCGGCCCGGCGTGCCATGGGCGCCGCCGGTGTCGAGGTAGCTCGACAGTTCGATGATCACCAAGCCGTCATGCTGCTCGCGTACCTTGGCCTGCAAATAGCTGCTGTTGCGCGGGCCGGCGTTGCGCAGGAATTGATCACGATAGGCAGCCAGGGTTGGCGCCACCGCTGCGTTCTGCTCGGTGCGGGTCATTTGCAGCAGGCGTTTTTCGATAATGCCGTCCAGCGCAGGCTCGGCCGCGAAGTGCACGGTATCGATATTCACCAGCGGGCAGTCCGGGTTGGAACAGCCGGGTTTCAGGGTTTCCGACGCATCGCGGGTGGTTTCCAGCGGCGTGCGGTAGTTGGGCTGGAACAGGTTGGCGCAGGCGCCCAGGGTCAGGGCGATGGCGGCCACGGAGGCAATTTTGAAAAGCGACATGGGCGTCCTTTCTGAAACAGGGGAAGGCAAAAAGTTATCCGCTTCGACTCTCGCCGAAGCAGTCAGTTCGCCACTAAGCTAATTAGAGTGGGTTTCGCCGCCACCGTCCATCCCGCTGACGGTAAAGGGGCTGCATCAATCATCGCGGGCGCGTTAGGATGGCGCGAAGTCGAGGTCGCCAGTAACAAAAAGCAGCCTCGTATTGGATTTGCAGCAAGAGAGGATGCTCATGACAGATTTTGCCAACGCCACTCCGGCCACCGTCGATGTCGTAAAGCGCGAGCGCTGCTACGAGGGCTTCTACAAGCTCGACCGTTTGCACCTGCGCCATGAACTGTTCGCCGGGGGCATGAGCCGCGAGATCAACCGCGAAGTCTTCGTGCGTCACGATGCCGTGTGCCTGCTGCCTTACGATCCAAAGCGCGATGAAGTGGTGCTGCTCGAGCAGTTTCGCGTCGGTGCCATGGGCAAGACCGACAACCCGTGGCTGGTTGAGCTGGTCGCCGGTCTGATCGACAAGGTCGAAGTGCCGGAAGAAGTTGCTCACCGCGAGGCGCAGGAGGAAGCTGGGCTGGACATCAAGGCCCTGTGGCCGATGACCAAATATTTTCCGTCGCCGGGCGGCAGCAACGAATTCGTGCATTTGTACCTGGGGCACTGCAGCACCGAAGGCGTAGGCGGCCTGCATGGGCTGGAGGAAGAAGCCGAAGACATCCGCGTCACGGTCTGGGCCTTTGAAGATGCCTTGCAGGCCGTCCGTGACGGACGCATTGCCAACGCGGCGAGCATCATCGCCTTGCAATGGCTGGCGCTGAACCGCGCCGAAGTGAGGGGGTTATGGTCGTAAACAAGCTGCGCGATCGCTATCGAGTCGACCTCGCCGGGCTGCAAGCCGCCTGCGAGGCCAACTACGCGCGCCTGATGCGACTGGTGCCGGACATGCGCAACGACCCCGAGGCGCGACGGATCGCCGTGACCCAGGGCGAGCAGATGCTCGGCGTGCTGGCCCTCGAAGTGCTGCAGACCTGCCCGTACACCACCACTTTGCAGGTGCGTCAGGAACATAGTTTGCCGTGGCTGCCGGTGCCGCAACTGGAAGTGCAGGTCTATCACGACGCGCGCATGGCCGAGGTGATCAGCGCCGAACATGCACGACGCTTTCGCGGCATCTATCCTTACCCGAACGCCGCGATGCATCAGCCGGATGAAAAGGCCCAGCTCAATCTGTTCCTGGGGGAATGGCTGAGCCATTGTCTGGCCCTGGGGCACGAGTACGAAGTCGTACGCTAGTTGTGAACTGCGTCCGGTTCGCCGGTTTCCCCTTTGCGTCATCCCCCAGCATAATTGCGGCACTCAACCGATTCCGTGCTTTTGCCCTGGGAGAACGCCTTGCCGAGCGTATCCACATTGACCACCGCCGATCCGGCGCTGCTGGTGCAGTTATCCGACAGTCATCTGTTCGCCGAGGCGGACGGCACACTGCTGGGCATGAACACCCGCGAGAGCCTGCAAAAGGTCATTGAGTTGGTGCTGAGGCAGCAGCCGCAGATCGATCTGATGCTGGCCACTGGCGATATCTCTCAGGACGGCACGCTGGAGTCATATCAGCAGTTTCGCCAGATGAGCACGCAGATCGATGCACCGGCGCGCTGGATTCCCGGCAATCACGATGAACCGCTGATCATGGCGGAGGCCGCGGTGCAAAGCGCTCTGCTGGAATCAGTGGTCGATATCGGCAACTGGCGCGTGACCTTACTCGACTCGGCGGTGCCGGGCTCGGTGCCGGGGTATCTGCAGGATGATCAGCTGCAACTGCTGGCGCGCTCGCTGAGCGAAGCGCCGGAGCGTCATCATCTGGTGTGTTTCCACCATCATCCGGTGCCGGTGGGTTGTGCCTGGGCGGAGCCGATCGGTTTGCGCAATCCCGAAGCTTTTTTCGACGTTCTGGAACGATTTCCTCAGGCTCGTGCGGTGCTGTGGGGGCATGTGCATCAGGAAATCGACCGCGAGCGCAATGGTGTGCGGCTGATGGCTTCACCGTCGACCTGCATTCAATTCGAGCCAGGCAGTCACGACTTCAAGGTCGGTGAGCAGGCGCCGGGCTATCGCTGGTTGCGGCTGTTGCCGGACGGGCGGCTGGAAACTGGCGTGGAGCGCGTTACCGACTTCCAATTCACCGTCGATTACGGCTCCAACGGTTACTGACACTCCCTGTAGGAGCTGCCGAAGGCTGCGATCTTTTGATCCTGTTTTAAAATCAAAAGATCGCAGCCTTCGGCAGCTCCTACAGGAGGTAGCGGGGGCCGGGAGGGCAGCATTGCAGCAGGGCATGCACATCATTTGTATGGCCCATCCCACCGCGACTCCCTGTAAACTCCGCTATCTTTCGCCGACACCCAGGGAGCTCAAATGTCCGGTTCGATCCTCTATATCCACGGTTTCAACAGCGCGCCGGCCTCGAAAAAGGCCTGTCAGCTGGTCGAGGTGATGGAACGGCTGGGTTTGAGCGACCAATTGCTTGTCCCGGCGCTGCATCACCACCCGCGTGAAGCCATCGGTCAGTTGCAGCAGGCGATTGCCGAGCTGGGCCGGCCGTTGCTGGTGGGAAGCTCACTCGGCGGCTACTATGCGACTCACCTGGCTGAGCGCCACGGCTTGAAAGCCCTGCTGGTGAACCCGGCGGTCAGCCCGCACCGGATGTTCGACGGCTACCTGGGCACACAGAAAAACCTGTATACCGATGAGACCTGGGAATTGACCCACGACCATGTGACGGCCCTGGCCGAGCTGGAAGTGCCGGCGCCCGTGGATGCACAGCGTTATCAGGTGTGGTTGCAGACCGGCGATGAAACACTGGATTATCGCCTCGCCCAGCAGTACTACCGGGCCTGCGCCCTGCGCATTCAGGCCGGCGGCGACCATGGTTACCAGGGTTTTGCCGAACAATTGCCGGCGTTGTTGAGTTTTGCCGGCATTGGCGCCGATTTGTATCAGGCAATCGATTTCACCGCACTGTGAAGTCTTGCCCCTTTTTCATTGAATCACTGACGACGAGACCCTATGGCCACTCCCAGCGCTAGCTCTTATAACGCCGACGCCATCGAAGTCCTCTCGGGCCTCGACCCGGTGCGCAAACGCCCCGGCATGTATACCGACACCAGTCGGCCGAACCACCTCGCCCAGGAAGTCATCGACAACAGTGTCGACGAAGCCCTGGCCGGCCACGCCAAATCGGTGCAGGTCATTCTGCACGCCGATCACTCGCTTGAGGTCAGCGACGATGGTCGCGGCATGCCGGTCGACATTCACCCGGAAGAGGGTGTGTCGGGTGTCGAGCTGATCCTCACCAAGCTGCATGCGGGCGGCAAGTTTTCCAACAAGAACTACCAGTTCTCCGGCGGTCTGCACGGGGTGGGTATTTCCGTCGTCAACGCCTTGTCGACCGAAGTCCGGGTGCGCGTGAAGCGTGACGGCAACGAATACCAGATGACCTTCAAGGATGGCTTCAAGGCCACCGAGCTGGAAATCGTCGGCACCGTTGGCAAGCGCAACACCGGCACCAGCGTGTACTTCGCTCCGGATCCGAAATACTTCGATTCACCGAAATTTTCCATCAGCCGTCTCAAGCACGTGCTCAAAGCCAAGGCGGTGTTGTGCCCGGGCCTGCTGGTCAGCTTCGAAGACAAGGGCACCGGCGAAAAGGTCGAGTGGCATTACGAAGACGGTCTGCGCTCCTATCTGGTAGACGCGGTCAGCGAATTCGAACGCCTGCCGGACGAGCCTTTCTGCGGCAGCCTCGCCGGTAACAAGGAAGCGGTGGACTGGGCGCTGCTGTGGTTGCCGGAAGGTGGCGACGCGGTGCAGGAAAGCTACGTCAACCTGATCCCGACGGCGCAGGGCGGTACCCACGTCAACGGTTTGCGTCAGGGCCTGCTCGATGCGATGCGCGAGTTCTGCGAATTCCGCAGCCTGCTGCCACGCGGCGTGAAGCTGGCGCCGGAAGACGTCTGGGAGCGCATCGCTTTCGTGCTGTCGATGAAGATGCAGGAACCGCAATTCTCCGGCCAGACCAAAGAGCGTCTGTCGTCACGTGAAGCGGCGGCGTTCGTCTCCGGTGTGGTCAAGGACGCCTTCAGCCTGTGGCTCAACGCCAACCCGGAAACCGGTCTGGCGCTGGCCGAACTGGCGATCAACAACGCCGGTCGCCGCCTCAAGGCAAGCAAGAAAGTCGAGCGTAAGCGCGTCACCCAAGGCCCTGCGCTGCCGGGCAAACTGGCTGACTGCGCGGGTCAGGACCCGATGCGTTCCGAGCTGTTCCTGGTCGAAGGTGATTCCGCCGGTGGTTCCGCCAAGCAAGCGCGGGACAAGGAGTTCCAGGCGATCCTGCCGTTGCGCGGCAAGATCCTCAACACCTGGGAAGTCGACGGCAGCGAAGTGCTCGCCAGCCAGGAAGTGCACAACATCGCCGTGGCCATCGGGGTTGATCCGGGTGCGGCAGACATGAGCCAGCTGCGCTACGGCAAAATCTGCATCCTCGCCGACGCCGACTCCGACGGTCTGCACATCGCGACGCTGCTGTGCGCGTTGTTCGTCCAGCATTTCCGCCCACTGGTGGACGCCGGTCACGTCTACGTGGCGATGCCGCCGCTGTACCGCATCGACCTCGGCAAAGAGATCTACTACGCCCTCGACGAAGCCGAGCGCGACGGGATTCTCGATCGTCTGGTGGCCGAGAAGAAACGCGGCAAACCGCAGGTCACCCGATTCAAAGGTCTGGGTGAAATGAACCCGCCGCAACTGCGTGAAACCACCATGGACCCGAACACCCGGCGTCTGGTGCAACTGACGCTGGGCGAAGATTTTGCCGAAACCTCGGAAATGATGGACATGCTGCTGGCGAAGAAACGCGCCGGTGACCGCAAAACCTGGCTCGAATCCAAGGGCAACCTGGCTGAGGTGCTGGCCTGATGCGGTTTGGCTGGGTATTGGCGAGTGCGTTGCTACTGAGTGCGATGACGGTGTCGGCAGAGCCTGCACCCGAGTTGAAGTTACTGTCCGAACATCCGGTTGACGGCATGCGCGGCGGCAACCTGTCGGGGCTGGCGGTGTGCGGCAAGGATCTGTGGACGGTCTCTGACCGTGACGATGATCAGATATATCGTCTCGATATCCGTGATCAGGTCTGGCAGGCCGAAACGGTGCGTGTCGACGTGCCGTCATTGCCAGACAGCGGATTGCCGTGGGGCTTGCGGGTGCGGACGTGGGCAGCGCAGTTCGTGCGTGGCGGTGATCTGGATTTCGAAGGCATCACTTGCGACAACGCGGGCAATCGCTACATCGTCAGTGAAGCTCATGCCGCCGTGTTGCAGGTATCGCCGCAAGGCACGGCGTCGTGGCTGAAAATCTCGCCGATGCTGGTCCGTGAAGCGCGAGCCAGCGGCATGTTGCTGCACTTCAACGCCTTGTTCGAAGGCCTGACGGTCAACCCGGCGGGCGATGAAATATGGCTGGCTGCCGAGCGCGAGCGCCGTGGCCTGCTGAAGATCAAGCGCCAGCAAACGGTCTGGGATTGCGACGGCGGCTGTGTGCTGTTCAGCGAAGATGGGGTCGAGATGCAGCCGCCGCAGTTTCCCAAGGCCCGCGCGGTCACCCGTGACTTCGCCGACCTGTCGCTGTTCAACGGCAAGTTGTTCACGCTGGAACGTAACGCGTACCAGATCTGCCGCCGCGATGCGGTGACGGCCAAGGTCGAGCGTTGCTGGTCATTCGCCGAAGAGGCCTTGCAGCCGCAGCGACGCTACTCACAGGCCTTCGGTCTGGCAGAGGCGCTGGTGGTGGACGCCGACGGTGCCTGGATCGGCCTCGACAACAACGATGGTGTCCGCGCCGACGGCGAGAAACGGCCGATCGTCTGGCGCTTCGCCGCGCCTGAAGGTGGCTGGAGCGCCAAACCTTGAGCCAGCAACCGCCGGGCAAGCGCGCCGGTCGGGTTTTGATGGTTCTGGCCTGGTGTGCGGCGCTGTTTCTGGCGACGCGGTTTTTCGGCCAGTGGGAAGAACGCCAGCAGAATCCGAACGTGGTGGTTACGTCCGAGCAGCATGATGGCGTAATCGAAGTGAAGCTGGCCGGCAACGCCCAAGGGCATTTTGTCGCCAGCGGTCAAATCAACGGTGAGCCGGTGGAGTTCATGCTCGACACCGGTGCCACCGATGTGGCGATCCCGGCGGATCTGGCCAGGCGCTTGAAACTGGAAGAAGGTTTCGGCGTAACCCTGAGCACGGCCAACGGCCTGAGCCAGGGCTACCGGACAAAGATCGACCGCCTGCAACTGGGCGACATCGTGCTGCGGGACGTCCGTGCACTGGTGGCGCCGGGGCTGCATGGCGATCAGGTGCTGCTCGGCATGAGCGCCCTGAACAAACTTGAATTTACCCAGCGCGGTGGCACCATGCTGCTGCGCCAGACAACGAACCGATGAGGCCCGCATGAGCGACTCCCTTGATCTCAGCCTGGACGGTGTAGAACGCCGCTCGCTGGCTGACTTCACCGAAAATGCCTACCTCAACTACTCCATGTACGTGATCATGGACCGTGCTCTGCCGCATATCGGCGACGGCCTGAAACCTGTACAGCGGCGTATCGTCTACGCCATGAGCGAACTGGGGCTGGACGCCGATTCCAAGCACAAGAAATCGGCGCGTACCGTCGGTGACGTGCTCGGCAAGTTCCACCCGCACGGCGACTCGGCGTGCTATGAAGCGATGGTGCTGATGGCCCAGCCGTTCAGCTATCGCTACACGCTGGTCGACGGCCAAGGCAACTGGGGTGCGCCGGACGATCCGAAGTCCTTCGCCGCCATGCGTTACACCGAAGCACGCCTGTCGCGCTATTCCGAAGTGCTGCTCAGCGAACTGGGCCAGGGCACCGCTGACTGGGGCCCGAACTTCGACGGTACCTTGCAGGAACCACTGGTGTTGCCGGCACGTTTGCCGAACATCCTGCTAAACGGCACCACCGGCATCGCTGTCGGTATGGCTACCGACGTGCCGCCGCACAACCTGCGCGAAGTTGCCACCGCTTGCGTGCGCCTGATCGATGAGCCGAAAGCCACGGTCGAGCAGCTCTGCGAGCACATTCAAGGCCCGGACTACCCGACCGAAGCGGAAATCATCACCCCGCGCGCCGACCTGCTGAAAATGTACGAAACCGGCAAGGGCTCGGTGCGCATGCGCGCCGTGTACCACGTCGAGGACGGCGACATCATCGTCACCGCGCTGCCGCATCAGGTCTCTGGGGCCAAGGTGTTGGAGCAGATCGCCGCGCTGATGCAGGCCAAGCCGTCGAAAGCACCGCAGATCGCTGACCTGCGTGATGAATCCGATCATGAAAACCCGTGCCGAATCGTGATCATTCCGGTCAACAGCCGCGTCGATCACGAAGCGCTGATGCAGCACCTGTTCGCCAGCACCGAGCTGGAATCGACCTACCGGGTCAACGTCAACATCATCGGTCTGGATGGCAAGCCGCAACTGAAGAACTTGCGTGCATTGCTGGTCGAATGGCTGGAATTCCGCGTGCTGACCGTGCGTCGCCGTCTGCAATTCCGCCTCGACAAGGTCGAGCGTCGCCTGCACCTGTTGGACGGTTTGCTGATCGCCTACCTCAACCTGGATGAGGTGATCCACATCATCCGCACCGAGGAGCACCCGAAAGCCAAGCTGATCGAGCGTTTTGCCCTCAGTGAGATTCAGGCCGACTACATCCTCGACACCCGTCTGCGGCAGTTGGCGCGTCTGGAAGAGATGAAGCTGCGCGACGAGCAGGACGAACTGCTCAAGGAACAAGCCAAGCTGCAAGCCTTGCTGGGCAGCGAAGCCAAGCTGAAGAAGCTGGTGCGCACCGAGCTGCTGAAAGACGCTGAAACCTACGGCGATGACCGTCGTTCGCCGATCGTCGAGCGCGCTGAAGCGAAAGCGTTGACCGAACACGATCTGCTGCCGAACGAGAAAGTCACCGTCGTGCTGTCGGAAAAAGGCTGGATCCGTTCGGCCAAAGGTCATGACATCGATGCCACCGGCCTGTCGTACAAGGCGGGTGACGGCTTCAAGACCTCGGCGGCGGGGCGTTCCAACCAGTCTGCCGTGGTGATTGACTCCACTGGCCGCAGCTATTCGGTCGCCGCCCACACCTTGCCGTCGGCGCGTGGCCAGGGCGAACCGTTGACCGGCCGTCTGACCCCGCCACCGGGTGCGACCTTCGAGTGCGTGCTGATGCCGGAAGATGATGCGCTGTACGTGATCGCCTCCGACGCCGGTTACGGTTTCGTGGTCAAGGGCGAAGACCTGCAAGCCAAGAACAAGGCCGGTAAAGCCCTGTTGAGCTTGCCGAACAACGCCAAGGTGATCGCGCCGCGTCCGGTGACTGATCGCGAGAATGACTTGCTTGCCGCCGTGACAAGCGAGGGGCGGATGCTGGTCTTCAATATCAGCGATTTGCCGCAGCTGGCGAAGGGCAAGGGCAACAAGATCATTGGTGTACCGGGTGACCGTGTCGCCAGCCGTGAAGAGTTTGTCACGGACATTGCTGTGATTCCCGCGGGTGCAACCTTGATCCTGCAAGCAGGCAAACGTCCGTATAAACTGAAAGCTGAAGACCTCGAACACTACAAAGGTGAGCGTGGACGGCGTGGCAACAAGCTTCCACGTGGCTTCCAGCGGGTCGATGCACTGCTCGTCGAAAACCTCAATTAGGCGAAAACGCCCATCTAGAGGCGTCGATCTACGATTTAACGCGTAGATCGACGCTTTGGCGCTGGAGTCGGAACGCATATTCACGGATGATATGGCCTTTCCAAGCGCCGGCGTGGCCGAGCGTTCTTCATATTTATTGAGTATTTTCACTGTGGTCAGCCTTGTGGCGGCCACCTGGACGGGATGATGACTGCTCTGCGCCCCCTTATTTTCCTGCTCGCCGGCGTTTTGGGCCTGGCGGGTTGCAGCGTTCACCAGCCGGTGTCGCTGTATCAGCTGGACAGCGGAAGTCCGGCTCAGCCTGCGCAAAGCACAGGCATGGCGGTTTTGTTGGGTCCGGTAGTCATTGCTGATTACCTGCAACGTGAAACTTTGCTGCAACGTCAACCGGACGGCAGCCTGCAAGCCTCGACCGACGGTCGCTGGGCGGGCAGCCTTTCTTCGGATATCGATCAACTGCTGATGCGTCAGGTGGCCGGTCATCTGGACAGCCAGCGTGTGGTATTGGCACCCGCCACTCTGGGATTTGCCCCGGATGTGCAGGTATTGCTGACCATCACGCGTCTGGACTCCGGCGAGAAGCAACCGGCGATCCTCGATGCACAATGGCGTCTGATCGACCGTCGTGGTCAGGTGCGCGATAACCGCATCGTTCATCTGCAAGAGCTGCATGCCGGCACCACGGCTTCGCAGGTGCAGGCGCAGGGGATTCTGCTGCAGCGTCTGGCCGAGCAGTTGTCGGTGGCGCTCAAGCCATTGGCCAACCAGCCTCCGGTGGCCGAAGCACCGCGTAAGGCAGCGCCTAAACCGGCAGCGCCGGCGGCGGATGCAGAGAAGCAGCCGAAGATTCCGATGGCTTCGCCGATTCGCACGGATATGGAAGTGTTCCGCTTCTAAATCTGGTTTGAGTCAAAACAAAGCCCGCCTTGTGCGGGCTTTGTTGTATCTCCCTCACCCTAGCCCTCTCCCGGAGGGAGAGGGGACTGACCGAGGTGTTAAGCGTCATACGTCCACTTGGAAGATGTTGGCTATTGTGGATTCGGTAGAGCAGGGGCAGGTCGGTGTAAGTCTGGAATATCCCCCAATGAGTCCCCTCTCCCTCCGGGAGAGGGCTAGGGTGAGGGGCTTTTCAATCGCCCACAAAAAAGCCCGCAGACAATCACTCGTCTGCGGGCTTCTGTGTATCTGGCCTGATGCTTACGCCCGACGCTCATGCATCCGCGCCAGTTGCCGCTCGAGCATCGACGGATACGGCTCCATCAAGCGCTCGACACAGCAGGCCCCCTCTGGGCTGGCGATCGGCCGGATCCGCGCACGCTGGCGAATCAGCGCATCGTCACCGATCTTGCGCTCGACCAGCAGCAGGTTGCGGCTGTGCTGCGACAGGGCCAGCGCATCCTGGGCCGAATCGGTCAGCAGCAGGTCGATCTGGCTCAGGCCGAACAGCTCGTCGCCCAGGGTCAGGCCCAGTTGCAATTGCAGGGTGATACCGCTGTCGGCGACCTCGATCTGCAACTGATGGCCCAGCGCCCGCAGCAATTCACCGCAGCAGATCGCATTGGTCAGGTAGTCGTCACCGCTGTCTTCGGTGTGGAACAGCATCAGTGTGCTGCCATCGTTCAGGGTTTCGATTTCGCCTTGATACAGCGAAGCGGCCTGATCGAGGCAGTCGCGGTAGCGCTCCAGCAACTCTTCCAGACGGGCACGCGGCAGGCGCCGCAGTTGTTCTTGCGAACCCAGCTGGATCGCCAGCACTGCGCTGTGCTGCGGCACGCTCGGGGTTGCTTTACGCGGCGTCGGAACAGCTTCGGTCAGCGACTCGTCGCGCAGATCGGCAAACGGATCTTCGTCGTCATCATCGTCTTCAACGGTGCTGACCACGTGGCGCGGCGCGGGTTTCTGCGCGGCCATCGGGCGGGTTTCGTCAAAACTCGGATCGCGCAGGTTGCGCACTTCGAACTCTGGTTCATCCTCTTCTTCGAACTCGGGTTCCGGCTCGGGCTCGGGTTTAGGCGCAGGCTCCGGAGCGAAGTTGGCGTGCAGCTGACGCGCCAGGTCGCCGATCTCGTCCTGACGGTCGGTGCCCGGCGTGTATTCGTCGATGTTGCGCAGCCAGACGCGCAGTTGCAGCAACGGCGTCGACAGATAGCGACCCATGCGCAGGCTCAGGGCCAGCGACAAAGCCAGCAGGATCGCGCTGAGAATGCCCATGCTTTGCAGGCTGATGGTCATCGGCTGCTGGAACTGATCCATGTCCAGGCTGATGCGCAGCTGCCCGGCAGTCACGTCCTGAAAGGTGATCTTGCTCTCGTACATGCCCTCGGCTTCGCCCAGCAGGCTGTGCTTGGGGCGCTGACCGGATTCGGCGAGGATGCGGTTGTCCACGCTATAGATAGCGGCGTGTGCCACCAGCTTGTTCTTGGTCAGGTTGTTGAGCAGCACGTTGAGGCTGAGGATGTCGTTGGACACCAACAGTTCAGTGGCAGAGGTGGCGGTCTGCGTGGTCAGGCTTTCGCCCAGCGCATCGGCCTGCTCGTGCATGGCCTGCTTGAACTGCAGGCCCATCACCCCGGCATAGATCACCAGGGCCAGAGCGACCAGGATCACGTTATGGCTGGCAATGCGCAATGCAATCGGCACACGGCGATGACGCAGTGCACGGAAGATCAGCAGGAAGAAGTTATCGGTTTTAACTGGCGTGGGCCGGTTCACTGAGCTCGGCTCTTTTGTCCGTGAAGTTGACGCGCAGTATAGCGACAGGCCCTAGACCGGCAAAGCGCTCGCGGTGCCCGATGGTCACTGAAAGTGGGTAGAATGCGGTTTTTTTCCAGTTGCGGGGGTGCGCGTTGCGCGAAATCGTCCTGATTAACATCACGGGAGTCGACCGTCCGGGTCTGACTGCGGCCATTACCGGCGTTCTGGCACAAGGTGGTGTGAACATTCTCGACATTGGTCAGGCGGTGATCCACGACACCCTGTCGTTCGGCATCCTGGTCGAGATTCCCGACTCCGAGCAAGGCAAAGCCGTGCTCAAGGACATCCTGTTCAAGGGCTACGAGCTCGACCAGCAGGTGCGCTTCACCCCGGTGTCCGAAGAGGATTACCAGCAGTGGGTGGGCAATCAGGGCAAAAAACGCCACATCGTCACCCTGTTGACCCGCAAAGTGACCGCCGGCCAATTGCAAGCGGTCAGCTCGATCACCGCCAAATATGGCCTGAACATCGACCATATCGACCGTCTGTCGGGTCGCATGCCGCTGGACACTCCGGCGGACAAGGGCAAGGGCTGCATCGAGTTCTCCGTGCGTGGTGAAGCGGCTGATCCGCAGGCGCTGCGTGCCGAATTCCTCAGCGTTGCGCAGGAGCTGAACGTCGACATCGCCTTCCAGGAAGATTCGCTGTTCCGTCGCAACCGGCGTCTGGCGGTGTTCGACATGGACTCCACGCTGATCGAAGCCGAAGTCATCGACGAACTGGCCAAGGCCGCCGGTGTCGGCGAGCAAGTCTCGGCCATCACCGAGCGCGCGATGGCCGGCGAACTGGACTTCCGCGCCAGCTTCAAAGAGCGTCTGGCGTTGCTCAAAGGCCTGGATGTCAGCGTGCTGGACTCGATCGGCGCTTCGCTGCGCCTGACCGAAGGCGCGGAAACCCTGTTTGCCGAACTCAAGCGCCTGGGCTACAAGACCGCGATCCTGTCCGGCGGCTTCACTTACTTCGCCAAGCAGTTGCAGGCCAAACTCGGCATCGACTACGTGTTCGCCAACGAACTGGAAGTGGTCGACGGCAAGTGCACCGGCGTGGCCATCGAGCCGATCGTCGATGCGCAGCGTAAAGCGGATCTGCTGAAGGAACTGGCGCACAAGGAAGGCTTGCGTCTGGAGCAGACCATCGCTGTGGGCGACGGCGCGAATGACCTGCCGATGCTGGCGATTGCCGGGTTGGGTGTGGCGTTCCGCGCCAAGCCGCTGGTCAAGCAGTCGGCGAAGCAGGCGATTTCCACCCTTGGGCTGGATGGCGTGCTGTATCTGCTGGGCTTTCGCGATCGCGACGGGCAGTTGTAATTAAAGATCAAAAGATCGCAGCCTTCGGCAGCTCCTACAGAGGGATATGCATTTCCCTGTAGGAGCTGCCGAAGGCTGCGATCTTTTGCTTTCAAAGCGATTTCCACAACGAATCGAAATCCTCCTCGCCCCCGCCATTCTGCGCGGCCTCCAGCGAGCGATAGGCAAACTGATTGAAACTGTGCGTACTCGCCACCCGTCGATCCAGACCGGCGCGGTGTTCTTCGCCGTGGGTGTTGATCAGCACTTTATTGCCTTCCTGAAATGGCAGGCGCGGGGCGAGCAAGGTCGCGGGCAGGTCGATGGCGCTGATCTCCGGTAGCAGCAGACCGCGCAAATACTGACTGTGATCATCTCGCGAGCGTACCAATTGCAAACCGCAAGGTTCGGCGTGTGGCGCCACCAGTTCTATGCCCATTTGCGGCCCGCTGCCGCGCACCTGACGAATCCAGCGCACCACCGCAATGCTCCAGCCCTGATTCGTACTGTCCTGAATCCCGAGCATTTCCCCGGCCTGCAATTCGGCGGGTACTTCGCTTGGCCACGCCAGACAATAGCCGCCGGGACTGTGGTTGATCACCGGCAAACTGTAGGTCGGATAGTGTGGAGGGCTGTCGGTGTTGCTCTCGTCTTCGCCCAGATGGTCGTACTGGATTTCTTCGTACGGCAGCAACTCTTCAGTCGCGCCCTGCGGTGCGGCGTCGAAGGCCTGGCTCCAGCTGTCCTTTTCGCCCTGGACCACGACGCGACTGAAGTTGGCCGCGCGAGCACCGGGATGTTTCAGCAGTTCGCTGAAGCTGCGTTCGCCGCCCAGGTAAAAGTGCAGGGCGCTCATGCCGACACAAACAGTCAGGTTGCCTTGACCGGCGGTGCGCTGAAAACTGCGCTCGGCGGCCTGGCCCCAACTGGCGTGCACATGTTGCAGGGTGTCGAGGCTCAGTCCTGCCGGGACCGGCAGCGGCGTCGACGTCTCCTGCTGCAGTAAATGCGCTTCGATCACGTTCACCAGCGGTTGCGGATCGAAGCCCAGCAGTGCGCCCTGTTGTTCTTTGCGAAACATGCTGCGGTAGCGCGGGCCGGCGTCCAGTTCAGCGCTGATGGCGAACAGTCCATCCTGCGGACTGCCGGGATGCAATTTGAGCAGGGCACTCCACGGCTCCAGCACTTCGGCCAGCCGGGCGATCTGGTTCTGCCGCAATTGATTGCAACGGGCGCTGCCCAGCAGCAGGGCGGCGATGTAGGTCTGTTCCAGGCTCAGTTCGCTGCTCAGACTCGCCAGATCGTCATGCACCCGACGCTGTTGCAACTGCAAGGCGCAAGCGCAGCGATACAACTGATGCAGCTCGAACCACAGATGTTCCGGCGGCGGACTGTACAGCTGCGTCGCCCGCAGCAGCTGCCCCTTGAGCGCATGCGCGGCCCGTTGCAGGGCCTGACTGACCAGCGCCGCCCGCTCTTTGTGGTACTTGGGG
This sequence comes from Pseudomonas sp. MWU318, assembly GCF_016756945.1. Taxonomy (NCBI): domain Bacteria; kingdom Pseudomonadati; phylum Pseudomonadota; class Gammaproteobacteria; order Pseudomonadales; family Pseudomonadaceae; genus Pseudomonas; species Pseudomonas sp. MWU318. Next base: position 205,115 of record NZ_JAESJL010000006.1, read on the forward strand.
ACAATGCGCAGAACGAGCTGCTTGTAGCCGATAGCCAGATGACTTTGCAGCGCCTGACACAGGTTGCTGATCTTGCGCGAACGGTCATCGAGCATGATCGCCTGATGCAGGAAATGCCGCTCCAGATGCTGGCAGACGAAGTAAACCTCAGGGCGCAGCAGTTCGAGGAGTTGCAGGCGATTGTCACTGGGGGTGAGCAATTGGTTGAGTTCGCCCAGGCCTTGGTACAGCTGGCGGGCGGTTTCGCCGATGTTGGCCTTGGGCAGGCCGGCGATCCAGCGCTTGAGGTCGCGCGGGGTGGCTTCGCAGAACGACAGGCGCGTTTGCGTCGGAGTCGGGGCGCTCAGCAGTGGTGGGGAGATGGTCTGGCTCATGCCAAAAACCATAGCAGCAAATGAACATGTCGGCCTTCAACTGTAGGAGCTGCCGCAGGCTGCGATCTTTTGACTTTATTTTTTGAAAACCAAGATCAAAAGATCGCAGCCTGCGGCAGCTCCTACAGGGGGGAGCGCCGATGTATCAGGCGTTTGGCAGGGCCAGCGCCTGGCCCATTTGCACTGGCGAACCCGCTACCAGTTCTTCAGCCCATTTCACTTGATCCGGGCCAAACAGCACGATTGCCGTCGAACCCAGCTTGAAACGCCCCAGTTCCGCACCTTTTTCCAGATGAATCGGCGCACGGGCGGCTTCGTCGTAGCGGAAGGTTTTCAGTTCGCGCTTCGGTGGGGTGACCAGACCGGCCCACACGGTTTCGATCGAAGCGACGATCATCGCGCCGACCAGCACCACGGCCATCGGCCCGCGTTCGGTGTCGAAAATGCATGCTACACGCTCGTTGCGGGCGAACAGCTCCGGAACGTTTTCCGCAGTGGTCTGGTTGACCGAGAAGATCCGGCCCGGGATGTAGACCATCTCGCGCAGGGTGCCGGCCAGCGGCATGTGCACGCGGTGGTAATCCTTCGGCGACAGGTAAATGGTGGCGAAGTCGCCGCCCATGAACGGCGCGGCATTCGCCGTGTCACCGCCCAGCAGTTCCAGCACGCTGAAGCTGTGGCCCTTGGCCTGGAACACCCGACCGTGTTCGATCGGGCCGAGCTGGCTGACCGCACCGTCGGCCGGGCTGAGGATCGCGCCCGGGGTCTGATCCAGTGGCCGCGCGCCGTCTTTCAGGGCTCGGGTGAAGAACGCGTTGAAGTGCTCGTAGGCGGTCAGGTCTTCGACCAGCGCTTGCGACATGTCCACCTGATAGCGCTTGGCGAACCACTGGGTGAAGGCATTCTTGAACCAGCGCACGCGGCACTCGGCGACGCAGCCGGCCAGGCGCGACATCAGGTGATGAGGCAGCAGGTACTGGCTGAGGATAAACAGACGCTCTTTCATTAGTTGTCCTTAGAACCTTGAATCTCGACAGGCGTGTCAGGGTGGTTGCCCCATTCGCCCCAGGAACCGGCGTAGCCCTTGACCCGCGGATAACCGAGGGACTTGGCCACCAGATAAGTGAAGCCCGACCGGTGATGGGTCTGGCAGTGGGTAATGATTTCTTTGTCCTTGGTGATCCCGAGGTCTTCGAGGATCTGCGGCATGTCCGTGCGAATCCGCAGCTGACGCGCCTTGTCCATGCCGGCGGTCCACTCGAAGTTCACCGCGCCGGGGATGTGTCCACCCTTGGCGGCCAGGACTTTCTCACCGGAATATTCCAGCGGCCCGCGTGCGTCCCAGATCGCCAGATCGGCGGCGCCGAGACGGCTTTGCAGGTATTCGCGGGTTGCCGTCGGCTCGTCATGCAGGGTCAGCGCCACCGGGCCGCCCACCGCAGGCGGCACCTGGATCGACATCGGCATGCCGGCTTCCAGCCACGCCGGCAGACCGCCGTCGAGGTAGTGGTATTTGTCGTGACCGATCACGTCGAGCAGCCAGATGAAACGCCCGGCCCAGCCACCGCCCTCGTCGTCATAGACCACGTAGACCGCGTCTGGACGATGGCCCAACTCACTGAACAACGCTTCCAGATCGGCTTTGGCCGGCAGCAGCCCCGGCGCCGGCGGCTGGCCGAGCTGGGTGCGCTTGGGGTCGACAAAACGTGCGCCGGGCAGATGGCCCTCGGTATAGCGGGCGGCACTGGTCAGGTCCACCAGAATCAGTTCGCTGGCATCCAGCCGAGGGAGCAGGTCGCTCGGTTCGATGACGAGCGGCAAGCCAGAGAAGTCAGACATGTGAGGTCTCCAGAGCACAAAGGGGGGGATTGTAGCGCAGCCTCATCGGCCACGGCTGCTAAAGCTGTGCAGGGCCTTTTCGATGCACTGCGCGGTTTTGCCGAAAGCCTGCACGCTGATGTCGGCGAACGGCCCACCGCCCTGGTCGGCGACGACGATCATGATCACCCGGCCGTTATTGACCAGCGAACGCAGGAACAGATGCTCGCCACGGAACAGCGCACGCAGGCCCGGCGGCAACAATGCGGAAAATTGTGCGTTGTTCTCGGGGTTGATCCGCACCTGTGCCTGTTGGGCGAGCAGGCGCTGCAAGACTTTGCTCTGACTGACGACAAAATTCAGCGCGGCGGCTTCCTTCGGCAAACCGAAGGTCTGGTTCACCCGCAGATTCGATTGCGTGCGGTCGGCCATCAGAATCATCACCCGGCGCATGCCGCTGGCGACCAGCGCATCACGGGCGGCGACGGTCAGGCTCATGGCATTGGTGAAGCGGCTCGGCTCGGCCAGCAGTTCGGCGCATTGCCGGCGCCACTGCGTCAGATCCTCGGCATTCGGCGCCGCCGCCGGCAGCATCCCGGCCGGCAAGCGATGGGTGCCCCATGGCCATAATAATGAAACGGCCGGGTGCCACAGATCGGGCATGGCATGCTGGCGCGCACTGTTGGCGGCTTGCTGGTGCAACTGCTGCTGCACTTCGTCCATCGAGATTTGCAGATAAAGGCTGGTCAGGTACTGCCAGCGCTCGCTGTGCGGACTGTCCCAGGCCTGTTGTGCCGACAGCGCCAGGCCGTTGGCCAGCAACACGGTGTTGGCCGGCTGGTTGAGCCAGCGGCGCAGGGTCGGATCGTCGTCGAGGCGATTCTGCTGGCGCAACGGATGTTCGCTGTCGCGGGCGATGCGCAGAACTTTCACCAGTTCGCGCTGTTCGCTGAGCAGCAGTTTATAACCCTGCTGCACCCAGATCGGCAGGTGCCAGACTTGTACCAGCGCTTCGGCGATTTTCAGCAGGCGCACACCAAACAGTTGCTTCTCGACCGTGCGCGCCGATTCGCCCTTGTGGATAACCCGCAGCTCCCACTCTTCGAGCAATTCGGGAAACGTCAGCGCCAGCGGCCATAACGGCGACAGAAACAACAGGCTGCCCCAGTGGATGTCCTGCCACAGGCGCGCCAGGCGACTGGCAAAAAAACCGTTGGCCTGTTGTGTCGCGTGCTGGCTGATCATCTGCAGTTGGCGCAGCGCCTTGGGGATCTGCATCTGCGGTTCGACAGGCAGGCGCGCGAGCAATTCTTCGGTACGCGCAAGGCCCAGACGGTTGATCGCCACCTCGAGATTTTCCGCCGGAGCGGCCATGGTGCCGTGGGTGTGACGATTTGCCTCACGGATGATGCTCAAGGCCAGCGCCGGGCTGTCCTGCATCAGGTCGGCGATATCGCGCAACGAGCTGCGGTTGTCACGGATCGCCCGGCAAACCTTGTCGTGAGCCTCTTGCGGCACGGGCAGGCGCACGCCATCGAGCAGTTTGACCCAGCCCTCGAGCGTGGTCGGTTTTGCGTGTGGGACGTTCGTTTCATTAGCCATGTCTGGACGAGATCTTCACTGACTGTAGACGCGCCCGGCATGGGCTAAATTGGCTTTTCGCCTGAACTGGCTATAGTCTGGCGCAGTTTTGCCGATAAGTAGAAGAAGAGATTTTTTAACTTCCGAATATGACCTTGAACCCGACTTAAATAAGTACTTTCTACCTATGGCTAAAATTATCGGCATCATCGTCGTATTCGCGAGCGTGCTCGGCGGATACGTGCTCTCCCACGGCAAGATTGCCGCCCTGATCCAGCCCTTCGAGGTGATGATCATCGGTGGTGCGGCCCTCGGTGCATTCCTCCAGGCCAACCCCGGTTACATGACGATGCACGTGCTCAAGAAATCCCTGAGCATGTTCAGTTCGCGCTTCAGCCACACGTTCTATCTGGAAGTGCTCGGCCTGATCTACGAGATCCTCAACAAGAGCCGCCGTGAAGGCATGATGGCCATCGAAGGCGATATCGAAGACGCTGCAGCGAGCCCGATCTTCGCCAAGTACCCGGCCGTGCTCAAAGACGAGCGCATGACCGCGTTCATCTGCGATTACCTGCGCATCATGTCCTCCGGCAACATGGCTCCGCATGAGCTGGAAGGCCTGTTCGACATGGAACTCTACAGCCTCAAGGAAGACCTCGAGCACCCGTCCCATGCGGTGAACGGCATCGCCGACGCCATGCCCGGTTTCGGTATCGTTGCGGCGGTACTGGGTATCGTGGTGACCATGGCGTCGCTGGGTGAAGGCGATCAGAAATCCATCGGTCTGCACGTGGGTGCGGCACTGGTCGGTACCTTCTTCGGTATTCTCGCGGCCTACGGCTTCTTCGGGCCGTTGGCGCATTCCCTGGCGCACGATGCCAAGGAAGAACTGAACGTCTACGAAGCCATCAAGGCCTCGCTGGTGGCGTCGGCTTCCGGCATGCCGCCATCGCTGGCCGTGGAGTTCGGGCGCAAGGTTCTGTACCCGGCGCACCGTCCAAGCTTTGCCGAGCTGGAACAAGCCGTTCGCGGTCGCTAAGCCATGGAAAATAATCAGCCGATAATCATCAAGCGCGTCAAGCGCATAGCCGGTGGTCACCACGGCGGGGCGTGGAAAATCGCCTTCGCCGACTTCGCCACGGCGATGATGGCGTTCTTCCTGGTGTTGTGGCTGCTGTCCACCGCAACGCCTGAGCAGAAGATCGCCATCGCCGGTTACTTCAAGGACCCGGTCGGCTTCTCCGAAAGTGGCACGCCGTACATCATTGATCTGGGCGGCACGCCGACCCTGGCGCCGGAAAACACCCTCAACCCTGAAGTGAAGTCGCAGCCGCAACCGGACAAGGTCACGGTCGACACCGAGCAGGTCGAAGGCATGGCCGAACAGGTCGAGAAAGAGCGCCTGGAGCTGTTGCTGCAAGAACTGCAGAACAAGGTCGACGAGAACCCGCAGCTGCAGAAGTTCAAGGATCAGATCCTGTTCGAGATCACCCCGAACGGCTTGCGCATCCAGATCATGGACGCGGAAAACCGGCCGATGTTCGACTCGGGCTCGGCACGTCTGAAGCCGTACTTCGAAGACATCCTGCTGGCCATGGCCGACACCATCAAAGCGGTGCCGAACAAGATCAGCATCAGCGGCCACACCGACGCCAAGCCGTACACCGGCACCGGCGATTTCGGTAACTGGGAACTCTCGGCCAACCGTGCCAACGCTGCGCGGCGCGCACTGGTTGCCGGCAGCTATCCGGATTCGCAAGTGGCGCGCGTGGTCGGTTATGCCTCGTCGGCGCTGTTCGACAAGGAAAACCCGTTCAACCCGGTCAACCGCCGTATCGACATTGTGGTCCTGACCAAAAAGGCCCAGGCCGCCATCGAAGGTTCGCAAGGTGCCGACGCGGCCAAGCCTGCCGCCGAAGGTCAGAACGGCGCCGCTCCGGCGAGGCCGGTCGATCCGAACGCGCTGCCGGCGGATCAGCTACCGGTGCCGGCCCATGAATTGCGCGAACGTTTGAACCTGTTCGACGACGCCGCACCGAAACCGGTCGTGCCGGGGACTGCGGCCCCCGCGCCAACAGCTCCGCCAGCCGCTGCACCGGCCCCCGCACCGAAGCAGTGACCGACAAAAAAGCCGACAGTGATGTCGGCTTTTTTGTGGCTGTCGATTGGCCTCAGAAACCGCGCCGAATCCGGTTCTTCAGTTGTTCATGGAAAAGATCGGCGTTGCGCTTATAGGTGCCGCTGAAGGATTCGTTGCTCGAATCCAGCGTCATCGAGCGCTTGCTCGATACTTCTTCACGATAGGCATCGATGAAGAAATTCAGATCACTGGCCGTGCTCAGCTTCGGCCACTTGTCCAGATACTCCGGCAGCTTTGCCGGCCCGGTGCGGAACGAGCAGATCCGGCGATTGCTGATCGTCGCTTCGCCGATTTCGAACGGCACCCACCACGACAACGCGGTTTTCTCCGAAACCACTGCCAGCAGGTGCGTGCACTCGGTGATGTTGCGGGTGATCACCCCGGTGATGTCGTCGGTGGTCTGCGACTCCGGGTCGAGTACGTCGAGGTAAGTCTTGATGTTGGCCTGCATCAATTGCGCATTGATCGCCATGGCCTGCGGGCGATCGATGTGGCGGTAGCTGATGAATACGGGCATCAGAAGTGTCCTTTTATGGCGAGTTCACGGTAATAGGCGCCGAGGGCGGTGAGGCGGCAGCCAGTGGAGTTCATGGCGGCGTAGTACATGTGCTCTGCATCCACCGGTTCGATCAGGCTGTGGCGGTTGCACATTTGCAGTTGCTTGAAGATGTCGCCGTGCTCGGGGTCGAACAGCGCTTCGGTGGGCTCGTAGCTGGGATCGAGCCGGAAGACGAAGCTTGGCTCGGGGAACCAGTCCTTGAGTTTGCGCAGGGTTTCCTCGGCAATCAGCGGCGCGACTTCGCGCAGCGGTACGAACTGCGAGACATTGGTCTTGAACACCGGACGCTGTTCCCAGGCTCCCAGCGCATTGTCGACAAACGAATAAACGCTACCGGGGGTGACTTTGCCGAGTACGTTGGCAGCGCCACCGTGCAGCGCTTGCAGCAACAGATCCGTGAATACGCCATGACCGCGACTTTCCAGGGCGTACTGTTCTTTTTTGCAGGCCGTGAGAATGGTCACGCCTTCGCCGATCACACTGCTGCCGCCACGCAGATTGCGCATGGCGCCTGCTGCGCCGGCCTGGCAGCAATCGAGAATGATGATTTTGTTCTTGATGTGCGGGGCCTTGTCCGCCCATTCCAGAATGTCGCTGATGCGGATCCCGTCTCCGCCAGGCTGATAGTCCTGGGGAATCAGGAGTCCTTCGTCGATGCTGGTGTCGAACTGACCATGGCCGGCGAAGTACAGCAGTGCCACGTCACAATCGCCTGAGAACAGGCTCTGGATCTGCTGTTTCATGTGGCTGAGCGTGAGTTTTTCTTCGGCTGAAGTCAGCACTTTGCTGCTGAAGTTCGGTCGCCCGTTGGCATGACGTTCCAGCACCGACGCCATGGCCATGGCGTCGTTGTTACAGCCGCTCAAGGGCGAGACGTGGTCGTAGTGGTTGATGCCGATAAACAGTCCCTTGCGCATGGTTACACCGCCGTGTGCTGACGGATCGCACCGATGATGCTGTTGGTGTTCCACGCGCATTCGGCGTGCGCCGCTTCACGTACTACCGTGGAAATGCGCTCGGCGCCGAACGGCTTGATCGCGATGATCACTTTGCCCATGCGCTTGGCGATCTCGATTTCCTTGTTGATCCACTTGCTGTAAGTCGAATACATCCCGGCCATGATCAGCACCGCCGAGCACGGACGAATCTTGTTTTCGATGGCTTCCTCAAGCTGCTTGTCGGTCTGCGCGCCCATGATCGGGTTGTGCGGCGGCACGGAAAAATTCTTGAAACTGAAATCCGATCTGGCGCCGAGCAGGCGTACCAGATTGTCGTGAGCGTGGGAGTAGTTCCACGAATGGCTGATGAACAGGTGATAGGTTTGCATGGGGTTCCTCGAAGGTCGCGAAGGTGCGAAGGAACAACCCAATTTAGGCATCTCTAAAGTGCCCGCAAGGTCTGCGCGCGGAAAGAGAAATGTCCTGCAGGCAGGCGCGAGCAGGCCTGTCAGAAAGGCCTGACGTTTAAACGGTCGGGGGATGTGTCAGGCGTGGTCCGACATCCGGCAGCCCTCGGACGAGAGGCTGCCGGTGCAGATGTTTAGTAGCCGTTTTCCGGCAGGCTGGCGATGATCGAGCGGTAGCTGTTCATCCGCTGCTGCTGCACGCGGCCGTCTTCCAGGGCCTTGAGCAGTGCGCAACCCGGTTCGCGATCGTGTTTGCAGTCGCGGAAGCGGCAAGTGCCGAGCAGGTCGTTGAACTCGATGAAACCGGCTTCGACGTCGGCGCGGCTGACGTGGCCCAGACCGAACTCACGGATACCCGGGGAGTCGATCAACTCGCCGCCGCCTGGGAAGTGGAACAGGCGTGCGGTGGTCGTGGTGTGCGTGCCCTGACCGGACAGCTCGGACAGCGGGCCGACGCGAGTCTCGACTTCCGGCAGCAGGCTGTTGACCAGCGACGACTTGCCGACGCCGGACTGGCCGACGAACACGCTGATGCGCCCGTCGAGCTGCTTCTGCAACTGCTCCATGCCGTTGCCGTGATGCGCCGAGACTTCCAGCACCGGATAACCCAGCGTGCGGTACACCGCCAGCAGGGCATTGAGCGCCGGGGCGTTCTGCTCGTCGATCAGGTCGAACTTGTTCAGCAACAGCAACGGGCGGATGCCGGCGTGTTCGGCGGCGACCAGGTACCGGTCGATCAGGTTGGCATGCGGCTCGGGCAGCGGCGCGAAGACGATGACGATCATGTCGACGTTCGCGGCGACCGGCTTGAGCTGGCCACGGCTGTCCGGGCGGCAGAGTTCGGTGTTGCGCGGCAGTTGCGCGACGATCACCCCGATGCCCTGGTTGCCGGCGCGCCAGACCACCCGATCACCGGTCACCAGCGCCGGCAGGTTGGCGCGCAAGTGGCAACGGAAAACCTGGCCGGCCTGTTCGCCGTCCACGGCCTCGACCTCGACCTGCACACCGAAGTGGGCGATCACCAGGCCGTGTTGCTCAGGGCCCAGATCGCCGCCCTCGAGGGCTTCGACCGCCGAGGACTCGCGTTTGGCGGCGCGCGCGGCGCGCTCGCCTTGAATCTTTTCGATGCGCCAGTTTTGACGACGATTGAGTTGGCGTTTGGCCATGGGTGTTCCGTCTGAAGAATGCAGCGATTAGGTAAAACGGCCGCGAGTTTAGCACGCCCGGGCACCGGCCTAGGCTAAACTGCGCAGCATTGCCTAGGAGCCCGAATATGCAAAACCCGCAGAACCTGATCTGGATCGACCTGGAAATGACCGGTCTGGATCCGGAAAACGACGTCATCATCGAAATGGCCACCATCGTCACCGACAGTGACCTGAACACCCTGGCCGAAGGCCCGGTGATCGCCATTCACCACAGTGACGAAGTGCTCGCCCGCATGGACGAGTGGAACACCCGCACCCACGGCAACTCGGGCCTGACCCAGCGCGTGCGTGACAGCCGTATCAGCATGGCCGAAGCCGAGGCCGAAACCATCGCTTTCCTGGAAAAGTGGGTGCCAAAAGGCAAGTCGCCGATCTGCGGCAACAGCATCTGCCAGGATCGTCGCTTCCTTTATACCCACATGAAGGCACTGGAAAGCTACTTCCACTACCGCAACCTCGATGTGTCGACGCTCAAAGAGCTGGCCGCACGCTGGGCACCGGATGTGCGCGACAGCTTCAAGAAGGGCAGCACCCACCTGGCGCTGGACGACATCCGCGAGTCGATCGCCGAGCTGCAGCACTACCGCAAGCATTTCATCAAGTTCTGATGCTGTCCTTGTAGGAGCTGCCGCAGGCTGCGATCTTTTGATGTTGCTTTTAAAAACAAGATCAAAAGATCGCAGCCTGCGGCAGCTCCTACAGAGGATCGTCGTGTCGCGCCCCCTTCTGGTGCGGCGCTGAAATGGCTAGACTGCGCGCCTTCCTGCCAGGACCGCCGCCATGTTGCTGATGCTCTATCTGATCGCCATTACCGCTGAAGCCATGACCGGCGCGTTGTCTGCCGGGCGGCGCGGCATGGACTGGTTCGGGGTGGTGTTGATCGCCTGCGTCACGGCATTGGGCGGCGGTTCGGTGCGCGATGTGTTGCTTGGGCATTATCCGCTGACGTGGGTCAAGCACCCGGAATACCTGGTGCTGACTTCGGCCGCCGCGATGCTCACTGTATTCACCGCACGCTGGATGCGTCACCTGCGTTCACTGTTTCTGGTGCTCGATGCGGTCGGTCTGGTGGCGTTCACCCTGATCGGCTGCATGACCGCTCTGGAAATGGGCCACGGCATGCTGGTGGCCTCGGTCAGCGGCGTGATCACCGGCGTCTTCGGCGGCATCCTGCGCGACATCTTCTGCAACGACATCCCGCTGATCTTCCGCCGCGAACTGTACGCCAGCGTCTCGTTCGCCGCCGCGTGGTGCTACATGCTCTGCCTGTACCTGAATGTGCCGAGCGAACAGGCGATTCTGATCACTTTGTTCGGCGGTTTTCTGTTGCGGTTGCTGGCCATCCGTTTCCACTGGGAAATGCCCAAGTTCGTCTACAACGACGAGCATTAATGCATTCCCCTGTAGGAGCTGCCGCAGGCTGCGATCCTTTGATCTTGTCTTTTAAAAATCAAAGTCAAAAGATCGCAGCCTGCGGCAGCTCCTACAATTGACCGTGCTGTTTCAGCGCCCACTCGACGTGTTCGCGGACTAGATCGGACGGGTAATCACGGCGCGCCTTCAAGGCCTCCAGCACCGGAATGCTCGATGGCGCGTTGCCCAGCCCGACTGCCAGATTGCGTAGCCAGCGCTCGTAACCGGCACGGCGCAGCGGTGAGCCTTCGGTGCTGCTGAGAAATTTGTCCTCGTCCCACATGAACAGTTCCGCCAGTTCGGCGTTGTCCAGGTTGTGCCGTGGCTTGAAATCGCTTTCCCCGGATGGCTTGGCGAAGCGGTTCCACGGGCAGACGATCTGGCAGTCGTCGCAGCCGAATACGCGGTTGCCGATCAGTGGGCGCAGGTCTTCGGGGATGGCGTTTTTCAGTTCGATGGTCAGGTAGGAGATGCAGCGCCGGGCGTCCAGCACATAGGGGCCGACGAAGGCGTTGGTCGGGCAGATGTCCAGACACGCGGTGCAACGTCCGCAATGTTCGCTGCTGTGCGGTTCGTCCACCGGCAGTGGCAGATCGACAAACAGTTCGCTCAAGAAGAAATAGCTGCCGGCCTTGCGGTTCAGTACCAAGGTGTTTTTGCCGATCCAGCCCAGCCCGGCCTGCTCGGCGATGGCTTTTTCCAGCACCGGGGCGCTGTCTACGAACGCGCGGAAACCGAACGGGCCGATCTCTGACTGAATCCTGTCGGCCAATTGCTGCACACGTTTACGGATCAATTTGTGGTAATCGCGGCCCAAGGCATAACGCGAAACGTAGGCTTTCTCCGGTTGCGCGAGCATTTGCGCCATTTGCGTGTCGCCGGGCAGGTAGTCCATGCGCAGCGAAACCACGCGCAACGTACCCGGGACCAGTTGCTCCGGATGCGAGCGTTTGCTGCCGTGAGCGCCCATGTAATCCATTTCGCCGTGGTAGCCGGCGGCGAGCCAGCGCTCCAGGTGCTGCTCATGCTCGGCCAGGTCCAGACCGCTGATGCCGACTTGCTGGAAGCCCAGCTCGCGGCCCCAATCCTTGATCGATTGGGCGAGGGCGGGCAGATCTGTGGTGATGGCGGACATGAGGCGAGAGAAACCGGAGCTGAGGTGCGTATAATTCTGCCAGACATCGGAGCCCGAAGACGCATGCCGCACACGAAAGATCAATTACCCGACGCGCTGTATGGCGCCGCACAGGTGCGAGCACTCGATGCGCGGCTGATCGCTGCGGGCACGCCGGGCTTCGAATTGATGCAGCGTGCCGCTCACGCAACCTGGCGCGCATTGGTGCGGCAGTGGCCTGCGGCGAACGAATTGACCGTGCTTGCCGGGCATGGCAACAACGCCGGCGATGGTTTTCTGATCGCCGCGCTGGCGCATCGGGCCGGTTGGGCGGTGCGGGTGCTCGCAGTCGGTGATCCGCAACGCTTGCAGGGTGATGCGGCGCAGGCTTATGCGCAGGCCATCAGCGATGGCGTCGCCGTGCAGAGCTGGACTGCGCAAATCGAGCTGCGCGGGGTGATTGTCGATGCCTTGCTCGGCACCGGGCTGGCCGGCGATGTCCGTGGGCCGTATGCCGCTGCGATCAAGGCGATCAATGCCAGTGGCCAGCCGGTAGTGGCGGTGGATATTCCTTCCGGACTGTGTGCCGATACCGGGCATGTCCTCGGCGTTGCGGTTCGCGCTGACCTTACCGTGACCTTTATCGGCTTGAAGCTTGGCCTGTTCACCGGGGCGGCGGCGGATCAGGTCGGTGCGTTGGTGTTTAACGATCTGCAAGCCGCCGCCGACATCTACCGTGACATTCCTGTCAGCGCTCTGCGTCTCTCGGCGGCTAATCTTCCACGATTGGCCCCGCGTGCGCCCGCTGCACACAAAGGGCGCTTCGGGCATTTGCTGCTGATCGGTGGCGATCAGGGTTTTGGCGGGGCGATTCTGCTCAGCAGCGAAAGTGCGCTGCGTAGTGGCGCCGGGATGGTGTCGCTGGCAACCCGTGCGGAACATGTCCCGGCAGCACTGACGCGGATGCCGGAAGTCATGGTGCTCGGCACGTCGTCAGCCAATCAGTTGATGGGGCTGCTGGAAAAGGTTTCGGTGCTGGTGATTGGCCCGGGTCTCGGGCAGGCGAGCTGGGGGCGGGCGCTGTTGTCGGCGGCCGCCAATGCGCCGCTGCCACAAGTTTGGGACGCCGACGCGTTGAACCTGCTGGCGAGCGGATTTGTCAGCCTGCCTGAGGATTGCGTGATCACCCCGCATCCGGGAGAGGCGGCGCGCCTGTTGGGCGTCAGTACCGCTGAGGTGCAGACCGATCGCCCGGCCGCCGCGCGGGCGTTGAGCAAAAAATACTCGGCCGTCGTCGTGCTGAAAGGCGCCGGCAGCCTGATCGCCCATCCCGATGGGCGTCTGGCGCTGTGTCATCAAGGCCATCCGGCCATGGCCACCGCCGGCCTGGGCGACGTACTCGCCGGCTTGACTGGCGCGTTGTTGGCCCAAGGCATGGATGGCTTCGATGCCGCGTGCCTGGCAGTCTGGCTGCACGCCAATGCCGGCGCGCAACAAGGTAAATTCGGCCGTGGGCTGGCGGCCAGTGATCTGATTCCAGTCATTCGTCAGTTGTTGGAGGAGCATGCACCGTGTCTGAAGTAACCCTGTACCTGGCCGATGAACAGGCCATGAGCGACTTTGGCGCACGGATCGCCCGCGTTACCCAAGGCCACGGCCTGATTTTCCTGGAAGGCAATCTGGGCATGGGCAAAACCACCCTGTCGCGGGGCATCATTCGTGGGCTGGGGCATGTCGGCGCGGTAAAGAGTCCGACCTTCACCCTGGTCGAACCCTACGAGATCGGCGATGTGCGTGCCTTCCACTTCGACCTGTATCGTCTGGTCGATCCGGAGGAGCTGGAGTTTCTCGGCATCCGCGACTATTTCGAAGACGACGCCCTGTGCCTGATCGAGTGGCCCGATAAAGGTGCAGGCTTTTTGCCAAAGCCTGACCTGACCATTACCATTAGCCCGCAAGACAGCGGGCGTTCGCTGAAAATTTTATCCCAGGGCTCGCGTGGCGAGGCCTGGTGTGCCGCTTTGGCATTGGAATCCAATTAAATGATGGGGTTAGGTATGCGCTTTCGCGCGTTGGTGGCTGCCGTTGGACTGATGTTGATGGCAGTAACCGTCAACGCTGTGGCCGAGACAAAGGTCAACAGCGTGCGCCTGTGGCGGGCGCCGGACAACACGCGACTGGTCTTCGACCTGAGCGGCCCGGTGCAGCACAGCGTCTTCACCCTGACCGCACCGGATCGGCTGGTGATCGACATCAATGGCGCCACCTTGGGTGCGCCGCTGAAAGTCTCGACCGCCAACACGCCGATCACCGCGATGCGCTCGGCCCAGCGTACGCCGACCGACCTGCGAGTGGTCATCGACCTGAAAAAAGCCGTCACCCCGAAAAGTTTCTCGCTGGCGCCGAACGCGCAATATGGCAACCGTCTGGTGGTCGATCTGTTCGACAACCCGGCCGATGCCGCGCCGCCACCTGCGCCAACGCCATCGGTCGCCACCGTGCCGGCAGTGCCGGTGACACCGTCGGAACCGGCGATCAAGTTGCCACCGGCCCCGGCCGGCAAGCGCGACATCATTGTGGTGATCGACGCCGGTCACGGCGGCGAAGACCCGGGTGCGTCCGGCTCGCGCGGCCAGCGTGAGAAAGACGTGGTGCTGCAGATCGCCCGCGAGCTGCAGCGTCAGGTCAACGGCATGAAAGGTTTCCGCGCCGAGCTGACCCGTACCGGCGACTACTTCATCCCGTTGCGCGGCCGTACCGAAATTGCCCGCAAGAAGGGCGCCGACCTGTTCGTTTCGATCCACGCCGACGCTGCGCCGTCTGCGGCAGCCTTCGGTGCCTCGGTGTTTGCCCTGTCTGATCGCGGCGCGACATCCGAGACCGCCCGTTGGCTGGCCGACAGCGAAAACCGTTCTGACCTGATTGGTGGTGCCGGCAACGTCAGCCTCGACGACAAGGATCGCATGCTCGCCGGCGTGCTCCTCGACCTGTCGATGACCGCGTCGCTGACTTCCAGCCTCAACGTCGGCCAGAAAGTCCTGACCAACATCGGCCGCGTGACCCCGCTGCACAAGCAACGAGTGGAGCAGGCCGGGTTCATGGTGCTGAAGTCGCCGGACATCCCGTCGATCCTCGTCGAAACCGGATTTATCTCCAACGCCAACGAAGCGAACAAACTCTCGGCATCGAGCCACCAGCAGGCGCTGGCGCGTTCGATCAGCAGCGGCGTGCGCCAGTTCTTCCAGCAGAACCCGCCACCGGGCACTTACATTGCCTGGCTGCGTGACTCCGGCAAGATTGCCCAAGGTCCGCGCGATCACCGCGTAAGCCCGGGCGAGACGCTGGCGATGATTGCCGTGCGTTATCAGGTGTCGCCCGCGACGCTGCGCAGTGCCAACAACCTCAGCAGCGATGAGCTGAAGATTGGCCAGCACCTGACCATTCCCGGCACCGAACTGGCGTCCAAAGAATGAATCAGGTGTTGAGCGCCGCACGCATCGAACTGCTCAGCCCACGGCTGGCGAACCAGATCGCCGCCGGCGAGGTGGTCGAGCGCCCGGCTTCGGTGATCAAGGAGTTGCTGGAAAACAGTCTCGACTCCGGTGCCAAGCGCATCGACGTCGATGTCGAGCAGGGCGGCGTCAAGCTGCTGCGGGTGCGTGACGATGGCAGCGGCATTTCCGCCGACGACCTGCCGCTTGCTTTGGCCCGTCACGCCACCAGCAAGATTCGCAACCTCGAAGACCTCGAGCAGGTGATGAGCCTCGGCTTCCGTGGTGAGGCGCTGGCGTCGATCAGCTCCGTGGCGCGCCTGACCCTGACCTCGCGCACCCGCGACGCCGATCAGGCCTGGCAGGTCGAAACCGAAGGTCGCGACATGGCGCCTCGCGTTCAGCCGGCAGCGCATCCGGTCGGTACGTCGGTGGAAGTGCGCGATCTGTTCTTCAATACCCCGGCGCGGCGCAAGTTTCTCAAGACCGAAAAAACCGAATTCGATCACCTGCAAGAAGTGATCAAGCGTCTGGCGCTGGCGCGTTTCGACGTCGCCTTCCATCTGCGCCACAACGGCAAGACCATCCTCAGCCTGCACGAGGCCCACGATGATGCAGCCCGCGCCCGGCGTGTGGCGGCGATCTGTGGTTCGGGCTTCCTCGAGCAGGCGCTGCCGATCGAGATCGAGCGCAATGGCCTGCACTTGTGGGGCTGGGTCGGGTTGCCGACCTTCAACCGCAGTCAGGCGGACTTGCAGTATTTCTTCGTGAACGGCCGTGCGGTACGCGACAAACTGGTGGCCCACGCGGTGCGCCAGGCTTATCGTGATGTGCTGTTCAATGGCCGTCATCCGACCTTCGCGCTGTTTTTCGAGGTCGATCCGGCTGCGGTGGACGTCAACGTGCACCCGACCAAGCACGAAGTGCGCTTCCGTGACGGGCGCATGGTGCATGACTTCCTATATGGCACGTTGCACCGCGCCTTGGGTGATGTGCGTCCGGAAGATCAACTGGCCGGCTCTGTCACCACAGCGGTGGTGCGTCCAACCGGTATCGAGGCCGGTGAATTCGGCCCGCAGGGCGAAATGCGTCTGGCGGCCAACGCGCTGCTGGAACAGCCGCAGGCGCAACCGGCGTTCAATACTTCGTCGGGCGCCAGCGCTGGCGGCGCTTATCAATATCAGTACACGCCGCGTCCGCAGTCGGCTGTGCCGGCCGCCGAGGCACAAGCTGCTTACCGCGAGTTCTTCGCACCGTTGCCGGAAGCGAATGCCAACGCGCTGCCAGCCGGTCAGGAAGATATTCCGCCGCTCGGTTACGCGCTGGCGCAGCTCAAGGGCATCTACATCCTGTCCGAGAACGCTCAGGGACTGGTGCTGGTGGACATGCATGCCGCGCACGAGCGGATCATGTACGAACGCCTGAAAATCGCCATGGCCAGCGAAGGTCTCAGCGGTCAGCCGCTGTTGGTGCCGGAGTCGCTGGCGGTCAGTCAGCGAGAAGCCGATTGCGCTGAAGAACACGCTGCATGGTTCCAGAAACTGGGCTTCGAGCTGCAGCGTCTGGGCCCGGAAACATTGGCAATCCGCCAGATTCCGGCGCTACTCAAGCAGGCCGAGGCCAATCGGCTGGTGGGTGACGTGCTGTCGGACCTGATGGAATACGGCACCAGCGACCGGATTCAGGCACATCTGAACGAACTGCTCGGCACCATGGCCTGCCACGGCGCGATCCGTGCCAACCGGCGCCTGGCCCTGCCGGAAATGAACGGTCTGCTGCGCGACATGGAAAATACCGAGCGCAGCGGTCAATGCAACCATGGCCGACCGACCTGGACCCAGCTGGGCCTGGACGATCTGGACAAACTGTTCCTGCGCGGTCGTTGATGAGCCAGCTTCCTCCAGCGATTTTTCTGATGGGCCCGACCGCTGCGGGCAAGACCGACCTGGCCATCGAGCTGACCAAGGTGCTGCCGTGCGAGCTGATCAGCGTCGACTCGGCGCTGGTCTATCGCGGCATGGACATCGGCACCGCCAAGCCATCGAAAGAACTGCTGGCCGAGTTTCCGCACCGATTGATCGACATTCTCGATCCGGCCGAGGCCTATTCGGCTGCGGATTTCCGTCGCGATGCCCTGCAAGCCATGGCTGAAATCACCGCACGCGGGAAAATTCCGCTGCTGGTCGGCGGCACCATGCTCTATTACAAGGCGCTGGTTGATGGCCTGGCGGACATGCCGGCGGCGGATCCCGAAGTCCGTGCGCAGATCGAGGAAGAGGCTGCACGCCTTGGCTGGCAAGCCCTGCATGATCAACTGGCGAGCATCGATCCGGTGTCGGCGGCACGCATTCATCCGAACGATCCGCAGCGCCTGAGTCGGGCGCTGGAGGTTTATCGGGTCAGTGGTCAGAGCATGACCGCGCTGCGTCATCAACAATCTGCGCAAAGTACTGAAGCAGCCGCTTCGGGACGGCAACAATTGCCCTATACTGTCGCGAACTTGGCCATTGCTCCGGCAAATCGTCAGGTACTGCACGAGCGCATTAAACAAAGATTCACAAATATGCTGGAACAGGGGTTCATCGACGAGGTCGTAGCCCTGCGTAAAAGAAGTGACCTGCATTCCGGGTTGCCGTCTATACGTGCGGTAGGCTACCGCCAAGTCTGGGACTACCTGGATGGCAAGCTGTCGTTAGCTGAAATGCAGGAACGCGGCATCATTGCCACGCGTCAATTGGCCAAGCGCCAGTTCACCTGGCTGCGCAGCTGGGAAGAACTGCACTGGCTGGACAGTCTTGATTGCGACAATCTGCCACGCGCCTTGAAATACCTTGGGACCATCTCCATATTGAGCTGAGTCCTTGCAATTGCCGTCTATCCTTGGGGGTGTGGCGGCCAAAGCCATCTGAATTACCTATTTTTATTATTGAATCCTTAAAGGAGTGCGGCACATGTCAAAAGGGCATTCGCTACAAGACCCTTACTTGAATACTTTACGTAAAGAGAAAGTTGGGGTTTCCATCTACCTGGTCAACGGTATCAAACTGCAAGGCACGATCGAGTCGTTCGACCAGTTCGTTATCCTGCTGAAAAACACCGTCAGCCAGATGGTTTACAAACACGCTATCTCGACAGTCGTGCCAGTACGTCCAATTCGTCTGCCTAGCGCAACCGAATCCGATGCAGGTGACGCTGAGCCAGGTAACGCCTGATAGGAGTCTCCTTTGTTCTTTGAGCGCCACGGTGGTGGTGAGCGAGTCATCCTCGTTCACTTGGAAGGTCAGGACCCTGAGGCGCGCGAAGATCCGCAGGAGTTTCAGGAATTGGCTAATTCGGCGGGCGCCGAGACCGTTGCGTTTTTTAACGTACCGCGTCATCGGCCAACCGCCAAATACCTGATTGGCAGCGGCAAGGTCGAGGAATTACGCGACCTGGTCCATGCCGAAAAGGCCGATCTGGTGATTTTCAATCACATTCTCACGCCCAGTCAGGAACGTAACCTCGAACGTGTTTTCGAGTGTCGCGTGATCGACCGTACCGGCCTGATTCTCGATATCTTCGCCCAGCGCGCCCGTACCCATGAAGGCAAGCTCCAGGTAGAACTGGCCCAGCTTGATCACATGAGCACCCGCCTGGTTCGCGGCTGGACTCACCTTGAGCGTCAGGGTGGCGGTATCGGCATGCGTGGCCCGGGTGAAACCCAGCTCGAAACCGACCGGCGTCTGCTGCGGGTTCGTCTGCGTCAGATCAAGGGTCGTCTGGAAAAAGTGCGCAGCCAGCGCGAGCAATCGCGACGCGGCCGTTCCCGCGCGGATATCCCTACCGTGTCTCTGGTGGGCTATACCAACGCCGGCAAATCCACGCTGTTCAATAATGTGACCAAGTCCGAGGTGTACGCGGCCGACCAATTGTTCGCCACGCTGGACCCGACCCTGCGCCGTCTGGAACTGGACGACCTGGGGCCGATCGTTCTGGCGGACACGGTAGGGTTCATTCGACACTTGCCGCACAAGCTGGTCGAAGCATTTCGGTCTACGCTCGAAGAGTCGAGCAATTCCGACCTGCTGTTGCACGTGATCGATGCGGCCGAACCGGATCGCATGTTGCAGATCGAGCAGGTGATGGTGGTACTGGGCGAGATCGGAGCCCAGGACTTGCCGATCCTCGAGGTATACAACAAACTCGATTTGCTTAAAGGCGTTGAGCCACAGATCCAGCGCGATGCCGATGGCAAGCCGCAGCGGGTCTGGCTGTCGGCGCGCGATGGCACGGGTCTGGAATTGCTTGAACAAGCCATTGCCGAGTTGCTGGGCAGTGATTTGTTTGTGGGGACATTGCGCTTGCCGCAACGATTCGCTCGACTGCGTGCGCAGTTCTTCGAACTCGGTGCGGTACAGAAAGAAGAGCATGACGAAGAAGGCATCTGCCTGCTGGCCGTTCGTTTGCCCCGGGTCGAGTTGAATCGACTGGTAAGCCGCGAAGGATTGCAGCCGATGGAATTCATCGAGCAACACACTTTGCAATAAAAGCCTGGCAAAGCGGTTGTGCCGCAACGGCAGGCATTCTGTAGCATTGGTCGGCGCGCCGTGGGTGCGTCTTTGCTTTATCAGATGGAGAGCGCTATGGCTTGGAATGAGCCGGGTGGCAACTCGAATAATCAGGATCCTTGGGGTGGCAAGCGCCGCAATAACGGCGACCGCAAGGGGCCACCGGATCTCGACGAGGCCTTCCGAAAGCTGCAGGAAAGCCTGAACGGGTTGTTCGGTGGTGGTAAGAAACGCGGTGGTGATGACGGCGGTGGTTCGGGCAGGAGTGGTGGCGGCTTCGGCGGTCTGCTCGGCATCGGCCTCGTGGTGCTGGCAGCTGTCTGGCTGTACAGCGCGGTCTATGTGGTCGACGAGCAGGAGCAAGCCGTGGTGCTGCGCTTCGGCAAGTACTACGAGACCGTCGGCCCCGGCCTGAACATCTACTTCCCGCCGATCGACAAGAAGTACATGGAGAACGTCACGCGTGAGCGTGCCTACACCAAGCAGGGCCAGATGCTGACCGAAGACGAGAACATCGTCGAAGTGCCGCTGACCGTGCAGTACAAGATCAGCAACCTGCAGGACTTCGTGCTGAACGTCGATCAGCCGGAAATCAGTCTGCAGCATGCGACCGACAGCGCCCTGCGCCACGTGGTGGGTTCGACCGCCATGGATCAGGTGCTGACCGAAGGTCGTGAATTGATGGCCAGCGAAATCAAGGAGCGTCTGCAACGTTTCCTCGATACCTATCGCACCGGTATCACCGTCACCCAGGTCAACGTACAGAGCGCAGCGGCACCGCGTGAAGTGCAGGAAGCCTTCGACGACGTGATCCGCGCCCGTGAAGACGAGCAGCGTTCGCGCAACCAGGCGGAAACCTACGCCAACGGCGTCGTGCCGGAAGCCCGTGGTCAGGCCCAGCGTATCCTCGAGGACGCCAACGGTTACCGCGACGAAACGGTCTCGCGCGCCAAGGGTGAGGCGGATCGCTTTACCAAACTGGTCGCCGAGTATCGCAAGGCCCCTGAAGTCACCCGCCAGCGTCTGTACCTGGACACCATGCAGGAAGTCTTCAGCAACACCAGCAAGGTACTCGTGACCGGCAACAAGAACGGCCAGAGCAACCTGCTTTACCTGCCGTTGGACAAAATGATCCAGAACAGCTCGGGCAGCAATGCACCGGTCACCGGTTCGGCTGCCGCCAGCAACAACACGGACGTCGCGCCGCATGTCACTGACCTGCCGCAGACGCGTACAAGGGAGACCCGCTGATGAGCAATAAATCGCTGATCGCCCTGATCGTTGGCGTTGTCGTGGTGCTGGTGGGCTGGAACTGCTTCTACATCGTGGCTCAGACCGAGCGTGCGGTGCTGCTGCAATTCGGTCGTGTGGTTCAGGCCGATGTTCAGCCGGGCCTGCATGTGAAAGTGCCTTACGTTAACCAGGTGCGTAAATTCGACGCACGTCTGATGACGCTGGATGCACCGACACAGCGCTTCCTGACCCTGGAAAAGAAAGCCGTGATGGTCGATGCCTACGCCAAGTGGCGCGTGAAAGATGCCGAGCGCTTCTACACCGCGACTTCCGGCCTCAAGCAGATCGC
Organism: Pseudomonas sp. MWU318; assembly: GCF_016756945.1. Classification (NCBI taxonomy): domain Bacteria; kingdom Pseudomonadati; phylum Pseudomonadota; class Gammaproteobacteria; order Pseudomonadales; family Pseudomonadaceae; genus Pseudomonas; species Pseudomonas sp. MWU318. The sequence goes on from NZ_JAESJL010000006.1 coordinate 226,347, forward strand.
CGACGAGCGTCTGTCTCGTCGCCTGGAATCCGGTCTGCGTGACCAGTTCGGCAAGCGCACCCTGCACGAAGTGGTGTCGGGTGAGCGTGATGCGCTGATGGCTGACATCACCGCGTCGCTGAACAAGATGGCGGAAAAAGAGCTGGGTATCGAAGTCGTCGATGTCCGGGTCAAGGCCATCGATCTGCCGAAGGAAGTGAACCGCAGCGTGTTCGAACGTATGAGCACCGAGCGTGAGCGTGAAGCTCGCGAGCACCGCGCCAAGGGTAACGAGCTGGCGGAAGGCATCCGTGCCGACGCCGATCGTCAACGCCGCGTGCTGCTGGCTGAAGCCTATCGTGAATCCGAAGAGATTCGCGGTGATGGCGATGCCCAGGCCGCTGCGATCTACTCCAAGGCCTACGGTCAGGATCAGGAGTTCTACGGTTTTTACCGTAGCCTGCGTGCCTACCGTGAAAGCTTCGCGAACAAATCCGACGTCATGGTTCTCGACCCAAGCAGCGACTTCTTCCGTTACCTGGAAAAGTCCAAGCCTTGATACGACGTTGACCTGAATCATTCCGCCCGGCGGCTAAAACCTCGGGCGGGGTGATCCTTTGGGAAAACGTGTGTATGATGCGGCAGCCGGGAAATTCCCGGCTTTTTTGCGTCTGCACGTTTGATTGCTGTTTTTTGTTGCAGGCATCGGGTTGAATGGCCCGAGAGATTTTCGAGGAAAGTGATGGGCGAAGCCGGTAACAGGCCTTTCGCCGCGTCGTTCATGCGCGTGCGTTTTGAACGGTTCGGTCATTTTCTGCTTCACTCAAGGCTCGCCCGCAGGCTGGCCGCCCGGATCAAAGGGGAATGGCGTAATGGCAACGGTAGACCGCTGGCTGCTGCCAGATGGCATCGAAGAAGTACTGCCACCGGAAGCGGCGCGCATTGAAGTCGCGCGTCGTCAGGTGTTGGATCTGTTCCAGAGCTGGGGTTACGAGTTTGTCGTGACTCCCCATATCGAGTACCTGGAATCCCTGCTGACCGGTGCGGGCCAGGACCTGGATCTGCGTACCTTCAAGGTCATCGATCCGCAGTCGGGTCGGCAGATGGGCTTCCGTGCCGACATCACGCCGCAAGTGGCGCGCATCGATGCGCACACCCTGCGTCGCGAAGGCCCGAGCCGTCTGTGCTACGCCGGCAGCGTGCTGCATGCCCAGCCGCGTGCACTGTCGTCCTCGCGCAGCCCGATCCAGTTGGGTGCCGAGCTCTACGGCGATGCCAGCCCGAGCAGCGACGTGGAAGTGATCAGCCTGATGCTGGCCATGCTGCAACTGGCCGATGTGCCGGATGTACACATGGACCTTGGCCATGTCGGCATTTACCGTGGTCTGGCGCGTGCCGCCGGTCTGTCCGGTGAAGTCGAGCAGCAGTTGTTCGATGCGTTGCAACGCAAGGCCATCGACGAGGTCATTACCTTGACCGAAGGCCTGCCGGCCGATCTGTCCGGCATGCTGCGGGCGCTGGTCGACCTGTGTGGCGGCCGTGAAGTACTGAGTGCAGCCCGTGAGCGTCTGGCCAATGCACCGGCGCCGGTGCTGGCGGCGCTGGAAGATTTGCTGGAGATCGCCGATCGTCTGGCGACGCGTTTCCCGGAGTTGCCGCTGTACTTCGACCTGGGCGAGCTGCGCGGCTACCACTACCACACCGGTGTGGTGTTCGCGGTGTTTGTCCCGGGCGTGGGCCAGTCCATCGCTCAGGGCGGTCGTTACGACGACATCGGCGCCGACTTCGGTCGTGCCCGTCCGGCGACCGGCTTCTCTACCGATTTGAAAACCCTGGTGACCCTGGGGCGTGCTGAGATCGAGCTACCGTCTGGCGGTATCTGGATGCCTGACAGTACGGATGCGGCACTCTGGCAGCAGGTTTGCCAGTTGCGCAGTGAGGGTCAGCGTGTCGTTCAGGCATTGCCTGGACAACCTTTGGCCGCCGCCCGTGATGCGGACTGCGACCGGCAATTGATTCAGCAGAACGGGCTTTGGCAAGTATCGCCACTGGCTTCTTGAGTTTTCCTGCCGGCCATCGCCGGCACCAAGTTTGCGCGAATGAGGACAAGTGTTATGGGTAAGAATGTCGTAGTCCTGGGCACCCAATGGGGTGATGAGGGCAAAGGCAAGATCGTTGATCTGCTGACCGAACATGCTGCCGCCGTAGTGCGCTACCAAGGTGGCCACAACGCTGGCCACACCCTGGTGATCGACGGCGAGAAAACCGTCTTGCACCTGATCCCGTCGGGCGTGCTGCGCGAAGGCGTGCAGTGCCTGATCGGCAACGGCGTGGTGGTTGCACCTGACGCCCTGCTGCGTGAGATCACCAAGCTGGAAGAGAAAGGCGTACCGGTGCGCGAGCGCCTGCGTATCAGCCCGTCCTGCCCGCTGATCCTGTCCTTCCACGTGGCGCTGGACCAGGCCCGTGAAAAAGCCCGTGGCGAGCTGAAGATCGGTACTACCGGTCGCGGCATCGGCCCGGCTTATGAAGACAAGGTTGCCCGTCGTGGTCTGCGCGTGGGCGACCTGCTGAACATGCCGCGTTTCGAAGACAAGCTGCGTGAACTGGTGGATTACCACAACTTCATGCTGGTCGGTTACTACAAAGAGCCGGCCATCGAGTTCGAAAAGACCTTGGCCGAGTGCAAGGAATACGCCGAGCTGCTCAAGCCGCTGATGCTCGACGTGACTGCCGAGCTGCACGACCTGCGTCGCGCCGGCAAAGACATCATGTTCGAAGGCGCCCAGGGTTCGTTGCTCGACATCGACCATGGTACCTACCCGTACGTGACCAGCTCCAACACCACCGCCGGTGGCGTGGCCACCGGTTCGGGCGTTGGTCCGATGTTCCTCGACTACATCCTGGGCATCACCAAGGCTTACACCACTCGCGTCGGTTCGGGTCCATTCCCGACTGAGCTGTTCGACGACGTGGGCGCGCACCTGGCCAAGCAAGGTCACGAGTTCGGCGCGACTACCGGCCGTGCCCGTCGTTGCGGCTGGTTCGACGCCGTCATCCTGCGTCGCGCGATCGATGTGAACAGCATCTCGGGCATCTGCCTGACCAAGCTGGACGTACTCGACGGTCTGGAAACCATCAACATCTGCACCGGCTACAAGGACGCGCAAGGCAATGCCGTGGCGCCGACCGACGCTGACAGCTACGTGGGCCTGCAGCCTGTGTACGAAGAAGTGCCGGGCTGGACCGAATCGACCGTGGGTGCCAAAACCCTGGAAGAGCTGCCAGCTAATGCTCGTGCCTACATCAAACGCGTTGAAGAGCTGATCGGCGCGCCGATCGACATTATTTCGACGGGCCCGGATCGCAACGAAACCATCGTTCTGCGTCATCCGTTCGCTTGATAAGTCGTTGATGTAAAAAACAAAGGCCCCTTAATCGGGGCCTTTGTCGTTTATGCCTGTTGGACGGCATGACCTTTGCTGTAAATCTTCCTACAAGAGTGCCATCAAATTAATGGCGTCAGAAGTAGAGGGATTCACAGTGTCGGCCGTTCTCTCACTGTTACAAAGCCGTTTGTTGCGGCCCGTGTTCGTTACCCTTGGTATCGCCCTTTTGGTGCAAGTGCTGGTGGCAGTCGCCCTGACACGAAGCACGGTCACGGCGCTGGAGGCCGATCTCGGCACTCGTCTGGGCGCTGACAGCCAAAAGCTCTCCGGCGAGCTGGAACAGGCCGGGCGTGAGGTCACCTCAAGCCTCGATAACCTTTCCTCAAGTACCCGGCAGCGTCTGACCGCCGGCCTGTCTTCCCGTCTGAAGGAAGAGCAGGCGCAACTGCGTACGACACTGGAAAAGGACCTCAAGGACTCGGCCAATGACATGGCTCAGTTGCTCGCCTCGGTGGCGCCGCGCGCCATGTGGGACAGCGACGTACCGACCCTGTCCGAATTTGCTCGCCGCGCCCAGCGCAATCCCAACGTGTTGTTCGTGGTTTACGACGATGCCACCGGTCAGCATCTGACGCGTTATCTCAACCGCGAAAATCCGATCAACAAGGCCTTGCTGGAAAAGGGCCAGGGCGAGCGTGCGCTGGACAAGGTGCTGGACGCGGCGAAAAACGATCCGTCGGTCTACTACCTTGAAGCTTCGATCAATCCCAATGGCGTGGAAATCGGCAAAGTGCTGATGGGTGTTTCGACGGCGTCGGTGGAAACCGATCTGGCCGCGCTCGACCAGCGCTTCTCGGCGCTGATCGCCAGCAGTGATCAGCTGGTGGGCGACAGCCTCAAGGGCGCCGCCGCCGACAGCGCGACGGCAATGCAGGCGCGCCTGCAGTCGGCGCAATCCACCGCTGCCGAAATGAAAGCCAATACCACCAGCACCGTGCAGGAAGCCGCCGCGACCTTGCGCTGGCGCATCGGCATGGGCCTGGCGCTGGTCGGCTGCGGCGTGTTGCTGTTGCTGGCAGTGGTGCTGGGGCACCGGGTGGTCAATCGCTTGAAGATGCTCAATGCGGCGATGGACGATCTGGCGGCAGGCGAGGGCGATCTGACCAAGCGCGTGCAGATCAACAGCAAGGACGAGATCGGCGACATGGCCTCGGCGGTCAATCGCTTTGTGGATAAGTTGCAGCCGATCGTGCGCGAGGCGGGCGACGTAGCCCAGCGAACCGGCGTGGAAATCGGCGCCATGACCCTGCGCAATGCCGGTGCCGACGCGGCGGCCGGGATGCAGCGTGATGAAGTGGCGGAAAGCCTGCGCGCGCTGTCGCAAATGGCTGACGAAGCGCAATCGGAAAGCCACGCCATGCAGGCGGCGTTGAAACAGGTGGTGGATATTCGCCAGGCCACCGACGAAAACACTCGGACCTCGGCGAAGGTCGGCAGTCTGATCGAGGCGCTGGCCGGGCAGGTCGACACCGGGGCGAAAGTCATCGAGCGACTGGCGCAGCAGAGTGAACAGATCGAAGTGGTGCTGACGGTGATTCACGGCATAGCCGAGCAGACCAACCTGCTGGCCCTGAATGCGGCGATCGAAGCGGCGCGGGCCGGTGAGACGGGACGCGGTTTTGCCGTGGTCGCGGACGAGGTGCGCGCCTTGGCGAGCAAGACGCAAAGCTCGACCGGTGACATTCAGGCGCACATCGTCGCGTTGCAGCAGGGCGCGCGTGAGGCGGTAGAAGCAATCGGTCAGGCCGGGCGTCAGGCCAGCGAAGGTTTGCTGGTGTTGCGCGACAGCGCACGGTTGCAGCAGTCGGTGCAGGCTTCGGTCGAGCAAGTGCACGCGGCAATCCGTCTGGCGACGCAGGCGGCGGCGCATCAAGCGCAGGGCGCGCAAGCGGTGCGCGGGCGGGTCGAGACGATTCATGCCCAGGCCGAGAAAGCGGCGCAAGCGGTGGTAGAGACCACGGCCAGTGGCAAGGTGCTGGATGGCCTGGCGGCGCAATTGAAGGCGAGTCTGGGACAGTTCAGGGCTTAAATCAAAAGATCGCAGCCTGCGGCAGCTCCTGCAGGAAACGCAAATTTTCCTGTAGGAGCTGCCGCAGGCTGCGATCTTTTAGCGGCTCAGATACATCCGCGTCGTCAGCAGATACACCGGCAGCCCGGAGACCACAATCAACAGCGCCGCATAAGGCGCTGCCGCCGCAAACTCGACATTCGCGGTATGCGCCCACACTTCCGTCGCCAACGTGTTCAGTCCGGTCGGACTCAGCAGCAGCGTCGCCGTAAGTTCCTTCATCGCATCCAGAAACACCAGCGCAAACGCCGCACCCAGTGCCGGGAAGATGATGGGCAAAGTCACCCGGCAAAACGCTGTGAACGACGACGCCCCCAGCGTGCGCGCCGCTTCTTCCAGTTGCGGCGCAGCCTTGTTCAGTGCCGTGCGAATCGGCGCCTGTGCCAATGGCAAAAACAGCAGCGCATAAGCGATCAGCAGCAATGCCGAGGTCTGGTACAGCGCCGGCATGTAATGCAGGGCGAAATACACCAGCGTCAGCGCGATCACCAGGCCTGGCAGCGCATGCAGCAGATACGGCAAGCGCTCCGCCCAGATCGCCAATTGGCCCTTGTAACGCACCACCAGCAGCCCGACCGGCACCGCCAGCAGCAGGCACAGCGCCGCGCCACCCAACGACAAGGCCAGCGAAGACAGCAGGGCTTCGGTGATCGCCGCGACCGGGAAGGCTGCCGAAGAGCCGACCGCCAGCCAGTACGCGAGCATGCCCAACGGGATCCCGCTGCCGACAATCGCCAGCAACAGGCAATACAACTGACCGGCAACCGCCCACGACCCCAACCGTACTTGCTCGGCCTGACGCGCTGCACCCTGGCCCGTGCGTACATGGCGACCCTTGCCGCGCACCCGCAGCTCCAGCCACAACAGCATCAGACACAGTGCGAGCAGCACCGCCGAAAGCATCGCTGCGTTGGCATTGCTGAATTCCAGTTCGAATTGCTGATAGATCGCGGTGGTGAAGGTTTGCAGGCCGATGATCGACAGTGCGCCGAACTCGACCAGCATGTGCAGGGCAATCAGCAGCGAGCCAGCCAGCAGCGACGGCCAGAGCAGCGGCAGGGTGACGCGGAAAAACACGCCCCAGCGATTCTGTCCCAAGGTGCGGGCGGATTCTTCCAGGGACGGATCGAGGTTGCGCAGGGTCGCCGCGACCGGCAGAAAGATCAGCGGATACTTTGACAGGCTCATCACCAGAATCGCCCCGCCGAGGCCTTCAAACTGTGCGCTCAGCGACACCCAGGTGAAGCTGCTGACAAACGCCGGCACCGCAAATGGCAGGCACAGAATCACGCCCCACAGACGTCGGCCCGGCAGATTGCTGCGTTCCAGCAACCACGCCAGCGACAGGCCGATCACGCCACAGGTCAGCGTTACACCAACCATCAACGCCAGTGTGTTGCGCAGCAGACCGAAGACATACGGGCGCCACAACAAGTGCAGCGCCTCAGCCCAGCCGGCTTGCCAGGCTTTCAGGCCGACGTAGGCCAGTGGCAACAGGCTCATGACCACCAGCAATAACACCGGTAGCACCAGCCAGATCGACGGGCGCTTGCGTCGTGGCACGTAACCCCCGCTCGCGGCGGGGGCGGATAACGATGCGGTCATCAGTTCAGGCCAACCTCACGTTCCAGCTCCAGCGCCTCTTCGGCGTTGCCCAGATCGGCCGGGGTCACGTTCGGCGCTTGCAGTTCGCTGAACGGCTTGAGACCGCGATCCGATTCCATACCTTTGTGCAGCGGGTATTCGGCGGTGGTCTGAGTGATCACGCGCTGGCCTTCCTCACTGGCCATGTAGGCAAGGAATTGCTGGGCTTCTTTTGGATGTTTGCTGGATTTCAGCACGGCAGCACTGGACACGGTGATCAGTCCGCCGACGTCGCCGCCGGTGAAGTAATGCAGTTTCGAGTCGAGCTTGCCTTTCTCGCGCTGCAGGGCGAACCAGTAGTAGTTGTTCACCAGCACGGTGGCGACTTCGCCGTTTTCCACGGCTTTGAGGGCGACCATGTTGTTGCTGTAGGTCTTGCCGAAAGCGCGCAGGCCGGTCAGCCATTCTTCGGCGGCGTCGCGACCGTGCATTTTGATAATCGCCACGGCCTGTTCCTGGAAGGCGCCGCTGGTCGGGACAAATCCGACTTTGCCTTGCCACTTTGGATCGGAGAATTCCATCACCGACTTCGGCAGGTCTTTCTCATCGACCAGTTTCGGGTTGTAGGCAACCACGCGAACCCGCGCGGTGACACCGATCCAGGTGCCGTTGCCGGCGACGTATTGCTTGGGCAGCACGGCCAGCGTGGCGTCGTCAGTCTTGGCCAGCAGGCCTTGCTCGCCGAGGTTGTTCAGCGGAGGAGATTCTTCGGTGTAGATCACGTCGGCGGGGGAACGGTCGCCTTCTTCGATGACCTGGCTGGCGAGCTGGTTGCTGCTGCCCTTGCGTACGTTGACGTGAATGCCGGTCTTGGCCTCGAAAGCCTTGGCGATCGCATCGCCGACTTCCTTGTGTTGACCGTTGTAGAGCGTCAGGGAAACCGCATCGGCTGCCTGGGTGAGGGGAGTGGCGAGTGCCAGGCCGAGCAGGGTGAAGGTCAAGCCGCGGCGCAGGGTATTTCGAAACATCATTCGCAGGGTTCCTCACTGTCGCATTGCAAAAACTTGCAACAATGATAAACGATATTGTTTCTCAAGTGCGCCTTGCGGGGCGCCGCCAGGTCTGGTACGGCGCACTCGCTGATAAGGTAGGAGCTGCCGAAGGCTGCGATCTTTTGATCTTGTTTTTAAAGCAAGGTCAAAAGATCGCAGCCTTCGGCAGCTCCTACAGGGGCGGGGCGCAGGTTTTCAAATGCCAGAAACGCAAAAACCCGCTTTCGCGGGTACTCGGGAAACTCAACGTCGTAACCTTGAGTTTGAATTGGTGCCCAGAAGAAGACTCGAACTTCCACGACCGTAAGGTCACCAGCACCTGAAGCTGGCGTGTCTACCAATTTCACCATCTGGGCATTCATCGCGAGCGTTGCCGCTGTTGATGTGGCGCACTATACGGAGCGCTTTTTGATCTGTAAACCCCTGATTTAATTTTAATTAATCGGGTTTAACAAATCCGTTCCTTAGAATGCAAAAAACCCGCTTTCGCGGGTTTTTGTGTGAGTCTCGAAACTGTTCTAGTCTCAAACTCGAAATTGGTGCCCAGGAGAAGACTCGAACTTCCACGACCGTAAGGTCACCAGCACCTGAAGCTGGCGTGTCTACCAATTTCACCACCTGGGCATCTCGTCAACGTGTGTACGTCGTCGATGGCGCGCACTATACGGAGCGCCTTTTTAACTGTAAACCCCTGTCAGCAAAAAAAATGAATTTTTTTACCAGCGGTGTTCAAAAGGGCTTTCAGGCGTCGATACAAGGCTCCAGAAGGGCCTTATATAGTCGGAAATTTCCCGTTTGATGGCGCCTATGCCAAACTAACCCGCATATAGACAAGGTGAAAACTCTCTAATGGCCGATTGGCAGTCCCTCGATCCCGAGGCCGCTCGTGAAGCGGAAAAATATGAAAACCCTATTCCCAGCCGCGAACTGATCCTGGCGCATCTCGCCGATCGGGGTTCGCCAGCTGCCCGCGAGCAACTGGTTGAAGAGTTTGGTCTGACCACAGAAGACCAGATCGAAGCCCTGCGCCGCCGCCTGCGCGCCATGGAGCGCGACGCTCAATTGATCTACACCCGCCGTGGCACCTATGCGCCAGTGGACAAGCTCGACCTGATCCTTGGCCGCATCAGCGGTCACCGTGACGGTTTCGGCTTCCTGGTGCCGGACGACGGCAGCGATGACCTGTTCATGAGCCCGGCGCAGATGCGTCTGGTGTTCGATGGCGACCGTGCGCTGGCCCGTGTTTCCGGTCTCGACCGTCGTGGCCGCCGTGAAGGCGTGATCGTCGAAGTGGTGTCCCGTGCTCACGAAACCATCGTCGGTCGCTACTTCGAAGAGGGCGGTATCGGTTTCGTCGTTGCCGACAACCCGAAGATCCAGCAGGAAGTGCTGGTTACGCCAGGCCGCAACGCCAACGCACAGATCGGTCAGTTCGTCGAGGTGAAAATCACCCACTGGCCGACGCCGCGCTTCCAGCCGCAAGGCGATGTGGTCGAAGTGGTCGGCAACTACATGGCGCCCGGCATGGAAATCGATGTCGCGCTGCGTACCTACGACATTCCGCACGTCTGGCCTGAAGCGGTGCTAAAAGAAGCCGCCAAGCTCAAGCCTGAAGTCGAAGAAAAAGACAAAGAGAAGCGTGTCGACCTGCGCCATCTGCCGTTCGTTACCATCGACGGCGAAGATGCCCGCGACTTCGACGACGCGGTCTACTGCGAAGCCAAGCCGGGCAAGCTGCGCCTGTTCTCCGGCGGCTGGAAGTTGTACGTGGCGATTGCCGACGTCTCCAGCTACGTGAAGATCGGTTCGGCACTGGACAACGAGGCCCAGGTGCGCGGCAACTCGGTGTATTTCCCCGAGCGCGTGGTGCCGATGCTGCCGGAGCAGCTGTCCAACGGCCTGTGCTCGCTGAACCCGCACGTCGATCGTCTGGCCATGGTTTGCGAGATGACCATCTCCAAGTCCGGCGAAATGACCGACTACTGCTTCTATGAAGCGGTGATCCATTCCCACGCCCGTCTGACCTACAACAAGGTCAGCGCGATGCTGGAAACCCCGAAGGCCACCGAAGCGCGCAAGCTTCGCGGCGAATACACCGACGTGGTGCCGCACCTCAAGCAGCTCTATGCGCTGTACAAAGTGTTGTTGGCGGCCCGTCACGTGCGTGGCGCGATCGATTTCGAAACCCAGGAAACCCGGATCATCTTCGGTTCCGAGCGCAAGATTGCCGAAATCCGTCCGACCACCCGCAACGATGCGCACAAGCTGATCGAGGAATGCATGCTGGCGGCCAACGTGGCCACCGCCGAATTCCTCAAGAAGCACGAAATCCCCGCGCTGTACCGTGTCCACGACGGCCCGCCACCGGAGCGTCTGGAAAAACTGCGCGCCTTCCTCGGCGAGCTCGGCCTGTCCCTGCACAAAGGCAAGGATGGCCCGTCGCCAAAGGACTATCAGGCCCTGTTGGCGAGCATCAAGGACCGTCCGGATTTCCATCTGATCCAGACCGTGATGCTGCGCTCCCTGAGCCAGGCGGTGTACAGCGCCCAGAACGAAGGCCACTTCGGCCTGAATTACGAAGCCTATACCCACTTCACCTCGCCGATCCGTCGTTACCCGGACCTGCTCACGCACCGCGCCATCCGCAGCGTGATCCATTCGAAACAGGACACTCCGCACGTTCGTCGTGCCGGGGCGATGACCATTCCGAAGGCGCGCATCTATCCCTACGACGAAGCAGCGCTGGAGCAACTCGGCGAGCAGTGCTCGATGAGCGAGCGCCGTGCCGACGAAGCCACCCGCGACGTGGTGAACTGGCTCAAGTGCGAGTTCATGAAGGATCGCGTGGGCGAATCGTTCCCGGGTGTGATCACCGCCGTGACCGGTTTTGGCCTGTTCGTCGAGCTGACCGATATCTACGTCGAAGGCCTGGTGCACGTTACCGCGCTGCCGGGCGATTACTACCACTTCGATCCTGTGCATCACCGCCTGGCGGGCGAGCGCACCGGTCGCAGCTTCCGTCTTGGCGATACCGTTGAAGTGCGCGTGATGCGCGTCGATCTCGACGAGCGCAAGATCGACTTCGAGATGGCCGAGAAAACCATCAGCGCGCCGATCGGTCGCAAGAAGCGCGGCAGCGAAAGCACTGCTCCGGCAGCGACCAAGGCTGTGGAAGACAAGGCTCCGGCGAAAACCGCCAGCCGTCGTCCAGCCAAAGAGAAGGCTGTCGAGGCCTATCGCCCAAGCGATGCAGTGGCGAAAAATGCCGAGCTGCGCAAGAGCCGTGAATTGAAGAAGGCCTTGCTGGCCGAAGCCAAAAGCGGTGGTAAAGCGGCGTCTGGGGGAAAGACCGGACGGTCGGCGCCTGATAAGGCCGCCGGCGGCAAGCCAGCCAAACCGAGCAAACACCGTAAAGGCCCGCCAAAAGCGGGTTCGGCTCCAGCCAAAAGTGGCGGGTCGCGTAAACCGAAGGCGAAGTCATGAGTCAGTTGGAAAAAATCTACGGCGTTCACGCGGTAGAAGCGTTGTTGCGTCACCACCCGAAACGCGTCAAGCAGATCTGGCTGGCCGAAAGCCGCAACGATCCGCGCGTGCAGACCCTGATCGAACTGGCCAACGAAAATCGTGTGCAGATCGGTCAGGCCGAACGCCGCGAAATGGACGCCTGGGTTGAAGGCGTGCACCAGGGCGTGGTGGCGGACGTCAGTCCGAGCCAGGTCTGGGGCGAGGCGATGCTCGACGAACTGCTCGACCGCACCGAAGGCGCACCTCTGTTGCTGGTGCTCGACGGTGTGACCGACCCGCACAACCTCGGCGCCTGCCTGCGTTCGGCGGATGCTGCCGGCGCGCTGGCGGTGATCGTGCCCAAGGACAAATCGGCAACCCTGACGCCGGTGGTGCGTAAAGTGGCCTGCGGCGCGGCGGAAGTGATTCCGCTGGTGGCGGTGACGAACCTGGCGCGCACTCTGGAAAAGCTCCAGCAGCGCGGTCTGTGGGTTGTCGGCACAGCGGGTGAGGCCGAGGTCAGCATTTATGACCAGGATTTGACCGGCCCGACCATCCTGATCATGGGCGCCGAAGGCAAAGGCATGCGTCGCCTGACTCGCGAGCACTGTGACTATCTGGTGAACTTGCCGATGGCCGGTAGCGTCAGCAGCCTCAACGTGTCCGTGGCCACCGGTGTGTGCCTGTTCGAAGCGCAGCGTCAGCGCGGTGCAAAGGCCAAGGCTGCCGCCAAGCAATAAAGATCTTTGTGTGACCTGTAGGAGCTGTCGAGTGAAGCGAGGCTGCGATCTTTTGATCTTGTTTTGAAAAATCAAAGTCAAAAGATCGCAGCCTTCGGCAGCTCCTACAGGTGTCTCCCGGTGATTGTTCAAATAATCACCAATTGCCTTGCACCTCCGCAGTCCCTTCTCTACAATTGCGCCCCTTGCTGTGACGGCAGGCACGCATGTGCCCCGCGCCAGCAAGTCCATAAGTGTCATTCACTCCTTGTCTGACCGTTTTTGAGCGGCAGGCTACAACCCGTAAGGAGCATTCATGCGTCATTACGAAATCATCTTTCTGGTCCACCCTGACCAGAGCGAGCAAGTCGGCGGCATGGTTGAGCGTTACACCAAGCTGATCGAAGAAGACGGCGGCAAAATCCACCGTCTGGAAGACTGGGGCCGTCGTCAACTGGCCTACGCAATCAACAATGTTCACAAGGCTCACTACGTGATGCTGAACGTTGAGTGCACTGGCAAGGCCCTGGCCGAGCTGGAAGACAACTTCCGCTACAACGATGCAGTGATCCGTAACCTGGTCATCCGTCGCGACGAAGCCGTTACCGGCCAGTCCGAGATGCTCAAGGCTGAAGAAAACCGCAGTGAGCGCCGTGAGCGTCGCGACCGTCCTGAGCACGAAGGCGCTGATAGCGTTGATAGTGATGACAGCGACAACAGCGATAACGCTGACGAGTAATCCACGGACCTTTTAAGGAGCCTATCAAATGGCACGTTTCTTCCGTCGTCGTAAATTCTGCCGCTTCACCGCTGAAGACGTGAAAGAGATCGATTACAAAGATCTCAACACTCTGAAAGCCTACGTATCCGAGACCGGCAAAATCGTTCCAAGCCGCATCACCGGTACCAAAGCTCGTTATCAGCGTCAGCTGGCCACCGCTATCAAGCGCGCCCGCTTCCTGGCCCTGCTGGCCTACACCGACAGCCACGGCCGCTGAGACCGGGCAGTCGACAAGTAGCAAAGGATTGAATGCATGCGTGCCTTAGCTGAGTTCATCATGCGAGGCCGTATGCAGGCCACTCTCGTGGTGGCCGGATGTGCAACATTGCCGTTGTTGTATTGGTTGGGTGCTGCCGCCGGGAGCCTGGTGCTTCTGCGGCGCGGACTGACGGACGCCCTGGGTGTTCTGTCTCTGGGGCTGCTGCCGGCTTTGGTCTGGTGGCTGTATGCCGATGATCCACGGGCACTTCTGGTGCTGCTGGGGTCTTCGGGGCTTGCGTTGGTGTTGCGCGCAAGCGAGTCCTGGGTTCGCACGCTGCTGGTCAGCGTAGTGATGGGAGTGGTGTTTTCAGTGGTGCTCGGGGCAGCGTTTGCGACCCAGATCGAGATGCTCGCGCAGGCCTTGATAAAGGTCATGCCGGCGCTTCTTGGTGAAACCTACAAGCAATTGTCGGTCGATGAGCAAGCGCGCTTCGCGTCCCTGATTGCACCAGTCCTGACCGGACTGATTGCGGCTCTGTTGCAGATCGTCAGCGTGCTGAGCCTGATTGTCGGGCGGCATTGGCAGGCGTTGTTGTACAACCCGGGTGGTTTTGGTCGCGAGTTTCGCGCCATCCGGATCCCGCTGGGGCCGGCGATGTTGCTGCTGGCGTTGATGCTTCTGGGCCCGAATCTCGGTGCACAGATGGCCATGTTGACGCCGTTGTGCAGCGTACCGCTGGTGTTCGCCGGACTCGCCCTGATTCACGGGCTGGTCGGGCAGAAGCGACTGGCCGGTTTCTGGCTGGTGGGGTTGTACGTCACGCTGCTGTTGTTCATGCAGCTGCTCTATCCGTTGCTCGTGGTTCTGGCCATTGTCGACAGCCTGATTGATTTTCGCGGTCGTCACGTGTCGAAAGACACCGATAACGCGAACGGTGAAGGTTAAAAGTTAAGAGGATTTCCACATGCAACTGATCCTTCTGGAAAAAATCGCCAACCTGGGCAACCTGGGCGACAAAGTAAACGTTAAGGCCGGTTACGGCCGTAACTACCTGCTGCCTTTCGGCAAAGCTACCGCTGCGACCGCTGCCAACCTGGCTGCGTTCGAAGAGCGTCGTGCCGAGCTGGAAAAAGCTGCCGCAGACCGTAAAGCATCGGCTGAAAGCCGTGCTGCCCAACTGGCCGAGCTGGAAGTGACCATCACTGCCACCGCTGGCGACGAAGGCAAGCTGTTCGGTTCGATCGGTACTCACGACATCGCTGACGCTCTGACCGCCTCCGGCGTTGAAGTGCAGAAGAGCGAAGTTCGTCTGCCGAACGGCACCATCCGCAACGTGGGTGAATTCGACGTGGCTGTGCACCTGCACGCCGAAGTTGAAGCCACCGTACGCGTTGTCGTGGTAGCAGCTTAAGCAATACTTGTCGGCTGGCACCCTCGGGTGCTTGCCGGTAACATCGGGCACGATCCTGTTTACAGGTCGTGCCCTTTGTCTTTCTGGTACTCCCGTTTTCAAACCTGACTCCAAGTGGCCATGAACGAAATCACCGCTCCCGAGCAATACGATCTGCAAACCGCTGCCCTGAAGGTGCCGCCGCATTCCATCGAGGCCGAACAGGCCGTACTCGGTGGTCTGATGCTGGACAACAACGCCTGGGAACGCGTGCTCGATCAAGTCTCCGATGGCGATTTCTACCGACATGACCACCGTCTGATCTTCCGTGCGATCGCCAAACTGGCCGATCAGAACATGCCGATCGACGTCGTGACCCTTGCCGAGCAATTGGACAAGGAAGGTCAGACGTCTCAGGTCGGCGGCCTCGGTTACCTCGGCGAGCTGGCGAAAAACACGCCGTCCGTCGCCAACATCAAGGCTTATGCGCAGATCGTTCGCCAGCGGGCGACGTTGCGCCAGTTGATCGGCATCAGCACTGAAATTGCCGACGCCGCGTTCAATCCCGAAGGCCGCACTGCCGAAGAGATCCTCGACGAAGCCGAGCGGCAGATCTTCCAGATCGCCGAGGCGCGGCCGAAGACCGGCGGCCCGGTGGGGGTCAACGAACTGTTGACCAAGGCCATCGATCGCATCGACACCCTGTTCAACACTGCCGACGCGATTACCGGTCTTTCCACCGGATATACCGACCTCGACGAGAAGACCAGTGGCCTGCAGCCGTCCGACCTGATCATCGTCGCCGGCCGTCCGTCGATGGGTAAGACCACCTTCGCCATGAACCTGGTGGAAAACGCCGTACTGCGCAGCGACAAGGCGGTGCTGGTGTACTCCCTCGAGATGCCAGGTGAATCGCTGATCATGCGTATGCTCTCGTCCCTCGGTCGTATCGACCAGACCAAGGTGCGTTCCGGTCAGCTCGAAGACGACGATTGGCCGCGCCTGACCTCGGCGGTCAACCTGCTCAATGATCGCAAACTGTTCATCGACGATACCGCCGGCATCAGCCCGTCGGAAATGCGTGCGCGGACCCGGCGCCTGGTGCGCGAGCACGGCGACATCGGCCTGATCATGATCGACTACCTGCAGTTGATGCAGATTCCGGGTTCCAGCGGTGACAACCGGACCAACGAGATTTCCGAGATCTCCCGATCCCTGAAAGCCCTGGCCAAGGAATTCAACTGCCCGGTGGTGGCGCTGTCGCAGCTCAACCGCTCCCTGGAACAACGTCCCAACAAGCGCCCGGTGAACTCCGACTTGCGGGAATCCGGAGCGATCGAGCAGGACGCCGACGTCATCATGTTCGTGTACCGGGACGAGGTGTATCACCCGGAAACCGAGCACAAGGGCATCGCCGAAATCATCATCGGCAAGCAGCGGAACGGCCCGATCGGCTTTATCCGCCTGGCCTTTATCGGTAAGTACACCCGCTTCGAAAACCTCGCGCCGGGCAGTTACAACTTCGACGACGACGAGTAACGTCGAGCACTTGTGGCGAGGGCGCTTGCTCCCGCCGGGATGCGCAGCAACCCCCCAGAATTCGACTGCTGCGCAGCCGATCGGGAGCAAGCTCCCTCGCCACAGGTAAAGCACAATTTCCGACCACAGCCGTCGGAATTGGTCAAAATTTGTGCTATATTCCGCGCCCGCGAAATTCAATGAAAGCCAACACCGGTTATCGACATGCAAGCAGCCAAGCCGTTATTTGACTATCCAAAGTACTGGGCCGAATGTTTCGGGCCAGCGCCATTCCTGCCAATGAGCAGGGAGGAGATGGATCAGCTCGGCTGGGATTCCTGCGACATCATCATCGTCACCGGTGATGCCTACGTCGATCACCCGTCGTTCGGCATGGCGATCATCGGCCGGCTGCTGGAGTCCCAGGGCTTCCGCGTCGGGATCATCGCCCAGCCGAACTGGCAGTCCAAAGACGACTTCATGAAGCTCGGCGAGCCGAACCTGTTCTTCGGCGTCGCGGCCGGCAACATGGACTCGATGATCAACCGATACACCGCGGACAAGAAAATCCGTTCCGACGACGCCTATACCCCCGGTGGCATGGCCGGTAAACGTCCGGATCGCGCGAGCCTGGTCTACAGCCAGCGCTGCAAGGAAGCCTACAAACACGTGCCGATCGTCCTCGGCGGCATCGAAGCTTCCCTGCGCCGCATCGCCCACTACGACTACTGGCAGGATCGCGTGCGCAACTCGATCCTGATCGACGCCAGCGCCGACATTCTGCTGTACGGCAACGCCGAGCGCGCCATCGTCGAAGTGGCCCAGCGTTTGTCCTACGGGCACAAGATCGAAGACATCACCGACGTGCGCGGCACCGCGTTCATCCGTCGTGACACGCCGCAGGGCTGGTACGAAGTCGATTCCACGCGTATCGACCGTCCGGGCAAGGTCGACAAGATCATCAACCCGTACGTCAACACCCAGGACACCCAGGCTTGCGCCATCGAGCAAGAGAAGGGCCCGGTGGATGATCCCGAGGAAGCCAAGGTCGTACAGATCCTGGCCAGCCCGCGCATGACTCGCGACAAGACCGTGATCCGCCTGCCGTCGATGGAAAAGGTGCGTAACGACCCGGTTCTGTACGCCCACGCCAACCGCGTGCTGCACCTGGAAACTAACCCGGGCAACGCCCGCGCGCTGGTGCAGAAACATGGCGAGATCGACGTCTGGTTCAACCCGCCGCCGATTCCGATGACCACTGAAGAAATGGACTACGTGTTTGGCATGCCTTACGCACGGGTTCCGCACCCGGCGTACGGCAAGGAGAAGATTCCGGCCTACGACATGATCCGTTTCTCGGTGAACATCATGCGTGGCTGCTTCGGCGGCTGCACCTTCTGCTCGATCACCGAGCACGAAGGCCGGATCATCCAGAACCGTTCCGAAGAGTCGATCATTCGCGAAATCGAAGAGATCCGCGACAAGGTTCCGGGCTTCACCGGTGTCATCTCCGACCTTGGCGGCCCGACCGCAAACATGTACCGCATCGCCTGCAAGAGCCCGGAAATCGAATCCGCGTGCCGCAAGCCGTCCTGCGTATTCCCGGGCATCTGCCCGAACCTGAACACCGACCACTCGTCGCTGATTCAGCTGTACCGCAGTGCCCGTGCCCTGCCGGGTGTGAAGAAGATCCTGATCGCCTCCGGCCTGCGTTACGACCTCGCGGTTGAATCGCCGGAGTACGTCAAAGAGCTGGTGACCCACCACGTCGGCGGTTACCTGAAGATCGCCCCGGAACACACCGAGGAAGGTCCGCTCAACCAGATGATGAAACCGGGCATTGGCAGCTATGACAAGTTCAAGCGCATGTTCGAGAAGTACACCAAGGAAGCAGGCAAAGAGCAGTACCTGATCCCGTACTTCATCGCCGCGCACCCGGGCACTACCGACGAAGACATGATGAACCTGGCGCTGTGGCTCAAGGGCAACGGTTTCCGTGCCGACCAGGTGCAGGCGTTCTACCCGTCGCCGATGGCCACCGCCACCGCGATGTACCACTCGGGCAAGAACCCGCTGCGCAAGGTCACCTACAAGAGCGACGGCGTGACCATCGTCAAGAGCGAAGAGCAGCGTCGCCTGCACAAGGCGTTCTTGCGCTATCACGACCCGAAAGGCTGGCCGATGCTGCGTGAAGCGCTGATCCGCATGGGCCGTGGTGATCTGATCGGTCCGGGCAAGGATCAGTTGATTCCGCTGCATCAACCGGCTACCGACAGCTACCAGAGCGCCCGTCGCAAGAACTCGACGCCGGCCGGCAGCCACAAGGTCGCGAAAGAGAAGACCACCAAGATTCTCACCCAGCACAACGGCCTGCCGCCGCGTGCCAGCGACGGTGGCAATCCTTGGGACAAGCGTGAACAAGCCAAGGCTGCGGCGTTCGCCCGCAACCAGCAGGCGGCCAAGGAGCGCAAGGAAGCAGCCAAGGGCAAGGGGCCGAAACCGGCTCGCAAGCCAGTCGTTCCGCGCTAAGTCGCTTTTTGTTTCAACAGAACGCCAACCTTCGGGTTGGCGTTTTTTTTTCAAGATCAAAAGATCGCAGCCTTCGGCAGCTCCTACAGAGGTTCGTGCGTTTCCCTGTAGGAGCCGCCGAAGGCTGCGATCTTTTGATCTTCGCCACATTTAGGCGCAACTTCCTCAATCCATTTCCCCGCATCGCCCGATTTTGGTGCTGTACTGCCCTGAGCATTCCGGGAAAGCGCCCAAGCCTCTGCATGGCATAAGTCTTGCGCGCTTTCGAATACGCTTAGGCTCGCAGGAGGCACGCCGTGTCGATTCATGTCGCATTGCATCACGTCACGCATTACCGCTACGACCGCGCTGTCGAACTCGGCCCGCAGATCGTACGCCTGCGTCCGGCCGCCCACAGCCGCACCCGGATTCTCTCGTATGCGCTGAAGGTCTCGCCCGAGCAGCATTTCATCAACTGGCAGCAAGACCCGCAGGGCAACTACCTCGCGCGTCTGGTGTTCCCCGAGAAAACCGACGAGTTGCGCATCGAGGTCGACCTGCTGGCCGAGATGGCGGTGTTCAACCCGTTCGACTTCTTCCTCGAACCCTACGCCGAGAAAATCCCCTTCACTTACGCGGCCGATGAGCGCAAAGAGCTGGCGCCGTACCTCGAAACCTTGCCGCTGACCCCGGCATTCAAAGCCTATCTGGACGGGATCGACCGTACGCCGCTGCCCGCCGTGGATTTCCTGGTGATGCTCAATCAGCGCCTCAGCGAAGACATCCGCTACCTGATCCGCATGGAACCAGGCGTGCAAACCCCGGAACACACCCTCGAACATGCCTCCGGCTCCTGCCGCGACTCGGCGTGGCTGCTGGTGCAACTGCTGCGCAACCTCGGGCTGGCCGCGCGGTTCGTCTCCGGTTATCTGATTCAACTGACCGCCGACGTGAAGAGCCTCGACGGCCCGTCCGGCACCGAAGTGGACTTCACCGACCTGCACGCCTGGTGCGAGGTGTACTTGCCGGGCGCCGGCTGGATCGGTCTGGATGCTACGTCCGGATTGTTCGCCGGCGAAGGGCATATCCCGCTGGCCTGCAGCCCCGATCCATCCTCAGCCGCGCCGATCAGTGGTCTGGTCGAGCCGTGCGAATGCCAGTTCAGCCACGAAATGTCGGTGGAGCGGATCTGGGAAGCGCCACGGGTCACCAAACCCTATACCGATGAGCAGTGGCTGGCGATTCAGGCGCTGGGCCGGCAGATCGATGCCGACTTGCTGGAAGGCGATGTGCGCCTGACCATGGGCGGCGAGCCGACCTTCGTCTCCATCGACGACCCTGATGGCGCCGAGTGGAACACCGCCGCGCTGGGCCCGGACAAGCGCCGCCTCTCCGCCGAACTGTTCCAGCGCATGCGCCAGCACTATGCGCCGAGAGGTCTGGTGCATTTCGGTCAGGGCAAGTGGTACCCGGGCGAGCAATTGCCGCGCTGGTCGCTCAACTGCTATTGGCGCCGCGATGGCGTGCCGATCTGGCACAACAGCGCGCTGATCGCCGATGAGCTGCAGGACTACGGCGCCGATGGCGAACTGGCGGGACGCTTTCTCGCGAGTGTTGCCGAACGCCTGAAACTGCCTGCTCGTTTCGTGTTTCCAGCCTACGAAGACAATTTTTATTACCTCTGGCGTGAGGGCGCATTGCCGAGCAACGTCAGCGCTGAAGACTCGCGTCTTGAAGAACCGCTGGAGCGTGCGCGTCTGCGCAAGGTTTTCGCGCAGGCCCTGGATAAAGTGATCGGCCAGGTGCTGCCGCTGGCCCGCACCGCCAAGGGTGATCAATGGCAGAGCGGGCGCTGGTATCTGCGCGACGAGCATTGCCGGCTGGTGCCGGGGGATTCGCCGCTGGGTTATCGCCTGCCGCTCGGTTCGCAGCCGTGGGTGAAGGCCGCCGAGTATCCGTTCATTCATCCCAACGATCCGAATCAGGACTTTCCCGAGCTGCCGGACACCGCGCAGCTCAACAGTCATGCCGAACCCGCCACGGCCGCCGAACGCGCGCCGAAAATCGACGAGTCCGCCGACTGGCTGACCCGCACCGCCTTCTGCGCCGAGGCCCGCGAAGGGCGTCTGTATCTGTTCATGCCGCCGCTGGAGCGGGTCGAGGACTATCTGGAACTGGTGGCGGCCATCGAAGCCACCGCCGAAGAGCTGCATTGCCCGGTGCTGCTGGAAGGTTACGAGCCGCCGAGTGATCCACGCCTGAGTAACTTCCGCATCACCCCGGATCCGGGCGTGATCGAGGTCAACGTGCAGCCGTACGCGACTTGGGACGAACTGGTCGAACGCACCGAGTTTCTCTATGAACAGGCGCGACAAACCCGCCTGACCACCGAAAAATTCATGATCGACGGGCGCCACACCGGCACCGGCGGCGGCAACCATTTCGTCCTCGGTGGCGCGACCCCGGCAGACTCACCATTCCTGCGCCGCCCGGACCTGCTGCGTAGCCTGATCAGCTACTGGCACAACCATCCGTCACTGTCCTACCTGTTTTCCGGTCTGTTCATCGGCCCGACCTCGCAGGCGCCGCGGGTCGATGAAGCGCGCAACGACGCCTTGTACGAACTGGAAATCGCCTTCGCGCAGATGCCTGAACCGGGCGAAGCGTGCGCGCCGTGGCTGGTGGATCGACTGCTGCGCAATTTGCTGATCGACGTCACCGGCAACACTCACCGCGCCGAGTTCTGCATCGACAAACTGTATTCGCCGGATGGCGCTACCGGGCGTCTGGGCCTGCTGGAGCTGCGCGCCTTCGAAATGCCGCCGCATGCGCGGATGAGCCTGGCTCAGCAGTTGCTGCTGCGGGCGCTGGTTGCGCGATTCTGGCGCGAGCCGTATGCGCCGCCGAAACTGGCGCGCTGGGGCACCGAGCTGCACGACCGCTTCATGCTGCCGCATTTTATCGAGCAGGATTTCGCCGACGTCATCGTCGAACTGAACAACGCCGGTTATCCATTGCGCGCCGAGTGGTTCGCTGCGCATCTGGAGTTCCGTTTTCCCAAGGTCGGCGATTACGCGGTCAGCGGCATCGAGATGGAGCTGCGCCAGGCGCTGGAACCTTGGCATGTGCTGGGCGAGGAGGGTACGGCGGGCGGCACGGTGCGTTATGTCGATTCGTCGCTGGAGCGTTTGCAGATCAAGCTCAGCGGCTTGCCGCCGCAGCGCTATCTGCTGACCTGCAACGGCATTCCGCTGCCGCTGCAACCGACCGGGCGCATCGGTGAGTTCGTCGCCGGTGTGCGCTTTCGGGCCTGGCAACCGGCCAACTGCCTGCAACCGACCATCCCGGTGCACGCGCCGCTGGTGTTCGACCTGCTCGACACCTGGATGCAGCGTTCGCTGGGCGGTTGCCAGTACCACGTGGCGCACCCGGGCGGGCGCAATTACGAGACGTTACCGGTCAATGCCAACGAAGCTGAGAGCCGGCGCATGGCGCGGTTTTTCCGCATCGGACACACGCCGGGGAAACTTCCGATACCGAACCTGACAATCTCCGACGAGTTGCCGATGACGCTCGATTTGCGACGTTTCTAAGTCCTGCACGACATGCGGATTTTTCGTATATCCGCACGTCATGTGCCTGCGTTAGTCTGACCGTTCCCTGCTGTCTGCCGAGCTTTCCATGCCTGACCTGCTAGACCGCTACCCGCTGACCGCGGGCACTTATCACGAACTGCTGAATGACAGCGGGGAAGTGCGCCCGCACTGGCGGCGGCTGTTCGATCAATTGCAGCGCAGTACCCCGGCGCAACTGGTGCAGCGGCAGGCGTTGCTGGCCCGGCAAATTCAGGAAAACGGCGTGACCTACAACGTCTATGCCGATCCCAAGGGCGCTGACCGCCCGTGGGAGCTGGATCTGCTGCCGCACGTGATCGCTGCTGATGAGTGGCAGCAACTGTCGGCGGGGATTGCCCAGCGTGCACGCTTGCTCAATGCGGTACTGGCCGATCTGTATGGGCCACAGCGGCTGATCAGCGAAGGGCTGTTGCCGGCGGAGCTGGTGTTCGGCCACAACAATTTTCTCTGGCCCTGTCAGGGTATCGCGCCACCGGAAGATGCCTTTCTGCATCTGTACGCCGTGGATCTGGCGCGCACGCCGGACGGGCGCTGGTGGGTCACGGCGGATCGTACTCAGGCGCCGTCGGGCGCGGGGTATGCGCTGGAAAATCGCACCATCGTTTCGCGGGCGTTTCCCGAGTTGTACCGCGATCTGAAAGTGCAGCACCTGGCCGGCTTCTTCCGCACCCTGCAGGAAACCCTCGCGCGTCAGGCGCCGTGTGCCGATGACGCGCCGCTGGTGGTGTTGCTGACGCCCGGACGCTTCAACGAAAGTTACTTCGAACACCTTTATCTGGCGCGTCAGCTCGGTTATCCGCTGGTGGAGGGCGGCGACCTCACCGTGCGCGATGCCACGGTGTACCTGAAAACCCTCAGCGGTCTGCGCCGGGTGCACGCGATCATGCGCCGGCTCGACGATGACTTCTGCGATCCGCTGGAGCTGCGCACCGACTCGGCACTCGGTGTGCCCGGCTTGCTGGATGCGGTGCGTCAGGGTCGGGTGCTGGTGGCCAATGCTTTGGGCAGCGGCGTGCTGGAGTCACCGGGATTGCTCGGATTTCTGCCGAAGATCAATCAGTACCTGTTCGGCGAAGAACTGCTGTTGCCGTCCATCGCTACATGGTGGTGCGGCGAGGCGCCGGTGCTTGCGCAAGCGCTGGAAAAACTTCCGGAGCTGCTGATAAAACCGGCGTTCCCCTCACAAAGCTTCGCCCCGGTATTCGGCCGCGATCTAAGCGAACAACAGCGCCAGGCACTCGCCGAGCGGATGCAGGCGCGGCCATACGCCTACGTCGCGCAAGAGTTGGCGCAGCTGTCCCAGGCGCCAATCTGGCAGGCTGAAGACGGCCAACTGCAACCGCGAGCGATCGGCATGCGCGTATACGCGGTGGCCAGTGGTGACGGTTATCGCGTATTGCCCGGTGGGCTGACCCGGGTCGCCGCCGAGGCCGATGCCGAGGTGGTGTCGATGCAGCGCGGCGGGGCGAGCAAGGACACCTGGGTGTTGGGCGATCGTGCGCCGAGTGGCGAACAATGGAAAACCCAGCGCAACGTCGGCGTACACGATCTGGTGCGCCGCGACCCGTACCTGCCCTCGCGGGTGGTGGAGAACCTGTTCTGGTTCGGCCGTTACTGCGAGCGTTGCGACGACAGTGCGCGACTGCTGCGGATCATGCTCGCGCGGTATGTCGATGGCGATGATCCGCAAGCCTTGCAGGCGGCCGTGGAGCTGGGCGAGCGCCTGATGTTGCTGCCTGAGGAGGGTGAGCTGCCGGAGCGGCTGCTGGCGGCGCTGCTCGGCGAGGACTGGTCGTTCAGCCTGCGCTCCAACCTGCAGCGCTTGCAGTGGGCGGCCTCGCAGGTGCGCGGCAAGCTTTCACGGGAAAACTGGCAGGCGTTGGTCGAGTTGCAGCGCGAGGCAATGGAGCTGGATACCGAAGAGCCGGATTTCGGTGAGTTGCTGGATTTCCTCAATCGGCTGGTGATGTCGCTGGCGGCGCTCTCGGGTTTCGCGCTCGACGACATGACTCGCGACGAAGGCTGGCGCTTTCTGATGATCGGCCGGCGCATCGAGCGGTTGCAGTTTCTCAGCAGCAGTCTGGCGGCGTTTCTGCGCGGCGCCGGGGCGTTCGATCAGGCGGGGCTGGAATGGCTGCTGGAACTGGGCAACAGCAGCATCACCTACCGTTCGCGGTATCTGGCGGTGGCGCAGTTGATTCCGGTGCTCGACCTGTTGCTGCTGGATGAGCAGAACCCGCACGCGGTGTTGTTTCAGTTGAAACTGGTGACCCGCACGCTCAAGCGATTGAATGACGATTTCGGCGTGCCTCGCGAGGCCGGATTGCCGCAGTTGGTCGAGCGTCTGGCGCGGTTCGATCTGGGCTGTCTGGAGAACCCGCTGTTCGGGGAAAACAGCGTGCGTGCCGCGCTCGGTGGTCTGGCGGATCTGCTGCAAGAGATTGCCGAGGCCAGCGGTCAGGTGTCCGATCGTCTGGCGCTGCGCCACTTTGCCCATGTCGATGATGTCAGCCAGCGCACGGTGTCCGTCTGATGAGCGCGCACTACCAGATCTTCCACGACACCTGTTACCACTACGACAGCCCGGTTTCGCTGGCACAGCAATTGGCGCACCTGTGGCCGCGTGAGTGCACATGGCAGCGCTGCACCGAGCAGCAATTGCTGATCAGCCCGCAGCCGACGACGCGGCGGGATGAGCTGGATGTGTTCGGCAATCCGCTGACCCGACTGGCCTTCGAGCGTCCGCATGATGAGTTGCAGGTCAACGCCCGGCTCACGGTTGAGGTGCTGGCGCGGCCACTGGCGGATTTCAATCTGTCCCCGGCGTGGGAGCAGACGCGTGATGCGCTGACCTACAGCAGTCAGCCGTTGTCCGCCGAAATGCTGGAGGCTTGTCGCTATCGGTTTCAATCACCCTACGTGCATTTGAAACGCAGCTTCGTCGAGTTTTCCGAAAGCTGTTTTCCTCCAGGCATGCCGTTGTTGCTGGGCGTGCAGGCCTTGATGCAGAAGATTTTCAGCGAATTCACCTTCGATGCCGAGGCCACGCAAGTGGCGACGCCGCTGGTCGAGGTGCTGGAGCGCCGGCGTGGCGTGTGTCAGGACTTCGCGCATCTGATGCTCGCTTGCGTGCGCTCGCGAGGGCTGGCAGCGCGCTACATCAGTGGTTATCTGCTGACCCAGCCGCCACCGGGGCAGCCACGGCTGATCGGCGCCGACGCGTCGCATGCCTGGGTCTCGGTGTTCTGTCCGGTATTGGGCTGGGTGGATTTCGATCCAACCAACAATGTGCAGCCGGCGCTGGAGCACATCACCCTGGCGTGGGGCCGGGATTTTTCCGATGTGTCGCCGTTGCGGGGGGTGATTCTGGGGGGCGGTTCGCATGATCCGGAAGTGCGGGTCACGGTGATGCCATTGGAGTGAAGACAATCGAGTGTGGGGAGCTTTTGTGGCGAGGGGATTTATCCCCGATCGGCTGCGAAGCAGTCGCAAAACAATTTGGGGCCGCTTCGCGACCCATCGGGGCGGTGCGACGTTTCGCTAAATCCCCTCACCACAGATCGCTCCCGCAGGGAGCGAATCAGCAATCAGCTCAGGCGTCAGGTGCCTGGTCTTTCGGTGCATCAACAACTTCATCATCGTTGTCAGTCGCCACTTCACCGTCAGGGTTCAGTGCCGCTTCTTCAGCCTGCTGTTTCTTGCGCTGAAGCTTTTCCTCTTTCTTCTTTTCCTTTTCCAGGTCTCGTTGACGTTTGGCGAAGGAGTAATTGGGTTTGGCCATGGGCGATCCTCTGGGGTCGAAGGTGAGGTTGAGCGGCGCGTATTCTGCCCTGTATCGGTGCCCGGCGGTTAACCGGGTTTTTGGTCGACCCACTTTGGCGTGACGGTCGGCTTCCAGTTATCCAGGGCGTCGAGCAGCGTTTGTGCTGATTCGCTCACCTGCAGCATGTCACGGTGTGGGGCGCGAACGAAGCCTTCGCCGACGATATGGTCAAGAAAAGCGGTGAGTTTGCTGTAAAAACCGTTCACCTCAAGCAGCCCCAGCGGTTTCCCGTGGTAGCCGAGCTGGCCCCAGGTCCAGACTTCGAACAGCTCTTCCAGCGTGCCGAGACCGCCGGGCAACGCGATGAACGCATCGCTCAGCTCGGCCATGCGCGCCTTGCGCGCGTGCATGCCATCGACGACTTCGAGACGGGTCAGGCTTTTGTGACCGATCTCCTTGTCCATCAGGCTTTGCGGAATGATCCCGATCACTTCGCCGCCAGCGGCCAGCGCGGCGTCCGCCACCAGGCCCATCAGGCCCACGGCACCCCCACCGTAAACCAGCGTCAGCTGGCGCTCGGCGAGTGCCTGGCCAAGGGCTTGGGCGGCTTCGGTGTAAGCCGGATCAGTGCCGGCGTTGGCACCGCAAAATACACAAACGGATTTGAGAGACATGCCTTCCTCCTGGGTCAATCCGTCACAGGGTAATGGCTGGCACGTCTTGATCCAAGGGCTAAGCTTCGCGTTCTGGCGATTCAAAGGTACCGCTGGCGCCACAGGCGTAGGCGGCGAGCAAACTGCACAACAGACCGTTAAAGAACATGACAGGCACTCCGTTTCAGTAGATGCGCCGATCATAGGCCCGGCCTTGGATTCTGGCCGGTAGATTGTTTCGATGAGTGTCATAGCCTGAAAGTTGTATACAATTTTTGACTCAAGTCATAGGAACTTGCGAAGATTTCAGGCAGTCTTTCCACCATTAGTGTTTTTGTTAACCCTGCCTTGGAGATTCACCATGTTTTCCAAAGTTGTTGCGGTATCCCTGCTGGCGCTGGCCAGCAGCCAATTGATGGCTGCCGAGTGCAAAACCACCGTTGATTCCACCGACCAGATGTCCTTCAACACCAAGGAAATCGTGATCGACAAGAGCTGCAAGACCTTCACCGTTGAACTGACCCACTCCGGCAGCCTGCCGAAGAACGTCATGGGCCATAACCTGGTGGTCAGCAAAACCGCTGACATGCAGCCGATCGCTACCGACGGCCTGGCCGCTGGCATCGACAAGAACTACCTGAAAGACGGCGACGATCGCGTTATCGCCCACACCAAGATCATCGGCGCCGGCGAGAAAGATACGCTGACCATCGACGTATCGAAGCTGACCGCTGGCACTGACTACGGCTTCTTCTGCTCGTTCCCGGGCCACATCTCGATGATGAAAGGCACCATTGCAGTGAAGTAATTGATTCAGGCGCAAAAAAAGCGTCCCTTGGGACGCTTTTTTCGTTTCTGTAGGAGCTGCCGAAGGCTCGGGCCGCGATCGGACGATCTTTTGATGTTGTTTTTGAGGATCAAAAGATCGCAGCCTCGTTTCACTCGACAGCTCCTACAGGGGCTTTCAACTTACGGGGCGAATGGCATCACGCGCTTGTGGTGGGTCTTGTTGTAAGTCGCGACGATGATGTCGAACGCTTCCTGACGCACCGGCTCGCCGTGCAGGAAGGCGTCGATCTCGGCGTAGGTTACGCCGTGGGACGCTTCGTCCGGTTTGCCCGGCGACAGGTCTTCCAGATCCGCAGTCGGCACTTTTTCCACCAGCGATTCCGGTGCGCCGAAGCTGCGGGCGATCGCCCGGACTTGTTTTTTCACCAGACCGCTGAGCGGGGCCAGGTCGCAGGCACCGTCACCGAACTTGGTGAAGAAGCCCATCACCGCTTCTGCCGCGTGGTCGGTGCCGATCACCAGACCGTGCGCCGCGCCGGCGATGGTGTACTGGGCGACCATGCGCATCCGCGCCTTGGTGTTGCCGAGCACAAAATCCACCGACACCGCATGTTTGCCTTCGAACGCCGCGACTTCCTTGGCCAGTGATTTGACCGCCGGACCGATGTTCACGGTGTGGCGTTCGTCCGGGGCGATGAAATCCACCGACGCTTGCGCATCGTGCTCATCGAACTGGGTTTCGTACGGCAGGCGCACGGCGATGAACTTGTAGGCGTCGTCGCCGGTGCGCTCGCGCAGTTCACGCATGGCGCGCTGGGCCAGCAGGCCGGCGGTCAGCGAGTCGACGCCGCCACTGATGCCCAGCACCAGGGTCTTGAGGCCGGAATTGACCAGGCAATCCTGGATAAAGGTGATGCGCCGGGCGACTTCCGCTTCGAGGGCCTGATGCCCGGCGAATGGCGGTTGCACCTTGAGCTGTTCAGCAATCTCACGCTGTACGGCTTGCATGAATTCACTCCTTGCTAGATAGACTGGAATCGGCAGGAACCTGGAACACATGTCGCAAATAGGCGACGAAATTCGGGTCTTTGCAGTGGGTCTTGCCGGGCTCGTCGGAGATCTTCGCCACCGGCTGGCCGTTGCAGGCGGTCATTTTAAGCACGATGCTCATCGGTTCGACACCCGGAATGTCACAGGTCAGGTTGGTGCCGATGCCAAAGCTGACGTTGATCCGCCCGTGCAGCGCGCGGAAGATCTCCAGCGACTTGGGCAGGGTCAGGCTGTCGGAGAACACCAGGGTCTTGCTCATCGGGTCGATGCCGAGTTTGTGGTAGTGGGCGATGCATTTTTCGCCCCACTGCACCGGATCCCCTGAATCGTGGCGCAGACCATCGAAGAGCTTGGCGAAAAACAGGTCGAAGTCGCCGAGGAAGGCGTCGGTGGTGATGCAATCGGTGAGCGCAATCCCCAGCAGACCACGGTACTCGCGGACCCAGCAATCGAGGGCGGCGATCTGGCTGTCGATCAGCCGTGGGCCGAGTTGCTGGTGGGCCATGATCCATTCATGGGCCATGGTGCCCAGCGGCTTCATATCCAGTTCCCGTGACAGGTGCACGTTGCTGGTGCCGACGAAGCGCCCGGGGAAATCGTGCTTGAGCACGTTGACCACTTCTTCCTGCACGCGGTACGAGAAGCGCCGGCGGGTGCCGAAATCAGCGACCTGCAATTGCGCCAGTTCGTCGGCCGAGGCATTGGCGCTGAGCCAGTCGAACTTGCGATACAGCTGTTCCCGCGCCTGCACCAGTTCGATTTCCCGGTAGCGATAGCGGTTGCGCACTTCGCTGACGATCGCCAGCAACGGTACTTCGTAGAGGATCACATGCAGCCACGGGCCGCGCAGGCGGATGAACAGTTCGCCGTTCTCGATCCCGGTGTGCAGGTAGCGCAGGTTGAAGCGGAACAGTCCGAGAAAGCGCAGGAAATCCGGTTTCAGGAAGGTGATGCGCTCGAGAAAGCTCAACTGGTCGGCACTCAGGCTCAGCTCGGCCAGGCGCTCGATCTGGTAGCGAATCTCGGCCAGATACGGCCGCAGATCCTCGCTGTTACGGCAACGAAACTCCCATTCGACTTCGACGTTGGGGTAGTTGTGCAGCACCGCCTGCATCATCGTCAGTTTGTAGAAGTCGGTGTCGAGCAGGTTCTGCACGATGCGATCGGCAAACACACTCTCGCTCATAAACGGGGTCTCCAGGTGCACCGCGCGGTTGCGCGGGATCAATCAATGACGCTAGTGGCGCATATCAGGGACGAAGATTGCCAGCAATTTTTGGCCCCTGCCGGATTTTGCTTGATGTAGGAGCTGCCGAAGGCTGCGATCTTTTGATTCTGAAAAAACAAGATCAAAAGATCGTCCGATCGCGGCCCGAGCCTTCGGCAGCTCCTACAGGAGAATCAGTAGTCGTCCGGGCTATCAATCTGCTCCAGCATCCACTTCACAAAGTCCCGCACCTTCGGCACTTCCGCCGCATGTTCCGGGTAGGCCAGGTAATAGGCGTCGGAACTCGGCATTGCATGCTGCCAGGGAATGACCAGTTTGCCGTCGGCCAATTCCTCTTCCACCAGAAACCGTGGCAGCAGCGCCACACCGCAGCCGACCTGGGCGGCGCGGATGCACATATAAAAGGTTTCGAAACGCGGGCCGTGGTAGCTGTGTTCGGTGTGGTAACCCTGACTGTCGAACCAGTCATGCCACGCCTGTGGGCGCGAGGCGTTTTGCAGCAGCACCAGATCGGTCAGTTGCGTCGGATCGGTGAAGGGCGTGTCCGGCAGGCTGCCGGGGGCACAGACCGGTACCAGCTCTTCGCCGAACAGCTTCAGGCATTCGGTGCCGGGGCGTGAGCCCTGGCCGAAATAGAACGCCAGATCGCTGCGCCCCTGTAGCAAATCGTCGGCCTCCTGCTCGTTGCACAGGTCGAGATGGATCGACGGATGGCGCAGGCGCCAGCCCTTCAGACGCGGTACCAGCCAGCGGGCGCCGAAGGTCGAGGGTGTAGAGACGCGCAGGACTTCGGTCTCGCCGCCGTAGGAACGCAGGTAATGCGTGGACATTTCCACCTGAGTGAGGATTTTTCGGACTTCCACCAGGTACAAATCCCCGGCCGGGGTCATCTGCAAACGCCGACGCACCCGACGGAACAACAAGTGCTGCAACAATTCCTCAAGCTGCGCCACTTGCTTGCTGACAGCGCTCTGGGTCAGGTTCAGCTCTTCGGCGGCCCGGGTGAAGCTCAGGTGCCGGGTCACGGCTTCGAAGCACTGCAACGCGGTGATCGACGGCAAGTGGCGTTTGTTCAGCATGGGTGATCCCTTTTTCTTGTCTTTCTGTGCGCAGCATGAATAAACGGAATGATATCTCGCGTAAAGGTCGTTTGTTGCCTCGCCTTTGGGAAGCTACAACTAAAGGCCTGCCCGGTCGCGAAAATGCGTCCGCACACATTCTGTTTTTCGCTTGAGGAGTGACCCATGGTTGCCGCATTGCTTGATCGTCTTGGTGTGAACCCGGCCCTGTATCAGAACGGCAAAGTGCCGGTGCATTCGCCCATCGACGGCAGCCGCATCGCCGCCGTGAACTGGGAAGGCCCGGCCGAAGTCGAGCAGCACATCAGTCGCGCAGATCATGCGTTCGAGCAGTGGCGCAAGGTACCGGCCCCGCGTCGCGGCGAGCTGGTGCGTCAGTTCGGCGAAGTGCTGCGCGAATACAAGGCTGACCTCGGCGAACTGGTGTCGTGGGAAGCGGGCAAGATCACTCAGGAAGGCCTCGGTGAAGTGCAGGAGATGATCGACATCTGCGACTTCGCCGTCGGCCTGTCGCGTCAACTGTACGGTTTGACCATCGCCTCCGAGCGCCCGGGCCACCACATGCGTGAAACCTGGCATCCGCTGGGCGTGGTCGGCGTGATCAGCGCGTTCAACTTCCCGGTCGCGGTGTGGGCGTGGAACACCACGTTGGCGCTGGTCTGCGGTAACCCGGTGGTGTGGAAACCGTCGGAGAAAACCCCGCTGACCGCACTGGCCTGTCAGGCGCTGTTCGATCGTGTGGTGAAGAAATTCACCGATGCGCCGGCGCACCTGTGCCAGGTGATCATCGGTGGTCGCGATGCTGGCGAAGCGCTGGTGGATGACCCGCGTGTCGCGCTGATCAGCGCCACCGGCAGTACCCGCATGGGCCGCGAAGTGGCACCGAAAGTCGCCGCACGTTTTGCTCGCAGCATTCTCGAACTGGGCGGCAACAACGCGATGATCCTCGGCCCGAGCGCCGATCTGGACATGGCCGTGCGCGCCATCCTGTTCAGTGCGGTCGGTACTGCCGGGCAGCGTTGCACCACCCTGCGTCGGCTGATTGCCCATGAATCGGTGAAGGAAGAAATCGTCACCCGCCTCAAAGCCGCGTACGCCAAAGTGCGCATCGGTCATCCGCTGGAAGGCAATCTGGTCGGCCCGCTGATCGACAAACACAGCTTCGAAAACATGCAGGACGCGCTGGAGCAGGCGCTGAGCGAGGGCGGCAGGGTGTTCGGCGGCAAGCGTCAGCTCGAAGAGCAATTCCCCAACGCTTACTACGTGTCGCCGGCCATCGTCGAAATGCCGGAGCAGAGTGATGTGGTCTGCAGCGAAACCTTTGCGCCGATCCTCTACGTGGTCGGCTATAGCGACTTCCAGGAAGCACTGCGCTTGAACAATGCGGTGCCGCAGGGCCTGTCGTCGTGCATCTTCACCACCGACGTGCGTGAGGCCGAGCAGTTCATGTCGGCGGTTGGCAGCGACTGCGGCATCGCCAACGTCAACATCGGCCCGAGCGGCGCGGAAATCGGCGGCGCGTTTGGTGGCGAGAAGGAGACCGGTGGCGGTCGTGAATCGGGCTCCGACGCCTGGCGTGCGTACATGCGCCGCCAGACCAATACCGTGAACTACTCGCTGGAGTTGCCGCTGGCGCAGGGCATCACCTTCGACTGAAATTGAGCAAAAACTGAAAAGATCGCAGCCTTCAGCAGCTCCTACAGGTCTGCGGTTGGCTGCGGTTTTGTAGGAGCTGCCGAAGGCTGCGATCTTTTTAGTGCCCACAACGCAATTGGTTAGGTTTCTGTTGGAGTCTGGCAATGCCGTTA
This sequence comes from Pseudomonas sp. MWU318, assembly GCF_016756945.1. NCBI lineage: Bacteria > Pseudomonadati > Pseudomonadota > Gammaproteobacteria > Pseudomonadales > Pseudomonadaceae > Pseudomonas > Pseudomonas sp. MWU318. The sequence continues at coordinate 259,106 of NZ_JAESJL010000006.1, forward strand.
CGCGAAGAATGTCTGTGGGAAAAACTCACGCCGCAGCGCCCGGATAACACCGCGCTCAAGGGTGAGGTCAAAGTCGATGTCTGCGTGATCGGCGCCGGGTTTACCGGGTTGTCGGCGGCGCTGCATCTGTTGGAAAAAGGCAAAAGCGTCTGCGTGCTCGAAGCGCATCGTGCCGGGCATGGCGGTTCCGGACGCAACGTCGGGCTGGTCAACGCCGGCATGTGGATCCCGCCGGACGAGATCGAGGCCGGATTCGGCGAAGCGGTCGGCAGTCAACTCAACCGCATGCTCGGGGCGGCGCCGGCGCTGGTGTTCAGCCTTGTGGATAAATACAACATCGATTGTCAGTTGCGCCGCGAAGGCACCCTGCACATGGCGCACAACGCCAAGGGTGAGGCGGATCTGCGCAGTCGCGAGCAACAATGGAAGCGTCGCGGGGCACCGGTCGAGCTGCTCATCGGCAAGGCCTGCGAGCAAGCCACCGGTACGCAGAAGATTGCTGCGGCGTTGCTCGACCGGCGTGCCGGCACGCTCAATCCGATGGCCTATGTCACCGGACTGGCTAATGCGGTGAAGGGCTTGGGCGGGCAGATGTTCGACCACTCGCCAGTCACCCGTCTCGAGCGCGTGGACCAGCAATGGTCAGTGCAGACCGAGCACGGTTCGGTGCTCGCCGAGCAAGTGGTGATCGCCTCCAACGCCTACACCGAAGGCGACTGGACCGAACTCAAGCGCAACTTCTTCCCCGGTTACTACTATCAGGTCGCGTCGGTGCCGCTGACCGAAGACGCCGCCCATGACATCCTCCCCGGCGGACAGGGATCGTGGGACACGCGCCAAGTGCTGAGCAGCATCCGTCGCGACAAGGACGGCCGCTTGTTGCTCGGCAGTCTGGGCAACGGCAATCAGAAACCGACGTGGTTCCTCAAGGCCTGGGCCGACCGGGTGCAGCAGCATTACTTCCCCCATCTGAAACCGGTGGAATGGGAATGCACCTGGACCGGGCGCATCGCCTTCACCCCCGATCACTTGATGCGGCTGTTCGAGCCGGCACCCGGGCTGGTGGCCGTCACCGGTTACAACGGTCGTGGCGTGACCACCGGTACCGTGGTCGGCAAAGCCTTCGCCGACTACCTGTGTGACGGAAATCCTCAAGCCCTGCCGATCCCCTTCGCACCGATGCAGCCCCTGGCCGGTGTCGGCCTGCGCAGCTGCCTGTACGAGGCCGGCTTCTCGCTGTATCACGCGGGCCAGTGCCTGCGCATCGTCATTTGAGTGTTGAAATATGTTGCCGGAAGCGGCGCTTTTCGGCGTAGCGACTAGCCTCTAATGGTGCGGGTTGTAGCAGTCCCGCACCAGCAGTGTGCAGTTCGGTGACGCGAGCTGTTACAGGCTGGTTGCACGTCGTTTGGTGCCGCGGTTGCAATGATGGCGCAAGCGGGTTGCGCCTAAGATTTAAAAAGGTTTCACCTTCCGCGGTTTAGACGGTTGCACGCCCAATGAAAATGGGAACGAAACAGTCGAAATAACAAGAAAGCAGCGACTTTTTGAAGAATAAAAAACCGATGGCACGGCGCTTGCTCAGAGCATTCAGTGAAGTGAAGTCGCAGTGCCAACTAAAAAAAACCTTGGAGCACCACCTCATGTCCCAGACGTTTTACAAGAAAGGCTTTCTGGCCCTCGCAGTAGCTACTGCGCTGGGTGTTTCTGCGTTTGCTCAAGCTGATGTGAAAATCGGTGTAGCGGGTCCAATGACTGGCGCCAACGCGGCATTTGGCGAGCAGTACATGAAGGGTGCACAGGCAGCGGCGGACGCGGTCAACGCGGCGGGCGGCGTCAACGGCGAGAAAATCGTACTGGTCAAGGGCGATGACGCCTGCGAACCGAAGCAGGCAGTGACAGTCGCCAAGGACCTGGTCAACCAGAAAGTCGCCGGCGTGGTCGGGCACTTCTGCTCCTCTTCCACCATTCCAGCCTCGGAAATCTACGACGAAGCCGGCGTTATCGCGATCACTCCGGGTTCCACCAACCCGCAGGTGACCGAGCGCGGCCTGAGCGCCATGTTCCGTATGTGCGGGCGTGATGACCAGCAAGGCATCGTCGCGGGCGATTACATCGTCGACGTGCTCAAGGGCAAGAAAGTCGCCGTGCTGCACGACAAGGACACCTACGGTCAGGGCCTGGCCGATGCGACCAAGGCTCAACTGGAAAAACGTGGCGTGAAGCCGGTGCTGTATGAAGGCCTGACCCGCGGCGAGAAAGACTTCAGCGCCGTGGTCACCAAGATTCGTGCAGCCGGTGCCGACGTGGTCTACTTCGGCGGCCTGCACCCGGAAGCCGGCCCGCTGGTCAAGCAACTGCGTACCGAAGGCCTGAAAGACGTCAAGTTCATGTCTGACGACGGCATCGTCACCGACGAACTGGTGACCACCGCCGGTGGTCCGCAATACGTTGACGGCGTGCTGATGACCTTCGGCGCCGACCCTCGCCTGCTGCCAGACAGCAAGACGGTAGTGGACGCGTTCCGCAAGGCCGGCACCGAGCCTGAAGGCTACACCCTGTACGCCTACGCGTCGGTTCAGACCCTGGCGGCCGCCTTCAACGGCGCCAAGTCCAACAGTGGCGAAAAAGCCGCCGAGTGGCTCAAGGCCAACCCGGTGAAAACCGTCATGGGCGAAAAAGCCTGGGACAAGAAGGGCGACCTGAAAGTGTCCGACTACGTGGTTTACCAGTGGGACGCGAGCGGCAAATACCATCAGCTGGAAAAACAGAAGTAAGGGCTGACGCGATCATCCGAACGCCATGAACCCCTGTGGGAGCGGGCTTGCCCGCGATGACGGCCTGACAGTCGACAACTCTGTTGAATGTTCCGCCGCTATCGCTGGCAAGCCAGCTCCCACAGGAGATCAATGGCGGCTGGGCCGATCGCGCTCTGACATTGCTCCGACGTAAATCTGTATTTTTCCTAGAAGAACCGCCCGCTCCGGTGGGCAGGTTCTCATTGCGTGAGATTGCGTTATGGATGGTATTTTCCTGCAGCAACTGGTCAACGGCCTGACCCTCGGGTCGGTCTATGGCCTGATCGCCATCGGCTACACAATGGTCTACGGCATCATCGGCATGATCAACTTCGCCCACGGCGAGGTTTACATGATTTCCGCGTACCTCGCGGCAATCAGTCTGGCTCTGCTGGCTTACTTCGGTATTGAATCCTTCCCGCTGTTGATGCTCGGCACGCTGGTTTTCACCATCGTCGTCACTGGCGTTTATGGCTGGGTAATCGAACGCGTCGCCTACAAACCTCTGCGCAACTCCACCCGACTGGCACCGCTGATCAGTGCCATCGGTATCTCCCTGATCCTGCAAAACTACGCCCAGATCAGCCAGGGCGCCCGTCAACAGGGTGTTCCGACACTGCTTACCGGTGCCTGGCGCATCGACGTCGGCAGCGGTTTCGTCCAACTGACCTACACCAAGATCTTCATTCTGGTCGCCGCATTTGTCGGCATGGGCCTGCTGACCTACGTGATCAAGTACACCAAGCTCGGCCGCATGTGCCGCGCCACCCAGCAAGACCGCAAGATGGCTTCGATCCTCGGGATCAACACCGACCGGGTGATTTCCTACGTGTTCATCATCGGTGCAGCGATGGCGGCTCTGGCCGGCGTGCTGATCACCATGAACTACGGCACGTTCGACTTCTACGCAGGCTTCGTCATCGGCATCAAGGCGTTCACCGCCGCCGTGCTGGGCGGGATCGGCTCACTGCCAGGCGCGATGCTCGGCGGGATCATTCTCGGGATCTCCGAGTCGCTGTTCTCGGGACTGGTCAACTCCGACTACAAAGACGTGTTCAGCTTCTCGCTGCTCGTACTTGTTCTGGTCTTCCGGCCTCAGGGCCTGTTGGGCCGTCCTCTTGTGTCGAAGGTGTAAGCGATGTCTTCAACCACTCAAAAAAATATCGATATCAAAAAAAGCCTGGTTGAGGCGATTCTGGCCGGCCTGATTGCCCTGATCGTTTTTGGTCCGATTGTCGGCGTCGTGCTCGACGGCTACAGCTTCAACCTCGAACCAACCCGCGTGGCGTGGATCATCGGCATTGTCATGATCGGCCGCTTTGCCCTCAGCCTGTTCCTGCAGACGCCCAAGGGCCTGAAGATTCTCGACGGATTCGAGAGCACCGGCTCCGGTGTGCATGTGCTGCCTGCCGATCACAAATCACGCCTGCGCTGGATCATTCCACTGCTGATCGTGCTCGCGGTCATCGTGCCGTTTGTCTCCAACTCGTACCTGCTGGGCGTGGTCATCCTCGGGCTGATCTACGTGCTGCTGGGGCTGGGGCTGAACATCGTGGTCGGTCTGGCCGGCCTGCTCGACCTCGGTTACGTGGCGTTCTACGCCATCGGCGCCTACGGTCTCGCGCTCGGTTATCAATATCTCGGGCTGGGCTTCTGGACCGTATTGCCACTGGCGGCAATCACTGCCGGTTTGGCCGGCTGCATCCTCGGTTTCCCGGTGCTGCGTCTGCACGGCGACTATCTGGCGATCGTGACCCTGGGCTTCGGTGAAATCATTCGCCTGATCCTTAACAACTGGCTGTCGCTGACCGGCGGGCCGAACGGCATGCCGGCGCCACTGCCGACCTTCTTCGGCCTGGAGTTCGGCAAGCGGGCCAAGGATGGCGGGGTACCGTTCCATGAGTTCTTCGGTATCGCCTACAACCCGGACGTGAAGTATTACTTCATTTACACAGTGTTGTTCCTGGTGGTACTGGCCGTGCTGTACATCAAGCATCGGCTGGTGAAAATGCCGGTGGGGCGCGCCTGGGAAGCGCTGCGCGAAGATGAAATCGCCTGCCGCTCGATGGGCCTCAACCATGTGCTGGTCAAGCTCTCGGCGTTCACTATCGGTGCATCGACCGCCGGGCTGGCCGGGGTGTTTTTCGCCACCTATCAAGGCTTCGTCAACCCGACCTCGTTCACCTTCTTCGAATCGGCGCTGATCCTCGCCATCGTCGTGCTCGGCGGCATGGGCTCGACCATCGGCGTGGTGATTGCGGCATTCGTGTTGACGGTTGCTCCGGAACTGCTGCGCGGCTTCGCTGAATACCGCGTGCTGCTGTTCGGCATCCTGATGGTGTTGATGATGATCTGGCGACCGCGCGGGCTGATTCGCATCAGCCGTACCGGGGTCACTCCACGTAAAGGTGCCATTCACTATGAGAGGACTGCGCCATGAGTGAAGTCGTACTCTCTGTGGAAAAACTGATGATGCACTTCGGTGGCATCAAGGCCTTGAGCGATGTCAGCCTCAAGGTCAAACGCAACTCGATCTTCGCCCTGATCGGCCCGAACGGCGCCGGCAAGACCACGGTGTTCAACTGCCTGACCGGGTTCTACAAGGCCTCCGGCGGCAAGATCGAACTCAACGTGCGCGGCAAACAGACCAACGTCATCCAGCTGCTGGGCGAGTCGTTCAAGCCGACCGACTTCGTCTCGCCGAAAAGCTTCCTCAGTCGCCTGTACTATAAGATGTTCGGCGGCACCCATTTGGTGAACCGCGCCGGTCTGGCCCGGACGTTCCAGAACATTCGTCTGTTCAAGGAAATGTCGGTGCTGGAAAACCTGCTGGTGGCGCAGCACATGTGGGTCAACCGCAACATGCTCGCCGGCATCCTCAACACCAAGGGCTACCGCAAGGCCGAAAGTGATGCGCTGGACTGCGCGTTCTACTGGCTCGAAGTGGTCGATCTGGTGGACTGTGCCAACCGTCTGGCTGGTGAACTGTCCTACGGCCAGCAACGCCGTCTGGAAATCGCCCGGGCCATGTGCACGCGGCCGCAGATCATCTGCCTCGACGAACCGGCCGCCGGCCTCAACCCTCAGGAAACCGAAGCACTGAGCGCGATGATCCGGCTGCTGCGCGACGAGCATGATCTGACCGTGGTGCTGATCGAACACGACATGGGCATGGTCATGAGCATTTCCGACCACATCGTGGTGCTGGACCACGGCGTGGTCATCGCCGAGGGCGGGCCCGAGGCGATCCGCAACGATCCGAAAGTGATTGCCGCCTACCTGGGCGCCGACGAAGAGGAGCTGGTATGAGCAAACCGATCCTCGAACTCAAAGACCTGGACGTGTTCTACGGCCCGATCCAGGCCCTCAAGGGCGTGTCGCTGCAGATCAACGAAGGCGAGACCGTCAGCCTGATCGGCTCCAACGGCGCGGGTAAATCGACGCTGCTGATGTCGATCTTCGGCCAGCCGCGCGCGGCGGGTGGGCAGATCCTCTATCAAGGCGTCGACATCACCCACAAGTCCTCGCACTACATCGCCTCCAACGGCATCGCGCAGTCGCCGGAAGGGCGGCGGGTGTTCCCCGACATGACCGTCGAGGAGAACCTGCTGATGGGCACCATCCCGATCGGCGACAAGTACGCCAAGGAGGACATGCAGCGCATGTTCGAGCTGTTCCCACGGCTCGAAGAACGCCGCACTCAGCGGGCGATGACCATGTCCGGCGGCGAGCAGCAAATGCTCGCCATTGCCCGCGCCCTGATGAGTCGCCCGAAATTGCTGCTGCTCGATGAGCCAAGCCTGGGGTTGGCGCCGATCGTGGTGAAACAGATCTTCGCCACCCTGCGTGAACTGGCGAAAACCGGCATGACGATTTTCCTCGTCGAGCAGAACGCCAACCATGCGTTGAAGCTGTCGGATCGGGCGTACGTGATGGTCAACGGCGAGATTCGTCTGACCGGTACCGGTAAGGAGTTGTTGGTAAATGAGGAGGTGCGTAACGCTTACCTGGGCGGGCACTGACCCAATAGTTGTTATGCACAGCCCCGGCGACGCGAGTCCCGGGGCTTTTTACATCTCAAACCACCACAATCCCCCTGTAGGAGCTGCCGAAGGCTGCGATCTTTTGATCCTAAAAAAACAACATCAAAAGATCGCAGCCTTCGGCAGCTCCTACAGTGAATTCGTCTTCAAGATCAAGTCGATTCTGAAATTGTGGAAAACAAATTCCCACACCTGCCAAAGCGCGACATATAGACGCTGCAAATGGCTGTTTTTCCACAGTTTTGACTTGTCCCCGTTTACTGTGGAGCTGGCTGTGAATAACGTGGGAGTAGCTGGCTGAAGCCCTTGTGTTCCGTGGCTTGCAGGCTGGTGATCGCTTTTTGATCAGGCGTTTTTGCTGGAGCTGAAGACGCTGTTGTCAACCTTTTTCTAGGCTGTTCTGTAGAGACAATTACGTGTGAACAAGCCTGTGGATAAGTCTGTGACTAAACTCTGGAAAGACTCCGCTGAGGGCCGTAATTACTGGCCTCGCGCAATCACTGCACTGACCGTCCGGTCGTGCAAAATGCCATCTCCGGCACATCAGCCGCTTCAGGGTCAAGCAAAAAACTTTCTGTTTCCCGCGCAAAGCCTTGTATGGCGCGGCTTTGCGCGGTTCTACTTGCCCCCGGAAACTGTGGAAGGGACTGTGGATAACGTGCGTGCACATGGCTACAGGCCACGGCAGGTATGGCGTAGCGAAGGTTGATCAAAATTTGATCGGAAGTTGTCCCGGTGCGGGTGTTGCTCGTAAATGCCGGGCCGGGCATGCTGGCTGCTGATTTTCTATTCCAATGGCTGCGCTGGCGGCCGACGCAAGGAGAACACGATGTCCAACACCCTGTTTATTACCGGCGCAACCTCCGGTTTTGGTGAAGCCTGTGCCCGTCGTTTCGCCGAGGCTGGCTGGAAACTGGTGTTGACCGGCCGTCGTGCAGAACGTCTCGACGCGCTGTGCGCCGAGTTGTCGAAGCAGACTGAAGTGCATGGCCTGGTGCTCGACGTGCGTGACCGCAAGGCGATGGAAGAGGCAATTGCCAATCTGCCGCCGTCGTTCGCCAAGCTGCGTGGCCTGATCAACAACGCCGGGCTGGCGCTGGGCGTCGATCCGGCACCCAAATGCGACCTCGACGACTGGGACACCATGGTCGACACCAACGTCAAAGGCCTGATGTACAGCACCCGCCTGCTGTTGCCACGGTTGATCGCTCACGGCCGTGGCGCCGGCATCGTCAACCTCGGCTCCATCGCTGGCAACTATCCGTACCCCGGCAGCCATGTGTATGGCGCGACCAAGGCGTTCGTTAAGCAGTTCTCGCTGAACCTGCGTTGCGACCTCCAGGGCACTGGCGTGCGCGTCAGCAACATCGAGCCGGGCCTGTGCGAAAGCGAGTTCTCGCTGGTGCGCTTTGCCGGTGACCAGGAACGCTACAACGCCACCTACGCCGGTGCCGAGCCGATCCAACCGCAGGACATCGCCGAGACCATCTTCTGGGTGCTCAACGCCCCGGCGCACATCAACATCAACAGCCTGGAGCTGATGCCGGTGAGCCAGACCTGGGCCGGGTTTGCCATCGAGCGTAACAAAGCCTGATACCGCGTCATCGTTCTTCGCGAGCAGGCTCGCTCCCACATTGGAATGCATTTCAAAGTGGGAGCGAGCCTGCTCGCGAATAGGTCAAATCGGCCAAAACAGGACGGTAAGGTAAACTCTCCCCCAATAACCCCACCGCACCCCGCGGTTCAAAGGTTTTTAGAGGAGGCTACGTGAGTAACCGAGGTGAGCAGTCACTGCTCAAACAATCGACCATCCTGATGTTCGCGGTGTCGATTGCCGGAATCGTCACCGGTTTTGTTTCAGGTTCGCAATCCATCCTTTTCGATGGTTTTTTCTCGCTGATCGCAACGTTCATCAAAGTGCTGATGCTGATCACCGCACGGCTGATCGCCAAAGAAAGCAATCACCGCTTCCAGTTCGGTTTCTGGCATCTGGAGCCGATGGTGCTGCTGATCGAGGGCAGCTTCCTGCTGTTGATCGCCATCTATGCGTTTCTCAACGGCGTGTTCGGCATCATCAACGGTGGCCGTGAGATCGGGCTGGGGCTGGTGATTATTTATGCGGCGGTGTTCACCGTCGTCGAGTTCGCCTATTTCTTCTACGTGCGTCGGCGCAATCGCAAGCTCAAATCCAGCCTGATCCAGTTCGACAACATCAGCTGGCTGGTGGACGCGATGCTCTCGGTCGGCCTGTTGATCAGTTTTCTCGTGGCGCTGCTGCTCCAGGCCCAGGGCTTCGGCGAGTGGGCGAAGTTTGTCGACCCGCTGATCCTGATCGTGCTGGCGCTGACCATGTTGCCACCGGCGTTCAAGATCCTCGGCCCGGCACTGCGTGATGTACTGGGTATTGCCCCGGACACCCTGGATGATCAGGTGCGTCAGGTCATGGAAGCGGCGAAGGTCGAGCATGGTTTCGATGATTACGTGACCTACGTGCAGAAGCACGGGCGGGCGCGGTTTATCGAGATTCATGTGGTGTTGCCGGCGGATTATGCGCTGAGCAGCGTAGGTCAGCTGGATGTGTTGCGGGAGGAAATCTCGGCGCAGCTGGGCGAGCCGGATGCGGCACGCTGGTTGACCATCAGCTTTACGGGCGACAAGAAGTGGATTGCCTGATATGACCCCGATTTAGGCTGAGAACACATTTGTGGCGAGGGGATTTAGCGAAACGTCGCACCGCCCCGATGGGCTGCGCAGCGGCCCTGCTGTTTTAGGGGCGCTTCGCGCCCCGTCGGGGATAAATCCCCTCACCACAGTAATCCCCTTGCCACAGTAATCCCATTTTTCATGAGATCAGTTCAGGTATTCTGCCAATCCGCTGTAGCACGTCGCCAAGTGATAAGGCGTGGTCGAAGGCATGTCCTTGCGGCTGACCTCTCCCAGCTCATCCCGGCACTCATGCCAACCGCCCGCATGCAGAAAACGCTGCTGCAGCGCCTGCAACTGGCGCAGCACGGTGGCTTCGCTGTTCGGGCGCAAGGTCAGGGCGCGCAGGTATTCCGCCTGCGCCCAGATCCGCTGAGTCGAATCTTTCGGGCGACCGTCCAGTTCCAGATCGAGCATCGCCCGCACCGCCCCTGAAGGCTGTTCAACACCGAATTGCTCGGTAAAAGCGAATGCCCGGTCCAGCGCAGCGTGCAGTTTCGAGCCGCGTAGCAGGGCTGAAGACTCAAGCAGGAAATACCATTCGAACTGATGCCCTGGCTCGTACCAGTTATCCACAGCCCCGAGCGGCTTCTCCATCAACACTCCGTGCTGCGGATCGACGAACTGCGTGTGCATGGCTGTGCATAACTCACGCAGCGCTTGCTGCGTCGCCGCGTCTTCACGCACCGCCAAGGTGGCGAGGAACGCTTCGGCCAGGTGCATCAGCGGGTTCTGCAGCGGTCCGGTTTGCAGGGTGATCCAGTCGCGGTCCAGACAGGCTTCGTACAGGCCATCACCGGTGGCGAAGCGCCGACCGATGATTTCCAGTGCGGCGTTCAGCGTGGATTCCACCAGCGGCTCCCGGGACTTGGCCCAGTAATGGGCGCAGGCGAACAGGATGAAGGCGTGGGTGTAGAGGTCTTTGCGCTGATCCAGCGGCTTGCCTTGCGCGTCGACGCTGTAGAACCAGCCGCCGTGCTCGGCATCGTGGAAATGCCGTTGCAGCGAGCGGAACAGCGCGGCGGCGCGTACCTCGGCGTTATCCACAACCCCGATCAGGCTGGAAAACAGGTACAGCTGCCGTGCGCAGGCCATCGCCCGATAGCGTTGCGGTGGCAAGGGTTGATGCGCCGCGTCGAGTGCCTCGTAGGGCAGCGCCATGTCGGCATTCCAGCCCGGGCCTTGCCAAAGCGGCACGATCACGTTCAGAAAGTGCTGTTGCACGTTGCTGAACAGGGCGGTCAATTCGGGCAGGGAGGTGGAGCGGCAAGCATGGGGCATTGGCGGACGTCGTCACGGCTGGGGCGATTGCGCGACATGGTAGCAGAGCGGCGGCCCGATGAGACGCGGTGTCTGTCAGTCCGCCTTCGCGAGCAAGCCCGCTCCCATAATTGAATCGGATTCGCAGCTTGATTCTGTAGGAGCTGCCGCAGGTTCGGGCCGCGTTCGGACGATCTTTTGACTTTGATTGTTAAAAGCCAGATCAAAAGATCGTCCGAACGCGGCCCGAACCTGCGGCAGCTCCTACAGGAGAGTGCATTCCAATTGTGGGGCGATAGAGATCAACCGGCCAGCAACCACGCGCCAGTCAGCGCGGAAGCAGCACCCGCCAGTCGCACCAGCGGCGCAGCCGCCTGAGGCAACACGCGCACCAGGCCATAACCCGCCGCATGCAGCGCCGCCGTCGCCGCGACAAAACCGGCGGCATACGCCCAAGGGCTGCTCATGTCCGGCAGCTCCAGGCCATGCGCCACGCCATGGAACAGCGCAAACAGTGCCGTTGCCGCCACCGCCATTACCAGCGGCGGACGCACGGCCAGTGCCACCGCCAGACCCAGCGCCAGCACCGAAGCGGCGATCCCGCTTTCCAGCGCCGGCAACTCCAGCCCTTCAAAGCCGAGCATGCCGCCGATCAGCATGGTGCCGACAAACGTGCACGGTAGCGCCCAGCGTGCCGCGCCTTGTTGCTGCGCGGCCCACAGGCCGACCGCGACCATCGCCAGCAAGTGGTCGAGGCCGCCGATCGGGTGGCTGATACCGGCGACCAGACCGCTGTCGCCGTGGCCCGGGTGGGCGAAGGCCAGGGCCGGGGTCAGCAGCAGCGCCACGGCGCCGAGAATGCGTTTGAGTGTCATGGATAAGCTTCCTTGTTGGTCAATAAGTCAGGCGGCGTTCAGCAGGCCCTGGCGTTCGATGAAAGCGATGATGTCTTCCAGGCCCTGACCGGTTTTCTGGTTGCTGAAGACGAATGGCTTGCCATTGCGCATGCGCTGGGTGTCGCTGTTCATCATTTCCAGCGAAGCACCGACCAGCGGCGCCAGGTCGATCTTGTTGATCACCAGCAGGTCGGACTTGCAGATCCCCGGGCCACCCTTGCGCGGCAGCTTGTCGCCGGCGGAGACGTCGATCACGTAGATGGTCAGGTCTGACAGCTCCGGGCTGAAGGTGGCCGACAGGTTGTCGCCACCGGATTCCACCAGAATCAGGTCCAGCCCCGGAAAGCGCCGGTTCAGTTGATCGACGGCTTCGAGGTTGATCGAAGCGTCTTCGCGGATCGCCGTGTGCGGGCAGCCACCGGTTTCCACGCCGATGATGCGTTCCGGTGCCAGTGCTTCGTTGCGCACCAGAAAGTCGGCGTCTTCGCGGGTGTAGATGTCGTTGGTGACGACGGCCAGGTTGTAGCGATCGCGCAACGCCAGGCACAGGGCCAGGGTCAATGCGGTTTTGCCGGAACCGACCGGGCCGCCGATGCCGACGCGCAGGGGTTGTGTGTTCATGTGCTTCTCCAAGATGACAGGCCCTAAGAGCGAAACAGACGGCTGTATTGGCGCTCATGCGCCATGCACGCCAGAGACAGGCCGAATGCGGCGCTGCCGATGTGTTCGGGATTGATGCGGGTTGCGTCCTGCTGCGCCTGTTGCAGCAACGGCAGCAGTTCGCTGGTCAGGCGCTGGGCGGCTTGCTGGCCCAGCGGCAGGGTTTTCATCAGTACCGCGAGCTGGTTTTCCAGCCAGCTCCACAGCCACGCGGCGAGCGCATCCTGTGGGCTGATTTGCCAGGCGCGGGCAGCCAGTGCCCAGCCAAGAGCCAGGTGCGGTTCGGCGCATTGCTCAAGAAATCTGCGGGCCGGCGCGTCGAGTTCCGGCAAACCGTTGAGCAATTGCTGCAGCGAGTAACCCATCTGCCGGCTCTCCAGATGCAACTCACGGGTCTCGCGGCTGGCGCGGTGGGTTTCGCAGAGTTGCAGCAACTCGGGCCAGTTTTCCTCGGCCGCGGCCTGACAATGGGCAAGCAGCAGCGGCGCCTCGAAACGCGCGAGGTTGAGCAGTAGTTGATCGCTGATCCAGCGGCGGGCACTGTCAGGGTCGTTCACTCGGCCGTTATCCACCGCCATTTCCAGGCCTTGCGAATAGCTGTAGCCGCCAATCGGCAGTTGCGGACTGGCCAGGCGCAGCAGCGCCCAGGCCGGATTCACAGGCGTACGCCGAACTGATGGAGTTTGGGCGCGTAGTTGAAATCTTCGTCGCCATGCCGCGAATGGTGATGGCCGCCGCCGTAGGCACCGTGTTCCGGCTGGAACGGCGCTTCTATCGCCTCGACCTGGGCGCCGAGCTGTTCGAGCATGGCCTTGAGCACGTAATCGTCGAGCAGACGCAGCCAGCCATCGCCGACTTGCAAGGCGACGTGGCGGTTGCCCAGATGATAGGCGGCGCGGGTCAGTTCGAAGGCATTGGCGCAGGTGACGTGCAGCAGTTGCTCGGGGCGGGCGCAGACGCGAACGATGCGGCCGTCCTCGGCCTGCAGGCATTCGCCGTCATATAACGGTGCCTGACCGCGCTCCAGAAACAACCCGACGTCTTCGCCATCGGCACTGAAACAGCGCAGACGGCTTTTGCTCCGCGCTTCGAAGGTCAGGTGCAACTCGGCGGACCAGACAGGTTGAGGGTCGATTCTGCGATGAATCACCAGCATCGGAAAGCTTCCAGCAGTGGACTTGTAGGAGGGGTAGAGCAAGGGGCTTGCCAACCGGACGAGATGTAGGAAATCCCTGTCGGAGCGTAGAGGATGTTTCAAGATGTTGCAGAATTTTGGAAGGTTTTGGTGCGTGAAGATTTTTACATGCACCAATTTGTAGCCAATAAAAAAGATCGCAGCCTTCAGCAGCTCCTACAGGGGATTGGTGTAGGAGTTGCCGAAGGCTGCGATCTTTGGTTTTTTACTCTGTACTGCCCAGCCCTTGCCAGTGCTTGAGGCCGATAAAGATGAAGCGCAGTTGCTGGGTGATCTTCGCCTGTGGCGTCAGATGCTCCGGCAGGGCTTCGGCTGGCGGGTCGATGATGTCCGGCAGGGTGGCGAACACCGATTTGACGATCAGGTCGGCGATCACGCTCAGCCCGGCCGCATCCAGATGTTGCAGCTTGGGCATCAGCGTCAGGTCGGCCGCAAGGTCGGCGCTGATGTTTTCGCGCAGACGACCAATCGCCTGGCGCACCGGCAGCGAGCCGCCGTACTGCTCGCGGGCGAGAAACAGAAATTGCGAACGGTTGGCGCTGACCACGTCGAGGAAGATCCGCACCGACGCATCGATGATGCCGCCCATGACGAATTCGTTGTGGCGTACCAGGCGGATGGTTTCGCGGAAGGTCTGGCCGACTTCACTGACCAGCACCAGACCGAGTTCGTCCATGTCGGCAAAATGCCGATAGAAACCGGTGGGCACGATGCCGGCGGTCTTGGTCACTTCGCGCAGGCTCAGGCTGCCGAATCCTCGGCCGCTTTCCATCAAATGGCGGGCAGCGTCCATCAGGGCGTTGCGGGTCTGTTGTTTCTGTTCGGCGCGGGGCAGCATCGCAAAGGCGTTTTCTTGAGCGGGACAAGCGCCGCACTCTAGCAAATCGGCTTTGCTGGCGTCGAACGGCAGGGGAGAGTCAACGAGGAAATGCGGTTTTGCGATTGGCCGGGGCTGAAAAAGTCAAAAGCCCGATCGGCTGATCGGGCTTTTTTTCCAGGCCGCCATGGGCTTAGCTCAAAGCGCTGTTGCGTTCGATCACACGGTCACCACCGCCTTCGGCAACGGCTTGGCCCAGTGGGGTTTTGTCAAAACCATCTTCAGCCAGGGTCTGGCCTTGTGGGGTACGGTCACCACCACCTTCAGCGAGGGTTTGCCCTTGTGGAGTGCGGTCGCCGCCATCGGAAGCCAGGGTCTGACCTTGTGGAGTCTTGTCATAGCCGTCTTGCACCAGGCCTTTCTCTTCCAGACGATCACGGCCGCCTTCTGCTACAGCCTGACCTTGTGGAGTCTTGTCGTAGCCATCTTGTACCAGGCCTTTTTCTTCCAGGCGATTACGGCCGTTTTCAGCCAGAGTCTGACCTTGTGGAGTGCGGTCGCCGCCGTCAGCAGCAACAGTCTGGCTGAACACCGAGTGGCTGGCTTTCACTTGTGGGGTAGCCTGATCGGCAGCGGGCAGGGCAAAAGCGGTGCTGGCTAGCATCGACAGGGTAAGGCTGAGCAGTAATTGGCGTTTCATGATGGGTTGCTCCTTGGGAGGGCGATAAAGTGGGTACGAAGCCAATGCTACTCTCGATAAGTCGATATAAAAGTTCATAAACACAATGGTAATAATCAACAGAATTGATTGTTCTGCCGAGGCGCTCTAGCTCGGGCGTTTGCGGGCGCTGGTTTTGCACCGCGGTGGGTATTTTCGACTCACTCGCGCCTCGCAAATGTGCGGGTGGCGGTAACGCTGTTCGACCAATCGGTCAGCATTCGGGCGATTTTTTGCCGCGGATTCTATATTCCGATTAAACCTGCGCACTGTTTGCCAGTCGTAGAATTCATGAGGGCCGCTTTGGCCCGCCGTTTCAGCTGTGCGTCGCGAAGTCGGCGTGCGGTCGTCATCAGGAGTTTTGTGCATGACGCGCACCGGAAAAATCTTCAGTTGGACCTTCTCCATCCTCGTACTGCTGCTGGCGGTACTGGTTCTGATCATCGTGTTCTTCGACTGGAACCGGATCAAACCGCCGCTCAACGCCAAAGTCTCGGAAGAATTGCATCGTCCGTTCGCCATCAATGGCAACCTCGCGGTGATCTGGCAGCGTGAGCCGGACGAGGGCGGCTGGCGGGCCTGGGTGCCGTGGCCGCACGTGGTGGCTGAGGACCTGACGCTGGGCAACCCGGATTGGTCGAAGCAGCCGCAGATGGTTACGCTCAAACGTGTGGAACTACGCATCTCGCCGCTGGCACTGCTGGCGCAACGGGTGACGATCCCGCGCATCGACCTGACCGAACCCAACGCGCAACTGCAACGCCTGGCCGATGGCCGCGCCAACTGGACCTTCAAGTTCGACCCGAAAGACCCGAATGCCGAACCGTCGAACTGGGTGGTGGACATCGGGGCGATTGGTTTCGACAAGGGCCACGTCACCCTGGATGACCAGACACTCAAGACTAATCTCGACGTGTTGATCGATCCGCTGGGCAAGCCGATTCCGTTCAGCGATATCGTCGGCGCCAAAGCCGCGAAAACCGCGCAGGACAAAGGCGCTGCGCCGCAGGACTATGCGTTCGCGCTGAAGGTCAAAGGCCAATACCACGGCCAGAATCTCACCGGCCAGGGCAAGATCGGCGGGCTGCTGGCGTTGCAGGACGCGAACAAACCGTTCCCGCTGCAGGTTCAGGCGAAGATCGGCGCCACCAGCATCGAACTCGCCGGCACCCTCACTGACCCGCTCAACCTCGGCGCACTCGATCTGCGCTTGAAACTGGCCGGCGCCAGCCTCGGCAACCTCTACCCACTGACCGGCGTAACCCTGCCCGATACGCCGCCGTATTCCACCGACGGTCACTTGATCGCCAAACTGCATGACGCCGCCGGGGCGAAATTCACCTACGAGCAGTTCAACGGCAAGATCGGCAGCAGCGATATTCATGGCGACCTGACCTACGTCGCCAGCCAGCCACGGCCCAAGCTCAGCGGGGCGCTGCTGTCTAATCAACTGCTGTTCGCCGACCTCGCGCCGCTGATCGGCGCCGACTCCAATGACAAGCAAAAGGCCCGCGGCGGCGAGAGCAAACAACCGACGGACAAAGTGCTGCCGGTGGAAGAGTTCAAGACCGACCGCTGGCGCGCGATGGACGCCGACGTCGAGTTCACCGGCAAGCGCATCGTCCACAGCGAGAAGCTGCCGTTTACCGACCTCTATACCCACCTGAAACTCAACGACGGCGAACTCAGCCTCGAGCCGCTGCGCTTCGGCGTGGCGGGCGGCAATCTGGATGCGCAGATCCGCCTCAACGGTCGCGCCGAACCGCTGGAAGGCCGGGCGAAACTGACCGCGCGTGGCTTCAAGCTCAAGCAGTTGTTCCCGACCTTCGAGCCGATGAAAACCAGCTTCGGTGAGCTCAATGGCGACGCCGACATCAGCGGTCGCGGCAACTCGGTGGCCAAGCTGCTTGGCGGCGCCAATGGCCAGTTGAAGATGCTGATCAACGACGGTGCGATCAGCCGTGAGCTGATGGAACTGGCAGGGCTCAACGTCGGCAACTACGTGGTCGGCAAGATCTTTGGCGACAAGGAAGTGAAGATCAACTGCGCGGCGGCGGACTTCGACATCAAGACTGGCCTGGCGACCACGCGGCTGTTTGTGTTCGACACCGAGAACGCGATCATCTACATCGACGGCACTGCGAACATGGCCACCGAGCAACTGAACCTGACCGTAACGCCGGAATCCAAGGGCTGGCGCCTGATTTCGCTGCGTTCACCGTTGTACGTGCGCGGCAAGTTCATCAAGCCGGATGCAGGTGTGAAGGCTGTGCCGTTGATGCTGCGCGGGGCGGGGATGGTGGCATTGGGCGTGATCGCAGCACCGGCGGCGGGGCTGCTGGCGCTGGTGGCGCCGAGTGGCGGGGAGCCGAATCAATGCGCACCTCTGCTTGAGCAGATGAAGGCGGGCAAGGCGCCAGTGACCGTCAAGCCAACCAAGTAAAGGCAAGAGCAAAAGATCGCAGCCTGCGGCAGCTCCAACAGGAAAGCATTTCAGGCTGCGATCTTTTTGCTTCTGTTGCGGCCCCTTCGCGAGCAGGCTCGCTACACATTTGAAATGGATTCCAGTGTGGGAGCGAGCCTGCTCGCGAAGGCGTTTTTGGAAGGGTTACAGGTCTTTCAGAATGTCGGCCATGTCATCCGCGTGCTCTTCTTCCTGCGCGAGGATGTCTTCGAAGATGCGCCGGGTGGTCGGGTCTTTTTCGCCGATGTACTGGATGATCTCGCGGTAGCTGTCGATGGCGATCCGTTCGGCCACCAGGTCTTCGTAGACCATTTCCTTCAAGGTGTTCCCGGCCACGTATTGGGCGTGGGACATTTTCGACAGCAGGTCCGGATTAAACTCCGGCTCGCCGCCCAGTTGCACGATGCGCTCGGCCAGACGGTCGGCGTGTTGTGCTTCCTGGGTTGCATGTTCGAGGAATTCTTCGGCGGCCACGTGAGCCTTCACGCCGTTGGCCATGAAGTAGTGACGTTTGTAACGCAGGACGCAGACCAGTTCGGTGGCCAGCGACTCATTGAGCAGGCGCAGCACCTCGTCACGGTCGGCGCTGTAGCTCTCGGTTACCGCGCCGTTCTCGACGTGCTGTCGTGCGCGCTCGCGCAGGGTTTGAACATCAGACAAATGCAGGTCATCGCTCATTTCGATCTCCAGGAGGCTAATCCAATGGGCGCCACGCTCTTCAGGCGTGATCGCATACCCTGGTTGTGAGTCCTGCGCGATCGAAAAAGTTTTATCAGATTTCCACCGTCCCCCCTGTAGGCGCTGCCGAAGGCTGCGATCTTGGCGTGAGCCCCGACAACACGGCCTCCTCCTGCAACCAGGCAAAAAACGCCCGCACCGGCGGATGCCGTTCCCGTCCCGGCACACACAACGCGCTGTACCCGGCACCATCGACCTGCACCTGCCCCTTGTACGGCGCCAGCAGCCCACTGGCGACGCTTTGCGACACCAGAATATTGCTCGCCAGCACCAGACCTTGCCCGGCAATCGCCGCTTGCAGAGCGTAATGCTCCTCATCGTATTCACGGATCGCCGGATGCTGGTTCAGCCACGACTCGCCGGAGCGAGAGCACCACGCTTCCCAGCCATGGGCATACAGCTTCGAGTTGTGCCAACGCACGCTGATCAGCGCCGGTGTGCGTCGGGCGGCCAGAGCTACCTGCTCCGGCGAGCCATACACGCCGAAGGTCTCATCGAACAGGCACAAGCCGTAAAGGTTGGGGTAATCGTCGAGGCTATAGCGCAGCACCAGATCGACGCTGGCGTCCTGATGCAGGTCGATGACTTCGCAGTGGGTGTCGAGGCGCACGTTGATGTTCGGGTGCTGCGCATAAAACCGCCCGAGGCGCGGCACCAGCCATAGCGCAGCAAACGCGGCGGTGGTCGACAGTGTCAGGCTGCTGCCACAGCGTTGCGGACGCAGGGTGTCGACGCTTTGCGCCACTTCCAGCAGCGCGCCGTGCAGGCTGCGAAACAGCCGCTCGCCACCTTCGGTCAGGCGTACCTGACGTGGCAAACGTTCGAACAGCGCTACGCCGAGCCAGTCTTCCAGCGCTCGGATCTGATGGGAAATCGCCGTCGGTGTGACTGACAGCTCTTCAGCAGCGGCCTTGAAGCTCAACAGCCGCGAAGCGGATTCGAAGGCGCGCAGGGCGGTCAGCGGCAACGAAGCGAACATTGAATACTCCATGGGTGAAATGGACTCATCCCAACTGATTTTTGCTCAGTTGAGACAGCGGCGGGTCAGCGCCAATCTGGCGCTACACAGCCATTCAAGTCTAGTCACAAGGAGATTCAGATGAGCAAGATTCTTGCGATCCATGCCAGTCCAAGGGGTGAGCGTTCGCATTCACGGCGCCTCGCGGAAAGCTTTCTCAGTGCCTGGCAATTACGTCATCCGCAGGCGCAGGTCACCCGCCGTGAAGTCGGACGGGCGCCGATTCCAGCGGTCAACGAAGCGTTTGTGGCGGCTGCTTTTTACCCTGAACCCGAAGCTCGGCCGCTGTCGATGCAGGCCGATCTGGCGCTCAGCGATCAACTGGTCGGCGAGTTGTTCGAACACGATCTGCTGCTGATTTCCACGCCGATGTACAACTTCAGCGTGCCCAGCGGCCTCAAAGCCTGGGTCGATCAGATTGTGCGACTGGGCCTGACCTTCGACCACACCCTGGACAACGGCGTAGCCCAGTACACGCCGCTGCTGCAAGGCAAGAAAGCGCTGATCGTCACCAGTCGCGGCGGGTTCGGCTTCGGCCCCGGCGGCGAACTGGAAGCACTGAACCATGCCGATCCATGGCTGCGCACGGCGCTGGGTTTCGTCGGCATCAACGACGTCAGCGTGGTCGCGGCTGAGGGCGAAGAGTCGGCCGAGCGCACCTTCGCGGTATCAGTGGCCGAGGCCGAGCAGCGTTTGCTCGACCTCGCCCGGACGTTCTAAGTGGCCTGGCTGTTCCTGCTGATCGCCGCCGGTTTCGAGGTGACTTTCGCCATGGGCATGAAGTACGCCGAAGGCTTCACCCGCTTGTGGCCGTCGCTGATCACGGTGGTGGCGGCGATTGGCGGGATCTACTTCCTGACGTTGGCGCTGCGCGAGTTGCCGGTGAGCATCGCCTATCCGATCTGGACGGCGATCGGCTCGCTGGGCACGGTGTTTCTCGGTTTTGCCCTGCTCGGCGAGAGCCTGACTCTGGTCAAACTGCTGTCGGTGGGGCTGATTGTGGCGGGGGTGGTGGGCCTGAAGTAGGCTGATGGTGCAGTTGTCATCATCAAGGAGGAGGCTTGGCGGGCGTTTTGCACGTCTGGCATCCACTCAGCGACCACAAGGATGTTTGCCCATGTCACAAGGTTCGGCGACACGTTATCCACTGGTGCTGGTGCCGGGCATGCTCGGGTTCATCCGGCTGGTGCTGTATCCGTACTGGTACGGGATCATCAAGGCGTTGCGCCGTGGCGGGGCGACGGTGATTGCGGTGCAGGTATCGCCGCTCAATTCCACCGAGGTGCGTGGCGAGCAGTTGCTGGCGCGCATCGACGAGATTCTGCGCGAGACCGGCGCTGCCAGGGTCAATCTGTTCGGCCACAGCCAGGGCTCGTTGACCGCGCGTTATGCCGCCGCCAAACGACCGGATTTGATTGCCTCGGTAACGTCCGTAGCCGGGCCCAATCACGGTTCTGAACTGGCCGACTATCTGCAGAAACACTACCCGGCGAACAGCGCCAAGGGCCGCGTGCTTGAGGTGCTGTTGCGTTTTGTCGGCTGGCTGATGGCGTTACTGGAAACCGGTTACCACGGGCCGAAACTGCCGGTGGACATCCACGCTTCGCATCAATCGCTGACCAGCGAAGGCGTGGCGCTGTTCAATCAGCGTTATCCACAGGGCCTGCCCGAGACCTGGGGCGGTCACGGGCCGGAAGAGGTCAACGGCGTGCGTTATTACTCGTGGTCGGGGACGTTGCAACCGGGCAAAACTGATCGCGGTGGCAACCTGTTCGACGGCACCAACCGCAGCTGCCGCTTGTTCGCGAAAACCTTCGTGCGTGAGCCGGGGCAGTGTGACGGGATGGTCGGGCGTTACAGCTCGCACCTCGGCACGGTGATTGGCGACGACTATCCGCTGGATCACTTCGACATCGTCAATCAGTCGCTGGGGCTGGTGGGCAAAGGGGCGGATCCGCTGCGGTTGTTTGTCGAGCATGCGGCGCGGCTAAAGGCTGCCGGCTTGTAAAAGCCAAGACAAGATCAAGAGATCGCAGCCTGCGGCAGCTCCTACAAGGTTTCAGCGTTCATCCACGCGATCACCTGTAGGAGCTGCCGCAGGCTGCGATCTTTTCCATCAGGCAACGCTGATTCTGCGGCCCAACACGGTGGTCCAGCGCTCCGACAGAATCACCCCACCCAACGTCAACACCCCACCCACCAGGTGATACATCGCCAACTGCTCCTTCAACACCACCGCCGCAATCAGCGCGGTAATCAACGGCAGCAAGTTAAAGAACAAGGTCGTGCGACTCGGCCCCAGACGCTGCACCGCCTGCATCCACGCCAGCGGCGCAAGCATTGACGCCAGCAGGCACGCGTAAAGCACCAGCGGAATGTTCTGCGCGGTGAAACCGGTTTTCGGTGAGGCGGCGTACAGCGGAAACAGCACCACAATCGCCACCAGCACCTGCAGGTACAGCAACACCAGCGGCGGCAAACGCAGCTGCCATTTTTTCAGCAGGGTGCTGTAGATCGCGTAGGCCAGGGTGGCGATCAGCATCATCGCGTCACCCAGGTTAACCCCGTGTTGCAGCAGTGCACCGAGGCTGCCTGACGACACCACCACCAGCACGCCGGCGAACGACAGCACTGCGCCGAACAATGCCCCGGCGGTCAGACGCTGGCCGAGGCTGATGATGGCCATGGCCAGCGACATCAGCGGCATCAACGACAGAATAATGCCCATGTTGGTCGCCGTGGTCAGGGTCGCGGCGAAGTAGGCGAGGCTTTGATAGACCGCCATACCCAGCACGCCGAGGATGAAGATCTTGCCCAGGTTCGGGCGGATCTGCGGCCAGTGCGCGATCACCGCTTTGAGCATGAACGGGGTGAACAGCAGGCCGGCCAGCAGCCAGCGATAGAAACCGATCTCGGCGGGGAAGATCGCCCCGACCGCCAGTTTGTTGATCACGGTATTGCCGGCCCAGATGAAAATCGCCAGCAGGGGAAACGCATATTGCATGGGGTTAAAACCAGAACGTTGATGAACGCTGATTATCCCCTGTCTGGATGCAGGCCTATACTGCGAACCAGACAACCTGCCACTGCAACCGGACAGCATGAACAGCAAACACATCGATCTGCTGGATTTCAGCGAACTGCCGTCGGCGGTGTACTTCCGCTACGCCGACTTCAACACCCATGAATATGCGGCGCCGCACCGCCATCCTTGGGGCACGCTGGAATATGCGGCTCACGGTGTGCTGCACATGGACGTCGACGGCAGCCGCTTCATGTCGCCGCCGCACTACGCGGTATGGGTGCCGCCGCAGGTCGAGCACAGTTTCTACAGCCACCAACCGGTCAACTACCGCGCGGTGTGCCTCGACCCCAAAGTCTGCGCCGATCTGCCGCCGCGCGCCTGCACCCTGGCGATCAGCGACATTCTCAAGGCGATTCTCAAGGACTTCGCCGCCCGCGACGTGAAAATCCCCGAACTCGACGCTGACGAGCGTCTGGCCCAGGTGTTGGTCGATCAACTGCAACAGGCGCCGGTGCATGAATGTTATTTGCCGTACGCGAGCAATCCCGGGCTACTGGCGATTCTCGACGCCTTGCAGGCCGATCCGGGCAATAACCTCCCGCTGGCGCACTGGGCGGCGCAGGTGCACGTCAGCGAGCGTACGTTGGCCCGGCAGTTCGTGCGCGAACTGGGGATGAGTTTCGGCGAATGGCGTCAGCGCCTGCGTTACCTCGCGGCTATCGAGGCGCTGGAAAGTACTCGCAGCGTGCAGGAGATCGCCTTCGATCTCGGCTATAGCAGCGGCTCGGCCTTCATTGCCATGTTTGCCCGGCAGGCCGGGTGTACGCCGGAACAGTATCGGCGTAGCCACTTGGAAGGCAGGAAGGTGTAACAAGATTTGGCTACACTTCAACGGAGGCCGCATCCATCGATGCGGCGACAAGGAGAAAACTCCATGAAGATGTTGCGTGTCCCTTTGTTGATGATCGGTCTGCTCCTGTGTTCCCAGGGTTTCGCCGCCACGGCGCAACAGAACAAAATGACTACCTGCAATGCCGACGCTACCGCCAAGAGCCTCAAGGGCGACGAGCGCAAGACTTTCATGAGCACCTGCCTCAAGGCTGCACCGGCCGCCAATGACGGCAAAGTGCTGACCCCGCAGCAGGAGAAAATGAAAACCTGCAACGCCGACGCGAAAACCAAGGCGCTGACCGGCGATGCGCGAAAGACCTTCATGAGTGATTGCCTGAAGAAGAAGTAATCAGCAAGGATTTGCAGTGAACGGGCCGGCCTCTTCGCGAGCAGGCTCGCTCCCACATTGAAATGCGTACCCCCTGTGGGAGCGAGCCTGCTCGCGAAGGGGCCATTGAGCGCGACAATAGCCCCTGCATATCCCTAGTGCTCTCCCCGGATCGCTGGCAGACTGCCAATCCTTTTACGCCGTTCGTTTTGAGGCTGTATGCCAACGTTTTCTGAGCGTCATGTTGTGTTTTGGGTCAGTTGCATCATCATCTGCGGCGGTTTGCTGCTGGCATTGCCGCTGCGCTTGTTGCCCAGCCTGCTGGCCGGTTTGCTGGTGTTCGAGCTGGTCAACATGCTCACCCCGCAACTGCAACGGCTGATCGAAGGTCGGCGTGCGCGCTGGCTGGCGGTGGCGCTGCTGGGCACCCTGGTGGTCAGTGTGCTGGCGCTGATCTTTGCTGGCGCCATCAGTTTCCTGCTGCACGAAGCGGAAAATCCGGGCGCCTCGCTCGACAAATTCATGGGCGTGGTCGATCGCGCGCGCGGGCAACTGCCGCCGTTCCTCGATGCCTACCTGCCGGCCAGCGCTGCGGAATTTCGCGTGGCCATCGGCGAATGGGCGAGCAAGCATCTGTCCGAGCTGCAACTGGTAGGCAAGGACGCGGCGCACATGTTTGTCACCCTGCTGATTGGCATGGTTCTCGGCGCGATCATTGCTCTGCAGCGCGTGCCGGACCTGACCAAGCGCAAACCGCTGGCCGCCGCCCTGTTCGACCGTCTGCATCTGGTGGTTCAAGCTTTCCGCAACATCGTCTTCGCGCAGATCAAGATTTCTCTGCTGAACACGTTCTTTACCGCGATTTTCCTGGTGGTGGTCCTGCCGCTGTTCGGCATCAAGCTGCCGCTGACCAAGACCCTGATCGTCCTGACCTTCCTGCTCGGCCTGCTGCCGGTGATCGGCAACCTGATGTCGAACACGCTGATCACCATCGTCGGCCTGTCGCTGTCGATCTGGGTGGCGGTGGCGGCGCTGGGCTATCTGATCTTTATCCACAAGCTCGAATACTTCCTCAACGCGCGCATCGTCGGCGGGCAGATCAGTGCCAAGTCGTGGGAGTTGCTGCTGGCGATGCTGGTGTTCGAAGCCGCGTTCGGCCTGCCGGGGGTGGTGGCGGGGCCGATTTATTACGCGTATCTGAAGAGTGAGTTGAAGCTGGGCGGGATGGTTTGATCCGATAACTGTGTTGCCTTAGCTGACGCCATCGCTGGCAAGCCAGCTCCCACAGGATTGATAGCGCTTTCGAAAGCGGCGCAGAACCTGTGGGAGCTGGCTTGCCAGCGATGGGCGCAACGCGGTCTTGGATCAGTTCACGGCGCCGTAGCGCTTCATCGCCTCAATCGCCAGACCGCTGCCAATGCTGCCAAAAATATTGCCTTCAACATGTCGCGCATTCGGCAGCATCGCCGAGACGCTGTTGCGCAGTGCCGGAATGCCGCTCGAACCGCCGGTGAAGAACACCGTATCGACCTGAGCCACCGACACGCTGGCATCGTTCAACAGCTGCGTAACGCTGCCGCGCACGCGTTCAAGCAAGGCGTCGATCGACGATTCGAACAGGGCGCGGCTCAGTTCCACGCTCAGGCCCGGCTCAATACGGTCCAGCGGTACGTGGCGGCTGTCGGCGTGGGTCAGCTGGATCTTGGTTTCTTCGACTTCCATCGCCAGCCAGTGCCCGGCGCGCTGTTCGATCAGCTTGAACAGCCGGTCGATACCGCCAGTGTCCTCGATGTCGTAGCGCATGCTGCCCAGCGCCAGGGTGGATTTCTGCGAGTACACCGAGTTGATGGTGTGCCAGGTCGCCAGGTTCATGTGGTGACTGGTCGGCATGTAGGCGCCGCTCTTCATCCGGCTGCCGTAGCCGAACAGCGGCATCAGGCCTTGCAGGCTCAGCTGTTTGTCGAAGTCGGTCCCGCCGATGTGCACGCCGCCGGTGGCGAGGATGTCATCGTGGCGGTTGTCCATGCCGCGACGCTCGGGCGACAGACGTACCAGCGAGAAGTCCGAAGTACCACCGCCGATGTCGACGATCAGCACCAGCTCTTCTTTTTCGATGGTCGACTCGTAGTCGAATGCTGCAGCGATCGGTTCGTACTGGAACGACACATCCTTGAAGCCGAGCTTGCGCGCCACTTCGACCAGGGTGTCTTCGGCTTCCTGGTCAGCCAGCGGGTCGTCATCGACGAAAAACACCGGACGCCCCAGCACCACTTGTTCGAACTCGCGACCGGCGGCCGTTTCGGCACGGCTCTTGAGCTGGCCGATGAACAGCCCCAGCAGATCCTTGAACGGCATCGCCGTGCCGAGCACGCTGGTGTCGTGCTTGATCAGCTTGGAACCGAGCAGGCTCTTGAGCGAGCGCATCAGCCGGCCTTCGTAGCCTTCCAGGTACTCGTGCAGGGCCAGACGACCGTAAACGGGACGGCGCTCTTCGATGTTGAAGAACACCACCGACGGCAGGGTGATCTTGTCGTCTTCCAGCGCGATCATCGTTTCCATGCCGGGGCGCAGCCAGCCGACGGTGGAGTTGGAGGTGCCGAAGTCGATACCACAGGCACGGGCTGGAGAGGCGTTGTTCATGTCTTTCGGGTTCCGGTCAAAAAACGGCCGCGCAGTGTATGTCAGTGCGCGGCAGATTCGAAGGCCGGTCATCTGCTATTTCACGACTAAGCTTCTTGAAAGTCGCAGCTTCGCCCCAAACTTGCTGGCATGGGCCGGCAGACATACCGGCGGTCGCAAGAACCGTCGTCCACTGCCGATAAACTTCTGCTGCGCCACCCGGTCACAAAGTTGAGATCGGTCAACCCGGCACGCGCGAATGAGCGCATGCTGGCCTCGGCGCGAAATCGATAACGGATGGTGATTCCTTCGATGGACTTCAAAGACTATTACAAGATACTCGGCGTGGAGCCGACAGCGGACGACAAGGCGATCAAGGCGGCCTATCGCAAGCTGGCGCGCAAATACCACCCCGATGTCAGCAAGGAAAAAGACGCCGAGGCCAAGTTCAAGGACGCCTCGGAAGCCTATGAAGCGCTGAAAAGCGCCGACAAGCGCGCCGAATATGACGAGCTGCGCCGTTATGGCCAGCACGGTCAGCCGTTCCAGGGCCCGCCGGGCTGGCAGAGCCGTGGCGGTTTTGGCGGCGGCGGTGGCGACACCGGCGACTTTTCGGACTTCTTCAGTTCGATCTTCGGCAATCGCGGCGCCGGTTTCGGTGGCGACGGTCGGCAACAACGCAGTGCAGGGCGCCGAGGTCAAGACGTGGAAATGGAACTGCCGGTCTTCCTTGAGGAGACCCTGTCGGACGAGTCGAAGAAGGTCAGCTTCCAGGTCCCGCAATACAACGCCAACGGTCAGCACGTCAGCAACACCAGCAAGAGCCTGAACGTGAAGATCCCGGCGGGCGTCACCGACGGCGAGCGCATCCGCCTCAAAGGGCAGGGCGCACCGGGCATCGGTGGCGGGGCCAATGGCGACCTGTACCTGACCATTCGCTTTGCGCCGCATCCGAAATTCGATGTCGAAGGCGAAAACCTGATCATCACCCTGCCATTGGCACCGTGGGAGCTGGCGTTGGGCGCTGAAGTGGCCGTGCCGACCCTGACCGGCAAGATCAACCTCAAGGTTCCGGCCGGCAGCCAGAACGGCCAGCGCATGCGCGCCAAGGGGCATGGCTTGAAGAACAAGGCCGGTGAGCGCGGTTACCTGTTCGTGCAGCTCAAGGCCGTGATGCCGAAAACCTCCGACGACGAGGTCAAGGCGCTGTGGCAGGAGCTGGCGAAGAAAGCTGCGTTCAACCCACGAGAGAACTTCTGAATCCGACGACGGAGTAGCCCATCATGAGCAGCCCCCTGATCGTTCAACTGGACATGGCAGAATTCTGTGAGGCGGCCGATCTGTCGGACGTCTACGTGATCGAAATCGTCGAACACGGCATCCTCGAACCTCAGGGCGCGCAGCCCCGGGAATGGCGGTTCACCGACTACGAGCTGAGCCTGGCCAAGCGCGCCGCGAAGTTGCGGCGCGAGCTGGAACTGGAGTGGGAGGGCGTCGCCCTGGCACTTGATCTGCTTGATGAAGTGAAGGAACTGCGAGCCGAGAATCGCATGCTGCGCCAGCGGTTGGGGCGCTTGGTGGTCGAGTAGGTTCGCGGTGATATTGGCCGGCCTCATCGCTGGCAAGCCAGCTCCCACAAGAAACTATGTCGTTCACAAAAAATTTGTATTCGACGCCGAACCTGTGGGAGCTGGCTTGCCAGCGATGAATTCAGCGCAGATTTTCCTGCTTAAACCTTTCTCGGCAACACCACACTGAACAACGTCCCGTCAGCCGCACTCGAGCTGACATTGATCGTCCCGCCATGGGCGGTCACCACTTCCTTGACGATAAACAGACCCAACCCGAGGCTGGTCGACGGCTGCCCGAGTTCTTCGTCGGCGCTGCGCACCAGCGGGTCGAAAATGGTGCCGATCGCCTCTTCGGAAATCGGTGTGCCGTAGTTGTGCACCGTCAGGCACACGTTGTCGCCCTCGCCACGCAGGTCGAGGGTCACGTCGCGCTGGCTGGTGCCGTGCTGCAAGGCGTTGCCGATCAGGTTTTGCAGTAACTGGTCGATTCGCCCGGCGTCCCACACCCCGCTGGTGTCGCCGTGCACCGTGAGCTTGGGATCGGATAGCGGATTACCGGCGCAGGCTTCGGCAATCGCCGCTCGCGCTGCAACGGCCAGATCCATCGGTGCCGGCTCGATCGGCAGGCTACGGCCCAGACGACTGCGTACCAGTTCCAGCAGATCGCTGACCATCGTCGCCATGTGCCGCGCGCCACGCTTGATGTGCTGGGCGCAGGCCAGGGCATCGCCCTCAAGGCTGGATTTGCGCAGCAGCAGTTCGGTGGACATGCTCACCGCCTGCAGCGGCGCACGCAGGTCATGGCCGAGGATGGCGAGGAAAATGTCCCGCGAGCGATTGACCTGCTCGGCGTAGGCCGCGGTGGATTCGGCCAGTGCCTCGTCGATGGCTTCGTTGAAACGGATCATGTCCTGAAAATAGGTCATGTCCGGCGATTCAAGGCTGTTGACCCACAGGCGGATCACGCAGGCACGCAAATGGCGGAATTCACTGGTCATCTGCACCAGGTCAAAACCGACGGTGTGGCGCAGTTCGCCATGGCTGGCGCCGGCCTCGTCCAGGCTCGGGGTCTTTTCCGGGCCTTCGCCCTTGGCTTTGGCAGCCTGTTCGGCGGGGCTTTGCGGCTTGTTCATGTCGCGGGCGGCGGCCCGCAGAATCTCGCTGGCGTGATCGCGCAGCGCAGTGGAATCCAGATAGTCGGCGGCCGGCGTGATGGTCGCGGCGAACTGTTCCCACTCATCGACGATAGGGTCGATATTGGCCACGATGAACTCGGAAAGACGCATGGGCAGTTCCTGAAAAAAGGCGGAGCGAAACGAATATTAGTCCCTTTGGCGGGAAATACACGACCGTTTGCACATCGGTTTTCCTGCCCCATGAAAAAGGCCCCCGGCCCGTGCGCAAGACACGAACCCGGGGCCTTTTGTCGTGCTTCAGAACAGGAAGTAACGCTGAGCCATCGGCAAGGTTTCCGCCGGTTCACACCAGAGCAGCACGCCGTCGGCCTTGACCTGATAGGTCTGCGGGTCGACGTCGATGTTTGGCAGGTAATCGTTGTGGATCAGGTCGGTTTTCTGCACCTCGCGGCAGCCTTTGACCACGCCGATTTTCTTCTTCAGTCCCAGTGCCTCGGGCAGCCCGGCCTCCTGTGCGGCCTGGCTGATGAACGTCAGGCTGGTGGCGTGCAGCGAGCCGCCGTAGCTGGCGAACATCGGGCGGTAGTGCACTGGTTGCGGGGTTGGAATCGAGGCGTTGGCGTCGCCCATCAGACTGGCGGCGATGGCGCCGCCCTTGAGGATCAGCGTCGGTTTCACACCGAAAAACGCCGGACGCCAGAGCACCAGATCGGCCCATTTGCCGACTTCGATCGAACCCACTTCATGGCTGATGCCATGGGTGATCGCCGGGTTGATCGTGTACTTGGCGATGTAGCGCTTGGCGCGGAAGTTGTCGTTGCCTTCGCCGTCCTGCGGCAGCGGGCCGCGCTGCTTTTTCATCTTGTCGGCAGTCTGCCAGGTGCGTGTGATGACTTCGCCGACGCGGCCCATGGCCTGGCTGTCGGAGCTGATCATCGAGAACGCGCCGAGGTCGTGGAGGATGTCTTCGGCGGCGATGGTTTCGCGGCGGATACGGCTTTCGGCGAACGCCACGTCTTCGGCGATGCTCGGGTCGAGGTGGTGGCAGACCATCAGCATGTCGAGGTGTTCGTCGATGGTGTTGCGGGTGAACGGCCGGGTCGGGTTGGTCGAGCTCGGCAGCACGTTAGGGAAACCGCAGGCCTTGATGATGTCCGGCGCGTGGCCGCCGCCGGCACCTTCGGTATGGTAGGTGTGAATCGTGCGGCCCTTGAACGCGCCGAGGGTGGTTTCGACGAAACCCGATTCGTTGAGGGTGTCGGTGTGGATCGCCACCTGGACGTCGTACTGGTCGGCGACGCTCAGGCAGTTGTCGATGCTCGCCGGGGTGGTGCCCCAGTCTTCGTGCAGCTTGAGGCCGATGGCGCCGGCCTTGACCTGCTCGATCAGCGGCTCCGGCAGGCTGGCGTTGCCCTTGCCGGTGAGGCCGATGTTCATCGGGAACGCGTCGGCAGCCTGCAGCATCCGCGCCAGGTGCCAAGGCCCGGAGGTGCAGGTGGTGGCATTGGTGCCGGTGGCAGGCCCGGTGCCGCCGCCAATCATGGTGGTGACGCCGCTCATCAGCGCTTCTTCGATCTGCTGCGGGCAGATGAAGTGAATGTGCGTGTCGATGCCGCCGGCAGTGAGGATCATGCCCTCACCGGCGATTACCTCGGTGCTGGCGCCGATGGCGATGGTCACGTTCGGTTGTACGTCCGGGTTACCGGCCTTGCCGATAGCAGCGATGCGCCCGTCCTTGAGGCCGACGTCGGCTTTGACGATACCCCAGTGATCGATGATCAACGCGTTGGTGATCAGCGTGTCGACCACTTCGGCGGCGAGCAACTGGCTCTGGCCCTGACCGTCGCGGATGACTTTGCCGCCGCCGAACTTCACTTCTTCGCCGTAGGTGGTGAAGTCCTTTTCGACTTCGATCCACAACTCGGTGTCCGCCAGGCGCACCTTGTCGCCGACGGTGGGACCGAACATGTCGGCGTAGGCGTTTCTAGAAATCTTCATGTGCTTGCCTTGGGATTCAATTGGATTTGAGACCGCTCGCATAGCTCGCTTTCGCAGCCTCGCTGCGCTCGACAGCTCCTACAGTCAGTGCTCGGCTCGAGACCGCAGAGCATTTGTAGGAGCTGCCGAAGGCTGCGATCTTTTTGGGGGCGCACCGATCTCAGTCGAGATCACCCATCACCCGCGCGGCAAAACCGAACACCCGGCGATGCCCGGCGTACTCCACCAGCTCGACCTCACGGCTTTGCCCCGGCTCGAAGCGCACGGCGGTGCCGGCGGGGATGTTCAGGCGCATGCCACGGCTGGCGGCGCGGTCGAAGGTCAGCGCGTCGTTGGTTTCGAAAAAGTGATAGTGCGAACCGACCTGGATCGGCCGGTCGCCGCTGTTGGCGACTTTCAGGCTGAGGGTGCGGCGGCCGACATTCAGTTCGATGTCGCCGGGCTGGATCTGGTACTGGCCGGGAATCATGGCCGGGCTCCTTGCAGAATCTTGTAGTAGAGGGCGGTCGGGCGATACGTGCCGTGCGGGTCGCAGGCGTAGTCGGGAATTTCGCCGGCGCGGGTGTAACCCAGGGCCTTGTAGAAATCTTCGGCGGGCGAACCGGCCTCGGTGTCGAGGTAGAGCATGCCGCGCTTGTGCTTGGCCGCTTCGAGCTCCAGCGCATTCATCAATTGCTGGCCGAGGCCACGGCGGCGCGCCTGTTCACGCACCAGCAGCTTCTGCACTTCGGCGCGATTGAGGCCGTTGGCCTTCTGGCACAGGCCCAACTGCACGCTGGCCTGCACCTCTTCATCCTTGACCACCACCCAGAGCAACACGCTGCCCTTGTTCACTTGTTGCTGCACTTCATCGAAGTAGGCGCGGGCCTGCGCGGCATCGAGGTCGGCCATGAAACCGACGCTGGCGCCATAACCCACGGCGTCGAGCAGCAGATCAATCAGGCCCTGACGATAGTGCGCAAAACTTTCCGCATTGACGCGTCGCAGTTGGGCGGGGTTCATCGCGTGTCACTCCTTGTTGGCGACCGGCGGCTGGGCGCCAGGGTTGAGAGTCAGTTGCATGAAGGTCAGATCGAGCCAGCGACCGAATTTGGTGCCGACTTGCGGCATTTGTCCGGTGATGCTGAAACCGGCGCGTTCATGCAGACGAATGGAAGCGGCATTGCCACTTTCGATGGCGGCGACCATCACATGCTTGTCGCAGGCTTTGGCCCGCTCGATCAGCACGCTCATCAATTGCGGGCCAAGGCCATTGCCGCGCTGGTCGCTACGGACATAGACCGAGTGCTCGACGGTATGGCGGAAACCGTCGAACGGCCGCCAGTCGCCAAAGGAAGCGTAGCCGAGCACAACGTTGTCGGCGTCGACGATCACCAGAATCGGGTAGGCCTGGGCCTGCCGGGCGCTGAACCACGCCTGGCGGTTGCCGAGGTCGACCGCCGATTCGTTCCAGATCGCCGTGGTGTTGAGCACCGCGTCGTTGTAGATGTCGCGGATTGCCGGCAGATCGGCATGCAGGGCATCGCGAATGGTGTAGGTCATGGCGCGGCCTCAGACGATCGGTTGGTGGACGGTGACCAGTTTGGTGCCGTCGGGAAACGTCGCTTCGACCTGGATCTCCGGGATCATTTCCGGGATGCCTTCCATCACCTGTTCACGGCTCAGCAGGGTGGTGCCGAAGTGCATCAGCTCGGCCACGGTCTGGCCGTCACGGGCGCCTTCGAGCAGAGCGGCGGAGATGTAGGCCATGGCTTCCGGGTAGTTGAGCTTCACGCCACGGGCCAGTCGGCGCTCGGCGACGAGGCCGGCGGTGAAGATCAACAGCTTGTCTTTTTCGCGTGGGGTCAGGTCCATTTGTTTTCCAAATCTCGGCAGAAGAAGTTAAGTCGTACGCCCTGTCGGAGCTGCCGCAGGCTGCGATCTTTTGATGTTGCTCTTGAGGATCAAAAGATCGCAGCCTTCGGCAGCTCCTACAGGGGTTTAATGGGCAATGCATTTCAGGTGTTCCAGATTCGCGGTGGCTGGGCCGCGCGGCCGAGCAGGGCCGGGCGCAGCAGGCGCCACAGGTCGATCAGCCAGGCGCGGGCCAGCAGCGCCTCGCTCGCCAGGCAGCGGGCGACCAAAAGCCCCGGCAACTGGGTCAGATCGCCGCGCACCTCGTGCTCCAGCGAACGGCAGTGCTCCAGCAGTTCGGCATCGATTTCACCGGTCACCAGCAGCGTCGCAAACACCGGATGGCCATCCATCCCGATCGGCGAATCGAGCAAGCCGTCATTGCCGGTGATCCGTTGACGTTCGTGCCAGAGCAATCGCCCGTCACGGCGGATATCCAGATGCGCTTGAAAGTGTCCGAGGTCGAAGCGCTCGCCACTGGCCGGTCGGCCCAGCGCCACCACGTCCCAGTAGAACAGCCGCGCATCGCCTTCAAGCTCGATTGAGGTGGTGAGTTCAGCCTGAGCGGCGCTGTAGACGATGGTTTCCTGCGGCAGCCATTCCAGCGTCGCACCGGCAGCGACTTTCAGGTCAAGCTGCTGATACGCCGGCCCCGCCGCGCGATACCACTTGGCCGCGCCGGGGCTGGTGATCTGCGCCCAGGCGTCTGCTTCGACGCGGGCGCTGATATTCAGTCGATCACCCCCGGCGATCCCGCCCGGCGGGTGGACGATGATGTGCTGGCAGACCTCGGGGCCTTCGGCGTACAGGTGCTTTTGCACGCGCAGCGGGCCGAGATGCCGGCGCTGAACCGGGCGCGTGCAGTCGCCGAAGCGGGCGTAGGCCAGCTCCAGCTCGGCGTGCCAGCTCGGGGTAAACAGGGCAGTGGGAAGCGGTAAGTTCATGGTTTGTAATTATCGTTAGGAAGCTACAGATTAAATTGTTACCAGACCTCGTACACCCTCGGCCTCCATATTTTCGCCGCGACCCTGCTGCACGATCTCGCCCCGGGACATCACCAGGTACTGATCGGCCAGTTCCGCAGCGAAATCGTAGAACTGCTCCACCAGCAAAATCGCCATGTCGCCACGCGCCGCGAGCTTCTTGATCACCGCGCCGATCTCCTTGATCACCGAGGGCTGGATGCCTTCGGTGGGCTCGTCGAGGATCAGCAAACGCGGACGACTGGCCAATGCGCGCCCGATAGCCAGCTGCTGTTGCTGACCGCCGGACAGGTCGCCGCCGCGGCGCTGCTTCATTTGTAGCAGCACCGGGAACAATTCGTAGATGAAACCTGGTACTTCTTTCGCTTCGCTGCCGGGAAACCGTGACAGGCCCATCAGCAGATTCTCCTCTACGGTGAGCCGGCCGAAGATTTCCCGGCCCTGTGGCACATAGGCGATCCCGGCGTGTACACGCTGGTGCGGCTTGAACGTGGTTATGGGTTGGCCTTCCCAGTTCACCACACCTTCCTTGGCCGGCAACAGGCCCATCAGGCATTTGAGCAGGGTGGTCTTGCCCACGCCGTTGCGCCCGAGCAGGCAGGTGACTTCGCCGACTTTCACGTCAAAGCTCAGGCCGCGCAGGATGTGGCTACCGCCGTAGTACTGGTGCAGCTTGTCGACTTGCAGCATTCTCAAAATCTCCTCAATTCCCTGTGTAGGAGCTGCCGCAGGCTGCGATCTTTTGATCTTGTTTTTAAGATCAGGATCAAAAGATCGCAGCCTGCGGCAGCTCCTACAGGGGACAATCTTCAGCGGCCGAGGTAGACCTCGATCACCCGCTCGTTTTCCTGCACCTGCTCCAGCGACCCTTCGGCCAGCACGCTGCCCTGATGCAGCACCGTCACGTGGTCGGCAATCGAGCCGACGAAGCCCATGTCGTGCTCCACCACCATCAGCGAATGCTTGCCGGCCAGCGATTTGAACAGCTCGGCGGTGAATTCGGTTTCGGCATCGGTCATGCCCGCCACCGGTTCGTCGAGCAGCAACAGTTGCGGGTCTTGCATCAGCAACATGCCGATCTCCAGAAACTGCTTCTGGCCGTGTGACAGCAAGCCCGCCGGGCGATTGACCGAGGTGTTCAGGCGGATGGTCTCCAGCACTTCGCTGATGCGATCGCGCTGCTCGCCGCTCAGGCGTGCGCGCAAACTGGCCCACACCGACTTGTCGGTCTTCTGCGCCAGCTCCAGATTCTCGAACACGCTGAGCGCTTCGAACACTGTGGGTTTCTGGAACTTGCGGCCGATCCCGGCCTGGGCGATCTGCACTTCGCTCATCTGCGTCAGATCGAGGGTTTCGCCGAACCACGCCTTGCCGTGGCTGGGGCGGGTCTTGCCGGTGATGACGTCCATCAGCGTGGTCTTGCCTGCCCCATTGGGGCCGATGATGCAGCGCAGTTCGCCGACACCGATGTACAGGTTCAGATTGTTCAGCGCACGGAAGCCGTCGAAGCTGACGCTGATGTCTTCCAGGGTCAGGATCGTGCCGTGGCGGGTGTCGAGGCCCGGGCCGACGCGCTGGCCGAGGCCGATCGAGTCACGGCTGGTGCCTTCGTCCTTGTTCGGTTCCACGGGGAAAAACGCCGGTTCGAGCATGAATTCAGCACTCGCAGTGACTCTCATTGTTCACCTCGTTTCTTCAGCAGGCCGATCACGCCTTTGGGCAGATACAACGTCACGACGATGAACAGCGCGCCGAGGAAGAACAGCCAGTATTCGGGGAAGGCCACGGTGAACCAGCTCTTCATGCCGTTGACCACACCGGCACCGAGCAACGGCCCGATCAGCGTGCCGCGACCGCCGAGGGCGACCCACACCGCCGCTTCGATCGAGTTGGTCGGCGACATTTCGCTGGGGTTGATGATCCCCACCTGCGGCACGTACAACGCCCCGGCCAGACCGCACAGCACCGCGCTCAAGACCCAGACAAACAGCTTGAAACCGCGCGGGTCGTAACCGCAGAACATCAGGCGGTTTTCCGCATCGCGCAGCGCCGTCAGCACCCGGCCGAACTTGCTCTGCGCCAGACGCCAGCCGATGAACAGACTTGCCACCAGCAACAACACGGTGGCCAGAAACAGCACTGCGCGAGTGCCCGGTTCAGTGATACCGAAACCGAGAATCGTGCGGAAATTGGTGAAGCCGTTGTTACCGCCGAAGCCGGTCTCGTTGCGGAAAAACAGAAGCATCCCGGCGAACGTCAGGGCCTGGGTCATGATCGAGAAATACACACCCTTGATCCGCGAGCGGAAGGCAAAGAAGCCGAACACCAGCGCCAGCAGACCCGGTGCCAGCACCACCAGACACATCGACCAGATAAAGCTGCTGGTGCCGCTCCAGTACCACGGCAGGTCGGTCCACGACAGAAAGGTCATGAACGCCGGCAAGCCATCACCGGCGGCCTGGCGCATCAGGTACATGCCCATCGCATAGCCGCCGAGGGCGAAGAACAGTCCGTGGCCCAACGACAGCAGCCCGGCGTAGCCCCAGACCAGATCCAGCGCCAGAGCGACGATCGCGTAGCAGAGGATTTTGCCGACCAGCGTCAGCGTATACGCCGACACATGCAGCGTGCTGTCCGGTGCCAATAGCGAGAGCAGCGGCAGGGCGATCAGCAGCGCGAGGATCACCGCGCCGATGGCAATGGTGAGTTTCGGCCCGGCCTTTTGCGTGGCCGTGACAAGTAGAGGCTGGTTCATCAGTCGATCACCCGTCCTTTCAGTGCGAAGAGGCCTTGCGGACGTTTCTGGATGAACAGAATGATCAGCGCGAGGATCAGGATCTTGCCCAGTACCGCACCGATCTGCGGTTCGAGAATCTTGTTGGCGATGCCGAGGCCGAAGGCGGCGAGCACGCTGCCGGCGAGTTGGCCGACGCCACCGAGCACCACCACCAGGAACGAGTCGATGATGTAGCTCTGGCCCAGATCCGGCCCGACGTTGCCGATCTGGCTCAGCGCCACGCCACCGAGGCCGGCGATGCCCGAGCCGAGGCCGAAGGCGAGCATGTCGACGCGGCCGGTGGGCACGCCGCAGCAGGCAGCCATGTTGCGGTTCTGGGTGACCGCTCGCACGTTGAGGCCGAGGCGGGTCTTGTTCAGCAGCAGCCAGGTCAGCACCACCACGAACAAAGCGAAAGCGATGATCACGATGCGGTTGTACGGCAGCACCAGATTCGGCAGCACCTGAATCCCGCCGGACAGCCACGCCGGGTTCGCTACTTCAACGTTCTGCGCGCCGAACAGCAGGCGCACCAACTGGATCAGCATCAGGCTGATGCCCCAGGTGGCGAGCAGGGTTTCCAGCGGGCGGCCGTAGAGATGACGAATCACCGTGCGTTCCAGCGCCATGCCGATCGCCGCTGTGACAAAGAACGCCACCGGCAGCGCGATCAGCGGGTAGAACTCGATGGCATGCGGTGCGTAACGCTGGAACATCAGCTGCACCACGTAAGTCGAGTAAGCGCCGAGCATCAGCATCTCGCCATGGGCCATGTTGATCACCCCGAGCAGGCCGAAGGTGATCGCCAGACCGAGGGCCGCGAGTAGCAGAATCGAGCCGAGTGACATGCCGCTGAAGGCTTGACCGAGTACTTCGCCGATCAGCAGTTTGCGCTTGACCTGCGCCAGACTGGTTTCGGCGGCGGTGCGCACCCCGGCATCGCTTTCGACGCCGGGTTCGAGCAGGCCTTCGAGGCGGGTACGGGCCAGCGGATCGCCGGTTTCACCCAGCAGGCGCACGGCAGCCAGACGCACCGCCGGATCGCTGTCCACCAGTTGCAGATTGGCCAGCGCCAGGCTCAGGGCGGCATGGACGTTCTCGTCTTTTTCGCCAGCCAGTTGCTGGTCGAGGAATTTCAGCTGCGCGGGTTTCGCGCTTTTCTGCAATTGCTGCGCGGCAGTCAGACGGGTTTTGGCGTCGGCGGCGAGCAATTGGTGGCTGGCCAACGCGGTGTCGATCAGACCCCGCAGGCGGTTGTTCAGACGCAGGGTTTTTGGCTGGCCGTCGATGATCAATTCGCCTTGTTGCAGGGCGTTGATCAGCTCGACACGCGCCGGCTCGGGCTGCGCGGCCCAGGCTTCCAGCAGTTTGGCTTGTTGCACCGGGTTTGCGGCGACGAAATCTTCGGCGTCGCCGGCAAAGGCAGTCATCGGCAACAGCAGTGCCAGGGCCAGAAATAAGCGGTATATGGCAGTGGGCATTAGTGGTGTCCTGTTCAACCGCCCCCTCACCCTAACCCTCTCCCGGAGGGAGAGGGGACTGACCGAGGTGTCAGGACGATGTGTTGCGACCTGCGAATTCGAGCCGAGCTCACACTTTGAAAAGCACGAAGATCGGCTCCCTTTCCCCCTCTACCTCTAGGGGAAGAGGGCTGGGGTGAGGGGGTAGATCTCAAGCCCGCCTCAAAGATTGAATCCGCCTCAGTTGCTCTTCACCGCATAATCCGGCTTCTTGTCGTTGCCATCGATAAACGGGCTCCACGGCTGGGCGCGGATCGGGCCTTCGGTCTGCCACACGACGTTGAACTGACCGTCGTTCTGGATCTCGCCGATCATCACCGGTTTGTGCAGATGGTGGTTGGTCTTGTCCATGGTCAGGGTGTAACCGGACGGCGCGGCGAAGGTCTGGCCAGCCAGTGCTTCGCGAACCTTGTCGACGTCGGTGGACTTGGCTTTCTCCGCCGCTTGCGCCCACATGTGGATGCCGACGTAAGTGGCTTCCATCGGGTCGTTGGTCACCGCTTTGTCGGCGCCCGGCAGGTTGTGTTTCTTCGCGTAGGCCTTCCAGTCAGCGACGAACTTCTTGTTCACCGGGTTCTCCACGGACTCGAAGTAGTTCCACGCCGCAAGGTTGCCCACCAGCGGTTTGGTGTCGATGCCGCGCAGCTCTTCTTCACCCACCGAGAACGCCACCACCGGTACGTCGGTAGCTTTCAGGCCCTGGTTGGCCAGCTCTTTGTAGAACGGCACGTTGGAGTCGCCGTTGACCGTGGAGATCACAGCAGTCTTGCCGCCAGCGGAGAATTTCTTGATGTTGGCGACGATGGTTTGATAGTCGCTATGACCGAACGGGGTATAGACCTCTTCGATGTCCTTGTCGGCCACGCCTTTGGAGTGCAGGAACGAGCGCAGGATCTTGTTGGTGGTGCGCGGGTAGACGTAGTCGGTGCCGAGCAGGAAGAAACGCTTGGCGCTGCCGCCTTCTTCGCTCATCAGGTATTCCACCGCCGGAATCGCCTGTTGGTTCGGTGCGGCGCCGG
The DNA here is from genome assembly GCF_016756945.1 of Pseudomonas sp. MWU318. NCBI lineage: Bacteria > Pseudomonadati > Pseudomonadota > Gammaproteobacteria > Pseudomonadales > Pseudomonadaceae > Pseudomonas > Pseudomonas sp. MWU318. The sequence goes on from NZ_JAESJL010000006.1 coordinate 298,175, forward strand.
TGTAGAACACGTTCGGCGACATCTCTTCGCCTTCGTACTGCACCGGGTAGAACAGCAGGCCGTTGAGTTCTTCGAACACTGGCAGTACCGATTTACGTGATACCGAGGTCCAGCAACCGAACACCACGGCGACTTTGTCCTGAGTCAGCAACTGCCGGCCCTTCTCGGCGAACAGCGGCCAGTTCGACGCAGGGTCGACCACCACCGGTTCGAGCATCTTGCCGTTCACGCCGCCCTTGGCGTTGATCTCGTCGATGGTCATCAGCGCCATGTCTTTGAGCGACGTTTCGGAGATCGCCATGGTCCCGGACAACGAATGCAGAATCCCCACCTTGATGGTCTCGGCGGCCTGGACAGTCCAGGTCATGCCCATCGCGGCAATGGATGCCGTGAGTGTGAAAGCCTTGATCAAACTGCGACGCTTCATTGTGCGATCTCCATGAACGTTAAAGTTTTTTATGGTTGGCAGATGCGGACGACTGAAGGTGTGTTTTGCAAGGGCTGTGCCCGGTCGGGATCGGGCAGGAAAATGTCGGTTTAGAGCGGTTGCGCGTCGGTGGGATGCACCATGAAGGGACGCGGAGAGTGCGTTGGTGCAGGCGGCCGCGCCAGATTGGGGCGCCCACAATTCCTGTAGGAGCTGCCGCAGGCTGCGATCTTTCGACTTTGTTTTTTGAAGTCAAAAGCAAGATCAGAAGATCGCAGCCTGCGGCAGCTCCTACAGGGGGATTGTGTTGTGTCAGCGGCGGCGCATCAGGCCGATGAAGAACAGACCGCCGATGGCCGCAGTGGCGACGCCGATAGGCAGGTCTTCCGGTGCGATCAAGGTGCGCGCGGCAACATCGACCCACACCAGGAACAGGCTGCCAAGCAGTACGCAGGCCGGCAGCAGTCGCCGGTGTTCAGCACCGACCAGACGCCGGGCAATGTGCGGCACCATCAGCCCGACAAAACCGATCGAGCCACTGATCGACACCAGCACTCCGGTCATCAAGGACGCGATTACAAACACCCGCAGGCGCACCGCGCGGGCATTCAGGCCGAGGGTGACGGCGGTCTGTTCACCGGCCATCAAGGCGTTCAACGGTCGGGCCATGCCCAGCAGCAAACCGAGGCCGAGCAACACACTCAGCGCCGGCACCGTCAGCAGCTCCCAGCGCGCCAGCCCGAGGCCGCCGAGCATCCAGAACATCACCGCCGAGCTGGCCCGATGGTCGCCCATGAACAGCAGCAGATTGGCGATTGCCATCATCACGAACGACACCGCCACGCCGCACAGCAGCAACCGGTCGCTGTCGAGCCGACCCTGACGGTTGGCAATGCCCAGCACCAGAAACATGCTCAGCAAGGCGCCGATGAATGCGGCAATCGGCAAGGTCAGCAGGCCGACGATTTCACCGATGTGCAGCACCACGATCACGGCGCCGAGTGTCGCGCCGGAGGTGACGCCAAGTAGGTGCGGATCGGCCAGTGGATTACGCGTCACCGCTTGCAGCACCGCGCCAATCAACGCCAACCCGGCACCGACCAACGCCCCGAGCAACATGCGCGGCACACGGATCAGCCAGACAATGTGCTCCTGCCCGGCGCTCCAGCTCACCTCGCCGAAACCCGAGGCCTTGTGCAGGAGAATCCGCCAAACCACCTCCACCGGCACTCGCGCCGGGCCAAAGCCGAGCGACACCACGCACGACACCAGCAACAGGGTGCCGAGGGCGGTGAGTAACAGGGCGTAGCGACGGTCGATCATTCGCCGTGGAACCCTTTGGCCAGGGTTTCCACCGCCAGCACGTTATCGATCCCCGGCGTGGCCTGCACGTAAGGGATGACGATGAAGCGCTGGTTCTTGATCGCATCGACCGATAGCAGCGCCGGGTTCTTCAGCAGAAATTCGATCTTCTGTTCAGCGGTGATTTCGCTGTAGTCGACGATCACGATCACCTGCGGATTGCGCTCGACCACGGTCTCCCAGTTGACCCGGGTCCAGCTCGCTTCGACGTCATCGAGAATGTTGCGCCCGCCGGCCGCGTCAATCAGCGCCTGCGGCATGCCGAGACGCCCGGAGGTCATGGCGCGGTCTTCACCGCTGTCGTAGAGAAACACGCGCGGCTTGTCGGCGGGCAGGTCTTTGCGGATCTCGGCAACCTGATTCTGCATGTCGGCGATCAGTGCGTTGGCGCGATCCTGCACGTCGAAAATTTTCCCGAGGTTGCGCAGGTCGTTATAGGTGTCGTCCAGCGTCGCCGCCGGGCGCTTCATCACGAAGGCGCAGGACTCGGTCAGCTCATACACGTTGATGCCCAGCGGTTGCAGGGTCTGCGGGGTGAGGTCGCCGCCAACGCGCATGCCGTAATCCCAGCCGGCGAAAAGGAAATCGACGTTGGCGTTGAGCAGGGTTTCCACCGACGGATATTTCGCAGCCAGTTCCGGCAAACCGTCGAGCAGCGACTGCATCTCGGGCGTCACCGACTTCCAGCCGCTGACGCCGCTATAACCGGCCATGCGCGATTTGAGGCCGAGGGCGAGCATCATCTGAGTCATGTTGATGTCGTGGCTGACCGCGTGCTTCGGCGCCTCGTTGAAGGTCACTTCGCGGTTGCAGCTATGGATGGTCAGCGGGTATTTCGTGGCTTCGGCCAAGGCTTGAGCACTGCACAACATAAGAGCGACGCAAAGCAGGGAACGCACAGTCATGGTCGGGTTATCCAGGTGATTCGCGGGTAGCCGTGGAGGGGATGGGAGTCGATCAACGCCTCGACGCCGAACACGTCGCGCAGCAGCTCGGTGGTCAGTACCTGTTGCGGCGTGCCGCTGGCGACGATCCGACCGTGATTGATCACGTACAGCCGGTCGCAGAACGCGGCGGCCAGATTCAGGTCATGGATGCTGGCGAGCGTGCCGATCTGCAGACGTTTGACCAGTTGCAGCAGTTCGAGCTGATAACGCGGGTCGAGGTGGTTGGTCGGCTCGTCGAGGATCAACAGTTGCGGTTGCTGAGTCAGGGCGCGGGCGAGGATTACCCGCTGTTTTTCGCCGCCGGACAGGGTGGCGAAAGCGTGGTCTTCGAAGCCGTCGAGGCCGACGGATCTGAGCGCTTGCGTCGCCAGATTGCGATCTTCCAGCGTGTCACCATCGAACAGGCCTTTGTGCGGCGTGCGGCCCATGGCGACCACTTCTTCGACGGTCAGGCCAAAGGCATCGGGGAATTCCTGCAGGACCACGGCGATGCGTTTCGCGCACCAGCGCGAGGATTGCTTCCATACGTTGTGATGATCGAGTCTGACCTCGCCGCTTTCCGGCTGACTGAAGCGATAGGCGCACCGCAGCAGGCTGGTCTTGCCGCTGCCGTTGGGCCCGATCAGCCCGACAAACTCACCGGCGGCCACCTGCAACGAGGCATCACGCAGCTGGAACTGGTGATGGCAGTGGCCGTGGCCCAGAGGTGTCCAGGCGAGGTTGGCGAGGTTTAGCGAGGTCATCAAATGCTCATGATGCTTGCCCCTGTAGGAGCTGCCGAAGGCTGCGATCTTTTGCTGTTGCTTTTAAAGATCAGGATCAAAAGATCGCAGCCTGCGGCAGCTCCTACAGGGGTTGGGTTAGAAGGTGTAATCCGCCGTGACGAAGAACGATCTCGGCTCGCCGAGAATCCACTGCTGGCCGGCATTGTATTGGCTTTGTGCGTACTGGCGGTCAAACAGATTGTTCACCTGCAGGCCGAGCGTGGTGTTGCGCAGGGCTTGCCACGACAGCGTCGCATCGACCACGGTGTAACTGGGCAGCTCGTTGCGGTTGGCCATGTCGGCGTAACGCGCATCGACATAACGCACGCCGGCACCGGCCTTCAGATCATCACTGAGGTTTTTGTTCAGCCACAGATTCGCGGTTCGACGCGGTACATCCACCGGGCGATTGCCGTTGTACGACAGCGTCTGCCCGTTGACCACTTCGGAGAAATCATCGTACTTGGCCTTCACGATCGCCGCGTTGGCCTGCAACTGCCAGGCGTACGGCAGTTGCAGATCGAGGCTGGCTTCCAGGCCATTGGACGATTGCTGGCCGACTTGCTGCTTGAGCGTCGGGTTACCCGGATCGTCGGTCAACAGCTTCTTTTTGACGATGCGATAGGCCGCCAGGGTGAACTCGCCGCGTTGATCCCAGAACAACTGCTTCAGGCCGACTTCGGTCTGGCGTGCAGTCGAAAGATCGTATTGCTGTTGACTCGGGCTCAGGGAAACCAGACCGCCGATGCCATCGGTGCTGGTCGCGACCTGGCCGTAGAACGAGGTCTGTGGCGTCAGGGCAAACACCAGTCCGGCCTTCCAGTTGTTGCCGGTCAGGGTCTTGTCGCTCTGGCTGTCGTCGACCAGGTTGTTGCGATCCATATGCACATAGTCGCGGCGCACGCCGGTCACCAGCGACCAGCGCTCGCTCAATTGCGTGCGGTTTTCCGCAAACACTGACATCTGTTTGGTGGTGCTGTCGAACTGGTCGCGGTACGGGTTGGCGCTTTCGAAATAGCCCGGCTGTGGGTGATACAGATCCAAGGGCTGACCGTTGGGCAGCACGTCGTTGAACGGCGAGTTGCTGTTGAGCTGGAAGCGGATGCGGTTGTAATCGACGCCGGTCACAGTCTGGCTGTCGAGGCCGAACAGTGAGTGCTTGAAGGTGAAGGTCTGGCGGTCGCCGACCTGCTCCTGCCGATGGCCGATGCCGAAGTAGCCGCTGCGGCTGAGCTGTTGCGTGGCGGTGTCGAAGTTGTAGTTTTCGGCGTTCTGCCAGCGGCGCTGGGCCTTGAGGTAGTACAGCTCGTTGCTGGCACTGACGGCGTCGTTGATCTGCCAATCGGTGGTCAGGCGCGTCCACTGATCGTTGTAGTGCTGCTGATCGTCACGCACGTTGTAGTTCTTGTTGCGCAGGCTGTCGCGCAATCGGCCGTTGATCAGGGGCGTGCCGAAGTAGTTCTGCGGGCGCTGATCGCCGTAGTCGTGGGCGAGGGTGAACGCTAGATCATCAGTGGCCTGCCAGCGCAGCGCGGCGCTGATGAAGTCGCTTGATGAATCTCCGCGATCGACCCAGCCGTTGCTGCGCAGGCGATTGAGATTGAGGCGATAGCTCAGGGTGTCGGTCAGCGAACCGCCGCTGTCGAACGCCTGCTGCTGGCTGTCGTAGGAACCGTAGCCGAGGCGCAAGTGGTTTTCGATTTCGCCCTCGAACGGCTTCTTCGGAATCACGTTGACCACCGCACCGGTCGCACCTTCGCCGTACAGCACCGAGGCCGGGCCGCGCAGTACGTCGACGCGCTGCACCGACCAGGTGTCGACCGGAAAGGTCACGGTGCCCATGCCGGTGTACATCCGATTGCCGTCATACAACTGCATCACCGAACTCTGCCCGGTAAAACCGCGTGCCTGTAACGAGGTGCCGCCATCGCCTGGGGTGCCGGTGCGGCTGATGCCGGTGCTGCGCGACACGGCGTCCTGCACGCTGCGGTCACCACGGGCGCGCACCTGTTCGCCGCTGAGGCTTTCGACGCTGGCCGGGGTTTCCAGGGCCGTCAGGTTCAGGCGCGAGCCGGCGGTGGTCGGCGTGGTCAGGCTGACACTTTCTTCGTCAACCGCAGGCGCGGAGATGGTGCCGGTGGGCAGCGTCAGCGGCTGGCCATCGGCGTTGGCGTTGTTCATGGCAAGCAGGCAGAGGCTGGACAAGAGGTACTTGTTCATCGGGACGGTGAATCACTTCTTCAAAAGAAAGCCCGCAACTTTTGGTTGCGGGCAGAGCGGCCTATTTGCGTTATACAGTAACACTAAAAAATGCCGGAGTTTAAGCCCCGGCAGTTTAAAGATCTGTCTGAAACGCGCATCTCGCCTGCTTCACGTTGAAGTTGAGGCAGATTCAGCTTGGCGGCCCAGACGCGAGAACAGCAGCCGATCCAGCAACCAGACCAGCACCAGCGAAGCCCCCACCAGCGGAAAAATCAGCGCCAGCACCAGCATGATCGCCACGCCGGTTTTCCATTTCGGCAGGTCATGGCGCAGCGGCGGTACGCCGAACTTGCCCTGCGGACGGCGCTTCCACCAGATCACCACACCGCTGACGGCGCTGAGCAGAATCATCAGGCAGATCAGCAGCACGATGATCTGGTTGAAGGTGCCAAACATCTTGCCTTCATGCAGCATCACGCCGATTTCCGTGGCCCGTGCCACTGCGCCGTACTGTTCGAAACGCACATCGGCGAGGACCTTGCCGGTGTACTGATCGACATGCAGGGTCGCGTCATTACGCGGGTCGTCGGCGAACACGGCGATGGTGAACACACCGGTTGCGGTGGTCGGCAGGGTGATGCTGTAGCCCGGTTCGACCTTGCGTTCAATGGCGATGTTCTGCACGTCTTGCAGGCTGATCGCGGGTGCGGCGGGGCCGTGTTGCATACCGCCGTGGGCCATGTGTTCAGCGTGGTCGCCGGACATCGGCATCGGTGTGTTTTCCATTGCCCATGGCACGGTCTGGCGCGCGGCGTTGTTGAGGCTGCCGGCCTCGACGTCGGAGGTCGGTACGTTATTCCACATCGCGGCCGGGAACACGTTCCACACCTGGGCGTACTGCTTGCCCCAGAAGCCGGTCCAGGTCATGCCGCTGAGCAGCATCACCAGCAGCAATGCCGCGCCCCAGAACCCGGTGACCGCGTGCAGATCACGCCACAACACCCGACCGCGACTGTTCAGCCGTGGCCACAGAATCCCGGCGGCCTGTCCGCGTGGCCACCACAGAAACACCCCCGACACCACCAGCACCACGCCCCAGCCAGCGGCAAGTTCGATCAGGCGGTCACCGAGCGTGCCGATCATCAATTCGCCGTGAATGGCGCGCGCAACGGCTTGCAGATTTTTTTTCGCATCCTGCTCGCCAAGGATGTCGCCGTGGTACGGGTCGATGAACACATTGAGTTCATGACCCTCATTCTTCACGACAAACTGAGCGCTGCGTTCGGCGTTGGCCGGCGGCAGGTACTGGGTGATCTGGCCTTGTGGATAAGCGCTTTTCACCCGTTGCAGCAGATCATCGGCCGGCACCGTGTGATGCCCGGCGGGGACGTTGAGCAGGCTGCTGTACATCAGTGAATCGAGTTGCGGTTTGAACAGGTAGATGATGCCGGTCAGGGCCAGCATCACCATGAATGGCGCGACGAATAATCCGGCATAGAAATGCCAGCGCCAGGCCAGGTTGTAGAAATTCGGTTTGGGCTTTTGCATCACGTTTGCTCCGCTTGGCGAATCATTTTTTTAGATCAAAAGATCGCAGCCTTCGGCAGCTCCTACAGGATCTACGCGCTCCGAGGTAGGAGCTGGCGCAGCCTGCGATCTCTTGATTTTTCTTGTCAGAAACTCATATCGACCTTGGTCCAGAGCGTGCGCCCCGGTTCATTGATCGCTTGCGGGTCGTTGGCCGGGTAGCCGAAACCGGCGTTGCCCGCCAGGTTCAAGTGCTCGGCGTAAGCCTTGCCGAACAGGTTGTCGACGCCGGTACTGACCTTCCAGTTTTTGTTGATCCGGTAGGCGCCGTTGAGCGAGAACACGCCAAAGCCGCCGCTCTTGTCGTAGTCCTTGCCGACCACGTTGCCCTTGTTCTGGTCGATGCGGTTTTGCGCCGCGACCACGCGCCACAGCGCCCCGGCACTCCAGTTGTCTTCGCTGTAGGTCAGGCCGAAACGCGCATCCAGCGGCGGCATTTGCGGCAGGGCTTTGCCGTCGCTGCTGTTCTTGCCCCAGGCGTAAGCCAGGGTCGCATCGGCTTTCCAATTCTCGGTGAGTTTGTAGGCGGCACCGAGCTCGCCCCCCATGATCCGCGCGTCGATGTTTTCCGCGCGCGAAGTGCTCATGCCCATCATTGTCGGTGTGTAGTCGAACAGGATGTAGTCGCGCACCACACCGATGTAGCCTGAGGCCCAGGCTTCGAGTTCGGCAGTCTTGTAGTTCACGCCGAAGTCGAACTGGGTGGTCTTCTCCGGTTTGATCGAGTCGAACGCATTCAGCGAACCGGCCGGGCCGGACTTCGGTGAAAACAGCTCCCAGTAATCCGGGAAGCGCTGCGCGTGACCGAGGCCGGCGTACAGCGTGGCCGGGCTGTCAGCGAGGTCATGCTCGTAACGCACGAAGCCGCTTGGCAGGGTGTCGGCGCGGGTCTCGTCGGCGGTCGGATTTGGCCGGCTCATCATTCCCGAACCAATGCGCTGCCGGTAATCCTTGGCCGAAGCACGGTCGACCCGGGCGCCGGTAATCAGCCGATCACGGTCGGCGGCGTACCAGGTCATTTCGCTGAACACGCCGTAGTTATGGAAATCGGCGTCCTTGGTGTAGGGCTGATCCTTGTAGGTGTCGATGCCCATGCCACTGCGCTGGCGGTGTTCGTTGGTCTGCGCATCGAGGCCGGTGATCAGCTGGATGTCGGCCCAGCGCCAGGTTGCCTTGATACGCGCGCCGAGGGTGCGCCGGTCGACGTTGGACGCCATGGGCCCGGCCATCATCCCGGTGCCGGACGGTGTGCGCAGGGTGTAGTTGTCCATCACGTGGTCGGCGTAGTTGTAGTAGACCTGTGCTTCGAGTTTTTCCAGCACATCGGTGATGTTGGATTTTTCGAAGCGCAGGCCGAGGCTTTCGCGCAGGAACTGCGAACCGTCCATGCCGCGCCCGGCGTAACGTGCTTCGCCGTCGCCCTTGCCGGCGGTGAGTTCGAACAGAGTGTCGGCGTCCGGGGTCCAGCCGACGGCGATGTCACCGTTCCACTTGTCGTAGCGCGACGGCACGCTGTCGTTATTGCCATCGCGATAGTCGTCGGAATGCGCGGTGTTGCCGATCACTCGCACGTAGCCCAATGGCCCGCCGGCAGCGGCGTCGACGACCTTGTCGAAGCGTCCGTTGGAGCCGGCCAGTACGCTGGCATTCACCCGCGTGCCGAGTTCGCCGAAGCTTTCCGGTTCACGGTCGAACAGCACCGTGCCGGCCGAGGCACCCGGCCCCCAGAGCACGGTTTGCGGGCCTTTGATCACCGTGAGTTTGTCGTAGGTTTCTGGCGAGATGTATGAGGTCGGCGCGTCCATTCGCCCAGGGCAGGCGCCGAGCAGCATGCTGCCGTTGGTGAGAATGTTCAGCCGCGAACCGAACATCCCGCGCAGCACCGGATCGCCGTTGGTGCCGCCGTTGCGTACCAGGGCGAAGCCGGGAATGGTCTTCAGGTAATCGCCGCCGTCACTGGCCGGCACCGGTTGGCGCGGGTCCTTGGGGTTGGTGACGATGGTCAACGGCGAGCTGGGGGCGATCGCGGTAATCACCGTCGGACTGAGTTCATCAACGTGACCGGCGTGGTCATCGGCCAGCAACAGCGGCGATAACAGAACGCCGCAAAGGACGGCGGTAGCGTGCGAGAAACGAATGCGCGATTCGCTCAGTGCGAAGGAAGCCCGGGCAGAACCCGAGCGTGGAACAGCAGAAAACCTGGACATGACAATTTCCATCAAACAGTCGTAAACGACACGGCCGGCAGCCTGAAGCTGTCTTCTCAACCGTGTGCAATCAAAGGTGCGGTGTTTACGCCGTGATGGGCGGGGCGCGAGTGCGGGCGCCGGGGAAGAAGGTCTGCCGGGCATGGCCCAGACATGGGGAGGATGGGGTGAAGGTGTTGACGTGGGCAATGCTGAACGCGGCGAAAGTGCCGCCACCGGTCAGCGCCGGGCAATTGAACAGCAGGCTGCAATAACCGCACTTTTCCCATAGGGCGTGGTGCGAGGACTGTGGCGGGCAGTGTTCGGCAGCCGGTTGTGCGCCGTGCGCGGCGTGATCCATGCCCGGCATGTCCATCGCCAAGTCCATGCTCATCGGCATGGAAGTCGAGGCGTGCTGATCCATCGGCATCGACTGAGAAATCAGCGGGCCGATGAAGATCATCAACATGGCGAACAGGGCGATCCAGCTACCGCGGGTCAGAGTCTGGCTCTGGCGATGCAGGCGGAACGCTCCGGCGCGTTGCGGGCGCACGGGCGTGGTCAGCCGGATCGGTTACTGGGCGTGATCGTGTGCCTGGGTATCTTGCGGAGGTTTCTTCTGCACCGCGACTTCGACGGTGACGTTACCGGCCTTCTCGAAATGCAGGGTCAGCGGGAAGCGTTTGCCGTCGCTGAGCAGGCTGCGGTCTTTCGGGTTGAGCAGCATCACGTGATAGGCCATCGGCGCGAACGTGACCGTGCCGCCGGCAGGAATCACCACGTTGGGCACCTGCTGCATTTTCATCAGGTCGCCCTGCATCACGTGCTCATGCAGTTGGGCTTCGGCGGTGATCGGCGAGTCGACGCTGAGCAGGCGGTCGTCGGTCTTGCCGGGATTGCTGATCACGAAGTAAGCGGCGACGGTCGGCGCGTTGGGCGGCAGTTCCTGCGACCACGGGTGAGCGATTTCCAGCTCGCCGGCCTTGTATTCGTGAGCATGGGCGAAGCACGCCGGCAGCAACAGCGCGGCGATGACGAAGAGTTTGTTCAACATGGCAGTTCTCCAGAACGATTTGATACGCAGGTCAATTGCGAGAACAAATCAAACCAGAGGCGAGGCGCGGGGATTGAGACTCGGCCATTGCTGGCGCGGTGTCAGTGTTTGCAACGAGGGCGGCGCCACGCTGCGATTGCTTTCGTAACGGGCGAAATACAGCTGCGGCGTATGGCCCGGCAACGCCACCAGCGGCGCTGAACCCGAGCAGCACCAGCAATGCTGCATGTTGGAATGGCTGTCGTTGGACGGGGCTTTCTGCTCCGGGGTGCCGATGTTGATCGCCACCATCTTCGTCCCGCTGCCGGTGCAGAAACTGCTCCACAGCAATTGTTCGGCCGGTGAATTGGCCGCCTGCGCCATCGCCCCGGTCATCGGCATGGCGAGCATGTTGAACAGCACTGCAAAGCAGGCGATCCAGGCAAATGCGAGCCGGTGTCGGTTCATGGGACAGATCCGTTGGGTGGGCGATCAGGCGCGGGCTATTTAGCCTGATCAGGGCCGATAAGTAAAAAGGCGTCGTGCGGTTTGGTGTCGCAGATCAATTGAAACAGAGTGTAGCGGTGGAAATTCGCTACGCCATTCTCATCCGCCGATCCTGTAGGAGCTGACGAGTGAAACGAGGCTGCGATCTTTTGATCTGCTTTTTAACGTTCAGGATACGAGCTGTCAGGTCGCACGCCTTCGCGAGGTCTGCACTTGGTTAAGGCCGGGTGAAGGAGGCAAGGGCAGCGAGGACTTCAGACGTCGTCAGAAACTCCCGATCAACTTTCGGCAATACCGGACGTTTCAACACCATCACCGGCACTCGCAACTCGCGCGCCACTTCCAGTTTCGGCTCGGTCGCGGTGCTGCCGCTGTTCTTGCTGATCAGCACATCGATCTGCCGGCGTTCGAACAGCGCGCGTTCATCTTCAAGCAGAAATGGCCCACGGGCGCCGATCACTTCGCAGCGTTCGTTGCCAGGGTAGACGTCGAGGGCGCGCAGGGTCCAGAACTGGTTGGCAGGGATCTCGTCGAGGTGTTGCAGCGGTTCGCGGCCGAGGGTGAACAGCGGGCGGCGAAACGGTTCGAGGGCTGCAGTCAGTTCGGCCCAGTCGCTGACTTCTCGCCAGTCGTCGCCCGGCTGCGGCTGCCATGCGGGGCGGCGCAAGGCCCAGCAGGGGATGCCGGTGAGTTGCGCAGCGGTGGCGGCGTTGTGGCTGATTTGCGCGGCGTACGGATGGGTCGCATCGAGCAAAAGTGTGATGCCTTCAGCGCGAATGAATTGCGCCAGACCTTCGGCCCCGCCGTAGCCGCCGACGCGCACCTGGCAGGTCAGGTCGGTCGGCACCCGGCCCACGCCGGCCAGACTGTAAATGTGTTCTGGCCCCAGCGTGCGAGCGATGGCCAGCGCCTCAGTGACGCCGCCGAGCAACAAGATCCGCTTCATGCAAAACCTCCGGCGTGGCCGACAATCCCGCCCTGGCGATCAATCGCAAATACCTCGACCTGCACCTGCGCCGGCACCACGCTGCGGGCGAAATTCAGCGCATGACGACAGACCTCATCGCCGAGGGCGACTCCTGCCGCGCTGGCCATCGCCAGGGCCTGCTGACTGGTGTTCGCTTCACGAATGCTCAGCTGCAACGCCTGATCGGCACCGATCGCCGCCGCCCATTCAGCCAGTTGCGGCAGGTCGATACTGGAATGCCGCGAGTGCAGATCCATGTGCCCGGCCGCCAGTTTGCTGATCTTGCCGAAGCCGCCACACAGGCTGAGTCTATCCACCGGCACTTTGCGCAGATGCTTGAGCACCGCACCGACAAAGTCGCCCATTTCGATCAAGGCGATTTCCGGCAGGTCGTAGACCCGGCGCATGGTGTCTTCGCTGGCGTTGCCGGTGCACGCGGCGATGTGCAGATAGCCGTTGGTTTTCGCCACGTCGATGCCCTGATGGATCGAGGCGATGTACGCCGCGCAGGAAAACGGCCGGACGATGCCGCTGGTGCCGAGGATCGACAAGCCACCGAGAATGCCCAGCCGCGGGTTCATGGTTTTCAGCGCCAGCGCCTCGCCGCCCTCGACATTGACGGTGACCTCGAAACCGCCGGCATAACCGATCTCGGCGGCGAGCAGGCTCAGGTGATCGCTGATCATCTTGCGCGGCACCGGATTGATCGCCGGTTCACCAACGCCGAGCACCAGCCCCGGCCGGGTCACGGTGCCGACACCTGCGCCGGCAATGAAGCGAATCCCCGGCACGGCCAGCAGCCGCACCTGCGAATAGAGCAGCGCACCGTGAGTTACGTCCGGGTCGTCGCCGGCGTCCTTGATCGTCCCGGCCTCGGCACCGCCCTCGGTCAAGCGGCAAAACTCCAGGCGCATTTGCACCTGTTTGCCCTTGGGCAGGACGATCTGCACGGCATCCGCCGAAGTGCCATCGAGCAGCAGTCGCGCGGCGGCGAGGCTGGTGGCTGTGGCGCAACTGCCGGTGGTCAGACCGCTGCGCAGCGGGGCGGGTTGTTCGGCGGTTTCGTCACGCATCGAGGGGTTTGACCAGATCCAGCAGGGTAATCGGCAACGCCTGACGCCAAGTGTCGAACTCGCCCAGCGGTTGCGCCTGGGCCACGTGGATGCGGGTCAGTTCGCCGCCGTGGCGTTCGCGCCAGTTCATCAGGGTGACTTCGCTTTGCAGGGTCACGGCGTTGGCCACCAGTCGGCCACCGGGCTTGAGTTGATCCCAGCAGGTTTCAAACACGCCTTCGCGGGTCACGCCGCCGCCGATGAAGATCGCGTCCGGGCGCTCCAGTCCGGCGAGGGCTTGCGGCGCACGGCCACGCACCAAGTGCAGACCGGGCACGCCCAACGCGTCGCGGTTGTGTTCGATCAAGGCCTGTCGGCTTTCGTCCGCCTCAATGGCGATGGCGCGGCAGCTCGGATGCGCGCGCATCCATTCGATGCCGATCGAGCCGCAACCACCGCCGACGTCCCACAGCAATTCGCCGGGGATCGGCGCGAGGCGGGCGAGGGTGATGGCGCGGACATCACGTTTGGTCAGTTGCCCGTCGTGCTGGAATGCCGAGTCGGGCAGTCCGGCAAGACGCGACAGGCGCGGCGCCTGCGCATCGGCCAGGCATTCGATGGCGATTACATTCAGATCGGCAATCGTTGGGTCATTCCAGTCACGCGCAGTGCCGTCGATACGCCGCTCGGCGTCGCCGCCCAGGTGCTCCAGAACACTCATGCGGCTGCCGCCAAAACCGCGTTCACGCAGCAGCGCCGCGACCGCCGCCGGACTTTGCCGGTCATTGCTCAGCAGCAACAGGCGCACCCCGCTGAACAGATGCGCATTGAGTGCTGCCAGAGGTCGCGCGACCAGCGACAGTGTGGCCACCTCTTGCAACGGCCAGCCGAGGCGGGCAGCGGCCAGCGAACAGGAGGATGGCGCCGGCAGGGTCAGCATCTCGGCACTTGGCACGTGCCGCGCAAGGCTGGCGCCGACGCCATAGAACATCGGATCGCCGCTGGCCAGCACGCATACGGCTTGGCCACTCCGTTCCAATACGGGCGCGAGGGAAAACGGGCTCGGCCACAATTCGCGTTCGCCGCGAATACACACCGGCAGCAAGTCCAGTTGTCGCTGGCCGCCGATGATCCGCGAGGCGGCCAACAGGGCGCGCCGGGCGTTTTTGCCCAGGCCCTTGAAGCCGTCGTCACCGATTCCCACAACCGTCAGCCAGGGTGTCATGCCGTTCCTCAGATCTCGTGTGCCGTTCAAGCGGCGCATGATAGCGCGGCTTGTGTTGTCTGGCGTTGCTGTCCTGTCGCAAACGCCGACTACGGCTGACATGTTATGTGTTCGAAAATCGATTGGCGAATTGAGCAACTTTGTTAACTTGGCTGTGGGTCAGCTCTTGCGTGCGTTGCACTAAGAAATAGCTTGATCGTCTTGTGAATAAGTACTTATTGATTTAATGGAAGGGCACCTTGAATGGTGCCTGCTTACAAGGATGTAATGAATATGAATGACATAAAACATAAAGCGACTCTGGTCGGCGATATATTCCTGACCGAGAGTCAAGGGCAGTCCCATGAGGATTACCAGTTTGTCTTGAACTGTATTGGCCTGGCACGGCATTGTGCGGATATCCAGTACAACAGTGAGAGCGAGCCTGGTCGGTGGATCGATTACTTTACCGACATCCTGTGGAAGTATGGGTGGAACCGCGATCACCCGCCGATCGAACATGTTCGCAAGAAATTCAGTGGCAGCGTTCGGCAAGTATGGACGCAACTTGCATCGCCGCTGCTCAGTCGTGATCAAGTGGACGGGGTTTACCACGGACTGGAAGCGCTGGAAAGGGACGCGGAACTGTTGAGTAAAGTCAAGGGAGTCAATAGCCGGCTATTCGATTTCAACATCATGCCGATCAGCTGTAACGCCAATGGTGATATGGAGTTGTTGATTACCAATATACAGTTCATCAAGTCGAATACGAAAACCAGGTATATTTTCTGGGACATATCGCAAGACATGACTCAATTATTTGTACTGGCGAGAAAGGCGGTGATCAGCCGAAAGGTCATGGATGCACGCCGGCTCGAAGTGCAAAAGGCCCTGGCGGGAGTCAAGTTCGATTTCGCCGATATCGAACTTTGAACTGTATGGGATAAAGCGCTTTTCAAGGTCAGGAGCAGTTTCCGACCGGCAGGCATTTTCATGCGCTCGGGCAAAGCAGGCATAATGGCGACCTTTCGCCCACCACAGTGCTGCTGCCAGCCGGTCATCCCTTGAACGAACGTCCTTTGTCCACCGCTATACGCCCCTCGGCTTGTCCGGGGTTGCTGCGTATTGTCCAGGCGCTGGACGGCGGCATTTGCCGGATCAAACTCAATGGCGGCTCGATCACTGCCGATCAGGCCGACGCGGTGGCCGATGCCACCGAGCGTTTCGCCAGTGGGACGATCGAGGCGACCAACCGCGCCAACCTGCAGATTCGCGGTATTGGCGAGCAGTCCGCAGCGTTGATCGACAGCTTGCTGGCCGCCGGCCTGGGGCCGCAGACCGTTGCGGGCGACGATGTGCGCAACCTGATGCTCAGCCCGAGTGCCGGGATCGATCGGCAGTTGCTATTCGATACCCGGCCCCTGGCCGAACAGATTCTGGCAACCCTGCAAACGCATCCGCGCTTTCACGCGTTGAGTGCCAAGTTCGCTGTGCAGCTGGATGGCGGTGAGGCGTTGGCGATGCTCGAGCATCCGCATGATCTGTGGCTGTCGGCGTTCGAGCATGACGGTGAAATATTGTTGGCGTTCGGCCTGGCGGGCTGCCCGACTGATCATGCGGCCGGTGCCGTGACCGTGGAAAACGGCCATGCGCTGGTGATCGCGGTGCTGGAGTTGTTCCTTGAGCTGGCTCGCCCGGAGCAGACACGCATGCGCCATTTGCTCGATGAACTGCCGCCGCCGGCGTTTCTCGAACAATTGCGCCAACGCGTGGCGATCAAAGCCGCCATTGCCCGACAGCGCACGCCGCTGGCGGATGCGCTGCACATCGGTGTTCACCGGCAAAATACTGAAGACCTGGTGTATGTCGGTGCGGTGCCGACGCTCGGCCGTCTCGACCCGGCGATGCTTCGTGGCGTGGCCCGGCTGGCCCGTGAGTTCGGTGATGGCAGCCTGCGTTTTACCCCTTGGCAAAGTCTGTTGCTGCCGAACGTAAAGCCCGCTGACGCGGTGCAGGTCTTGCAAAAACTGGCGCAATTGCACTGGCTGACCGACATCAGCGAGCCGCTGTCCCGGCTGATTGCCTGCACCGGCTCCAGCGGCTGCGGCAAAGGCCTGGCCGATACCAAACACGACGCCCGGTTGCTGGCGACGCTGCTGCCACAGGCGCAGCAGGTGCACCTGTCCGGTTGCCCGCGCGCTTGCGCGGCGGCGCATCGCACACCGGCGACATTGCTGGCGACCAGTCCCGGTCATTACGACCTCTATTTTCGCGACGCAGCGCTGCCGGGTTTCGGCACGCTGCACGCACGCAACCTTACTATTGAAGCGGCCGCGATCCTGCTCGACGCCCGCTCACGGAGCCCCCTTGATGCTTGATTACATCCGCGACGGTCAGGAGATCTATCGCAACTCCTTCGCGATCATTCGCAGCGAGGCCAATCTGGCGCGCATCCCGGCCGATCTGGAAAAACTCGCGGTGCGGGTGATCCACGCCTGCGGCATGGTCGAGGCGGTCGATGGTCTGCAATTTTCCGAAGGTGCCGGCAAGGCCGGGCGCGATGCGCTGGCGGCCGGTGCGCCGATCCTGTGCGACGCGCGGATGGTCTCCGAAGGCGTGACCCGCGCCCGTCTGCCAGCCAACAACGAGGTGATCTGCACTTTGCGTGACGACAGCGTGCCGCAGCTGGCCCGTGAGCTGGGCAACACCCGCTCGGCGGCCGCGCTGGAACTGTGGCGTCCGCATCTGGAAGGCAGCGTAGTGGTGATCGGCAACGCGCCGACCGCGCTGTTCTATCTGCTGGAAATGCTCGACGCCGGGGCACCGAAACCGGCGCTGATCCTCGGCTTCCCGGTGGGTTTCGTCGGCGCCGCCGAATCGAAAGCGGCGCTGGCGGCTGACAGTCGCGGCGTACCGTTCGTGATCATGCAAGGCCGGCTCGGCGGCAGCGCGATGGCCGCCGCCGCAGTCAACGCTCTCGCCACGGAGATCGAATGATGCAGGCCAAGGGACGTCTGATCGGCCTCGGCGTGGGCCCCGGTGATCCGGAACTGATCACCGTCAAAGCCCTGCGTCTGCTGCGCGAGTCGCCAGTGGTGGCGTACTTTGTCGCCAAGGGCAAGAAGGGCAATGCGTTCGGCATTATCGAAGCGCACCTGCAGGACGCGCAGAATCTGCTGCCGCTGGTGTACCCGGTGACCACCGAAGTGCTGCCGGCGCCGCTGTCCTACGAGCAAGTGATCAGCGATTTCTACGATGAAGCCGCCGAGACTGTGGCCGCACATCTGGACGCCGGCCGCGATGTGGCGGTGATCTGTGAAGGCGATCCGTTCTTCTACGGCTCCTACATGTATCTGCATGACCGGTTGTCCACACGCTACGAAGCCGAAGTGGTGCCGGGCGTGTGCTCGATGCTCGGCGGCGCGTCGGTACTCGGCGCGCCGCTGGTGTATCGCAACCAGAGCCTGTCGGTGCTCTCCGGCGTGCTGCCGCATGAGGATCTGAAGCGCCGTCTGGCCGACGCCGATGCGGCGGTGATCATGAAACTGGGGCGCAACTTTCCCAAGGTCCGTGCGGTACTCGAAGAACTCGGTCTGGCCGAGCGGGCGCTGTACGTCGAACGCGCGACCATGGCCAATCAGAAGATCGTGCCGCTGGATCAGGTCGAGCCGATGTCCTCGCCGTACTTCTCGCTGATCATCGTCCCGGGCGAACGGTGGCAAGGTTGATGACGCAATCCACACCGGCCATTGTCATCCTCGGACAGGGCGCGCTCGCCACCGCACGGCGGATCCAGCAGTTGTATCCGACGGCGCTGATCCATGGCCTCGCCGGGCGCGTCGAAGGCGCCGACTGCAGTTATCAGGAATTCGGCGCGACCCTGCGTGAGCTGTACCAGCGAGACACGCCGATCATCGCACTGTGCGCGGCCGGCATTGTCATTCGCACCCTGGCGCCTTTGCTGCTGGAGAAGGGCGCTGAACCGGCGGTACTCGCCGTTGCTGAAGACGGCAGCGCCGTGGTGCCGCTGCTCGGCGGCCTCGGCGGGGTGAATGTCATGGCCCGGGAAATTGCCGCCGCATTGCAGGTCGCCGCAGCGATCACCACCAGTGGGGAACTGCGCTTTGGCACTTGCCTGCTCAACCCACCCAGCGGTTATGCGCTGGCTGATCTGGAGCTGGGCAAGCGTTTCGTTTCCGATCTGCTGGCCGGACACAGCGTGCGCATCGAAGGCGCCGCACCGTGGCTGGATCAGGCGCAGTTGCCGCAAGACCCGCAGGCGCAGCGCTCGATTCATGTTGGCAGTGCCGAACGTGTCGCAAGCGCCAATGAGCTGCTGATCTATCCGCGCAGCGCAGCGGTGGCGGTGGGCGCGCAGGTGGACGATTTGCCGCATGCCGTGCGCGCCGCATTGCAGCAGGCCGGGGTTGCGCAGCAGTCGCTGGCCTGTCTGCTGGCGGCTGATACTGAAATGGCCTCGGCCGAACTGCGTGAAGCCGCCCTCGAACTGGGTGTGCCACTGCGCTTTGTCGCGGCGCAAAAAGACCTCAATGAGTTGGCTCGTCAGGCACTGCCACAGGCCTCGATCAGCAGTGCCAACGGCTTGGCGATTGCCCTCGCCGATCAGCCGCTGGACGTCGCGCAGATCGGTCGTCAACGTGGGCGCCTGGCAGTGATCGGCCTTGGCCCCGGCGCTGCCGAATTGATGGTGCCTGCGGTCAAGGCGGAACTGGCGCGGGCCACCGATGTGCTCGGCTACGAAACCTATGTGCGCATGGCCGGCCCGTTTCGCGAAGATCAGGTGCAGCATTGCACCGACAATCGCGAAGAAATGCAGCGCGCCCGCCACGCCTTCCGGCTGGCGGCCGAGGGGCGTTCGGTCATCGTGGTCTCATCCGGCGACCCCGGCGTGTTCGCCATGGCCGCGGCGGTGCTCGAAGCGTTGCACGAGTCGACAGATCCGGCCTGGCACAGCGTCGAGCTGGAAATCCTCCCCGGGGTGTCCGCCTCGCTTGCCACGGCTGCGCAAGCGGGCGCGCCGCTGGGGCATGACTTCTGCGTGATGTCGCTGTCGGACAACCTCAAACCGTGGTCGATCATCGAGAAACGTCTGGATCTGGCGGCCGCGGCCGATCTGGCCCTGGCCTTCTACAATCCGATCTCCCGGGCGCGCCCGTGGCAATTGGGGCGTGCGCTGGAGATCGTCGCGCAACATCGCAGCGCGGCAACGCCAGTGGTGCTGGGGCGCGACATTGGTCGCCCGGGGCAAACCCTGCGCGTGACGACACTGGGGCAACTGACCCCGGATCAGGTGGACATGCGCACCATGGTGCTGGTTGGCTCTTCAACGACTTGCACCTTCCCGAAGGCTGAAGGTGGCGAGTGGGTCTACACACCTCGCTGGTACGGCGAAAAGCCGCAATCATGACCGCAGGCGAGGGGGCTTGCCCCCTCGCCATGCCGGACATTGCAGGTAGAGTGTTTCCGGATTTGCCGGTGTCATATTTTTCAGCGGGACGTGTGGGATCTGCTCTAGCTCCGAGTGGGATCTTTCTTGTTACTTATATTTTGTCGGATTTATCCTGAA
This sequence comes from Pseudomonas sp. MWU318, assembly GCF_016756945.1. Classification (NCBI taxonomy): domain Bacteria; kingdom Pseudomonadati; phylum Pseudomonadota; class Gammaproteobacteria; order Pseudomonadales; family Pseudomonadaceae; genus Pseudomonas; species Pseudomonas sp. MWU318. The sequence goes on from NZ_JAESJL010000006.1 coordinate 318,000, forward strand.
TCTTGGCAGGCAGTAATAAAAGTTCAGGCGCAATCGCACCGTGTATTCTTCAGTTGTGTTGATTTATATATCAGGCTGGCAGCAATGCTTTGTTGCTGTTACATGCTTTATCAGTTGTTTTCCAGAAGCCTGTTTTGACATGTATTGAAAGTTCTGAAGTTTGAGCGCTGATTCGCCAGCCGTTAGCTTGTTCGTCATCTGCACACATGATGTTGGTCAAGTAACGAAGGAGCTTTCATGCACGATCAAAGACTTCAAGACGTCAGTGGTTATGTCGGCTTTATCAGCCTGTTCAAACAGGCTGATCTTGAGCAGGCTCTGTTGGTATACCGTGACAGTGATGTTTATCAGTCAGTCTGGCGTTACTACTTTGCATGTATCGGTTTGCTCGATTCCCCGCGATTGATTGAGCCCCTGACATTGCTCAGGTATTCGCTGGAACAGCTGATTGGCGTACCCCGTGTGCGTCGTGACACCCATAGCCAGCCTGAACCGCCAAAGGACGCTTTATCGCGAATCTACAGCAGTGTTCAGGCATTCGAGATCCGTCTGCGAAATAGCGAGACTTACGCGAAGACCGCCGCAACACCGGTTGTAAAGAACCTGCACTTTGTCTGGCTGGGCGGTGGTCTGGGTGCGATCCAGCATGATTACCTCAATCTGTGGAAGCAAGTATTGAGCGGGCAGGGTTATAGCCTCCATCTCTGGTATGACAGTGACGCGTTACTGGCCTGTCAAACCAACAAGTTGATCGTCGAGGCCGCCAAGGCTGACGCCATGCAGCACGGCGGCAGCGAAAATATTACCGAGGCCAGGCTGGGTACGTTGTACGAAGAGCGGGTCATCGTCCTCAAGCAGCAAATGTTCCTGCACATCAATGCGGCGCTGGAGCGCGGGTTATCGGCGGATGAAGCGCGGGTCGACCTGTTGTCGCGTGCCTATGGCCAGGACGCGGCACAACTGGAAACTCTGATCGAGCAGAACCGGCGCAGTCTGCTGGCTCTGGCAGGTGGTGATTTGCAGTTGCGCGATCTGCGTGATCTCGACACGCCGCTGCGGTTGCAGGACATCTATGATCGCGAGACCCGGTTGCGCGGCAATCTGGCCGCCGCCTCGGATGTGGTGCGGGTCGAGGCCGTGTACGACGAGGGTGGTCGCTACGTCGATGTCGATAATCTGCCGCCACTGGTCCAAACCATGGGCGGGATTGATATCAGTACGTTCGGTGGCGATGCGCGCCTTGGTGTTCTGCAATTGCTGCTCGATCACAACCCGCAATGGATGCCGGGACGCCAGGCATTGCGTGACCGGTACACCGATTATGTGGGCCGAATTCCCGAGGAACACCGGGCCGCGCTGGAGGCTTTTGCCCGGCAGCAGCCGGCGCTGAACGAGGTGTTCCAGGCGCCGGCAGAGCTGCTTGTGCGGCCGCAGGACCTGCGTGCCGTTGCCGTGCAGAACACGTTGAGCAACTCGTTCCTGATGGCTCACGCGCAATCGCCGATGCTCAAAAGCGTGATCGAGCGGTTTCGGTTCAACTATGAGGCCATTGAACAGACGAGCCGTCTCGCCGCTGAGCGTGGCGTCGCACTGAGCGATTTTGACGGCATGACAGGGCTGGCGCGCGAAGTGCTCGAGCAGACATTTGGCCCTCTGGCCGAACTGTCGATGACCGAGGACGTGGCGGCGAACTTTCTGATGCTGGCCATCGCGGGCTACTTCAGTGACGGCATTCGTCCGCAGAGCGAAGGGACGATTTATCTGACCGGCCCGGCCGCGATGCGCGATGGCATGGCCGATTACGAACGGCACAACTTCGTCCCGCGCGAGGAGGAAACGTTGCGGGTGGAGGCGGCTATCGAGCCGCTGTGGATGGTCAACGACAAGACCGAGGAAGAGCTGGATCACTCCTGGAAAGACAACGCCAGTGATGCTGAGCAGTGGGTGCTCGACGAGCAGCAACGCTGGCGCGAAGGCCAATACAGCGCGCGCTACGGCGGCGATATAACGGCATTGCTGACTCAGCAGAGCGTGATGTTCGAGGAGGGCTGGCCGATCATCGAGGGCCGGCCGGTGCTGTTGACGGATGTCCTGCAACGGATGATCGACAGACTCGGTGAACCGTTCGTGGCCGCGATGCGCGAAGGACATAACGGCCCGCTGCGGTTCCCCGACGGGCCGGGGCTCGGCTTCGATGATCGCCAGGCCATCAAGGCTCAGCCTGCCAGCCTCAAGGCTCCGGCGTCGCTCAACGATGCCAGCGTTCACGGGCTGGCGCTGGATGAGCTGCTCAGTGGTATTGCGCAAGAGCCGCTGCGCCTGTTCCAGGCCAGCGCCTTGCAAAGGGTATTGCTGGGCCAGCTACTGGGCGTACGCTCACTGGATAACCAAAGCTTCAAACAGGTGGCTGCCGAGCTCGACAACCTCGCCAACAGCGTTGCCGAGGTAGGAGCATCGGTGCGTTATGCGGCCATTGAACGCCATCTGTATCAGCATCGGGCGCCGCAATTCATGGCCGGTCTCGCCAGCCATGTCGACCAGCCGATGGTCTCGTCGGACAGTGCGTTGACGTTGAAGCGAGCCGCGCTGTCGCAGGCGCACACGCTATTTCAATGGGGGCGTCAAGTTGCCCATATCCAGACCATCGCCACCCGCGAGCATCGTGAGCAAGTGATCCTGCGGCTGGGTCAGGTACTGGGGCAAATCGAGGCCAGTGACGTCAAACTGGTGCCGCAGGATCTGTTGCTCCAGGGGCCAGGGGATCCCGGTGGCCGTTGTTACCCGCTGGCGCTGATCATGAGCGCTGCTCTGGAGCACGGCGTGGCGGCGTCGCGACGCTTGCGCGAGCGTTTCTTCCTGGCCACAGCCGAGCCGCAGCAGCGCGATTCAATGGTGTTTCTGGAGGCGCTCGAGGAGTTGCGCGGCGTGCAGTTGCACGATATCGGCAAGCCGCTGGGGCGGGTCGATCTGCAGCAGCTCGGCACCACGCTGGAGGCGTTCGCCAGCTCGCGCACGCTGATGCTCAACTCGGATAACCACGCCATGCTGGTGGCGAAAATCTTCAATGGTGGGCACGCCACCTATCACTTCTATGATCCCAATTTCGGCGTGTTCGAGTTCAGCCAGCCTGACCAGTTTCAGCTGGCACTGACCGATCTTTTTCAGAAACAGGGCATGGCGAAATACTATGCGGCCTATGGCGACGACGCGCGCCCGACCTTTGATCTGATCGAACTGCAGGGGCAAAAGATAGCGGCGCTGGATCTGTCCGGCGGTTTGCGCGTCGGGCAATTGCTGGAATCCGACAATGTGCTGCCGGAGCATACACAGCGACCGATCCGTCGGCGCCTGAACAGTGCTCGCGGCCATTCGCTGGTCAGTAATCCGCACCTGGGGCGCAGCCTGCGCGATCTGGACAGTCATTGGTGGGGACAGCAGATTGCCCAGGCGACTGACGCTCTACAGCACTTGCATGCTGCGGCAAAACCGCTGGTGCCGTTGTTCGAAACCCTGGAGATGACGCCCGCCGGCGAGTACCGGATCAACCTGGTCGATCCCACGCAGGCCGAGCATGTGGTGCAGGTGGTGAGCACCGATCACCGTCTGCTGCGCATCAGAAATTATCTGTCGGAGCAGTTTTCGGCACTGGGCACCCGAGCCTCGCCACAGATGGCAGAGGCGGGTGCCGTACACACGCTCAATACCGGCTTCACCATCCAGGCACTGATGAACGTCCTGCGTGGTCGAGAGGGGGATGACCGTACCTTGACCACCGCCGTGCGCTTGCACGCTTACGTCAATTACGCGCAGCTGGTGCATGGCAATGTCACGGATGTCGCTGGCCTGATCAGTCTGGTAAAAACCGCGCTCAATGAAGAGAAGATCATCGCCCGCACCTGTGCGCCGGTGGTTGGCGAGGCGCTGGGACATGTCGCCAACGAAGGCGTGGGCGCGGTGCTGGGGCTGGCCAATGTCGGTTTCGACATCTATCAATTGGCGACGGCAGACAACGAGATCGAGCGCGCGCAATTCGGCACCCAACTGGCCTTCGACTCCGCCAGTCTGGCGTTGACCGCCGGTGGTCTGGGGGCCGTCACGGCGGGCGCGGCAACAGCGGCCGCCGTGCTCGGTGGAGCCGGGGTGATCCTGGGCGGACTGGCCGTGGGTGTGGCGGCCCTGGCCCAGGGCTTCGCCAGGATCGCTGAGCAGGCGCAGGAGGTTGGGCTGTTTTTCGATGAGCTGGAGTGGGCCTGTCGGGGTGTCGGTTATCGCTATGACGACGGGCTGGAGGCTTGGGTCGCTCACCCCTCGCTAGTCGTCCAGAGCCTGGACTTCAATCGCACGATGCTGGTGCTCGACAGTCCGAAGGTGTATCGGCTGCGCGACCATTTCGGGGTGCCGGACTTCAATCCGGATGATCAACAAGCGCTCGATCTGCGGCGTGAACTGGGTCTTCCCGGCTACATCCACTTCGATCCGCCGAGCACGCAACTGGTCGTCCTGCCGTGCACGCCGACCACGTTCTACGGTTACGAATACAAGGCGCTCCCTTTCTCGACGCTGCGTCACGACACCGGCTTCGATACCGCCCGCAAGCTGGAGAAGAAAGATGCGGCTGGCCAGTGGCGATTTCTGTTTTCGTTCTATTCCTTTCCCGTGCATTACATCATCAACCGTCTCGCCCCATCGTATCGACCAACCGTGATCGAGGTGCGGCTGGATGCCCACGAACGTGCGCTGGCGGTGCCAATGATGCCGCAGGTCTGGCACGACAAGGTGTCGTACCGCATCGAGGGTGCGGGCGGCGCCTGTTCACTGATCCTCAATCGCGGGGTCAATCTCCAGTTGCAGTCTCCCAGCCTGCAGCTGTGCCGCTGGAATCTGGTAGCCACCTGGGCTACCGAGAAGGATGTGCGGATCGACGTCGGCGGGGTTCTTTCGGTGGGTGGCGTGAAGGTGACGTTCAGCGGCAGAGGTCGGCATGAGGTCATGCTCCAGCTGACCGGACGGCAATCGTTCAAGGTCAACCGCAGTGCCGGACAACTGGACATTCTCGAGCAGAGCGCGCCAGCCGGGGAGAATGAGCAGTCGCTGCTCACGCATTACCAGACACTGGCCCGGGAGCATCGGCTGGTGCTGCCTTACACGCCAGTTCATCACTTTCCGATTCCTTTCGAGCCCGAGAGCCTGCCGCGTCACACCACGGCCTGGTACGACGCTGCCGAGGATCGTTTTCTGTACATCCGCAGTGAAGAGGTACTGGCGGCCGATGAAATGCTGCTGGCGGCGGTGGTCGACGATTCTGCGTTTTTCTATGAGGTGCGCAACTACGACATCTGGCAGGTTGATGCCGTCAGCGGTTTGCTCAAGTGCCGCTATCGTCTGCTTGTCATGGAGGGGCAGTGCAGCATTCGGCGTATTGAAGTCGATGCGCAGGGCGTGATTCATATCGAACAGCAATGGCTGGGTACCGATCGGCAAGTCACGCAATTCAACTATCTGATCCATGAGGGCCAACTGCAACTGGTGGCAGTTACCCGGGAGATTGACCGTGAGCTGGGCCAGCGAGTGTTCGCCAACCCGACCTTGACGGATTGGTCGGTGGCGCTTGGTCACTATTTCAGGTTATCGCCGGTACCCGAACGCGCAGGCGTCAGTACCGTCGACTGGCAACCGGCCGCCTACGTGTCGGTCTGCTGGGCGTTCGATCCGGGCAAACGTGACCTGGTCTGGATTCGCAGCCGTGACCTGTTGTGCATTCATCCGTTTGCCTTCGGGCATGACCGCGGCTGGGTCGATTCGATCAAACAGCTTGGTGATCTGCTGCTTCTGCCGGTCAACGATGAGCACGAGCTGTTTTTCATCTACGACCGGCTGGCGCAAAAACTGTGCAAGGTGCAACGCAGCGCGTCCGCTGGCAGCGAGCGCTGGCCGGCGCAGTGGACGCATCAATGGCTGCAGCCCGACGGGTTGAATGACGTGGTGCCGGTACAGGACGGGTATCTGGCCCTGACCGACGACGGTCTGTTCTTCAACCTGACCGCAGAGGGTGAAGTGCATCTGGGTGGCTTGAGTGAGCGCTGGCTCAGGGGGCGCGCACAGTGGTGGCAGGCACTCGAAACGCTGGCGGCGAAGTATCCGGTCAACAGTTTCGCCATTCTGGGTCTGCGCAACGCCGCCGGTGATCGCAGCCTGTGTGCCTGGTATGTGGATAACCGCTTGCTGCTGTGCGATCCGGGGCACGAACGGGAAATACGCCTGCTCGGGGTCACACCGGACAACCAGGCGGTCTGGCTGTTCGATGTCGCCAGCGGTGAGATCTGCACTCAGCTGCTCTTCGACAGTCGGCAGCTCGAACCAGCGTTTGGCAGCGGCGCCCAGTTACTGGCGAGCGACTTGCTGCCGGCACCGCAGGCCGAGTGGGACGACTGGCGGTTCAGCGCCGTGCGCAATGACGGCTCCGGTCTGTGCGGGACATCGGTCAACGGTGTGTCACTCAAGCTGCGATATCAGGAAGCTGAAAGGATCATTGGCGTCGATCATCACTGGGCCAGCACGCACGCGGAACATTTGCTGGAGTCTCTGCAGGCATTGCTGGAGACCGCCGAGCATGAGCCTTACATCATTGTGGAATCCAGCGCGGGCACCCTGCAATGGTACGACGTGGCGAATGCACAACTGATCCGGGTAGCGGGCCAGGACCTGCCGCACGATTGCGAGTTGCTCGGTACCCGCCATCGGCATGTGCTGTTGCACGAACTTCAGGCACACCGCGTACACGTCTACCCCGGTCAGCAGAGCATCGGCCCGTTCGAATACATGCGGCGTGACGCCGAGGTGTTGGTGGTCGAGGGCCAGAACAAGGTCGAAGACCTGTTGCCACTGATCGCTGATGACGTGAGCTGTCTGGTGTTGCGCCTGGGGCAGGGCGGTGTCACGTATCACCTGTCGAGGGCCTGCTGGTTGCGGCTGGACTCGGTGATTGTCGATTGCCGTCACCCGCTGGGCGAGGTCCCGGCGATTCCCGGCAAGCTGGTCTGGGCGCTGGACGCACCGCAAACACTGCAACTGTCGTTTGTCGACGAGCACTTGCTGATTGTCGACCCGGATCGCCAGCACAGCCTGATCCTGCGGGATGTGTGCTCGGCGGATCCGGCGATGCGCGGCGACGTCTTCCTCGGGTTCGAGGGCGGGCGTTCCTATCCGGTATCGAGCCTGGTGCAGAGGCTGCGGGAAATCGTCGAAGTCGATGATGCCGACGGCAGTGCAACACTGGCGCAGTTGCTGGGAGCGGTGCCGGCCTGACGAAAGTCTTCGTTGGGTTTTTTGAAGTTTGTTTTCTCTCTGTGTCGCGACGGTTCATGTCGTCGCGATGGGTTCGTTTGGCCAAAAAAAAGGAAATTGCATTGAGCACTATGGATGAAGTCACGATGGGCAGAGTGTTCGCCGATCTTATTGCGCGCACAGAACTTGAGTCCGTCAGCGGTAGTCTGGGGGAGGCTCCTTTGCGCTACTACGACGGGGCCGCTGCGGCCACCAGTCTTCCGGAGCAACTGATAGCGATCAGGTTGCTCAAGGACGCGATTGAATCACCACAGCTGGACGCCGCGGATGCTCAGGTCAATAAACTGCGCCTGAAACTGGGCGACTACGACCGCCGCCTGAGTGCGACTGTGAAGATGCTCTCCGCTGGCAAACCGATACCGCGCATCATGCATTTTGTCTGGGTCGGTGGCAGTGAGGTCGGGCCGAATCAGCGCGATTACATGAACATCTGGCGCAAAGTGCTGGCGTCGCAGGGATATGCATTCAATCTCTGGTATGACAGTGACGCGCTGCTGGCCTTTGAAATGAACCGGGTGATTCTCGACAGTGCCCGTGCGGACACAATGAAGGTATTAAAGGACGAAAAGGTAACCCCGACGGGACTGTCGAGAATGATCGAAGACCGCGCACGGGTACTCAAACAGCAGATGTTCGACTACCTGAATCAGCCACGCTGGGCCGGACGCGCAGACGAGGCGCGGATCGACCTGATGGTGCGCGGTTATGGCAAGGACCGTGCGACGCTCGAAGCCTTCCGCCAGAAATGTCTGGATTCACATCAGGCCATGGTGGGTGAGGACTTGCGCCTGCGCGATGTTCGCCAGGAGTTTGCCAGTCACTTTCTGGCGGACGTCTACCAGCGCGAAGTTGCCATGCGCGGCAACTTTGCCGCAGCCAGTGATGTGGTGCGGTTGCAGGCCGAATTTCTCGAGGGCGGACGTTACAGCGACATGGATTATTTGCCGCCGCTGATCGAGAGACCGGGCGGCGTGGACATCAGTGGTTTCAGCACAGACGCGAAGATCGGTGTCCTGCAGTTAATGCTCAACCATGACGATGCCTTGATGCCGGGGCGGGATCGGCAACGTTATGTCGACAGAACCGGGCATATTCCCGCCGAGCATCTCGAGGCACTGAGCGCATTTGCCCGGAGCAGGCCGGGTGTGGAGCAGATTTTCGCTTCGCCGCAGCCGACGTCTTTACCCCAGGATGCCATCGGGCGCGGCGCGGCCTGGGGCAATCCGTCGGCGAGTGAAATGAATGCCTATGTTGTGGCTCACCCTGGCAGCGGCATGGTCAATGCGAGCATGCACTTGATCCGGACGAACTATGACTGCCTGTATGAGGTTGAGCGCCGCATGAGCATCGCGGGCGTGACACCATCAGATGTGGCGGCAGTCCGGGGCATCGCTATTGAGGTCGTACTTGAAGCTCGAGCAAATGGGCGGCTGCCAAAATCCGCGGCCTATTCAGCAGAAAAACTCGTAGGCGCCATCACCGATTATTATCAGGACGGGATTCGTCCCGACGCCTTGGGCACCATCTACATGACCGGTCCCGGCGCACTTGAAAGCGGTGTAATCGACTATGCCGAAAGAGGTCTGCAGTATGAGCAACTGCCCACGCTTCGCAAATATCTGAAGCAGGTCGAGGGCTTCAACGTCTTTACCGAAGAGGAAATGATCTCCGGTTGGGCAGTCAAGGATACCCCCGAAGACTGGCTGGCAAAAGAACATGAGAAGTGGAATTCGGGCAAGGTCAAGTCGCGCTACGCCGGTAATCTGGCCGACTTGCTGAAAGAGCGGACCCTCACGTTCAAACTTGGCTGGCCGGTCATAGAAGGAAAATCAGTGTTGCTGACTTCGGTTCTGCAGCAACTGCTGGATGACCTGGGTGAGCCGTTTGTACGGGCCATGAATGACCGCTTGACCGGTGATGTGACGTTCAACGTCCCCATCCGCCTCGATTTTGATGCTCGACAGCAGGTGCTGAACCAGACAGTCGACAAAGCTCCAACGTCCATGGGGGCCGAGTCACTGGGTAATCTCAACGAGGCCTTGGCGCGCATCGCGGCGGGCAAGTTGCCGCTGGAGCAGTTGAGTCCACTGCATCGGGTGATGTTCGGCGGCCTGTTCAGTGCCGCAACACTGGATCAGGTCGGGTTCGCAGACGCCTGGGCAACCACCGTCGCCTTTGCCGAAGATACGCGAGACCGTGGCCTGGTCGCGCGCTACGAGGTGATCGAACAGACACTGCTCAATCGCGATCCTGCACCGGTCGAGGCACGAGTCAATGCATCGGAGCGTGAATCGCTCGGGCAGAACTCCAGGGTGTTGAAGGCGCAGGCATTTGCCGAACCGATCAGCGTACGGCAATGGCGCGAGTACGTGAGTCGGGTCGAAGTCGCCGCCATGAATGAGCGCCGGGCGTCGATCCTCTCTCGGGGCAAGGCGGTACGTGAGACCTTCGTCCAGGCAGGCGCCTACGCGGGCAGGCAATTGCCACAGGATTTGCTGCTGCGCGGTGCGGGGGATCCGGGTCGACGCTGCTATCCACTGGCGCTGGTGATGGCCGCCGCGCTGGAGAAAGGCGCTTCGGCCGAGCGCGCGCTGATCGGCAAACTGGCGATTGCCAATCTCACTCCCGACGCACCGCAAGCCCATGCCCTGCTCAAGGTGCTGGACGAGTTGCGTGGCGTACCCATGGCGCGATTTGGCGAGAAGAGACCGGCGGCGAACCTGGCCACTGTGATGCAGACGCTGGAAGCAAAAACCGCTGCCGGCAGCCTGTTGCTCAACACAGACAATCATTCGATGCTGGTGAGCAAGGTTGTAGCGCAAGGCGAGACATCCTATCGCTTCTACGATCCCAACTTCGGGCTGTACGCGTTCGCCCGGATCGAGGATCTGCAACAAGGCGTCCAGCGCTTCATGCAGGAGGAAGTGATTGCCCGGCTTTATGGTCTGGAACAGGGGGCTGCCAGCGTTTTCGAGGTCATCGAACTCGACGGCGCAAGCATTGCCGGTAAATCGTTGCCTTCGGAAATTAGCGTTGAGCATTTGCTCAGCAGTGATCCGCTGGGTGGCGGGCGTGCCGTCGAACCCTGGAGTCAGCATGCCGCCTTGCGCGCGCGTTCCCTGTCAGAGAACGCGCGTCTGGGACAGGCGCTGAGCAGTGTGGACAGCCACAAGTGGGCGCGGACGATCGAAAGCGCGACCCTGCGGTTACAGGACCAGCATCAACTGTCTCGTGACTTCGTTCCGGTGTTCGACTCCCTGAAGAGCACTGCGCAAGGGCGCAGCGAAATCACCATGGTCAGTGCCAGTGATCCGCAGCGCACACGCACAGTGCAGACCGATGACACGCGCCTGCAAGGGATCAAGTCTTACCTGAGCGATACGTTTGAAGCGTTGTCCGGCAGACGCGCGGGGGCGCCAGTGATCGATCCGACGGATGTCGGTGCGGTGCACACGCTCAATGCCGGATTTGCCATTCAAGCCCTGCTGCTCGGGTTGCAGAGCGCGGAGTCCGGGATGGGGTCGACCGCGTTGACGTCGGCAGTGCGCATCCACGGTTACCTGGCCTACGCGCAGATGGCTCACGGGCTGGTGGTCGACGCAGTACAGCTGCTGAATCTGGTGCGTCATGCCTTTACCGACGGACTGCGGGTGGCCAAAACCACCTCGTCGATTGTCAGTAATGCACTGGGCAACGTCTTGAACGAAGGTGTCGGAACCGTTTTGCAGCTGGCCAGCATCGGCTTCGACATTTATCTGTTGGTCAATGCACAAAACGATATCCAGCGTGCGGTCTATGCCACGCAGCTGGCCTTCGATTCAGCTGGGCTGGCGCTGGGTGTTGGCGCTTTGGGCGCCGGTGTTGCCGGTGCGGGCACGGCGGCGGCCTTCCTCGGCGGCGCCGGGGTGATTCTGGGCGGGCTGGCGGTGGGCATCGGCGCCCTGGTCGAGGGGTTCAGCGCCAGGGCAGAACGTGGAAGACGGATCGGCCGGTATCTGAATGATGTGCATTCGGCCTATCGACCGCAAAGCCATTCGGTGCAAGGCGATACCTACATTGCCAATCCTTGTGCGGTCTATACCGGGCTTGATTTGCGCAAAGGGCTCATTACCTTCGGCCACCACAAAATTTTCGCAGCGGACGATTACTCCGATCTGCATCCGCCGAAGATCGTTGGGGATCGCAGCAAGGCTTTCAGCCTTCGAGAGACTCTCGACCTTCGCGGTACGATTTCCCTCGATATGACTCCCGGTATTGAAAGCGTCGTGCTGCCGAGTTTGCCAGAGTGCTTCCTGGGCTACGAATACGGTGGTCTACCCTTTTCGACAACACTCAGGGAAAACCTGGAAACGGCTCTGGCGCTGGAGCACGACAGGGAAGGCAAGCGGCAATTCTGGTTCACTTTTTACCGGTTGCCGACCGAATACATCATCGAAAAAATGGTGCCCAACTACGCGGAAACCCGGGTCAGTGTTGCGATTGGCCCTGATCAGCGTTTTCTGCACGTCCCCCCATTGCCGCAGGAGGTGCACGGTTACCTTTGCTATGACATCGATGCCACTGGCGGGCACTGCTCGATCACCCTGGCCGAGGGCGTCAAGTCGTTGCGGCTGCAGGTTTCCTCCGATGATCCAATGACGTGGTCATTGCGTGCCCCATGGGTGAGTGCGGCGGCGGTGAAGCTGGAACAGGATACTTTTCAGTTGGGCTCGATGCGGGTGCAGGTGCCCGCCAGGAGTGTCGTGTACCTGCAACTTGCGGAGGGCTTCTATCAGGTTGGCTGGGCAACGGGAGCGCTGCTCTTTGCTGAACTCGACGCGCTCAACGATGCCGACGGCCCGGCCACACGCAAGCATTTGCGCGAACTCGCCCGCGCTCATCGTCTGGCCGATGGCCCGACGGTCATCCGCAACTATCACGATGCCCTGACTGGTGTTCGTACCACGGCCTGGTACGACCACACCGAAGACGCCATGCATCTGGTGCGCGGACTGGACCCACAGTATGCGGCGCAGATCTGCATCGGCCCGAAGATCGGCGAGGAGATGTTTTATTACTGCCCGGCGCAGGGAATCATCTGGCGTACGGATCTGGTCACAGGGCAGATCAAGCGCACTTACCGGGTGATGAAAATACATTCATCAAAAAACCCGTGCATTGTTTCGATTCAGGCGACGCCAGAGGGTTTGCTGCAAGTGGTCCAGCGCTTTGAAGACATGTGGAAAAGCTTCTACAAGCTGACTTACCTGCTCGGTGAAGACTACCTCGCCCTTACTGCGATCTCCGATATGAATTCAGACCATCCGTGGATCATTCGTGAAGGACGCGACAATGTTTCGGATTTCCTCCGACGGCACGACTACCCATACCATGAGGTACTTGATGACCAGAGAGTGGAATTCACACTGGGCGCAATGATTACGATCGACACCTTCGACGAGAATTTGCGCAAAGCCACCCGAGCCTGGGTGCGCAGTGAAGATGAGCGCGTCATTCGGCCTGTGCTGCGCAATACGGAAGGTACACCTGACTTTCTCGATTGGGTGCTGCTTGATCCGCTTCAATCAAACGGCGATACGGTGTTGTTTCATCATCTTGGCCATCGCCTTGTTTATCGACAGCATATCGGCGCAGCGGATCAGATGCCCGAGATGTTTGCACAAAGTGTCTTGCACCTTGAGGTGCAGCATGTGCACCGCCAGGGCGGACAATACGTCATCCTCACTGATGAAGGCATGCTGTTCCAGATGAATGACGACGGCCAGACTCGGCTGGTGGGACTCAATCACGCATGGCTGTCGGCCCGCCAGCAGCGCACTGGGCAAGGGTTCAAGTGGTGGGAAACGGTCGGGACCGACATTCAGAACGAGTCCGCCGATGGCGTGGAAGTCGGAGGTATCAGCGATGCAACGGGCAAGACATCGCTGTATGTCATCTATCTGGATCAGCAATTTCTGATTGCCGACACGGCGGGCAAAGCCATGCGCGTGTTGAGGCTGACGCCAGATAAAAAAGCGGCGTGGATGATGGACTGGGCAACCGGACGAATCTATCGTCAGCCCTTCATGGCGCCTGAAAGCCTGGTGGCGGCATTCGGTTCGGGGACACGTCTGCTGCAGGCGCACTTGCTGGCCCCGATGCAGCGAGTCATGCCGCGGGACACTTTTGCCTGGGCCGTGCCCAATGGAGCCGGCCTGCACGTCCGCCGGCATGACCACGTGCTGTTCGACCTGGCCGATGGCGAGCCACCGCGTATCGTCGGTGTGGAAGTCGAATTCTTCAATGGCCTGGCGTCTCGTCAGGCGCGGGAGCAAAAACTGGCGCGACTGCTTGCCGGTCAGCGTAGCGGTCCTTACCTCTTTACGGGCAGGAGCGATAATCTTTGCAGCTGGTATGACGTCGCAGCCGGCCGTCTGCTCAGTGTCTCGGTGTCAGGACGTGAATGGCCACAATATCTGGGCGTGGCGAACGATCAGACCCTGGTGCTGCATGACCCTGTAACGGGCCGACTGTTCAGCAATGCCAGTGAAGACATTGAACCCATCGATACATGGATGACTGTGGAAGCGGTCAGCCGGATTGCAGATACGCTGGTTATCGACGGTATTGGCTCATCGGGCAGGATTGTAGCGATTCCGGATGGCGTCGATACACTGGTACTCAAGTTTGCGAAATCTGCAGATTACCTTTCACTGGCCCGACAGACTTGGGATCGGCTTGATTGCCTGATTGTCGACGCCGAGGAAGCAGGCATTCATCTGGCGTTGGCACTGGAGCCGATGCAGCGATGGCTGGTCTCGATGTCCGACGGCCATTTGCTGCTGACGGATCCTGATTCGGGAAGCAGTATCATCTTGCGCAATGCCACGAGCCTTGATGCGGCACGGCAACAGCAGGTGACATTCGGGATTGCGTTACCTGACGAAATCTCGGTGACCGTTAGCCTGGAGGAGCTGATGAGTGCGATGGCCACGGAAACCCTGCTGGAACTCGGCGCGCTGATCGGGCTGTCCATCGACCAGTAAGCCATTGCGAGCTGGCAGATCAGACCGGGCTGCGGAGATTTTCCTCCGCAGCCCTTTTTCGTTCAGGACCCCAGATAGCCCTTGATCCCGGTAAAGATGATCTGCGCCGCCAGTGCGCAGACGAAAAGGCCCATCAGCCGGCTGACGATCTGCAGGCCCTGATCGCCGAGCACCCGTTCGATGTGATTGGACAGATACAGCACCACCCCTACGGTGAAACTGGCCAGAGTGATGCTCATGATCGCGGTCAGTTTGTCGTCCCAGTGCGGCTGGCTGACGCCCATCACCAGCAGGGCGCCAATGGTGCCCGGGCCGACGGTCAGCGGGATGGTCAGCGGGACGATCGTCACGTCCTGTTGCACGTTGTCACTCTGCACCACAGGCTTGCCTTGGGCCATGCCCAACGCCGAAATGAACAGCACGCTGCCGGCACCGATGCGAAATGCGTCCGCAGTGATCCCGAATACATCGAAAATCACCCTTCCGAACAGGTACAGCAAGACGCTGGAGACCAGGGTGGCAATCGCTACTTTCCAGGCCAGGCGCCGCTGTTCCTTGCGCGAGTAGCCACGGGTCAGGCTGATGAAGCAGGACAACACGAAGAACGGGCTGTAGAGCACCAGCATCTTCAGGTAAACGCTGAATAACACGTGGAGCATGGGGGAGAAGTCCGTGCCGGTGAAAGTTGAGCGAAGTCTATCAGGCAACGGGCGGTCTGTCGGACTCGATTGCTTGCCGTACGGCTTAGTTCAATTGTTCGCTTTTTACAGGTGTTTGCTTTAAAGGGTTTTTGATTTCCCGGTTGTAAGTTGCTGTTGTTGTTTATTAGTAACACTCATCAGCTTGTTGGGTGAAGGTTTTCTGCGTAAGTTTGCACTGCGGGCTCGGGAAGAGCTCAATTAAAAACAAACTAATGGAAGTGAATAATGCAAACTAATACCGTACTCAGTGTTGCCGATCGACTGGAGCGCTTGAACAATTATGATGTAAATTCCGATCAGGTTGTATTGGCCCCTCGCAGCTTTGCCGGTGTAACTGCTTTTGATGTCGAGCAGCCAGATCAGGCCGCGATCGTAGGTGAAGCTATTATTGCTTTCGTGTCGGGCATGTCTGAACAAAATCAGGCAGACGTTCGTAATACCTATCTTTTTGCGACCTTGGTGGCAAACCAGGAACACCCTTTGGAACGCGATGGCGAGAAGTGGTACAAAACCTTTCTGGAAGTCATGCAAGACTGTGGTTGGACCATTCTCAGGGGATATTACGACTCTACCAAAGCGTCCGGTAAAAGCTTCACGATGGACCAGCTTGCACTGACCATTCTCGGCTCCGCCGCAGCTGCAGCTGCCCTGCCGGGTCCGACTTCGGCGCTGATGCTGAAAGTGGCAACCGATGCGATATCTTCTCTGCAAAGCTCCGAGCAACCACTTCAGGTTTTCGACAGGAATGTCAAAAACAAGGCTAACGGTGGTTTCGCTGTTGGTTCGTGCCTTGAAACACCGGGTAAGGAAGTTATCCTGACAATGGGTGCTGTGCGCTTTATTAATCGGATTAATCAAACCAAAGTTCTGTTCGTTAACTGGGATAGCAGTTCGGTAGATCTGTATAAAGGTGAATCTCATATGACGATGGTTCCATTTATCATCGCCAAGACTCGCGATATCATTGCCGGAAAGTTGGGTGAGCGTGCAGTGACTAATGTAAGTAAGTGGGCTCTGAAGCTAAAGTAAGTCAGTGAATATCTGAAGTTTAATCAACTCGCGTGGTGGCTGTTTGCAGTCGCCGCGTGATCAAATCGAGGAGATGTCCAGTGCAGGAAAAGTATGCAAGTTATCGCAATGCTGGCGCATTGGTTCTGCTGTCGTCAAGAATGACCGAGCAGGAAAAACAGGATGTACAACATTCCCTCCTGTTTGCTCAACTGGTTGCCACCAATATGTTCCCGCTAACCAGTGAGCAGGATGACTGGTACGCGACCTGGCAGCAGGTTCTGAAGGACAACTGGCTGCGCAAAGACTGGAAATCGTTCGAGCTCAGTCCTCCACGCAAATCCAGTGACACAGCCATGACGTGGCTGGTGGACTATATGGAGGGTGGACTTGAAAGTGCCGACAAGGGCACGCTGGCGCCAGTGTTGAAAGACATTGTCGGGCGGTCGGCCGCAGACCCGCTCATCGAGTCGCTGCGTGAGCGGGTTCAGCAGTCGATCGAACAGGGTCCAGAGGACGAACCGGACTTCGGTCGATTTCGTTTCCTGCTCATCGTCGCGCAACCCGGCCCACGGATCAACGCGGCCTACATGACGTTGAAGTCTTCGGCGGTCGGCGCAATCAATCCGTACGCCCAGGTATTTACGGCCGCCAATGTGTCGGGGCTGGTAGAGCAGGAATTCCTGCAACTGGATCTTGCTCCACCACTCTTCGATCCGATCCGCGAAATCCTCGCGGGCCACGTGCAGCCATACATGGACTTGATCGAAATGGTGACTGACGGTCAGGTGGATGACACGTTTATGGCCAACGCGGACTGACTGATCAGGATGTTTGCGCAGTACTTCGATTCTGCTGATCGCGCTGGGCCACCCAGTGTTCGATCAGCTCGCGCAGTTGCGACAGTTCCACCGGTTTGGCCATGTGCCCGTCCATCCCGGCCTGACGCGCGCGTTCCTTGTGTTCGGCGAGGATGTGTGCGGTCAGCGCGACAATTGGCGTGCGTATGCGCTGATTACTGACCTCCCACGCCCGTAGCTGCTGGGTCGCGGAGAAGCCATCGAGGATCGGCATTTCGCAGTCCATAAGCACCAGATCGTAACGCTGGGCCTTCATCGCCTGCAGGGCTTCTTCGCCGTTGCTGGCGGTGTCCGGTTGCAGATTGAGTTTACCGAGCATGCCGCGAATCACTTTGGTCGAAATCGTGTTGTCTTCGGCAACGAGAATGCGGAAATCGCTCGGCACCTTGGCCGCCGTCGCGGGGGTGACCACTTGCGGCTGGAACACCACCTGACCTTTATTGCGCTGATTCAACTCGTCGGCCAGCGTAGTTTTGAGCGTGTAGCCGGCCACCGGTTTGGCGAGGATGCGTTTGATCCCGGAGTTGCGCGCGATGATCTTGCTCGGCGCGTTGCTGATGCCGGTGAGCATGATTAAAAGGATGTCGTGATTGAGGCTCGGGTCTTCCTTGATCTTGGCCGCCAGTTGCATGCCGGTCATGCCAGGCATGTTCTGGTCCAGCAGCACCACATCGAAGTAGTCGCGCAGGTGCGCCTTGGTGCGCAGCAGCGCCAGCGCTTCCTTGCCCGATGGCACGGCGCTGACGTTCAGGCCCCAGGCGCTGCATTGCTGCACCAGGACCTTGCGGCAGGTGTCGTTGTCGTCCACCACCAGCACGCGTGCGCCTTGCAACGGGCCGTCGAGGTCGGAGGTCGGGTGTTCGAGGCGATCCGGGTCCAGCGGCAGGGTCAGCCACAAGGTGCTGCCCTGACTGGTGCCGCTCTTGATCCCGAACTCGCCGTGCATCAGGCGGATCAGTTGCCGCGCAATCACCAGCCCGAGGTTGCCACCCAGACGATTGGCCGAGAGGAAGTGTTTGCTGTGCAGTTCGGCGTGCATCAGCGCATCGCGCTCCTCCGGTTCCATCGGCTGACCACTGTCCTGCACGGCGATGCGCAGGCGCGGTTTGACGCTGCGCTCGTCGAGGGCGACGACGATCAGCACTTCGCCTTCGTCGGTTTTCTTCAGAGCATTTTCCAGCAGGCTCAGCAGGGTCTGGCGCAAGCGGGTCGGGTCGCCGCTGATGACGCGCGGCACTTGCGGCTGGATGAAGCTGATCAGCTCGACGTTCTGCTGTTCGGCCTTGGCCCGGTAGATGCTCAGGCAGTCGTCGATCAGCGCGTTGAGGTCGAACTGCACATCGTCCAGTTCGATCTGCCCGGATTCGAGCTTGGAGATGTCGAGAATCTCGTTGATCAACGTCAGCAGTTCGTTGCCGGCGCTGTGGATGGTTTGCACGTAATCGCGTTGCTTGACCGACAGTGGCGTGCCCAGCAGCAGCTCGGTCATGCCCAGCACGCCGTTCATCGGGGTGCGGATTTCGTGGCTGATCTTGGCGAGGAATTCGGCTTTGGCGTTGATCTCGGCATTGCTCGCGGCAAGGTCGCGGCTGATGCTGAACCGGCTTTCGGTGATGCTGCGCTGGCGTTCACCCAGGGCGATGCTCATCAGCAAGCCACTGATGCAGATGAAACCCATCAAGGTCATGATCAGGCCTTGCGGCGCCACCAGGGTCAGCCCCAGCAGGGCCGGCAAAATAATCAGCGTGCCGATGTTGAACACCACCATCCCGGCAACGAACAGTCGCGCCGGACGGTAGCCCTTCTGCCAGTGATAGAAGCCGACCAACAGCATGCTCAGACCGGCCAGCGCCACCAGCGCGTAGGTGATGATGTTCAGCGGCAGTGTGTTGACGAACAACAGCAGCAGGCTGCAGATGACGATGAACAGAATGTCGCCCAGCAACAGTTTGTTCAGCGGGTGCGGGCCGAGCGGGGCGAAGAAGCGCAGGGCGAACATCAGCCCGGCCGGGGCGGTCAGCAGCAACGCCAGATAGGCGCCCGGGGTCTGGATCGCGTGCCAGTTCGGCAACCACGGGCCGGCGAGGTTGAGCAACAGCAACAGGCTCAGGCCCAGCAGACCTTCGCAGACCGCCAGCCACAGGCTGCTGCGCGAGCGGGAGTAGGCGTAACGCACGATGTTGTGCAGCAGCAACATGCCGAGACAGCCGAACAGCAGACCGAAGATCAGCGTCTGGTTCTGGTTGGCGGCACTCATCACCGCCGATTGCAGGGTGATGTGCGGGCGCAGTTGATGGTCGGAAACCATCCGCAGATAAACGTCGAGGGACTTGTCGCTTTGCGGCAGCGGCAACAGGAAGTCGCTGCTCGGCAGTGGCCGCTCGACCTGTGGCTGCTGGGTGCCGGAAGTGCGTTGCTCGATCAGCTTGTCGCCGTCCAGCACGTAGAGGCTGAGGTTGGACAGGTCCGGGGCGAAGATTCGCAGCACTTGCTCGTGCTTGCCCGGTGCCAGTTTGAAACGCAGCCAGAGTGCGCCATCGGGCTCGGCCGCCGTGAGGCGATCAAGTTCGATAGGGCTGAATTGATTGGTGTAGCGAGCCGAGCGGATGTCGCTCAGTTGCAGATTACCCTGATCGTCAAGCAATACCGACCAGCCACTGCCTTGCGCGGCCAGAGCCGGAAGCATGCAGAGCAAGGTCAGCAACGTGACGGTGAAGCTTATGGCAATCCTGAGCCAGCGCACGGCGAAATCCCTTCGTAGGTTGATGCCAGAATATAACGATGCGCGGCGGCGGAACAGCCCGGCGAGGGACTGCATCCCGCGCCGGACGTGAAGGACAGCTTATTCCTGGGTTTCGCCACGTTCACGGGCAATGGCGCGGTAGCCAATGTCCTTGCGGTAGAAGCAGCCTTCCCAGTCGATGGCGGCGGCCAGCTTGTAAGCTTGCTGCTGCGCTTCGCTGACGCTGGCGCCCATGGCGGTGGCGCAGAGCACGCGACCACCGGCCGTCACCACCTTGCCATCCTTCAGCGCAGTACCGGCGTGGAAGACTTTGCCTTCCAGGCCTGCGGCTGCGTCCAGACCGTTGATCACCGCGCCCTTGGCGTAGTCGCCCGGGTAGCCGCCGGCGGCCAGCACGATGCCGACGCTCGGACGTGGATCCCACTGCGCTTCAACCTTGTCCAGCGCTTGCGCCAGAGCGGCTTCGACCAGCAGCACCAGGCTCGACTGCAGACGCAGCATCACCGGTTGGGTCTCCGGGTCACCGAAGCGGCAGTTGAATTCAATGACTTTCGGGTTGCCGGCCTTGTCGATCATCAGACCGGCGTACAGGAAGCCGGTGTAGACGTTGCCTTCTTCGGCCATGCCGCGCACGGTCGGCCAGATCACCTGGTCCATCACGCGCTGGTGCACATCGGCTGTGACCACCGGGGCAGGGGAGTAGGCACCCATGCCGCCGGTGTTCGGGCCGCTGTCGCCGTCGCCAACACGTTTGTGGTCCTGGCTGGTGGCCATCGGCAGGACGTTCTTGCCGTCGACCATGACGATGAACGAGGCTTCTTCGCCGTCGAGGAATTCTTCGATTACCACGCGCGAACCGGCATCGCCGAACGCATTGCCGGCGAGCATGTCGCGCACGGCGTCTTCAGCTTCGGCCAGGGTCATGGCAACGATCACGCCTTTACCGGCGGCCAGGCCGTCGGCCTTGATCACGATCGGTGCGCCTTTTTCACGCAGGTAAGCCAGGGCCGGCTCGATTTCAGTGAAGTTCTGGTAGTCGGCGGTCGGGATCTTGTGACGCGCGAGGAAGTCCTTGGTGAAGGCTTTCGAGCCTTCCAGCTGTGCAGCGCCGGCGGTCGGGCCGAAGCAGTCCAGGCCACGGGAGCGGAACAGATCGACCACGCCAGCCACCAGCGGCACTTCCGGGCCGACGATGGTCAGGGAAACGTTTTTCTCGGCAAAATCGGCCAGTTGCTCAAGGGCCAGCACGTCGATGGCGACGTTTTCGCACTTGGCTTCAATCGCGGTTCCGGCGTTGCCCGGCGCGACGAAAACCTTCTGCACGCGCGGATCCTGAGCCACTTTCCAGGCCAGGGCGTGTTCACGGCCACCGCTGCCAATGATCAAAACATTCATTTCAAAAACCTCAAATTCTGTGGGGCGCTACCAACCGCTGTGAAACCTGTAGGAGCTGCCGAAGGCTGCGATCTTTGCTCTTGATCCTTTAAAGCAAGATCAAAAGATCGCAGCCTGCGGCAGCTCCTACACAGAGGGAGCGGTGTATCAGTGACGGAAGTGGCGCATGCCGGTGAACACCATCGCGATGCCAGCCTCGTCAGCGGCAGCAATCACTTCAGCGTCACGCATCGAGCCGCCTGGCTGGATCACGGCAGTGATACCGACCTTGGCCGCGTTGTCCAGACCGTCGCGGAACGGGAAGAACGCATCCGAGGCCATCACCGAACCGGCCACTTGCAGACCGGCGTGCTCAGCCTTGATCGCGGCGATACGCGCGGAGTTTACGCGGCTCATCTGGCCGGCGCCGACACCGATGGTCTGACGGTTCTTGGCGTAGACGATGGCGTTGGACTTGACGTACTTGGCGACTTTCCAGGCGAAGATCAGGTCGTGGATTTCCTGTTCGGTCGGTGCACGCTGGGTC
Source organism: Pseudomonas sp. MWU318 (assembly GCF_016756945.1). Lineage (NCBI taxonomy): Bacteria > Pseudomonadati > Pseudomonadota > Gammaproteobacteria > Pseudomonadales > Pseudomonadaceae > Pseudomonas > Pseudomonas sp. MWU318. The sequence continues at coordinate 339,602 of NZ_JAESJL010000006.1, forward strand.
ACCACTTTCAGGTCGTCGGCGCCGATCATGCCGATGTCGCGGCTCTGCACCAGCAGGCCACCGTTGACGCGCTTGTAGTCCCAGGCCGGAGCGCGATCCGCCGACCACTCGCCACAGGCCAGCAGGCGCACGTTGGCTTTGGCGGCGACGATGGCGCGAGCTTCTGCGCTGACGCTTGGCGCGATGATCACTTCCACGAACTGACGCTCGACGATCGCCTTGGCAGTCTCGGCATCCAGTTCACGGTTGAACGCGATGATGCCGCCGAAGGCCGACTCGGTGTCGGTGGCGTAGGCCAGTTCGTAGGCCTGACGGATACCGCCTTCGGCATCCGGGCTCACCGCCACGCCGCACGGGTTGGCGTGCTTGACGATCACGCAGGCCGGCTTGACGAAGCTCTTCACACATTCCAGCGCGGCGTCGGTGTCGGCCACGTTGTTGTACGACAGCTCTTTGCCTTGCAGTTGGGTCGCGGTGGCGATACCGACTTCGGCAGGCTTGGCTTCCACGTAGAACGCCGCGCTCTGGTGCGGGTTCTCGCCGTAGCGCATTTCCTGGGCCTTGATGAACTGGCTGTTGAAGGTGCGCGGGAATTCGCTGCGACCTTCGGTGCTCAGTACGTCGGCAGCCTGATTCACGGTGCCCATGTAGTTGGCGATCATGCCGTCGTAGGCGGCGGTGTGTTCGAACGCCTTGAGCATCAGGTCGAAACGCTGAGCGTAGGTCAGGCCGCCGGCCTTGAGGTTTTGCAGAACGTTGGCGTAATCGCTGGCATTCACCACGATCGCCACGTCTTTATGGTTTTTCGCTGCCGAACGAACCATGGTGGGGCCGCCGATGTCGATGTTCTCGATCGCAGTCGGCAGGTCGCAACCTGGCTTGTTGATGGTGGCTTCGAACGGGTACAGGTTGACCGCGACCAGGTCGATCGGCTTGATGCCGTGCTCGTTCATGATCGCGTCGTCGATACCGCGACGACCGAGAATCCCGCCGTGGATTTTCGGGTGCAGGGTTTTCACCCGACCGTCCATCATTTCCGCGAAACCGGTGTAATCCGCGACTTCCACTGCGGCAACACCGTTGTCGCGCAGCAGCTTGAACGTTCCGCCGGTGGAGAGGATCTCGACGCCGAGGGCTTCAAGCTCCTTGGCGAATTCGAGGATCCCGGTCTTGTCGGAAACGCTGATCAAGGCGCGGCGGATCGGCAGGCGGGTAGTCTGGTCGGTCATCTCAATTTCCATCAAAAGCAAAGGAAGTCAGCAAAAAAGGCGACCGGTTTTACGCGGGCGCCTTTCTGGTTTGATTGAATGCTTACAGCAGATCGTACTGCTTGAGTTTCTTGCGCAGCGTGCCGCGGTTGAGTCCGAGCAGCTCGCTGGCCTTGGTCTGGTTGCCCTTGACGTAGTTCATCACGCTTTCGAGCAGGGGAGCCTCGACTTCGGAGAGCACCAGGTTGTACACATCCGTGACGGACGCGCCCTCAAGGTGGGCGAAATAATTGTGCAGCGCCTTCTCGACACTCCCGCGAAGGGTCTGACCTTCTTCGCTCGGGGTATTGAGGTGCTGTTTCAAATTCACGTTGTCGCTCACGGGTGCTGTTCCACTCACTAAAGTCTCGGTCATCATCGTCATGCGGCCACCCCTTCTTCGTCCCCTGTCAGGCTCTTGTAACGCTCGGCGAAGAACTCCCGAACGTTGGCGCATTGTGTTTCCGTACCATCCAAACGATTGAAGTGGGCGCGAAACTCCCTGGCGCCCGGCAAGGTTGCGAGATACCAGCCCACATGCTTGCGGGCAATGCGCACGCCCATCACATCCCCATAGAAGGCGTGAAGTGCGGCCAGATGCTCCAGCAGGATGCGTTCCACTTCGCTCAGCTCCGGCGCCGGCAATTTCTCGCCGGTACGCAGGAAGTGTTCGATCTCGCGAAAAATCCATGGCCGCCCTTGGGCAGCCCGGCCTATCAGCAGGCCATCGGCACCGGTCGCGTCAAGCACGTAACGGGCCTTTTCCGGCGAATCGATATCGCCATTGGCAAACACCGGAATCGACACCGCCTGCTTGATCGCGGCAATCGTGTCGTACTCGGCTTCACCGGTGTACAGATCGGCGCGAGTGCGGCCATGCACTGCCAGCGCGGTGATCCCGGCCTGCTCGGCGATCTTCGCCACAGTCAGGCCGTTCTTGTTGTCGCGATCCCATCCGGTGCGGATCTTCAGGGTCACCGGCACATCCACTGCAGCGACGACGGCCTGCAGGATCTCGGTCACCAGTGCTTCGTCTTTCAATAACGCGGAGCCGGCGGCCTTGTTGCAGACCTTCTTTGCCGGGCAACCCATGTTGATATCAATAATCTGTGCGCCCAGTTCGACGTTGGCCCGTGCCGCGTCCGCCAGCATCTGCGCATCGCCACCGGCAATCTGCACCGAGCGTGGCTCGGGATCGCCTTCGTGGATCATGCGCATGCGCGACTTGCGGGTATTCCACAGGCTCATGTCACTGGTGACCATTTCCGAGACTACAAGCCCTGCGCCCAAACGCTTGGACAGCTGACGAAAGGGCTGGTCGGTGACGCCCGCCATCGGGGCGAGAATCAAACCGTTCTGCAATGTATATGGGCCGATGCGTACCGCCGACATAGGACTTCCCTGAAGTGGGGCCGGATCATGAGAGTTCGAAAAAGGGTTGGCATGATACCCGCTCTCGATGACTGGATAAAGGCTGAATTGAACAAAATCTGAACAGTTATTCTGTTATTACCAGCGGTTTGGTGGGCGCGGGCGAAGTCAGAAAACTGCCGTCAAACCTGAAGCGATGAAGCGATTCACTCAGGCGAGTGGAAACTCAGGCTGTAATTCACCGCTTTGGGGCCTGGATCGAGGATATCCAGCGCGATGTGGATCGGCGTCTGCGGCGGCATTTCCGCCATGCCCTCAAGGTCGCCGTTGAGGTATTCGCCGGGTTTGAAGCGACGACTGGCGATCAGATGACCGTTGAGGTCAGCGAAGCGTAGCTCCAGCAACGGAAATGGCTGGGAGAACGTCGCGCGGTTGTAGATGATCGCATCCACCACCAGCGCCCCGCTGAATTCCGGATGGCTGCGCACCACCAGATTGCTGCTTTTGATTTTGCCGATGTCGACCTTGGACGGCACCGTGCAGCCGATCTGCGGGCAGAACTGCTGAAACCATGGGCGGTATTGATCCTGGCGCGCCAGTTCGTCGAAATGATAGGCAATGTACTGACCTGCCAGACCGGCGGCGGCCAACAGTACCAGCAGGCCCCAGAGCAGGCGTCGGCCCCAGGGCGAGCGGCGCTTCTGCCAGTCCAGTTGCAGCGGATCGTCAGTCAGATCCTGCAGCACTTCGGCGCGCACGCCGGGTTCGGGACGTTGACGTTTTTTGCGCAGCGGTTCGACCGATGGCAACTCGTCATCGTCCGGCTCGACGTTGGCCGACAGGCGTTCGCGACGGGCATTCGGATCGATCGGGTCGTGCAGGCGCAGTTGCGGGATCGGCGGTTCATCGTCCAGATCCACCGGCTCCAGTGACAACGAAGGCTCGGTGCGCTCGGTCTTTACCGGTTCGGCTTCGACGATCTCGGATTCGATTTCATCTTCGGGCTCGGACAGACGTTCATCGTCGCGTGCGCTGAACAGGCTGTCGCGCCACTCCGTTTCATCGGCTTCAGGGCTGTCGCGGCGGGCGCTCAGGGACTCTTCGCGCTGACGACCGAATTCGGTAGTTGGCTGGATTTCCCGTTGTTCGAGGCGCGCGAGTTCTTCGTCCAGGTCGAGGCTGTCCAGGTCCAGCTCGCTGGCGCTCCATTGCTTTTGGCTGATGGCGCGCGGCGCGGGCGGTTCGTCGTTGACGGGCGCTTCGACCACCGGCGGCGGCTCGCTGACCACCGGCTGAGTCGGTGCTGGCTGGACAATGGACGGCGCCACCGGAGTGACCGCTTCCTTGCCGGCGTGTTGTTCCAGCAGCTGTTTGGCGGCGTTGAACACTTGCAGGCAGGAGCCACAGCGAACCACCCCGCGGGCCACGCTCAATTGAGCATGGCTGACGCGGAAGCTGGTTTGGCAATGCGGGCACTGGGTGACGAAGCTGTCGGTCATGCGGCGATCCGGTTTATGCAGGCGGCCATTCTAGCGCCGACGGCCGGTGATACGCACCCAGCCATCGCGATTGGCGATCGGGTCCAGATCGAAGTCCTGCGCATAGGCGGCGGCGACTTCTTCACCTTGTTCGGCGAGGATGCCTGACAGTGCCAGACGACCGCCGGTTTTCACCAGACCGGACAGCTGCGGCGCCAGGGAAACCAGCGGGCCGGCCAGAATGTTGGCCACCAGCACGTCGGCTTTGACCTGCGGCAAATCTTCCGGCAGGTACAGCGGGAACAGCTCGTCGGCAATATTGTTGCGCCCGGCGTTGTCGCGCGAGGCTTCCAGCGCCTGCACGTCGATGTCGGTGCCGACGGCTTCTTTCGCGCCGAGCAGCAGGGCGGCGATCGCCAGAATCCCCGAGCCGCAGCCGAAGTCCAGCACGTTGCAGTCTTTCAGGTCCTGACCGTCGAGCCATTCCAGGCACAGGGCGGTCGTCGGATGGGTGCCGGTGCCGAACGCCAGGCCCGGATCCAGCAACAGATTGACCGCGTCAGGCTCGGGGGCGGCGTGCCAGCTCGGCACGATCCACAGGCGCTGACCGAAACGCATCGGTTGGAAACCGTCCATCCAGCTGCGTTCCCAGTCCTGGTCTTCGATGACTTCGCTGTGATGCTCGGGCAGCGGACTGCCGGTCAGCAGTTCCAGATGCGCGAACACCGGCGCAGGCTCGGTGCCGCCCTCGAACAGGGCCAGCAGGTGCGTGTGTGCCCACAGTGGGGTGGTGTTGAGTTCCGGCTCGAAGATCGGCTGATCTTCGGCGTCCATGAAGGTCACCGAAACGGCGCCGACTTCAAGGAAAGCGTCTTCGTAGGTTTCGGCTTGTTCCGGGCTGATGGCGAGACGTACTTGCAGCCAAGGCATGGCGGGCACCTTTGAAAAAAATATGATTGCAGCCTAGCGGCCAGCGAGAAGCGCGCAAGTTTACGCGAGCGCGCGGCAGAACACGAACATGCTTGAAGATCAAAAGATCGCAGCCTTCGGCAGCTCCTACAGGAGTTTGCATTCCAATGTAGGAGCTGCCGCAGGCTGCGATCTTTTGACTTTGCTGCAGAAACAACAAGGCCGCCCGAAGGCGGCCTTGTCTGGTGCGGACTTGAAGCTTAGTGCTTCTCGCCGGCCAGCTTGTGCTCGAGGTAGTGAATGTTCACGCCCCCTTTGCAGAAGCCTTCGTCGCGGGTCAGTTCACGGTGCAGCGGGATGTTGGTCTTGATCCCGTCAACCACGATCTCGTCCAGGGCATTGCGCATGCGCGCCATGGCTTCGTCGCGGGTGGCGCCGTAAGTGATCAGCTTGCCGATCAGCGAGTCGTAGTTCGGCGGAACCGCATAACCGCTGTACAGGTGCGAATCGACGCGAACGCCGTTGCCGCCCGGGGCGTGGAAATGCTTGACCGTGCCCGGGCTCGGCATGAAGGTTTTCGGGTCTTCGGCGTTGATCCGGCACTCCAGCGAGTGACCGCGGATCACCACGTCATCCTGCGTGAACGACAGCTTGTTGCCAGCGGCGATGCTGAGCATCTCCTTGACGATGTCGATACCGGTGACCATTTCCGAAACCGGGTGCTCCACCTGAACACGGGTGTTCATTTCGATGAAGTAGAAACGACCGTTCTCGTACAGGAACTCGAAGGTACCAGCGCCACGGTAGCCGATGTCGATGCACGCCTTGACGCAGCGAGCCAGAACTTCCTGGCGCGCCTGCTCGTCGATGCCCGGTGCCGGCGCTTCTTCGAGAACCTTCTGGTGACGGCGTTGCAGCGAGCAATCGCGGTCGCCCAGATGGATGGCGTGACCCTGGCCGTCGGACAGTACCTGAACTTCGACGTGACGCGGGTTGGTCAGGAATTTTTCCAGATAGACCATCGGGTTGCCGAACGCCGCGCCAGCTTCGGAGCGGGTCAGTTTCGCCGAGGCGATCAGGTCTTCTTCCTTGTGCACCACGCGCATGCCGCGACCACCACCGCCGCCGGCGGCCTTGATGATCACCGGGTAGCCGACTTCACGACCGATGCGCAGCGCCGTTTCTTCGTCTTCCGGCAGCGGGCCGTCGGAACCTGGAACGGTAGGCACGCCTGCTTCGATCATCGCGTGCTTGGCCGATACCTTGTCGCCCATCAGGCGAATGGTCTCGGCTTTCGGTCCGATGAAGGCGAAGCCGGAGTTCTCGACCTGCTCGGCAAAATCGGCGTTTTCCGCGAGGAAACCGTAGCCTGGGTGAATGGCGGTAGCACCGGTCACTTCAGCGGCAGCGATGATGGCCGGGATGTGCAGGTAGGACTGAGCGGCAGAAGCCGGGCCGATGCAGACGGATTCGTCTGCCAGACCCAGGTGCATCAGCTCTTTGTCGGCCTTGGAGTAAACGGCGACGGTCTTGATGCCCATCTCTTTGCAGGCACGCAGAATCCGCAGGGCGATCTCACCGCGGTTAGCGATCAGAACTTTTTCCAACTTCGCAGTCATCAAAGGCTCTCCGCAGTTCAAACGATGGTGAACAGCGGTTGGTCGTACTCAACCGGCTGGCCGTCTTCGACGAGGATGGATTCGATCACACCGCTGGTTTCAGCTTCGATGTGGTTCATCATCTTCATGGCTTCGACGATGCACAGGGTGTCGCCTTTCTTCACGGTCTGGCCGACTTCAACGAAGGCTGGCGAGGTTGGCGAAGATTTACGGTAGAAGGTGCCTACCATTGGCGAGCGGGCCACGGTGCCGTTCAGTGCAGGAGCAGGAGCAGCAGCGGCAGCCGGAGCGGCAGCAGCCACTGGAGCGGCAGCGGCGGCAGGTGCAGCGGCCGGAGCCTGCATCGGCGCCGGAGCGTAGTACTGCTGAGCCGGGGTCTTGCTGTGACGGCTGATGCGTACGGACTCTTCGCCTTCCTTGATCTCGAGCTCGTCGATGCCGGACTCTTCCAGCAATTCGATCAGTTTCTTAACTTTACGGATATCCATGAATCATCAACTCCCAAGGGTCGGTCAGGGGCGTTTAACGCTTGTGGTTCAAGTCGTTGCCTGTGTTTCAAGCTGCTCTAGTGCGGCCTCCAGGGCCAGTCGGTAACCGCTGGCGCCAAGGCCGCAGATCACTCCCACCGCTACATCGGAGAAGTAAGAGTGATGGCGGAAAGGTTCGCGCTTGTGCACGTTGGACAAATGCACTTCGATGAATGGGATGCTCACTCCCAGCAGCGCGTCACGTAATGCGACACTTGTGTGCGTAAAAGCTGCTGGATTGATCAGAATGAAATCCACACCTTCACCGCGAGCAGCGTGGATGCGGTCGATCAATTCGTACTCGGCGTTGCTTTGCAGATGCAGCAGATGATGGCCGGCTTCACGGGCGCGGCGCTCCAGATCCTGATTGATCTGCGCCAGGGTCGTTGAACCGTAAGTGCCGGGTTCGCGGGTGCCGAGCAGGTTCAGGTTGGGGCCGTGCAGCACCAGTAGCGTTGCCATCTGCATGTTCCTTGTTATGAATGAGCAGTCGTCAGAACCCGGCGACTATGCCGCAAAGACTTTATGACTGTCCAGTTCTCTGCAATAGCCAGCACGATGACCGATGTTTGCGCGAAATTTGTGACTGAGTGGTTTGATCCGGTCACTGAAGGCAAACTATGTAGGAGCTGCCGCAGGCTGCGATCTTTTGATCCTGGTTTTTAAAAGCAAGATCAAAAGATCGCAGCCTCGTTTCACTCGACAGCACCTGCAGGGAGCGTGATCAGACGCGGAAGGCTTGTACGGCCGTATGCAGTTGCCCGCCCAATACCAGCAGGTTCTCGCCCTGTTCGCGGCCCTCGCCGATGCGCAACAGGTTATCCCCGCCTAATTGATGAATCCGCTCGCTGTGATCACGGATTTCGCTGACCGCGCCGCTCTGCTGCGCGGTGATATCGGCGATGCGGATCGCCGTGTCGGAAATGGTCTGGATCGCGCCGACGATTTTATCCAGCGCACCGTCCGCCGCTTGTGCCTGACTGGCCGTGGCTTCGGCGTGTTCGACCTGCGCGCGCATGCCTTCGACCGATTGTCGGGCAGCACTTTGCAGGCCGGCGATCAGCGTCTGGATTTCCGCCGTGGCGCCCGCCGTGCGTTGCGCCAGTGAGCGCACTTCTTCGGCCACCACTGCAAAACCACGGCCCATTTCCCCGGCCCGCGCCGCTTCGATCGCCGCATTCAGGGCCAGCAGGTTGGTCTGGTCGGCAATCGAACGGATCACCGTCAGCACGCCGCCAATGGTCGCTGACTCTTCGGCCAGGTGCTCGATCATCTGCGCATTACCCTGGACTTCGCCGACCAGCGCGTGCAGGCCGGTGAGGCTTTGGCCGATCACGGTTTGTCCGTGTTCGACGGCCAGCCCGGCATGGCGGCTGGCATCGGCTGCCTGCCGTGCATCGCCAGCGACCTGCTGAATGGTCGCTTCCAGTTCGCCCAGTGAATCGCGGATCAGCGCGGTGTCGCCGGCCTGATGCTCGGCGCCGCTGTGCAGGTCGTTGCTCAGTTCGGCCAGCGTACGGCTGCTGCCGGCCACCTGTTCGGCATTACCGCGAATCGTCCCGACCAGATCCACCAAATACGCGCGCAGGCGGTTCAGCGACGCTTCGATGTCATGCAGTTCGCGGTTGGTCTTGCCCAGTTGAATGTCGAGACTGAAATCGCCTTCGGCCCAGGTCGACAGCGCCGGAGCGAGGTTGGTCAGAGTGCGCGACAGGCGCCGCTGCAAGGTGTCGATCAGCAGCGCGATCAGCAGAATCAGGCCGATCATCACGCCCTGCATCAGGCGCACTTCGCCCTGAATCTGCCCGTGCTGGGCGCGTACCACCGGTTCGAGTCCGGCGATGGCTTGCTGCACGGCGGCGATCTTCAAATGGGTCGCGGTGCTCAGGTCAGTGCGTTTCTGGATCTGCTCGCGGGTGCGTGCCAGCTCCGCCGGGTAGCGACCGAGCAGGCTGTTAAGTTCACGCTTGAGGCCGACCCCGGCGTCTTCGGCTGCGGCTTTTTCTGTGCTTTCGATGCCCATCATCGCGGCGAAATCATCACTGCCGGATTCATGCTTGGCGACCACGCCGAGCAGGGGCAGGGCGTCGATGGCCTGAGCCTGGGTGCGGATGTTGTCGACTTCGCGCTCGACGTCGGCCGCGAGTTCACTGCGGCCGCTGCTGACCAGTTTGTCGCGGGCCAGCGACAGCTTGCCCAGGTGCTGCGAGGCGATGAGCAGCGGTGTCAGGTACGTCGCGTTGCCATTGGCATAAGTGCTGAGTTGATCGAGGCTGGCGCTCAGTTCGCGCTCGGCCTGCAACAGCAACGCCTGCGGATCACCGGCCAGTTTGCCGGCCGCGAGCAGGTCGGTTTTGCTGAATTCTTCCAGGCTAGACAGGCTTGGTCGCAGGGTCTCGGCCAGTGTCGGCGGCAGTTCGCCGAGCTCCTTCTGCAAGCTCTCAATGGCTTGGCTGGCGCTGCTCAGGCGCAGGGCGTCGCCGCTGGCGAGGTAGTCCTCGACATTGCGTGCCACGTCATTCTGAAATTGCTGCGACAGGCCCAGGTAGCGCTCCATCAACAGATACGGACGCTCCAGGGCTTTTTGCGACCACCACAGCGTCGCGCCGAGCGCCACGCAAACGGCGACCAGCAACAAAGTGTTGAGATTGGTGAGCAACTTCAGGCGCATGACGGCTACCAACGGCAGAAATGGTAAGCGCCTGAATTTATTGCGGTTCTGTTACAGGGTTATGACCGAATCGGTGGATTCCGATGAAAAGGTGGCACTTTGCTTTGGGTCGCGCGCGGTTTGTACTCGATTGCGTCCGGCACCCTTGGCGCGGTACAGCGCTTCGTCGGCCTGGCTGGCCATCATCAGGCTGTCGGACTCCTCGTGCATTTCCACCACGCCTGCGCTGAAGGTGCACCACAAATCGTGCGGTTGCGCCGGGTAGTGGATTTCGGCGAAGCGCTGGCGGATCTCGTCGAGCACTTTGTGCGCCGCTTCTATATCGGTGTCGGGCATGACAATGGCGAATTCTTCGCCGCCGTAACGGCCGATGAAATCGGTCTTGCGCAGGCGTTGCTTGAGGAACAGCGCCAGGCTCTTGATCACTCTGTCGCCCATCGGGTGGCCGTGGCTGTCGTTGACCCGTTTGAAGTGGTCGATGTCGAGCATGGCGAAGCTCAGCGGCTTGTTCTCGCGACGGGCGCGGAACGAGCAGTCTTCGAGCAATTGCAGGATGTGCGTGTGGTTGTACAGGCCGGTGAGGCTGTCGCGGACCATGCGTGCCTTGAGATTGCGCGCGCGGGCGGCGCGGTTGCGCACAGTCGTAATCAGGTGTCGTGGCTTGATCGGTTTGGTCAGGAAATCGTCGCCGCCCTCGCTCATGGCGTCGAGCTGTTTATCCAGATCGTCCTCGGCCGACAAGTAGATGATCGGCACGCTGACGTAGCGGTCGTTGTGGCGAATGACCTTGGCCAATTCGGTGCCGGTGCAGGCCGGCATGTACATGTCGAGGATGATCAGATCCGGCTGGAAGTCCGCCAGTTCGGCCATCGCCTGGATCGGTTCGATCAGGGTGCGAGTGACGATTCCGGCGCTGTTGAGCAGGCGTTCGGTGTGCAAGGCCTGGGCGCGGGAGTCGTCGATGATCAGCACTTTATAAGGTTCGTACTGGGCGACGCAGGTCAGGACTTCGATCTTCTCCAGCAGGCTCGACGCTTCGAGGGTGCCGGTGAGAAATTCCTGGCCGCCGGCGCGCACGGCGGCGAGGCGGGTCGGGGTGTCGGTTTCGTGCAGGCTGAAAAACAGCAGCGGCAGCGGTTCTTCCAGGCCGACCTGGGCTTCGGCAGCCAGCTGCAAGCCGACGCCTGCGCCGCTGAAGTCCACGTCCATGACGATCGCGGCGGGCAAGCGCTCGACCATCGAGGAGCGAAATGCCGCGACACTGTCCAGCGCCTGCGCGGTCAGGCCGAAAAATTCCAGCTGCTTGGCCAGCCGCTCGGCGCGGTCGTGATCCTGCAACATGACGTAGATCGGTTTGCGCAACGGCGGCAGGAAGGTCTGGTCGAGTTGATCGCCATGCCGCAGACCGGTGCGCGACAGGCGCTGCATCAAACGATTGAGGTCAGTGATCAAGCCGCTGCTCAGGCGTCCGCGATTGGCGTCCACCGCTTCCAGCGACTGACCGATATGACGCGCGAGTTGCGTGTGCTCGGGCTGCTCGAAGCGCTCGGCAAAACGCAGCAGGCGCAGATTGGCCTCGCTCAGTTCGGCGAGGTCGGCGGTGGACCACTCACTGCGTTGCAGGCGCTGCCATATCTCAAGAATCTGACGTGCCTGATGAATTACCCGCTGGGCAAAGTGGTGCTTGAGGCGCTCACGGCTGGGGTCTTCTGGCTCGGTCATATCCTGACTACTAGTTAGGGCGCATGCTGAGATCGACTGGTGGCTCTATGCTAGCACCTCTTTTCCCTTATATGAGTGTCGTGCGTCAATAATCTGCGGTGCTGCACAATTCAGTTTCTGACCGGGCGGTATCAGAATGGACCTGTTCGTCGCTTAGCCTCCCGAAAACCGGGCGTGTCGTGCTGCTCAATAGGTGAAAAAGCCTTTGTGCACAACGCTGTGCTGCGCACAGGCGCTGATCTGCAAACGTCTGATTCGGGGTCAAGTTGGTGACGGTGTATCAGGGAAACCCCTAGAGAGTTCGCAGTTCGATGTCGGGCCTTCCGTGGATTTTCTGCTTCTCTTCAATGGCGGGTGCCGGCCTTGGCACGTTGTTGTATGGTTGTGGTCGAACCGTTGAACCCAAGTGATTGAAAGGATATCGCCATGCTGGACTGGAAGAACCGCGCGGGCAGCGCGCCTGAACGTGCCGCCGAGCCGAAGTCGGCCACCCGCAGCTATGTGGGCGGGCTGTTGTTCAGCCGCGCGCTGGCCACGCTGATCGGCATTTATCTGCTGGTGACCATCGGCCTGGGCTGGTACTGGAGCCAGGAGCCCGCACTGTTCCCGGTGGCGCAAAATGCTCAGGCGGCTGCCGAGAAAGAAGGCAAGCAAATGGTCGTCGGCTACACCACGGTCGAAACCCTCAAGACCGTTGCCGGTACGTTGCTGAACAAACCGGGCGGCTACATTTCCAACGACCGTTTCCCGCCTGGCCTGTGGATGGACAACACACCGAGCTGGGAATACGGCGTGCTGGTGCAGGTGCGTGACCTGACCCGTGCCCTGCGTAAGGACTTTGCCCGTTCGCAGTCGCAGTCGGCCGAAGATGCCGACCTGGCCAAGGCCGAACCGCGTTTCAACTTTGACAACAAGAGCTGGATCCTGCCGTCGAGCGAATCGGAATATCAGGAAGGCATCAACTCCCTGAGCCGTTACCAGGCGCGTCTATCTGATCCAACGCAGAAAAACGCCTTGTTCTACGCCCGCGCCGACAACCTCAACAACTGGCTGGGCGATGTCGGCACCCGTCTGGGTTCGCTGTCGCAACGCCTTTCGGCCAGTGTCGGCCGGGTCAAGCTCAACACCGCGCTGAAAACCGAAGTGCCGGCGGTAGGCGAAGTGCCGCAGGTTGACGAGGAAGTTGTCGAGACTCCGTGGATGCAGATCGACAACGTGTTCTACGAAGCGCGCGGCCAGGCCTGGGCGCTGTCGCACCTGTTGCGCGCCATCGAAGTGGACTTCGCCGATGTGCTGGCGAAGAAGAACGCTACGGTCAGCGTGCGTCAGATCATCCGTGAACTGGAAGCATCGCAGGAGCCGGTCTGGAGCCCGATGATTCTCAACGGCAGCGGCTTCGGCGTGCTGGCCAACCACTCGCTGGTCATGGCCAACTACATTTCCCGGGCCAACGCCGCAGTGATCGATCTGCGTCAACTGCTCAATCAGGGCTGAGTCATGGTCGATAGCGCCAAAGAGGCGGCGCACCGCGCCGCCTCCGATGCTGAACAGATCGCCTGGGTCGACGAGCAGGACAACCTGCTCGGCGCCCTGGTGCGGGCCGATCTGCGTGAGCGCGGGCTGATCGGTCGCGGCACCTACATCATGTTGTTCAATTCCGCTGGTGAGCTCTGCGTGCATCGACGCACCCTGAGCAAGGCGATCTATCCCGGTTACTGGGATGTGGCAGCCGGCGGCATGGTACAGGCCGATGAGACCTACGCCGAATCGGCGGCCCGCGAGCTGGAAGAGGAGTTGGGTGTGAGCGGGGTGGAATTGACCGCCCACGATCATTTTTTCTTCGAGGACACCGGCAATCGCCTGTGGTGCTCGGCATTTTCCGCGGTGTGGGACGGCCCGCTGAAACTGCAGCCGGAAGAAGTGCTGGAAGCACGCTTTGTTCCGGTCGAACAGGTACTGCTGGAAATCCAGGAAAAGCCTTACTGCCCGGACTCCTTGGCAGCCTTGAAGCGCTATCTGAAGGCTCAGCAGAGTGGCGTCGCAAAGAACACATAAATTGGCGCCGATTGGCTCTTAGCAATTGCGCTTTTTGCCGTTACACTGCGCGACCTTTTCAAGCTGCATCGAATGGTTTGACGTGGGCCTGAACGACTACAGGCATGTAGGAGCTGCCGAAGGCTGCGATCTTTTGATCCTTGAAGATCAGGATCAAAAGATCGCAGCCTCGTTGCACTCGACAGCTCCTACAGGTCGAAGTCGAGCGGTTCAACGATTTCGGTGCAGTAGCGCTGCCCCTGCCTGAGTGGGGCTTCGCGGTCGATGACCTTGCCCAAGGTCGCGATCAGTCTTTGTCCTCCCAAGAGGATTGCCGGTGGCCAAAAAAGCCGCATCCTTCGCCGCCCTTGGTGGCCTGGTATTTTCCACCGACGCAGGTCGTCATTGCCCGGAATGCAGTAAACCGGTGGACGTCTGTATCTGCAAACAAACCGTGATCCCGGCCGGGGACGGCATTGCCCGCGTGCGTCGCGAGAGCAAGGGCCGTGGCGGCAAGACGGTGACCACCATCACCGGCGTGCCTCTGGCCGAAGACGCCCTCAAGGAGCTGGCGACAACGTTGAAGAAACGTTGCGGCACCGGTGGGGCGTTGAAGGACGGGATCATCGAAATCCAGGGCGATCATGTCGAGCTACTCTTGGCTGAGCTGATCAAACACGGTTTCAAAGCGAAGAAGTCCGGCGGCTAGCAGCCTCTGTGAAATCCATCTGCGGCTTGATCCGGCACTGAAGCAGTTCAGATCCGGCGTCGTCTCCATGGTTTTCACAGAGCCTGTTCATGACCGGTTTCTAAACTACACGCGGTCAGCGCGGTCTACCGCCGCGCTGACGAACCGTCATTTTCATTCTTTAGACTGCGCCGGCCTGATATCAGGCGACGCACTATGACTTCTTTATAGGGGACTTCGATGTCCGTACGACGCACACGTAAAGACGATGGCAGCCAATGGACAGTTGCGGACAGCCGCAGTGTTTACGGGATTCGCCATTGGGGGGCCGGGTATTTCGCGATCAATGACGCCGGTCGCGTCGAAGTTCGTCCGAACGGCCCGAGCAGCTCGCCCATCGACCTGTTCGAACAAGTCGACCAACTGCGCAAGAGCGGCTTGTCCCTGCCGTTGCTGGTACGTTTCCCCGACATTCTGCAAGACCGTGTCCGTCAGCTGACCGGTGCTTTCGACTCAAACATCGAGCGCCTGGAATACCAGAGCAAGTACACCGCGCTGTACCCGATCAAGGTCAACCAGCAAGAGGCGGTGATCGAGAACATCATCGCCACCCAGAACGTTTCCATCGGTCTGGAAGCCGGCTCCAAGCCTGAGCTGCTGGCGGTGCTGGCGCTGGCGCCGAAGGGCGGCACCATCGTCTGCAACGGTTACAAGGACCGCGAGTTCATCCGTCTGGCGCTGATGGGCCAGAAGCTCGGCCACAATGTGTTCATCGTCATCGAGAAAGAATCCGAAGTCGGCCTGGTGATCGAAGAAGCTGCTTCGCTGAAGGTCAAGCCACAGGTCGGTCTGCGCGTGCGCCTGTCGTCGTTGGCGTCCTCGAAGTGGGCGGACACCGGTGGCGAGAAATCCAAGTTCGGTCTGTCGGCGGCGCAACTGCTGTCGGTGGTCGAGCGCTTCCGCGCGGCCGGCCTCGATCAGGGTATTCGTCTGCTGCACTTCCACATGGGGTCGCAGATTGCCAACCTGGCTGACTATCAGCACGGTTTCAAGGAAGCCATCCGTTACTACGGCGAGTTGCGCAACCTGGGCCTGCCGGTCGATCACATCGACGTCGGCGGCGGTCTGGGTGTCGACTACGACGGTACCCACTCGCGCAATGCCAGTTCGATCAACTACGACATGGACGACTACGCCGGTGTCGTGGTCGGCATGCTCAAGGAGTTCTGCGACGCGCAGAGTCTGCCGCATCCGCACATCTTCTCCGAAAGCGGCCGCTCGCTGACCGCGCACCACGCGATGCTGGTGGTGCAGGTGACCGACGTCGAGAAACACAACGACGAAATCCCGCTGATCGAAAACAAGGAAAACCTGCCGGAAACCGTACAGTGGCTGGTGGACCTGCTCGGCCCGACCGATATCGAAATGGTCACCGAGACTTACTGGCGCGCCACCCACTACATGAGCGACGTGGCTTCGCAGTACGCCGACGGCAAACTGACCCTGGCGGAAAAAGCCCTGGCCGAGCAGTGCTACTTCGCTGTATGCCGTCGCCTGCACAACTCGTTGAAGGCGCGTCAGCGTTCGCACCGTCAGGTGCTCGACGAACTCAACGACAAGCTGGCCGACAAGTACATCTGCAACTTCTCGGTGTTCCAGAGCCTGCCGGACACCTGGGCGATCGATCAGGTACTGCCGATCATCCCGCTGCATCGTCTGGATGAAGAGCCGCTGCGTCGCGCGGTGCTGCAAGACCTGACCTGCGACTCCGACGGCAAGATCAACCAGTACGTCGACGAGCAGAGCATCGAGACCAGCCTGCCGGTACACGGTCTGAACGAAGGTGAGGACTATCTGCTGGGCGTGTTCCTGGTCGGCGCCTATCAGGAAATCCTCGGCGACATGCACAACCTGTTCGGTGACACCGACTCGGTGAACATCTACCAGAACGCCGATGGCAGCGTGTACCACGCCGGTATCGAGACCCACGACACCATCGAAGACATGCTGCGCTACGTGCACTTGTCGCCGGAAGAACTGATGACCCACTACCGCGACAAGTGCGCCAGTGCCCGCATCAGTGCCAGCGAGCGCACGCAGTTCCTCGATGCCTTGCGTCTGGGTCTGACCCGCTCCTCCTACCTGTCTTCCTGAGTCAGGCCTGTTGCACCGGGTTGTCTGAAATTTTCCCTCATGCTGTGGAAAATTCGGATGACCCGGTGGGATATCTCCCAAATTCCCCGCGAAATGACTGCCTATCACAGTCCGTAGAGTCATCCGGTCTGCTTTTCGCGTAGGTCATTTCCTAAGTTGTACTTCAGCTCTCTACTCGGCCATGGCTCTCGGCGAGAATCCCCGGCCGCCCCTCCTGTAGAGATCCGCCCATGTTCGAATCAGTCAACGAGCCGTCGTTTCGTCTCGATGTAGCGGGGCTGCCCGACCCCTTCGAGGTGCTGGCCTTTACCGGAAGCGAGGGCATCAGCGAACCCTTTGTCTTTACCATCGATCTGTTGATCGATGATCCGCAATTGAATCTGGCCGGTCTGCTGTATCGCTCGGCGTTCCTGCAGTTCGGTCCCTTGCAAAATGGCTTGAGCGGACAGTTGCAGAGTGTGGTCCAGCATGAACACGGTGAGGGTTGCCGATTGTGTCAGGTGACCCTGGAGCCGAAGCTGAGTTGTCTGGCACTGCGTTTCAGTCAGCGGATTTTCAGCAGTCAGTGTGTGCCGCAGATCCTCGCGCAGGTGCTCAAGGAGCACGGAATCACTGGCATGCAGCGCCGCTTTGATTTGCACGGCGACTACCCGGTGCGCACCTTTTGCACGCAATACCGTGAATCGGACCTGCAATTCGTGCAGCGGCTCTGCGCGCAGGCACGGATTCATTACTACTTCGAACATCGGCCCGACGGACACTGTCTGGTCTTCACCGATGATCCGGCGCTGTTGCCGGTTTCTGGTGTGGCCTCTGTGGACACTGGCGCGAGCGCACCTTCGGTAAGACGCTGGCAGATAGAGGTGCAGGCCGCGGATCCGCAAGCGCAAACAGTCGGTACCCGCAAAGCTTATGGCCACAGCGATCTGCCGAGCTTGCGCAGCGCGCAGTGGCTGACGCTCGCCGCGCATCCCCTTGCCGAGTGCAACCGCCGCTGGTTGCTGAGCCGGATCGAGCATCGTGCCGACCCCGCCAGCGAGCCGTCTTACAGCAACCGCATCGTTGCCAGCGCCCAGGCGCCACTGCCCACGCCGGCCAGCACTTGTGCCAGGCCGCGCATGCACAGCCTGCAACGTGCCTGGGTGGTGACGGTCGATGAACCGCAGCCCGACGATCAGCGGCCGGTGGCCGTGCAATTCGACTGGGTCTATCAAGGCGAAGGCGCTGCCGCCAGCCACTGTTGGCTGCCGCTCGCGGCGGCGTTGAGCGACGCGTCGCTGGCATCCTTGCGAGAAGGTGTCGAAGTGGTGGTGAGTTTTCATGAGGGCGACCCGGATCAGCCAGTGATCAGTGGCGTGCTGCAGGAGCCGGTGCTGATCGAGGACTGCGAGGAAGTAGCGGCGCTGCCGGAGGTGCTGCCGAGCGCAGGTCTGGCGCAATGGCTCAAGTCCGCCGAACCGCTGTTGCTGTTGTGCCTGATGCCCGGCGGCGGCAGTTACAACCACTGCACGGCGTCGATCTGCAGTTGCCGGCTGGTCGCGTCGCTGGATCAGGGCGCCGCCACTTGAGCGGCGTCGGGTTTGCCCAGCAGGCACAGTGGCTGTTGCTCGATGGCGCCGATGCACAGCAGGCGCTGGCGACACTGCGTCAGGGCTTCGCCGGTGTGCGTTGCACGCGGCTGTTCGAGGGCACCGAGTTTCAGGCGGTGAGCGAGCACGGGCCCCTGTTGGTCGAAATGCACGAGAGCCCGGCACTGGCTGCGCTGTGTCATCGCGATCCGCAGACCTGGCGCGGTCTGCTGCTTGCCAGCGATGCCTCGCCACCGATACTGCTGCGTCACCTGCGGCGGATGCTAACGGTTTCGTTCGGACTCAATCACCGCGCCTTGCTCGGTTACTACAACCGGCAGACAGCGAGTTATTTCTTCGATGCCTGCGATGCCGCCGACTTGAGCCGCTGGCTCGGGCCGATCCGCCTGGTGCGCTGGTTCGGTGGCACCTGGGCCGATCTCGCCATGGGCAGTCAAGGCTGGCAGCAACTACGCAATCCGCAGTGGGCGGTCGAGCCGCTGGGGATCGACGAAAGCCTCACCCATCGTCAGCGCGAACGTTTGCAAAGTTGCCTGCTGGAACAACACATCTGGCGCTGGTGCCAATCAATGGGAACCGACTACGCGCGCATGGCCTCCCATGTGCAGGAGGGGCTGAGCCTGGGTTTCAGCGACCGCACGCTGCTGGATGGCTGGTTGTGGCTACGCTTGCAGCATCCCCGGGCGCAACTGCCTGGCGTGCCGGACGGGCTGAGCCAGCAGGAACGCCTCGATCATGTGCGACAACTCTGGCAGACAGATCAACCCTGAGGTGCGGCATCCATGGCAAACCCTCTGTGGCAAAGGTTCGGCGCAATGCTTGGCGGGTTCCTGCTGCTGGTGCTGACCGGATGTTCCCCGGTCAAGGTGCTCAATGCGCTGACCCCCGACGACACGTTCCACAGCACCACCGGGATTGCCTATGGCGATGATCCGCGACAGAAACTCGACGTCTACGTGCCACGCCAGCCACTGGAGGGCGCGCCTGTCGTGGTGTTCTTCTACGGCGGCAGCTGGAACAGCGGTGATCGCGGCGATTACGCGTTTGTCGGCGAGGCGCTGGCGTCACGGGGGATTGTTGCGGTGCTGGCAGATTATCGGCTGTACCCGCAAGTGCGCTATCCGCTGTTTCTTGAGGACTCGGCGCGGGCGGTGGCCTGGACCCGGGCGCATATCCGCGAGTTCTCCGGCAACCCGCAACGCCTGTACCTGATGGGCCACAGTTCCGGCGCTTACAACGCGGCGATGCTGGCGCTGGATCCTGGTCTGCTCGGTGCGGTGGGCATGTCGCCAGAAGACCTCAGCGGCTGGATCGGCCTGGCCGGGCCGTATGATTTCCTGCCAATCAAGAATCCGCAGGTGCGTCCGGTGTTCTTCTGGCCCGACTCACCGCCGCAATCGCAGCCGATCAACCATGTCCGTAGCGGTGAACCCCCGGCGCTGCTGATCGCCGCGACCAGGGACAATCTGGTCAACCCGACGCGCAACACCGCAGGTCTGGCGCGCAAACTGCGCGAGGCAGGCGTCCCGGTGCAGGATCTGTACTACTCGCGCCCCAATCATGTAACGCTGGTGGCGACCCTGTCGCGGCCACTTCGACGGCTGGCGCCGGTGCTCGATCAGGTCGTCGCGTTCGTCAAACACACACCGGCTCAGTGAGCAGCACCGCTGAACCAGCCGTCGTTTCGCCGCAGCCACAGGGCCAGTGCGCCGAGGGTCAGGCTGCGCAAGACCATGAACAGCAGGAATGTTAGCCACAGCCCATGATTGCCCAGTCCCTGTAATGCCCAGGCGAACGGCAGCAGCAGGGCGACGGTCAGCAGCATGCCGTTGCGCATTTCCCGGGCGCGAGTAGCGCCGATGAACAGGCCGTCGAGCAAGTAGCTCCAGACTGCAATCAGCGGCAGTACCGCCAGATACGGCAGATAGATGAATGCGGTGTCGCGCACGCTCTGGATGTCGGTCTGCATTTCGATGAACAAGTGTCCGCCCAACAGAAACAGCGCGGCAAAACCGACGCTGGCCAGCAGCGACCAGCCGCCGGCAACGACCAATGAACGGCGCAGGGCGAGGCGATCACGGGCACCGATAGCGTGTCCGCACAACGCTTCGACCGCATGCGCCAGACCGTCCAGTGCATGCGCGGTCAACAGCAAGCCGTTGAGCAGCAGGGCGTTGGCTGCCACCGTGGCATCGCCCAAGCGCGCGCCTTGCACGGTGATCAGGAAAAACACCGATTGCAGCGCCAGGCTGCGGATGAAAATGTCGCGGTTGACCGCCAGCAACGGGCGCCAGCTCCGCCACACTTTCAACGCTGCCCAGACGATGTGCCCGGGATAGGCGCGCAAGGCGCCACGGGTCAGCCACAGGCCGAGCAGGGCGCCACTCCACTCGGCAATCACCGAGGCCCGGGCCGAGCCGACCACCCCCCATTCCAGGCCAATCACAAACCACATGTTCAGAGCGATGTTGATCAGGTTGGTGCTCAGCAGAATCGCCAGCGGCGCCCGGGCGTTCTGGGTGCCGAGAAACCAGCCGACCAGGGCGTAACTGGCCAGCGCTGCCGGCAGCCCGAATAACCGGGTGTGGAAGAACTCGCGGGTCAGTTGATCGAGTTCGGCTGACGGCTGCATGAAGTGCAGGGCCACGCCGCTCAATGGCACGCCGAGAGTGCCGAGCACGATTGCCAGTCCCAGCGCCAGCAGCAAACCCTGCAACAGAATCTGCCGCAACGCCGCGCCATCGCTGCGCCCAGCGGCCTGCGCGGCAAACCCGGTGGTGCCCATGCGCAGAAAACCCATGGCCCAGGCGAGAAAGGTATAGAGGCTGGCCCCGACCGCCACCGCGCCCAATTGATGGGCATGGGGCAGGTGGCCGATGACGGTGCTGTCGACCAGCGCCACCAGCGGCACGGAAATATTCGAAAGAATCATCGGTGCGGCGAGCGCCCAGACCTTGCGGTGAGTCGGACGGTCGCGCCAGTCGGCAATCAGGTTGGACATGCGGGCTCCTTGGGGGAGCGGGGATTGTAGCGATTCGTACGGCCTGCGATGCAACCAATGTGGGAGCGAGCCTGCTCGTGAAAGCGGTGTGTCATTCAGAGCTGTTTTGACTGATCTGGCGGCTTCGCGAGCAGGCTCACTCCCACAAGGGCTAATGAATAATCCAGCTCAACAACCACAACCCCAACAGCAGCCAGATGATCCCGGCAATGATCGACGCATTCATGAACGCGCGAATTGCCGACCACAGCAGCATCAGGCCGACGATCAGCGCGAGGATGCTGATGATCGAGGTGTCCATGCCCAGCGTCTTCGCCAGGCCATCGACAAAGTTGCCGCCGGCATTGCTCAGAATGTTGAACAGGCCGCTGAGCCCATCGACGATGAAACGGATGATCGAACCGAGTGCCTGGCCGAGCCATTCGAAAAAGCTTTCTACCTGCATGTGTGCATCCTGATGAAAGAGCTGAGCCTTGGGCCACAACGCGGGTGGCCGAGTTCCCTGCCAGGAGTATGGCCCAATGCTGCGCCGAACGGAAAATCTGTAGGAGCTGCCGCAGGCTGCGATCTTTTGCTGTTGATTTTCAAGGGCAAGATCAAAAGATCGCAGCCTGCGGCAGCTCCAACATGGGCCTTGCCTTCAACGCGTAACCCCCCGAAGCTATACGCCTTCAGGAGAGCCCGATGAACCTTGTTGAACTGACCGAACGCCTGCACGCCATTCGTGACCGCAATAACTGGCGGCAATTTCACAGCCCGAAAAACCTCGCCATGGCTGCCAGCGTGGAAATGTCCGAGCTGGTGGAGATCTTCCAGTGGCTGACGGAAGACCAGTCGCGCCAGTTGCCGGCAGACAAACTGGCGCATGCCGGGCAGGAAGTCGGCGATATCGTCCTGTATCTGTTGCTGCTGTGCAGCGAGTTGGGGCTGGACATGAATGAAGTGGTGCGCAGCAAGCTCGCCGACAGCGAACGGCGGTTCAGCTGATGAGCGACCGACATTTCGATCAGTTGGCGACCCGTTTCGCCGAAAAAATCTACGGCGGCGCCAAAGGCGCGATTCGCCTCGCGGTGTTGCAGGCCGACCTTGCCGAAGCGTTGCCGGATCGACCGTTGCGCGTGCTGGACATCGGCGGCGGTCTGGGCCACATGTCGCTGTGGCTGGCCGAGCGCGGCCATCAGGTGACCTTCACCGAGCCGGCCGAACCGATGCTCGAAGGTGCTCGCCAGCGCTTCGCCGAAGCCGGGCAGAGTGCAACGTTCATTCAGGCACCGTGGCAGGAACTGCTCGGTCAGCTCACCGAGCCCTACGATCTGGTGATCTGCCACGCGGTGCTCGAATGGCTGGCCGAACCCCATGCGATCCTGCCGGTGCTGCATCAACTGACCCAACCCGGTGGCTGGCTGTCGCTGGCGTTCTACAACCGTGATGCGCTGATTTATCGCAACCTGCTCAAAGGCCATTTCAAGAAGATGCGCAAGAACACCATGGCCGGTGAAAAGCAGAGCCTGACCCCGCAGCAACCGCTCGATCCGCGGGAACTGGCAACGCAACTCGAAGACTTGTGGCAGGTCGAAACCCAGAGCGGGATCCGGGTTTTCCACGACTACATGCCGGTGGAATTTCAGGCCCGCGCCGAACTGGCGGACTTGCTGGAGATGGAACTCGCACACCGTCGTCACCCAAGCTTCGCCGGGCTTGGGCGTTACTTGCACTGGATCTGCCGGCCGATCTGATCGGAGCACCACATGAAAGCTCAACTCGGGTTATTGCTGATCTGTCTGGGGCTGGCCGCCTGCCAGGGCAGCAACCCGTACGTCGCGCAGTCGCGGCCGTTGCCGCCAGCGCCGCCGCAAGCGGCCAACACCTTTGATCGCAGCGCCTATCCGGCGCCACCGCGTGATTACGGGCGCTATCGCAGTTGGGCCTGGCTCAACGGGCAATTGCCGCCGGGCACGGCCTGGGCCGATTCGGCGCAAGTGGCCGAAGCGGTGAGCAATGCGCTGGATCAGCGCGGGTTGCGTCCGTTGCACGATAACCGTCCCGCCGATTTGCTGGTCAGCGCCAACCTGCGTCTGGAAACCCGTTTGCGTCAGGTGCAGGACGACTACGGCTACTACGGCGGATACAGTGGCTATGATCGCTACGGGCGCGGTTACGGCATGTACAACACTGTGCCGATTGTTCGTACTTATCAGGAGCAGGTCGTGGTGGTACAGGTCAATCTGTTCGATGCCGTCACCGGTCAACCGGTATGGAGCGCCAGCGCCGAAACCGCCAACCAGGGCAGCCAACTGGTGCGCACCGACGCCATTCGCGAGGCTCTGGAAAAAGCCCTGTCGGCGTATCCGCCGAGCTAGACTTCATGTGAGAACGCTTCGCAGGTTCAGGCCTTCAACCGGAGAACAACCATGTTCCGTCGTCTCGCTTTACTGGCCATGGCCGCGCTGCTCAGTGCTTGCGCTGCCAACCAGGTCAACCATGACTTCGACGCCAGCCGCGACTTCGCCGCCTATCGCAGTTGGAGCTGGAAAGAACCGGCGCTGCAATACCGCCCGGATGATCCACGGATCAAGAGCGATCTGACCGAGCAGCGCATTCGCCAGGCCGTCAGCGATCAACTTGATCAACGCGGTTTGCGTCCTGCCGCTGCGGGAGCCAAGGGCGACCTGAGCGTGCAGACCTACCTGATTGTCGAGGATCGCCAGCAGCAAGTGACCACCAACTACGGCGGCGGTTGGGGTGGCCCGTGGAACGGTTACTGGGGCGCGCCGATGTACAACGAAACGCGCAACATCACCTACAAGGTGGCAACGATCCAGATCGATCTGCTCGACGGCAAGGACGGCAAACTGGTGTGGCGTGGCAGCGATGAGCAGATGCTCAGCAGCACGCCCAATCCACAGGATCGCAGCAACGCGGTGCGCGAAACGGTGGGCCGGATATTGGCCAACTATCCACCGCGCTAGTCCGCTGTAAAAAAAACGGGAGCCCAAGAGGCTCCCATTTTTTTGCCCCACCACAAACCCCCCTTGTGGGAGCGAGCTTGCTCGCGAAGACGGCGTGTCAGCCACATCCATGTTGAATGACACAGCGCATTCGCGAGCAGACGAGGTCTGCAGGGTTTTGTGCGGCACCAAATGGCGCGTTGCCACTAGCGCCGTCTACACTCAAATCCACCATCGGAGGTAGCGCTCGGCAACGCGCCGGCAAAGGAGTGCGCCATGTCGCCTCGTACGCAATTCAACGGCCCGGTCCGGCAACACGGGGCGATCGGCTTGATGGCGGCTGCCACCCTCAGTCTGGCGCTGGTGTTGATGCTGTTGGTGGTCGATACCGGTCGGCTGTACATGGAACAGCGCAAGTTGCAGCGGGTGGTCGACAGCGCGGCGCTGGAAGCGGTCAGTCGCGGCGGCAATTGTCAGTCCGGTCTGAGCGCCGCCACTTATGCCGGGCAAAGCGCGGTGCGCAATGGCTACATCGTCGATAGCAACAACACCCTCGCGACGACCTGCGGCAGTGTGCAGACCGCGGCCAGCGGCCTGCGTGCGTTCACCGTCGATGCCACCCGGTCGAGCGCAATCAAAGTGGACGCCAGCCGCACGGTGACCACCAGTTTTGCCGGCGGTGTGCAGGCCTTGTTCAGCGGCTCGACGGTCAGTCTGAACACCACACTCAACGCCTCAGCCGTCGCCGCGCAACCGACCCCGACGGTTGCGCAACTGAACATCCGCAGTACGCTGGCGAGCATCAACACAGCGCAGTCGAACATTCTCAATCCGCTGTTCTCCGGGCTGCTCGGCGGCAACGTCAACCTCACGGCTCTGGGTTGGGACGGTCTGCTCAACACCGACATCAACCTGCTCAGCTACCTCAATCAACTGGCGATCAACCTCAACGTCGCCGCCGGCAACTACACGCAACTGCTCAACACCCAGGCCACGGTCACCCAACTGATTCAGGCGGCCGCGACGGTGGTGCAGCTCAATGGTGCGACCGCCACGGTGATTACTGCGTTGGGTCAGCTGCAGGTTGCGGCGATCAATGCTGCGCCGGTCAAACTCGGCGACATCCTGCAGTTGCAGACCGGTACCACGGCAGCCGGGCTGGATGCCAACCTGCAACTGCTGCAACTGATTCAGGGTGTGGTGCAACTGGCCAACAGCAAAAGCGCGGTGGCCGCGACCTTGCCGATCAGCGTGCTGGGGCTGGCGAATGTCACGGTGCGGGTCAAGGTGATCGAGCCGCCGCAGTTCTCGGCGATTGGTGATCCGGCGCGGGCCAAAGCCAATCCGTTGGGGGCGGACCGGATTTATGTGCGCACGGCGCAGATCCGCACGATGCTCTCGGTGGATCTGCCGGTATTGAGCGGGGTGGCCGGGCTGACCAACGCGGTGCTGGGCCTGGTGGGTGGGCTGACCTCGACGCTCAATGCTGTGCTCGGCCTGAATCTGGTGGCAGTGCTGAACTCGGTGGTCTGCCTTGGCTGTCAGCAACTGGACCCACTGCTTTTGCCATCGCCGAGAATCGATATCAGCCTGGATGCCGGTGGTGCCAAAAGTTATGTCACTGATTACAGTTGCCCGAACGGATCCACCGGTACCAAGAGCCTGACGGCGCATACCATTACCTCGATTGCCGACCTCAAGCTCGGCAAGATCGACCCGACCAATGCCTTCTCATCTTCAGCCGAGCCGACGGTCACGCCCTTGCCGCTGATCGATCTTGGCATCGCGACGTGCTACCGGGTCGTTGGGCTCGGCAGTTGTGACCCCAATTCGCATATTCAATACGGTGCCGGCGGTATCGCGATCATGCTGGATACCAGCGTTGCGCAAAACTCGCAGGACTTGTTGTTTTCCAGCGGTACGCCATTCGCAACGCCCGCCAACCTGAAACTACCGCCGAGCGTGCAATCAGCTGCGCCGACCTCCAATATCGTCGGCAGCCTGAGCAATACGTTGGCGGGGATCAATTTGATCGTATACAGGCCACAAGGTAGTAATCCGCTAGGCGCAATTGTGACTGGCGTCGCCTCATTGATCAGTGATGTCACCAATCATCTGCTGCCTGTTGTGACCAACCTGGTAAGCCCATTGCTCGACCCATTGCTCAACAATCTGCTGAAAAGCCTGGGCATCAACCTGATGGACGTCGACGTCGGTGCCAACATGACCTGCGGCCAGACCGGCAAGGCCTATCTGGTGATCTAGGCGTCCGGGGCAATCGGTAACTCGATGCAGAAACGTGCGCCCTCCAGCGAGTTGCGCACGCTCAAATGACCACCCATGTTTTCGATGATGCCGTAGCTCACCGACAGCCCCAGCCCGGTGCCGACGCCCACCGGTTTGGTGGTGAAGAACGGTTCGAAAATCCGTTCCAGCAAGCGCGGGTCGATGCCGCCGCCGTTGTCCTCGACCCACAGCCGCACCTTGTGCTCGTCGCGCTCGGCATAAATCGAGATCCATGGCTTGAACGATGAGTCTTTCTCGCGTTTGCCGAGCAGCGCATCGCGGGCGTTGACCATCAGGTTGATCAGCACCTGTTCCAGCTGATCGACATAACCGCGCACCTGCACGCTGAAAGCGGTTTCGCTGATCCGCAGGTCGACGCCTTTGCCGCGCATGCCTTCGGCCAGCAACGACAAGGTGCCTTCGATGGCCGAGGCCGGGTTGAACAGTTGCTGCTCGATCTCCGAGCGGCGGCCGAACACGCGCATGTGATCGACCACTTTCGCCGCACGCTGCACCTGGGCGTCGATGCGATTGAGCTTGTCGGTCAAATAGTCGATCTGCACATCACCGTTACCCAGGCGCTTGAGTACGTTGACGATGGCCATGCGCATCACGTTCAGCGGCTGATTGATTTCATGGGCCAGACCGGTAGCCATTTCGCCGAGGGTGGCCATTTTTGCGCTTTGTGTAAGTTGCTGCTGTGAGCGCCGCACCTCGGTGTTGTCACGGCCCACGGCCTGCACTTCAAGCAAGCGCCCGTGTTCATCGAACACCCCGCGATCGGACCATACCCACCACGCATGTTCGCGACCGGGTAATTGGAGGCTGATTTCGGCGGTGCTCACCGGCAACGCCGGGGTCAGCAGCGCCAGACGCTGGACGAAGGCGGCGCGTTGTTCGTCGGACATCCAGCTGCCCAGATCGACCCCCGGCAATTGCTCCGGGGTGCATTCCAGATAAGTCGCCAGCGGCCGGTTGCCGAAGGTCAGGGTCAGGTCGGGGCGATAACGGCAGATCATCGCCGGTGAGTCTTCCACCAGAATCCGATAGCGTTCCTCGCTGAGCCTGACCTGTTCGGCGGCGAGGGTCGCTTCAGTGACGTCCAGCCACAGGCCGACGGCTTCGACCGGCAGGCCAAGGTCGTTGCGCAGCAGCTTGGCTTCGTCGAGCAGCCAGTGGTATTCGCCGCGCGCGTCGCGCAGGCGATAACGCGCGCGCACCGAGCCTTCGCGCAATAGCTGGCGGGTGCGGGCGAAATACAGTTCGCGGTCTTCAGGATGAATCAGTTGCACCCAGTCGGCGGCGCAGCCCTCGGCCGGCGTCCAGCCCAGCAGCGGCTGCAGGCTGGCGCTGAAAAAGTCCGCAAGCAGCGCACCCTCGACGTAGCGCTGCACATAAATCACTGCCGGCGAACTGGCGATCAGGTTATCCAGCCGGGCATGGGCGGCTTCGGCGCGTTGCTGCTGGTTGCGCGTGTCGCTGATGTCGAGCATGAACCCCACCAGCCGCCGCTGTTCACCAGTACCGGCGACCTGGCCCTGAACGCGATACCACAGAGGCGTTTGTCCGGGGCCGCTGCGGTGCAGGCGCACGCACAGGGTCAGCGCTTCGCCATGCAATTGCAGGGCGTGCAGGCGGCTGCGCAGTTCTTCGCGATCGGCCGGATGAATCAGTGCCAGCCAGTCTTGCACTGGCATGCGCGCACTGTCCGCCGACAATACGTTGAGCAGCGACGGGGCCAGCAGCACCTCGTCACCGAGCATTTCCCACCAACCGGTGCCAAGCAGGGTCTGCAGCGATTCGAGGCGTTCGGTGTAGTGATGATGTTGCTGTTCTCGCAGGCGGCTGAGCAACGGGCCGGCCAGTGCGCTGGTCAGGGCCATCCAGTCGCGGTCGTTGAGGTGCGGGGCGGCAACGTCCACGGTGTAGAAGCCACAGAGCAGCCACGCGACCACCCCACGATCATCGCTGTAGGGCACGGCGAAACCATCGGCGTTGCCGAACGTCGCCTCCACCCGCGCGTGTTCGTACAAACCATGATGGGCGCCAAGGCGTTGCGGCGCGCTGCCGTTGAGGCTGTCGAGCGGTGTGCCCAGACGCTGGCCGTCCTGCCACAGCAGCGGCGCGTCGTGGGCGCGATATTGCTCGTAGATTTGCCAGCCCTGTGCCTGTTCATCGAGCAGCGCGATGGCCAGACACGGGATATGCCAGCGCTGGGCGATGGCCTGTAATTGCTCGCTGAGCACCATCGGCAGACGCGTCAGGCTGCAGACGCGCAGGTGTTCGCTGATCTGCCCGGCGAGGGCCTGACAGGCTTCACGATTGCGCGACTGCTGGCGCTCCAGCAGCAGGTCGCCGATGTCCATCAGTTGCAGTACCCAGCCCGCCGCCGAAGGCTGCGCCCAGCCGCGCAGGTGCAGGGTCTGATCGCTCAGGCCGGAAAAATCCAGATCGAGCATTTGCCCCTGCCAGTCCTGCGGGCGGCCTTCGATCGCCAGCGTACTGTGTGCGAGTAAATAAGCCGACAACGGCGACGGTGAGTCGTGGGGCGGCTGTTGCGCCAACAGATGACGCAACGGCCCGGCGATTTGCAACACACAGCCGTCGTGGTCCAGTTGCAGGTGCAAGCCCAGCGGCGGAGCACCGAGATGATCGGGCAATTCGTTGGCCGGCGGTGGCGCGCGCTTGAGCAGGCGCCCGAACAGATTGTCGCCGGCGGTCAAAATTTCAGGCTCGACGCGGCGGAGAGGGTGGCGGGCAGGCTCGGCACTGCCCCCACGCCCGGCAGCACCAGAAACGGAATGACCTGATTGAGCTTGCTGGTGGGGTAATCGACTCTGACCGTCAGCGTACCTTGAGTGGCGTCATATACCGCCGAGGTGTCGACGCCGACCACCAGGTTCAGCGCGGATGGCACCCACTGCAACTGCTGGGTCAACGCGGTGTTGGCAGTGCTCACCACCACGGAGGCGTAACCGGGGGTATTGGGGTCGACTGCGACGCTGCGGCGCACCGCTTCGGACGTTGCCTCGTTGAAAGTCTGCATCAATACAAACGGCAGGCTGTAGCTGACCAATGCGTAGAACACGGCAAAAAAAATCACGAATACCAAGGCGAATTCAATCGCCACTGCGCCTGCCTGTGATTTTGCGAAGCCGGTTTTCATGACTGCGTCTACCCTGACGTTCACTGCGTAGTATCAGCATAGAATCAATCAGCAAAATCGGACGGATTTAACCGGATGCAGAGTTTAGTTCTCCTGATCTGGCTGGCCCTGTGCGCCGCCCAGGATGCCCGGCAACGGCGTATCGCCAATGTGCTGACGTTCGGTGCGGGGGCGTTGGCGCTGATCCATCTTTGGGCGACTGGCACGACCTGGTTCGGAGCCGATGCGCAGCAGGGATGGTGGGCCGCCGCGATCGCCCTGGTGTTGACCGTTCCGGGGTATTTCATGGGGCGGATGGGCGCAGGCGATGTGAAATTAATGACAGCCATGGGCCTTGCGACGAACGGTTTATTCATTCTTTGCGCGTTTGTCGGCGCCGGCGTCGCCAGTCTGCTCTGGCTGCTGATCGCGCCAAGAGTCTGGCTTCATATGAGTCAACAACTTAGAGAACATCTTCGATATATGGAGCCGGGAGCGTCAAAGAAGCTGCCATTTGCACCGTTCGTGCTGCTGGGTGTACTGGCTTCGATTCATTGGATCCATTAGTCGCCAGGTGCCACTAGTTCTATGTACATAGTCGGAAAGTGCGTCTACTTTCAAATGAAGTCGTTACATCGCCAAAGTGCAGAAAAAGTCAGCTTTGGCCCGAGCAATGGAGTGGTTCGTGAACAAGCTTACGTCGGCGGTAAAAGTGCTCGTGGTCGATGATCAACCGTTGATTGTCGAAGAGTTGTGCGAGTTTCTCGAAAGCAGCGGTTACCGCTGTGTGCCGTGTGAATCCAGCACGCAGGCGATCGAACGGTTCAGCGAAGACGCGGAAATCGGCCTGGTGCTGAGCGACCTGCACATGCCGGACATGGATGGCATTCAGCTGGTGCAGGAGCTGCAACGCATCAGCGGCAAACACCGAGTGTTCGAAGCGATCATGCTCACCGGCCGCGCTGACAAACAGGACGTGATCAAGGCGTTGCGCGCCGGGATTGCCGACTATTATCAGAAGCCGATCCAGCTCGATGAACTGCTAGAAGGCGTGAAGCGTCAGGAAGCGGCCCTGCAAGAGCGGCACAAGAATGTGCAGTTGGGGCATTTGAACCAGAAACTGCAATTTCTCTCGGAATCCATCGACGATCTCTACCAGGACCTGGACAAGGTCCGGCGCAACCCGGCGGCTGTGGTCAAAGACATGCTCGGCGGCGACAGCACCGAAGCCGAGCAGGAGATTCCGGCGATCTTCAATCAGCTGTCACCACGGCAACTGGATGTGGCGCGGCTGGTGGGCAAAGGGCAGACCAACTATCAGATCGCCTGCGAGTTGGGCATCACCGAAAACACCGTGAAATTGTATGTCTCGCAGGTCTTGCGCCTGACCCACATGCACAACCGCACCCAGTTGGCATTGGCGCTATCGCCCAGTGCCTCGGCCGCCCGTCAGCGTGTAACCGCACACTGATCCCGCTTGCCTGCCCTTCGCGGGCAGGCAGTCAATTCTGCCAAAAATACCTTGAGCGATTATCCGGCCTGCGTCTTGGGTTTGGGGAACAGATTGTCCAGGGTTTCCAACAGGCGCACGTGGTAGATCGGCTTGCGAAACAGATCCAGCACCTGCAGACGCAGCATGTCGCTGACGTCCTCCATGTCGGCATGTCCGGAGGTCACGATCACTGGAAGATGCTGGCGTGAAGTGTGCTCGCGCAGGCGTTTGATCAGCGACATGCCGGACTCCTCCGGCATGCGCAGATCGGTGATCACCAGCGCGATATCCGGATGGCGGGTGAGGTGATGCAGGGCGAGTTTCACCGAGGTGGCGGTGTGGCAGACAAAGCCCTCGCCCTCCAGTAACTCGGCCAGCTCAAGCAACGCGTCCTCTTCGTCGTCAACCAGAAGCAACTGTTGGCGGGGGAGTGAGGAAGCAGTCATGGGCAGTCCCTGAAAAGCTGGAAGTGAGATCGAGTGTAGCGCGACATTCGCCGGACGCGACTCACATCAGGGGGTTTGCACCGGAGCGGTTTGCGAGGCTCCACCGAGCGCCACCAGAACATTGTTGAAAATCGCAAATATCTTCGCGCCCAATGGGGTGATGAATACCACCACGACGACCGCGACCATCGCCACGACAATGGCGTATTCGATGGCTGACGCGGCTTCCGTGCTGGCCAGAAATGACCTCAGGCGCATGATCAGGTATTCAAGGATCATTGACATTCTCCTTAGTTACAACGGAGATCGGATCTGTGAAATCCGATGACTTGCCAGTGCCTGAGCGCTGCTATGGGTGAGCATGGGACCGGGCACTGGAAGAGGGGCAAGGTTTTTGATCAAGGTGTCGGTCTGACCTGCGTAGCGCCACCGAGTTTGGTCAGTACCAGGTTGAAGATGGCCAGCACCTTGTCGCCGATGGGCGTCACAAACACCACGACCACGACCGCCACCATTGCCACCACAATCGCGTATTCGATGGCAGATGCGCCTTCTTCACTTCTGTACAGCAGCCTGGCCCTGGCCAGTAGATAGTCGATGATCATCCGAAACATACGTCCACTCCTTCGCGCCTCTGGCGCCGATCCAACGCTACAGCGGCATGCTTTCACCGTGCTATCAGAGCATTGTCAACAAACCCCCGGTCAACAACTGTAAGAACGGATTAATCACAAAGGATTAACCAGAACGTTAGTCGAGCCAAACCCTGCAGTTAATTGGCCAGGACTCATACTTTAGTGAGTTATTTTGCTGTCAGTAATGGCGTTTTGTCTCGGATCAGCTAGCTTGGAAATAGCGAAATCGTTGCATGTTCATAGCTGCCTGATCGCGAAAAATTCTCTCGGCAGGAAGTACAGGCTGTCGGTGCAGCAGGAAAGGGAGAGCCGTCATGAACAGTCGCGTCACCATGGGTCTTGCAGCCGTTCTGCTGCTGGGGGCAATCGTCGTCGGTTACTGGGGCCTGATGCTCAGTCGGCAACCGGCTCCCGTTGCCCAGGCGCCTGCCGCTTCAGCCGTCGTGGTGGAAAAAACCGTCGCCGTCGCCGAGGATCAGACCCGTCAGCCCGTGGTCGTGCTGTTGCATGATGTGCCGCCGTTCACGCCTCTCACAGCTGCCGATGTGGCCGTGGAGAAGCTGCGCAGTGCGCCAGCCGGCAGCCTTTCCAGTGTCGAGCAAGCGGTGGGCCGCACACCTTGGCGGCACCTGAGTGCCGGCACCTGGCTCAACGACGAAAGCTTTCAGGCCGGTGGCTCACTGGCGCGGATGATTCACAGTGATGAGCGTGCGCTGACCGTGGCCGTGGATGAAGTGATCGGCGCCGCCGGGCAACTGATTCCCGGCGACTACGTTGATGTGCTGCTCTACCTGCGTCAGGACGCAAGCAATCTGCAGCAGTCGGCGCAGATCGTGGTTCCAGCCATGCGCGTGCTCGGTGTCGGTGAGCAATACGGCCTGACCAATGACGGCCAACCCGCCAACCCGGCCCTGAGCGCCGACGAAAAACTCAAACAGGATCAACGCCGGATCGCTGCACGCACCGTGGTGCTGGCGGTGCCCGAACAATTGCTCAGCCGGATGATGCTCGCCACTCAGGTCGGCACGTTGCGCCTGGCCGTGCGCAGCAGCGAAGAACAGCGTCTGGCCAGGTACTGGGCCGGTGAAACCCGGTCACCGGCGCACGTGGACAACGCCAACAGCCAACTCTTCCAGTTCACGCAACTGGCCCTCGGTGCCGCGCCGAAAGCGCCGGCCGCTGGCGGCCATGGCGGTGCGCGGCCGATGGAAGTGATCCGCGGCAATCAGCTTTCCCAACAAGCCCCATGACTGAGCAAGGATCCACGTGCATGCAGAGTCGATTCAGGCCGCTATTAACACCTGTCGTCCGGGCCTTGATACTGATGGGACTGTCGATCAACGCCGCCGTCGCGGCCACCGGCAATTGCTCGGCACTCGGCCGTATGCCGCCGGTGATCGAGATCGGCGAGGGCTTCCAGCAGGACATCCAGTCGCCGGTGGCGATCACCCGCGTGGCCATCGGCGACCCGAAGATCGCCGACGTGCATGACACCGGCAGCGCCTCGTTTTTACTCACCGGGGTGGCCCCCGGCGCCACCAGCCTGATGGTCTGGACGTCGTGCTCCAGTGAACCCCGCCAGAGCATGGTGTTCGTCAAGGGCAGCGCCACCGCCGCACTGACCAGCGCCAGCAGAATGCCTTCCGATGATCCGACGCTGCCCTCGCAAGTGCAGACCGACATTCGTTTCGTCGAAGTCAGCCGCACCAAACTCAAGGAAGCCACCGCTTCGCTGATCGGCACCCGGGGCAATTTCCTCTTTGGTTCGCCCGGTACGTTGCCACCGATCGACGGCGTGCCGACGCCGAGGCTACCGGTGGATAACGGCCTGTTCAATTTCTCGTGGATCGGCGGCAAGACCATGGCGATCATCAACGCGCTGGAAACCAGCGGTTTCGCCTACACCCTCGCACGCCCCAGCCTGGTGGCGTTGAGCGGGCAGAGCGCAAGCTTTCTGGCCGGTGGTGAAATCCCGATTCCGGTGCCCAGCGCCGGCAGCGACAACGTGTCGATCGAGTACAAGGAGTTCGGTATCCGCCTGACCCTGACCCCGACCGTGATCAGCCACGACCGCATCGCGCTGAAAGTCGCACCGGAAGTCAGCGAACTGGATTTGAGCAACGCCGTGCAGATCGCCGGCACCACCGTGCCGGCCCTGACCATTCGCCGTACCGACACCAGCGTCTCGCTGGCCGATGGCGAAAGCTTCGTGATCAGCGGCCTGATCAGCACCACCAACAGTTCGCAGGTGAACAAGTTTCCGGGGCTGGGCGATATCCCGGTGCTCGGCGCCTTTTTCAAAGGCTCGCAGATCAGACGCGAAGAGCGCGAACTGCTGATGATCGTCACCCCGCATCTGGTGCAGCCACTGGCGGCGGACGCGCAACTGCCGTCGCTACCGGGGGAAAAACTGCGTAACTACGACCCGAATTTCTACCGCATGTTCTTCCTCGAAAACGGCAACTTCGACAAACGCAGTGGGCTGTCCCAATGAACCAGAACCTGAGCCAGACCTTTCTGGCGATCACCCGTAACAGCACCGATCTGGAGTGGCTGCAAGGCGCACTCGCGCCGCTGGGCCAGGTGGTGAGCGCCGGGGCCGGGAGCCTGGACGAGTTGCTGGCGCTGGTCGATGTCACCTTCGCCAGCCTGGTGTTCGTCGGCCTCGATCGCGACCATGTGGTCGCGCAGAGTGCGTTGATCGAAGGTGCGCTGGAAGCCAAGCCGATGCTCGCCATCGTCGCGCTGGGTGATGGCATGGACAACCAACTGGTGCTCAACGCCATGCGTGCCGGCGCCCGGGATTTCGTCGCCTACGGTTCGCGCGCCAGTGAAGTCGCCGGGCTGGTACGGCGCTTGAACAAGCGCCTGCCACCGGTGGCGGCCAACACGCATCTTGGCGGCCTCACGGTGTTGTACGGTACGCAGAGCTATTGCGATGGCGCGCTGCTGGCCAACCATATGGCGCAGGTGGTGCAAAAGAGCGGACAACAGACCCTGCTGCTGGATCTGGGGCTGCCGCGCGGCGACAGCCTGGCGTTGCTCGGGCTTGAGAGTTCGTTCCACTTCGGCGATGCCTTGCGACACTTGCGCAGGCTCGACGCGACCCTGATCGACAGTGCCTTCACCAGCGCTGAAGCGGGGCTGCGGATTCTGGCGTATGCCAGCAGCGACGAGCCGCTGGAAAACACCAGTGCCGCCGAGCTGTACATGTTGCTCAGCGCCTTGCGCCAACACTTCCAGCACATCGTCGTGAACCTTACCGGGCAATCCGACAGTGAAGCCTTGCGCACCTTTGTCAGCCACTGCGACAAGCTGATCTGGTACACCGATCAGAACGTGCTCAATTGCCGGCGCAACCTCGCTGTACTCAACTTGTGGCGCGAGAAGGGCATGAAGCTCGACCACGCGCGTTTACTGGTGGACGGCTATCTGGGCAGCGTGGCCCCGGATGCTGAAACCCTGGGCAAAACCTTCAACCTCGAAGTGATCGCGGTATTGGCGGCCAATGCCGAAGTGCGCCTGAACGCCAAGAACCAGGGCGTCAGCCTGTTCGAACTGGCCCCGCGGGAAAAACTCACGCAAAGCCTGTGTGCTCTCGGTGAGCGTCTGGCCAAGCGCTCCGAAGGCCTGGCCAAACCCAAAGTCACCTGGTTCGATCGCTTGCGAGGCACCTCATGAGCGCGGAAAAACTGTTCGGCGCGGTGCAGCGCGGCGCGACCGGCAATACCGATCACGAAGGCCTGAAACTGGTCCTGCACCGCTACATCATCGACGCCATCGAAGAGTCGGGGAAAAACCTGCTGGAGGGCTCGCGCCAATTGCTGGCGCAGTTTGTCACCGATAAGGTCGCCGAATACATCGCCCGCCTGCACCTGGCGATTTCCCGTTACGAGATGGAGCGGCTGGCCGAAGAAATCGTCGACGAACTCACCGGTTTCGGCCCGCTGGAAGTGCTGCTGCGCGATCCGTCGGTGACCGAGATACTGGTCAACGGCCCGCACCGGGTGTTCATCGAACGCGATGGCGTGCTGCATCAGAGTGACTTGCGTTTTATCGACGCACACCACGTTGAACGGGTCATGCAACGGATTCTCGCGCCACTCGGGCGACGCCTCGACGAGTCCTCGCCGATGGTCGATGCGCGTTTGCCGGACGGCAGCCGGGTCAACGCGATCATCCCGCCGATCGCTCTCGACGGCCCCTGCCTGTCGATTCGAAAGTTTCGCAAGGACATGCTCAAGAGCAGCGACCTGATGGCGATGCAGACCATCGATCTGGCGATTTTCGAGTTCCTCCAGGAGGCGGTGGGCAAGCGCTGCAACGTGCTGATCAGCGGCGGTACCGGTACCGGCAAGACCACGCTGCTGAACATCCTCAGCCAATTGATCAACCCCCACGAACGTCTGGTGACCATCGAAGACGTCGCCGAATTGCAGCTTGGCCACCCGCACGTCGTGCGCCTGGAAACCCGCCCGCCGAATGCCGAGGGTCACGGTGAAGTGAAAGCCAGCGACCTGATCCGCAACGCCCTGCGCATGCGCCCGGACCGGATCATCCTTGGCGAGATTCGTGGGGTGGAGGTGGTCGATGTGCTGACCGCGATGAACACCGGTCACGACGGCTCGATGAGCACCGTACACGCCAACAATGCGCAGGATGCCTTACTGCGCCTGGAGACGCTGGTGGGGCTGACCGGTCGCTCGATAGCCGAGCGTACCTTGCGCCAGATGATCTGCGCCGCCCTCGATGTGATCATCCAGCTGACCCGCATGCCCGACGGCCGCCGCTGTGTCAGCGAGGTGGTGGAAGTGGTCGGCATCCGCGAAGACGTCTACGTCACCAACACCTTGTTTCGCCTTGATCGGCGTACCGGTTTCGGCTTCCTGCGCGAAGCGGTCAATCCGGCGGGGGACAAGTTGCGCCACGAGACCCACCTGGGCTGACCGCATGGGACTTGCATCATGATCGGACCGGCCATTCTTATCCTCCTGTGTCTGATCCTGCTCGGGCTGTCGATCTGGCTGTTCGTGCACGGTATCCACAAGACCAGCAACGAACGGGTGCTCAATCGTCTCGCGGTGGGGCAGCCGCAACTGGCCGCGCAGAAGCCGACCTGGGTCGGGCTTGAACGGATGTTTTTGCGCGCCGGGCTTGGCCGTCCCAGCGAGCGTTTCGGGCTGTGGATGACCCTGTGGGGCGTGGCGATTGTCATGGGTTATCTATTGGCGGACTGGATCGGTTTGCTGGCGATGCTGCTGGCACCGCCGCTGATCTTGCGCCTGTACATTTCCTGGCTGTACCACCGGCGGATCAAACGCATGATCGAGCAGTTGCCGCAGCTGCTCGACTACACCGTGCGCAGTCTCAAGTCCGGCCGCACCTTGAGCGACGCCGTCATGGGCGGCATCGAATCGAGCGACGATCCGCTGAAAAAAGCCATGGGCCGGGTGCAGCGTAACGTGCAACTGGGGGTCAATCTGCCGGATGCGGTCAGTGATTTCGCTGAACTCTACGAACAGGACGAACTGCGCATGTTTGCCCTCGGCCTCAAGGTCAATCATCGCTACGGCGGCAATGCCAGCGAGCTGCTGGAGAACCTTATCAAGCTGATCCGCGAACGTGACCAGGGCGCCCGGCAACTGCGCGCGCTCACTGGCGAAACACGCATGACGGCCTGGGTGCTGGGTTCGCTGCCGGTGATTCTGGTGAGCTACTTCATGCTGACCAACCCCGGCTACATGCTCGGCATGTGGCACGACTCCGGTGGTCGGACCATGTTGATCATCGCTGTGGTGTTGCAAGTGACCGGTTGCCTGGCGCTGTGGCGCATGTTGCGGAGTATTTGAAATGGTCTATCTCGCCGCTCTGATGCTGCTGCTCGGCGCGCTGTTGCTGGTGGTCAATCACCTGCTGACCGAGCGCCGCCGGGTACGCCAGGTCAACCAGCGGTTGCAGGGTCATCTGGTGCGCGAGAACCGTTTCGGTAGCTGGCTGCGTGCCTTGGGCAACAGCAGGTTCGGCCAGCGCTCGGTGAGCATCGACAGCGAAACCCAGACGCTGCTCAGTCGCCTGGGCTGGCGCCGCGCCAGTGAGCGCTCGCTGTTCGCCGCCTGCCAGATCGGCACGCCGCTGCTGGTTTTGGGGCTGGCGATATTTCTGCAGGAAGTGTTTTTCCCCCACGCCGCCAACCGCTGGATCGTGCCAATGCTCGCCACCGGTGCCGGTTATCTGTTGCCCAAGCGCTTGCTGGCTTACGCCGCCGGGCGTCGGCAGAAAACCATCGCCGTGGAAATCTCCACGTTCATCCCGCTGCTGCGCATCCTCTTCGAGTCGGGCATGGCGGTTGAACAAGCCTTGCGCGTGCTCAGCACCGAAGGGCAAAAACTGCTGCCGGAACTGACCCGCGAACTGCGCCTGATTCTGGCCCGGGTCGACTCGGGCCTGGAGTTGGGGCAGGAACTGAACAAGGCCTCGGTGATGCTCGCGGTCGATGAGTTCACCGACACCTGCGTGATCCTGCAGCAATTGATTCAGCAGGGCGGCGGGGCGATGAAATCGCTGCTGGCGCTCAAGCAATTGCTCGACGACCGCCGCCTGACCCGACTGCAGGAATACATTTCGAAGATGTCGGCGAAGATGTCGGTGGTGATGATGCTGTTTCTGTTTCCTGCCTTGCTGATCGTACTGGCCGGCCCGGGGTTCACTGCGATTACCCGGGCATTTGCAAACTGACGTTGGCTCATGGAGAGCGTTTGATGAAAGCACTGATTGTCGTGGCAAGTCTGTTGTTGCTCGGTGGTTGCGCCACCGACGGCCAGGCGCCGTGGTCGGCGATGCTCGCACCGACCAGTTGCAGCAAGCTCGATTCCGAACAGGAACTGGCGTTGAACCTGGCGGACGATCTGGCCAACGACGGCAAGCTGCACGCCAGCCTCGCCAACCTGCAAAGTCTGCCCGACAAACTGGTCGAGGTACGCCTGCGCAAGGCCAGGGTCTACCGCTTGCTCGGGCGCAGTGAAGCCGAGCCGCTGTATCGCGGTTTGCTCGGCACCTGTCTGACGGCGGACGCCGAACATGGCCTGGGACAGATCTATGCCGCCCGTGGCGACAACGGCCAGGCCCAGGCGCACTTGCAGCGCGCGGTACGTCTGGCGCCGACCAATGAAAAAATCCGCAACGACCTCGGCGTGGTCTATCTCAACCAGTTGCGTCTTGAAGACGCGCGCTTCGAGTTTCTGACCGCTATTGAACTCAAGCAGAACGATCAACTGGCCACGCTGAATCTGGTGAGCTTGCTGCTGTATCAGAACAACTGGCAGCAAGCCGCCGAAGTCGTCAGCCGCGCGCACCTGACGCCGGAGCAGTTCGCCGACGCCCAGGCCCGCGCGGAAAAACTCAAGGTGCCGGCCAAGGCTCCGACCGCGGCCGGTAATCAAGTAGCGGTGGTGGCTGACCCACAACCGTCGGCGCTCAAGTGACACTTCGGGAGATGACCATGAACACCTTGCACCGTGTTTGCTGCCTGGCCCTGCTCAGCGTGCCGTTCGCCGCCCAGGCGATCGACGCCGGCCCGGCCTCGGCGCAGCAACAGGAAACCGAAGGCTGGCTGGTGCTGCAAAGTCGCAACCAGGCCGCCTCGCCCAAACGGCAAACCGCCACGGCGGCGGAGCGGGAGCTGGCGCTGCAACGCTGGTTGAAAAAGTACAAATACGAGATTCCGGATTTCTACGACCCGGATGCGGGCGGCAAGATCGAGACCAAGAACTAGGCCGATGGCGTGGCTCAAGCCAGTCCGCTATCGCCGACAAGCCGGCGATGACAGACTGGCTGAAGGCCTACAACTGATAGCTGAAACTGATGCTGTATCGCGCCCGACGATTGAATGTATCCAGCGCTTCATCTGACATCGGCTTGGCGGCCTCCAACGCAATGTTGTAGTACTTGGCATCGCCGAAACGCAGGCCTACTGCTGCCGATGACAGGTCATTGCTCTGCACCGCCAGCTTGTTGAACCAGGTTTTCGAACGGTCCAGCACCACGTACGGCTGCAGGATGCGCACCCAGTTGCCGTCGCGATTGAAGCTGTAGTTGACCTCGTAAGCCGCGCCCCAGCCCTTGTCGCCCGACGCCTGATCGTCCGGGTAGCCACGGCCGAAATTCTGCCCGCCGAACACCGCGCGCTCGCTGTCAGGCAGGGTGTCGTCGCTCCAGTACAGTGCGGCTGACAGCACGCCTTGCCAGTTGTCGAAGAACTTGTCGCTTTGCACCCCGGAGAGGCGCAGGCGCAGGAAGTTCAGGTCCAGCGCAGGGTTGTTGGAGTGCGCGCCCATGCTGTCCAGACCTTGATACACACCGCCGCTGAGAATCCGCAATTGCCGGGCATCGCTCTTGCGCCAGTCACCTTCGAATGCGAGGGCGCGCACGTTGGTGCGCTCTTCGATGCTGATCGGATAGCCGACCACGTTGTAGCGGTTTTTATCATCCACTGCATAGAGCCGCGCTCCCGCGTTAAGCAGCTCGTTGGAGGCGGCAATGAACGGGTGGCTGACGCCTATAGAGTAACGATCGTCCTCCTTGTGCGGCTTGAGTTCGAAGCCGTCGCTGGTGAGCACATTGGTGCCCGGATCGGCCCGGTAGCGTGAGGCAAACAGGCTCAGTTGCGTGCCTTCACTGTTGAGAAACTGGTTGTAGTCCACACGGTAGTAGCGCTCGTGATCGTCGCCCGGCGGAAACAGACCGCTGAGGGTCAATTGCTCGCCCATGGCGGTCTGCGAGTTGCTGCTGACCCCCAGCAACGCCTGGGTGCCATTGCGGTTGTCTTCGGTGGTGCTCATGGTGCTGGTGAACGGTTTGCGGCTGGCCTGGGCCACCAGTGTTGTTGCGCCGTCGGTGGTGCCGGGCGGCGGTACTTGCGCCTGGATGGTCACGCCGGGGATGCGGGTCATCAGGGTGGTGTAGCGTTCGAAGGTCTTGCGGGTCAGCGGGCGTTCGGCCTGGATTTTGGCTGCCAGTTCGTCGAGCAGGCCTTTGACCCGGCCGACATCGCCCTGCACCTGCACATCGCGCACATAACCTTCCACCAGCACCACCCGCGCCACGCCATCGTCGAAGCGCTGTTGTGGCAGGAACGCATAGGACAGCAGATAGCCGTCCTTCTGGTAGCGTCGGGTGATGTCGCGCGTGGCTTCGATCAGATCGGCCAGGCTGGTCTGATGACCGATCAGCGGTTTGTAGACTTCGGCCAGTTCGTTGAGCGGGTAGATCGTGCCGCCTTCGATCTGCACGGTTTTCAGGTTGACTTTGGTCTCCATCAGCAACGGTTGTGCAGTCGCGGCGCCCGGGTCGGGTACTTGCAGGGGCGTCGCGGCGGGGCGATAGGCATCTGCCGGAAGGTTCGGCACGGGCAAGTTACGCGTGGTTTCGTTGCTGTTGAGAAAGCTGGGCAGGGTGTCGGCGAGGGCGGCGGAACTGATACTGAGGAACAGCAGGGATGCCATTACGCGCATAGGACACTCCATGGTCAGATCACAGCGCTGGGTTGAATTTTTCCTAAGAAAAAAGCGGAAGACTCGTGGGAATCTTCCGCCCTCAACCAAGCGTAGGCGCTGTAGGTGAGGCCGTCGAATCGGCCAGGTGCAATTTAGCGTTTGTTTCCTCCCAGACCGCCGGTCAGGCCACCGAGTACACCACCCAGGCCACCGGTTGCAGTACCGCCGGTACTGGTGCCGCCGTTGAGCAGGCCGCCGACCGCACCAACGGTAGCGCCGACGTTGCTGACCACACCACCGACGGCGGTAGTGACCGGGTTGTTGGTGGAGGCGATGGTGGCGCCAACGGTGCTGACTGCGCCGCCGACCTGACCGGTGAGGCCGGCGACCGGAGCACCCAGGCCTGTCGCTGCGCCAACTTGTTGGGTCACGCTGGTGACTGCACTGGTCACCGGATTAAGCCCGGCACCGACGGTGGCGCCGACGGTTGCCAGCGGCGAGGTGGTGGCCGTAATTGGTGTGCCCGAGCCACCGAGTACGGTGTTGAGCGAGGCGATGGTATTGCCCAGTCCGCCAGCCGTGACGCCGCCGGCGCTGACCACGCCGTTGGTGCTGCCGGCGTTCAGACCGGAGCCGACGTTGACCACGGCGCCGCCGACAGTTTGCAGCAAGCCGGTACCGCCCAGGCCGCCACCGAGACCCCCGCCCAATCCGCCACCGCTGCTGGTGCCGTTATCCACCAGCCCGCCGGCTTTGCCGACGGCGGTGCCGACATTGGTCAAGGCGCCGCCAAGCGTGTTGGTCACAGCATTGCCGCTGCCGGCACCTGTGACTTGGCCGCCCAGACCTTTGACTGCGCCACCGACCTGACCGATCACGCCATTGAGCGGAGCGCCGAGGCCGGTCGCATCGCCTACTTTGTCGGTGGTGCTTTCCACCATCGCAATCACGGGCACCAGACCGTTGCCGACACTCTTGGTCACTGAACCGAGTGGGCCGGTGGTGGTGGCCAGGCTCAGGGTGTCGCCGAGCATGGTGACTTTCTCGCCGACGCCATCGAGCACCGGTGCCACTTTGGTGACCACGCCGCCGACGACCGGAACGCTGCCGGTGGCGGTCGCCAGTTTGCCGCTCAGGTCCGATACACCGTTGCCGACATCGCTGACCACGCCGCCCACCGAGGATGCGGTGACGCCCAGACCGTTGTCGACGGTGCCCAGTTTGCCAATGCCGTTGGCCACGCCATTGCCCAAGGTGCTGACCACGTTGCCAGCGGTGTTGGCCGCACTTTGCACGACGCCACCGACCACCGGAACGGTGCTCAGCGAATCACCGACCTGGCCGACGCCGTCGCCGACGCCCGCGACGGTTTTGCCGACGTCCTGCACCAGGGTGGTAGTCACCAGCGGGGTGGTGGTCGGGTTGGTCGGATTGGTTGGATCCGTCGGATTGGTCGGATTTGTTGGATTGGTCGGGTTGCTTGGATCGGTACCGCCCGTGGTACCTGTTCCGCCGGTTCCACCAGTACCGCCTGTGCCTGCGGTATTGCCTGTGCCGCCAGTACCACCCGTGCCGCCAGTGCCCGACGTCGCGCTGTCTGGCGAAGAGCTGCCGGAGCTGCTGTGATGGCCGCCACCGCCGCTGCTGCAGCCAGCGAGTCCAAGGGAGAGGATCAATGCCAGAGCTGTTGCCGATTTGCACCACACTTGAGTTTTCATGATTGAGATTCCTTGCACCTGTAACAACATTCGTCGTTTTCGATGGCTCACCGATCTGTTGCCGGCGATGCCTCGTCCGTGGTGACAATCTCGATCGCGCAGTGCTTTCCCACCATTCTCAAGTTGGTATTAACGCCTTTATATATAAGGCGCCGCGCAGTGCCTAAGGACTAATACCCAGGATATAGACGCATAAAAAAAGGCCTTGAAAATCAAGGCCTGGAGTTTTTCAGAGTGCGGTGTCAAGCGTGGAAAAACTTAAGTGATATATACACAATTTACAGGCTTGCCCGGGGGGAGCGGTCAGGCAACCGGTTGCCACAGCCCGACCATGTGCTCCAGATCACCGGCGCCGATCAGGCGCAATTCGCCGCTCGACCCCGCCGCACTTGCCAGCAATGAAACCTCACTGGGCAAGCGCACCGGTTTGCGAAAGTGCACGGCGATTTCAAGGTTGGCCTTGGGTAGGTGATCCGCCAGTGCGGCGAGGGTACGTGCCTTGTTCCACAAGCCGTGAGCAATCGCCGTGGGAAAACCGAACAGCTTGGCACTG
Organism: Pseudomonas sp. MWU318; assembly: GCF_016756945.1. Classification (NCBI taxonomy): domain Bacteria; kingdom Pseudomonadati; phylum Pseudomonadota; class Gammaproteobacteria; order Pseudomonadales; family Pseudomonadaceae; genus Pseudomonas; species Pseudomonas sp. MWU318. The sequence continues at coordinate 383,326 of NZ_JAESJL010000006.1, forward strand.
GCGGCGCTCAGGTGAATCGGGTTGTAGTCGCCCGAGACTTTGGCGTATTGCCGACCGATATCGGCCGGCGCTTTCCATTGCGCCACTTGCGTCAACACCTGGGACGGTTCCCAGTGTTGCTCTACGGGTTCGCCCTCGAGTTTCACCCCACGACAGAGCATCTGGCTTTCGGCTTCCCACAGTGGTCCGAGTTGATCGTCCAGAGTGGTCAGTACGTCGAAGGTCGCACCTTTTGGATGCGGCTGCAGGTTGTGCACGCGAACACTGACTTGCGCGCGACTGATCCCGCCCATTGGCCGCAACACGCGTATGCGGTTGCTCAGATGAATCAGCCCCAGCAGCGGGAACGGAAATTCCCTGGCCGTGAGCAATTGCATCTGCAGGGCGAACGCGAGGATATGTGGATAAGTCGGCGGCAGCAGGCCGTCATCGGCAAAGCCGCAGACTTTGCGATAGGCCGCCAGTTTCTGAATGTCGACCTCGACCCAGCAGCGCAAGCCGCTTTCTGGCAGTCGGGTGCCGGTGATCTTGCGCCGTGTCGCGGCCCGGGCATAAAGGCTGGGCAGGCTCGGTTCGCGGTCGAGGGTGTGCCATTCAATGCTCATGCCTATGCCCCCAGAACACTTTGTCCACAGACCCGCAGCGCCTGGCCGGTGAAGGCTCCGGTGCCCGGTTGCGCCAGCCACGCGACGGCTTCGGCGACGTCTTGCGGCAAACCGCCCTGGCCCAGCGAACTCATGCGCCGCCCGGCCTCACGCAGGCCGAACGGGATATGCGCGGTCATCTGGGTTTCGATGAAGCCCGGGGCCACGGCGTTGATGCTGATGCCGCGTTCGTGCAGCGTTGGCGCCCAGGCCTGGGCCAGGCCGATCAGCCCGGCCTTGCTCGCGGCGTAGTTGGTTTGTCCGCGATTGCCGGCGATGCCGCTGATCGAAGCCAGCAGAATCACCCGCGCATTGTCGTGCAGGGTGCCGCTGTCGAGCAGGGCCTTGGTCAGCACTTGCGGGGCATTGAGGTTGACCGCCAGCACCGCGTCCCAGAACTCCGGGGTCATGTTGGCCAGGGTCTTGTCGCGGGTGATCCCGGCGTTGTGCACCAGAATGTCGAGGCCCTCCGGCAGCTGTTCGACCAGTTGCGCGGCGGCATCTTCGGCGCAGATGTCGAGGGTGATCGCCCGGCCGCCGAGGCGCGCGGCGAGGGCTTCCAGTTCGGTCTTGGCCGGTGGTACGTCGAGCAGAATCACCTCGGCGCCATCGCGGGCCAGTGTCTCGGCGATGGATGCGCCGATCCCGCGTGCCGCACCGGTGACCAGCGCCTTGCGTCCGGCCAATGGCCGCGTCCAGTCTGTGACTGGCGTGGCGCATGCGTTCAGGCGAATCACTTGCCCGGAGACAAAGGCACTTTTCGGCGACAGGAAAAATCGCAGCGGGCCTTCCAGTTGATCTTCGGCACCCTCACCGACATAGATCAGTTGCAGCGTGCCGCCGCTGCGCAGCTCCTTGGCCAGCGAACGTGAAAAGCCTTCGAGCGCCCGTTGCGCACTGGATGCAAAGGGCTCGCGCAGGGTTTCCGGGGCGCGGCCGAGAATCACCAGGTGCGCGCTGCTGTCGAGGTTTTTCATCAACGGCTGGAAGAATTCGCGCAGCTGTTTGAGCTGGTCGGTGTGCTGCAGATCACTGGCGTCGAACACCACGGCCTTGAGTTTCGGCCCGTGCCCGGGAATCCACGCGGTGGCCAGAGAAGGTTCGGTGCCGTAGCTGTAGATCGAGTCGGTCAGGCGGTTGGCGAACGCATTGACCCGCTCGGCCAGCGGCCCACCGCCGATCAGCAGCGCACCGTCCACCGGCCGCAGGCGTCCGGCCTGCCAGCGTTCCAGCCGCACCGGCGACGGCAGGCCCAAAGCCCCGACCAGACGGTGGCCGATGGATGAGTTGGCGAAGTCGATATAGCGGTCAGACATGGAACGCTCTCCAAAAGTTGGGGTTCAAAGTGTGGACTACCAACGGCAATCAATCGTTCGATCCACGCAATAAGGCCTACGCTAGAACAGCAGAGTAGTTGGCCGCCGATGGTTGTGTGGCCAAACACAAATTCAGAAACAACGTTGAACCCTGTAGGAGTGACCTGTGGCGAGGGGATTCATCCCCGATCGGCTGCGAAGCAGTCGCAATGTATAGCGATTGCAATGAGGGGGCCGCTGCGCGACCCATCGGGGATGAATCCCCTCACCACAGGCTCACTCCTACAAAGGATTCAGGTGAATTCGACCATTTGGAAAAGGAGCTTTTCATGAGTCAGCTGCGCCGCGTCGCCATCATCGGTGGTAACCGTATTCCTTTCGCCCGCGCCAATGGGCCGTACGCCACTGCCAGCAATCAGGTGATGCTCACCGCCGCGCTGGAAGGCCTGATCGAACGCTACAACCTGCACGGCCTGCGCATCGGCGAAGTGGTGGCGGGGGCGGTGCTTAAATTGTCACGGGATATGAACCTGACCCGCGAGTGCGTGCTCGGCTCGCGGCTGTCGCCGGCCACCCCGGCCTATGACATCCAGCAAGCCTGCGGCACCGGGCTGGAGGCAGCGCTGCTGGTGGCCAACAAAATCGCCCTTGGCCAGATCGACTGCGGCATTGCCGGTGGCGTCGACACCACCTCGGACGCGCCGATCAGCGTCAGCGAAGGCTTGCGCAAAATCCTTCTGCAGGCCAACCGCGCCAAGACCACCGGCGACAAGCTGAAGACCTTTCTGCAACTGCGTCCGCGGCACCTGATCCCGGAGTTTCCGCGTAACGGCGAACCGCGCACCGGCCTGTCGATGGGCCAGCACTGCGAACTGATGGCGCAGACCTGGAATATTCCGCGTGAAGAGCAGGATCAACTGGCCCTCGAAAGCCATCACAAACTCGCTGCGTCCTACAGTGAAGGCTGGCACAACGACCTGATGACACCGTTCCTCGGCCTGACCCGCGACAACAACCTGCGCCCGGACCTGACCCTGGAAAAACTCGCCACGCTCAAACCCGCTTTCGAAAAAAGCGCGAAGGGCACGCTGACGGCAGGCAACTCCACGCCGCTCACCGACGGCGCTTCGGTGGTGCTGCTGGGTAGCGAGGAATGGGCGAAGGAGCGTGGTCTGCCGATCCTCGCCTACCTGCGCGATGGTGAAGCGGCGGCGGTGGATTTCGTCAACGGCGCCGAAGGGCTGTTGATGGCGCCGGTGTATGCCGTGCCGCGCTTGCTGGCGCGTAATGGGTTGACCCTGCAAGACTTCGATTACTACGAAATTCACGAAGCGTTCGCCGCGCAGGTGCTGTGCACGCTCAAGGCCTGGGAAGACCCCGAATACTGCAAGACGCGTTTGGGGCTGGAGGCACCGCTGGGTTCGATCGACCGCAGCCGGCTGAATGTGAAAGGCAGCTCGTTGGCGGCGGGGCATCCGTTTGCCGCGACCGGCGGGCGGATTGTCGCCAACCTGGCGAAACTGCTGGATGCGGCCGGCAAGGGCAGGGGGCTGATTTCGATCTGCGCGGCCGGGGGGCAGGGTGTCACCGCAATCATCGAGCGCTAAAAGATCGCAGCCGTCGGCGCCAGTCTCTTGTAGGCGCTGCCGCAGGCTGCGATCTTTTGACCCTGAATCTTTTCATCACCGTAGCGTGTCAGATTCTGTCGCAAATGCCCTCGACGGCCGATAGCTACAAGTAAGGTGGGCTCGGCTATGATCGGCAAAGCTCGATTATTTCGGCACAGTGTGTGCATCCACAGGGTTCACAGGTCGGCAACCCCTCCCCGTAGCGCGAGGATTGCCGTATAACGAGTGACATTCGCGTGTTTGGTAATAAAGGACCCACAATAAAAGCTGATGAAGACTCCAAAACGCATTGAACCCCTGATCGAAGACGGTCTGGTCGACGAAGTGCTGCGCCCACTCATGAGTGGTAAAGAAGCAGCTGTTTATGTGGTGCGCTGCGGTAACCAGTTACGTTGCGCGAAGGTTTACAAGGAGGCGAACAAACGCAGTTTCCGCCAGGCAGCCGAGTATCAGGAAGGCCGCAAGGTGCGTAACAGCCGGCAGGCCCGAGCGATGGCCAAGGGTTCGAAATTCGGTCGCAAGGAGACCGAAGACGCCTGGCAGAACGCCGAAGTCGCGGCGCTGTTCCGTTTGGCCGGTGCCGGCGTGCGAGTGCCCAAGCCGTATGATTTTCTCGATGGCGTGCTGCTGATGGAGCTTGTGGCCGACGAATATGGCGATGCCGCGCCGCGTCTGAACGACGTGGCGCTGGAGCCGGATCAGGCCCGCGAATATCACGCGTTCCTGATTTCGCAGATCGTGCTGATGTTGTGTACTGGTCTGGTGCACGGTGACCTCTCGGAGTTCAACGTGCTCCTGACCCCGACCGGCCCGGTGATCATCGACCTGCCGCAGGCGGTGGATGCCGCCGGCAACAACCACGCGTTCAGCATGCTCGAGCGCGATGTGGGCAACATGGCTTCGTACTTCGGGCGCTTTGCCCCGGAGCTGAAGCAGACCCGCTACGCGAAGGAAATGTGGGCGTTGTACGAAGCCGGCACCTTGCACCCCAACAGCGTGCTGACCGGTGAGTTCGATGATCCGGAAGATCTGGCTGACGTTGGCGGTGTGTTGCGCGAGATCGAAGCGGCGCGGCTCGACGAAGAGCGCAAGCAGGCGATCCGTGCGGCGGATGACGAGCCCAAAGGCAAGTCCGACGAACCGCCTCCGCCACCGTGGATGCAGTAAACGCATGAACAGAAACCCGGCTTCGGCCGGGTTTTTTGTACCCGGTACGCATGGACACCTTGTAGGAGCTGCCGAAGGCTGCGATCTTTTGCCCTGGATTTTAAAAGGCCAGATCAGCAGATCGCAGCCTTCGGCAGCTCCTACAAGGAATGTATGTGAACGCCTCGCACAACGCCCGCCTCATCATCACCGCCCGGCTGATTTCCGACTTCGGCGCCTTCCTCAACATGGTCGCGCTGGCGACTTACGTTTACCTGCTGAGCAACAGCGCGATGAGCGTCGGGGTGTTCCTCGCCAGTCGGGTCGGCGGGGGGATTTTTGCCAGCCTGATGGGTACACGCTTCTACCGGCGCTGGAATGGCCGGGTGCCGCTGATCGCCTTCGATCTGCTGCGCGCGGCGCTGCTCGGTCTGCTGTTGATCCTGCCGGTGAGCCAGCAGGCGTTGCTGTTGCCGGTGATTGCTTTCGGCCTGGGCTTTGGCAACTCGATGTTCGCCATCGGTCTCAATAGCCAGCTGCCGAGGTTGATCGAACCGGTGCAGCTACTGAAAACCAATGCCTGGATCACCTCGGCGTCGTCGGCGGCGATGGTTGGCGGCAGCCTGGTCTCCGGTTTGTTGGTGGCGGCATTCGGTTTTGAAACGGTGTTTGCGCTCAATGCGCTGACCTATGTGCTGGCGGCGCTGCTGATTGCGCCGTTGCGCTTCGCCGCTGCACAAGTCTGCGAACAATCAACCAGCGAGCGCGGCGAATGGTCAGCCCTGAAACAAGGCCTGCGCAGCGCTCCGGTGATTGCGGCGATGCTCGCCGTGACCATGGCCGACACCTTGGGCAGCGCCGCGCATAACGTCGGATTCCCGATCATCTCCAGACTGCTGACACCCGATTCGGCCAGCACCACGCTGGGCCTGATGCTGGCGGTGTGGGCCAGCGGCAAACTGCTCGGAGCGCGGATTGCCAGTCGCCTCAAAGGCACGGATAACCGTGATTTGGAACGACGGTATTTCTTCGGCGTGGCGTTGATGTCCTGCGGTTTTATCCTGATGTTCCAGCAACACAGCCTGCTCGGCCTGCTGCTGTTTTCCCTGCCGGCGGGGTTGGGTGACGGTATTTCTGAAGTCGGCCTGATGTCGCGCCTGCAACGTGAACCGGAGCATTTGCGCCTGCCGATTTTCAGTTTCCTGACCTTGCTGCAAATGACCGGGTTCGGTGTTGGCATGCTGATCGCCGCACCGTTCTATGGATGGTGGACGCCGGGTGCCGTGGTGCTGCTGTTCCACGGCATCCCGCTCGGCACCTTGTTGACCGTGAAGTTGCTGGCGCTCAGGCGCGGGCGGGTTGCGCGCAGCAGCCCGACGCCAGCTCCTTGAGGATCGGACAGTCGGGGCGATGGTCGCCATTACAGTGCTCGACCAGATCCTGCAGGGTGTCGCGCAACTCGCCGAGTTCGCGGATCTTCTGATTCAGCTCGTCGATGTGCTGACGCGCCAGGGCCTTCACATCGGCGCTGGCACGTTGGCGATCCTGCCACAGGGTCAGCAGCTTGCCGACTTCTTCCAGGGAAAAACCCAGATCCCGCGAACGCTTGATGAACGCCAGGGTGTGCAGGTCATCATCGCTGTAGACCCGGTAGCCGCTGTCGGTGCGATGGGCAGCCTTGAGCAGGCCGATCGACTCGTAATAGCGGATCATCTTCGCGCTCAGGCCGCTGTGCCGGGCCGCTTGGCCGATGTTCATCGATACTCCTCCAGATCCTTCGGTTTCCAGGTTTTCAACAGTAGCGCATTGCTCACCACGCTGACGCTCGACAGTGCCATCGCTGCACCGGCCAGCACTGGGTTCAGGAAGCCGAACGCCGCCAGTGGAATGCCGATCAGGTTGTAGACGAAGGCCCAGAACAGGTTCTGGCGGATCTTCGCGTAGGTCTTGCGGCTGATCTCCAGCGCCGCCGGCACCAGCCGTGGGTCGCCGCGCATCAGGGTAATGCCGGCGGCGTGCATGGCCACGTCGGTGCCGCCGCCCATGGCGATACCGATGTCGGCAGCGGCCAGTGCGGGGGCGTCGTTGATGCCGTCGCCAACCATCGCCACCACGCCGGTTTTCTTCAGTTCGGCGACGGTCGCGGCTTTGTCGGCGGGGAGCACTTCGGCGTGGACATTGCTGATACCCAGGGCCTCGGCGACCACTTTTGCGCTGCCACGGTTGTCGCCGGTCAGCAGATGGCTGTGGATACCTCGGGCAGCCAGTTGTTGCACCGCTTGCAGTGCGCCGGGCTTGAGCGTGTCGCCGAAGGCGAACAAGCCGAGTACACGCGGTTCCGGGCTTTGCTCGATCAGCCACGACAGGGTTCGGCCTTGGCTTTCCCAAGCCTTGGCGGACTCGGCGAGATTGCCCGCGCTCAGGCCACTTTCTTCCAGCAAGCGCCGATTGCCCAGCGCCAGGCGCCGACCATCAAGCGTGCCAGCGATACCGCGCCCGGTCAGGGACTGACTGTCGCTGACATCCGGCACCGGCAGACCGCGCTCGGCAGCAGCGTCCAGCACGGTTTTGGCCAGCGGGTGCTCACTGCCGCGTTGCAGGGCACCGGCCAGTCTCAGCAGGATATTTTCATCGCCATCCAACGCACTGAAATGGGCGATACGCGGGGTGCCGGAAGTCAGCGTGCCGGTCTTGTCGAAGACCACATTATCGACTGCATGGGCACGTTCCAGCGCTTCGGCATCCTTGATCAGAATCCCGTGACGCGCAGCCACGCCGGTGCCGGCCATGATTGCCGTCGGCGTGGCGAGGCCGAGGGCACACGGACAGGCAATCACCAGCACAGCGACGGCATTGATCAACGCGGTTTCCATGGACGCGCCGTACAGCCACCAACCGATCAGGGTGGCGAGGGCAATCAGCAACACGCTGGGCACGAATACCTGGCTGACTTTATCCACCAGTTTCTGGATCGGTGCTTTTGCCGCCTGAGCGTCCTCGACCAGACGGATGATTCGCGCCAACACGCTTTCTGCGCCTAGGGCGGTAGTGCGCACCAGCAGCCGACCTTCACCGTTGATCGCGCCGCCGGTGACTTTGTCGCCCGGCTGTTTTGGCACTGGCAGGCTTTCGCCGCTGATCAGCGCTTCGTCCGCGTGGCTCTGACCTTCAAGTACTTCGCCGTCTACCGGGAAACGTTCACCGGGTTTGACCAAGACCTGATCGTTCAGACGCAGGGCGCTGATTGCCACGTCCTGTTCGCGACCGTCGATGACTTGAATCGCCCGTTCCGGGCGCAAGGCTTCGAGCGCGCGGATGGCGCTCGCAGTCTGACGCTTGGCGCGGCTTTCCAGATATTTGCCGAGCAGCACCAGGGCGATCACGACGGCTGAGGCTTCGAAATACAGATGTGGCATACGCCCGGCGGCGGTCGCCCATTCGTACAGGCTCAGGCCATAACCGGCGCTGGTGCCGAGGGCGACCAGCAAGTCCATGTTACCGGCGCCGGCGCGCACGGCTTTCCACGCGGCCACGTAAAACCGTGCACCGAAAATGAATTGCACCGGGGTGGCGAGGGCGAATTGCGCCCAGGCCGGAAGCATCCAGTGAATGCCGAACGGTTGCAGCAGCATCGGCAGCACCAGCGGCAAGGCCAGGGCGATGGCGCAGATCAGCGCCCAGCGTTCATGTTGCAGGCGCTGTTGCTGGTTATCGGTGGCGGGATATTCGGCTTGCCAGACGCTGGCCGAGTAACCAGCCTTGCTCACGGCGTCGAGCAGCAATTGCGGATCGACCTGACCGAGCAATTCGAGGTGCGCACGTTCATTGGCGAGGTTGACGCTGACGCTCTTCACCCCGGGGACTTTGTCCAGGGCGCGCTCGACGCGACCGACGCACGAAGCGCAGGTCATGCCGTCGATGCTCAACTCCACCGTCTGCTGTGGCACGCTGTAACCGGCGCGTTCAACCGCCTCCATCAACGCCGGCAAGCTGTCACCAGGCGCCTGGACGCGGGCCTGTTCGGTGGCGAGATTGACGCTGACGGCACTGGCGCCGCTGACTTTGCGCAACGCCCGCTCGACACGCCCGGCGCAACTGGCGCAGGTCATGCCGGCAATCGGCAGATCGAAAGTGATGGAATCGGACATCGGTCTTACTCCCTGTAGAAGATGCCTACAAGGATCAACCCTGCCACGCGGGCAAGGTCAAGCGCAAAAGATCGCAGCCTTCGGCAGCTCCTACAGTTGGATTGCATTCCAATGTAGAAGCTGCCGAAGGCTGCGATCTTTTGCGCTTGACTCAGTATTCGAGGGCGGCAGGTCGCAGGTACAAGCCTTTGGCATTTGCCGCGATCCGGTACTTCACCACATCGCCGGCCTTGAGCGATATCTCCTGCGCGGGCGGTGCCAGCATGCCTGCCTGGCAACCCGGCACTTGGCCAGGCAGCTGTTTCAGACGAATGGAAAGCGTGCCGTGGGGCAGGTTGAAGGAAGTAGTCTGTTCCTGCAGCAGGCGCCCAGCGAGTTGATCATTGACGTACACGCCAATCTCGCAGGAAGTCGGCACTTCCAGACGCTCGCGCGAAATGATCAGTACGGCGTAGTCCTCGCCGGTCGCATTGGCCTGGGGCAGGGCGGCAAAGAGGCTGAGCAAGCCAAACAGGCTGAAAGCTGACCAGCGCATGGCTGAATCTCCTGAATTTGAGTCATTGATGCACGCAGCTTGGCTGAGCGCGACGCCGATTGCCAGCCCGGCAGGTTTCTGCAGAACTTGACCTTGCCATGGTGGCAAGCTCGACACTGCCGGCAACCTCACTCAAAGGAGTCCATCCATGCAAGTGTTCAGCGTTCAAGGCATGTCTTGCGGTCACTGCGTCAAAGCCATCACCAACGCCGTGCAGGCGAAAGATCCGGCGGCCAGCGTGCGGGTCGATCTGGGGACCAAGGAAGTCGGCGTCGAAAGTTCGCTCAGCCCCGAGCAGGTGATCGAGGTCATCAGCGATGAAGGTTACCCGGTAAAACTCGCCGGGTGATCAAAAGCCAAAAGATCGCAGCCTGCGGCAGCTCCTACAGGGTATTGGTGCGGCTCCTGTAGGAGCTGCCGCAGGCTGCGATCTTTTGATCTTTGCTGTGCAGTTCGTCTGACTTTCTAATAGTTAGCGAGCTATCGGAATGTTCAAGGCGGCCCTGCGCGGCTAGACTGTCGGGCTGCCGACTTCTATCCCACCTGGATGCCTGATGAACTTCCGTACCATTCTGATTCTCGGTGCCCTGAGCGCCTTCGGTCCGCTGGCGATCGACTTTTATTTGCCGGCGTTCCCGTCGATGGCACTGGCCTTTGGCACTGATGAAAAGCATGTGCAACTGACCCTGGCGGCCTATTTCGCCGGCCTGTCGATCGGGCAGTTGCTGTACGGTCCGGTAGCCGACCGGTTTGGGCGGCGCCTGCCGCTGTTGGTCGGTGTCGGCCTGTTCACCCTGGCCTCGCTGGCCTGTGCCTATGCACCGAATCTGGAATGGCTGATCGGCGCGCGTTTCGTTCAGGCACTGGGCGGCTGTGCGGGGATGGTGATTTCCCGGGCGGTGGTCAGCGACAAGTGCGATGCGGTCGGTTCGGCGAAAGTCTTTTCGCAACTGATGCTGGTGATGGGGTTGGCGCCGATCCTCGCGCCGCTGCTCGGCGGTCTGTTGGTCAACACCACGGGTTGGCAGTCGATCTTCCTCGCACTGACCGGCTTCAGCGCACTGGCCGCCCTCGCTGTGGCGCTGGGTCTGCCGGAAAGTCTGCCGGACTACGTGCCGCGCCAGCCGTTGTCCGGTGCGTTGCGCCAATACGGCCGGTTGTTCGGCGACCGGGTGTTTCTCGGCCACGCCCTGACCGGCGGCATCGCAGTTGCCGGGATGTTTTCCTACATCGCCGGTTCGCCGTTCGTCTTCATCAAACTCTATGGCGTACCGGCCGAGCATTTCGGCTGGCTGTTCGGCACCAATGCGGCGGGCTTCATTCTGGTCGCCCAGGTCAACGCGCGGCTGTTGGCCAAGCGCGGTCCGGCGTTCCTGCTGGCGCGGGCGGTGTGGGTTTATCTGCTGGCCGGAGTGACTTTGCTTGCGGTCAGCGCCATGCACACCGAAGCCTTGTGGCCGCTGTTGATTCCATTGTTCGTGTGTATCGCCAGCCTCGGCTGCATTCTGCCCAATGCCTCGGCTTGCGCGATGAACGGTCAGGGCGCACGCGCCGGCAGCGCCTCGGCACTGATGGGTTGTCTGCAGTTCAGCGTGGCTTCCGGCGCGGCTTCGCTGGTGGGCATTCTGCACGACGGCAGCGCCATGCCGATGGCGATGGTCATCAGCCTGTGCGGGTTGCTGGTGGTGAGCGTTGCGATGTACACCCGGCATTTGCAGAATGCCCGGGCACTGGCGCAAGCACAGGCCGAAGCCTGATTGCCTCAGCCGGCGGCGCGTTGCTGTCCGGGGTCGGGAAACTGATGGGGCGCGTGCAGGCGCGCTTCAAGGGTGCGGGTGAAGGCGAGGGCCTCGGCTTCACTGCGAAATGTCACGGCGTGCTGGTCCAGACGAACCTGCCATTGAGACTTTGCCACTTCTTTTATCAGGATCTTCATTGCTGACCTCCCTTGTGTAAAAGATGCATCGCAGAGGTTTCGATTGTAGACCTGAATACGATCGCATTTGTGACAACGGAGAAGCATCTGACTGACGGCAAAAAACAGCGCCAGCCCTTAAATGGTCTGGCGCTGATTGCGGCCTTCGGATTCTCAGAAACTTTCTAAAACAATTTTCCCCTTGGCTTTGCCGCTTTCCAGCAACTCGTGCGCGCGCCGTAGGTTCGCCGCATTGATCGTGCCGAAATGTTCGCCCACCGTAGTTTTCAAAGTCCCCGCATCAATCAGCTCGGCCACGCGGTTGAGCAGTTTGTGCTGCTCGATCATGTCCGGGGTTTCGAACAGAGAGCGGGTGTACATGAACTCCCAGTGCAGCGACAGGCTCTTGCGCTTGAGCTGGCTCACGTCCAGCGACTTCGGATCGTCAATCAGCGCGAGTTTGCCTTGCGGCGCCAGGGCCTCGACCAGTTGTTCCAGGTGCAGATCGGTCTGGGTCAGGCTGGCGACGTGGGTCACGTGATCGATGCCGGCGCGTTTCAGTTCTTCGCTCAATGGCTGGCTGTGGTCGATCACCAGGTCGGCACCCAGCTCGGTCACCCAGTCGCGAGTCTGTGCACGGGACGCGGTGCCGATGACCTTGAGACCGGTCAACTGGCGGGCCAGTTGGGTGAGGATCGAACCGACACCGCCAGCGGCACCGACAATCAGCAGACTCTGCCCTTCATCCGCTTTGTCCTCACGAATCTGCAGGCGTTCGAACAGCAGCTCCCACGCGGTGATCGCGGTCAGCGGCAGTGCAGCAGCTTCGGCGAAGCCGAGGGATTTCGGCATGTGGCCAACAATGCGCTCATCGACCACGTGCAGCTCGCTGTTGCCACCGGCACGGGCGATGGAGCCGGCGTAAAACACTTTGTCGCCGGCCTTGAACAGCGTCACTTCACTGCCGACCGCCTTGACCACACCGGCGACGTCCCAGCCCAGCACTTTTGCCGCGCCGTTTTCCGGCGCCACGTTCTGCCGCACCTTGGTGTCGACCGGGTTGACCGAGATGGCTTTGACTTCCACCAGCAGGTCGCGCGGGCCGGCGACCGGCTCTGGCAGTTCGATGTCTTGCAGCGATTGTTCGTCGCTGATCGGCAGGGAGGCGTAATAGGCGATGGCTTTCATGACTTGCTCCATAACGGTAATAGAAGAATGGCTCAGGCGATGGCGCCCAGGCGTTTCAATTGGAAGTGTTCGATGCAGTGTCCGGCTGCGGCCTGGAAGTTCTGAAAATGCGCGCTGGCGTTGTGCGCCGAAAGGATTTCCTCGCTGGCCCAGTGTTCGATCACATAAAAGGTCAGCGGATCGGCCAGGTCGCGGTGCAGGTCATACTGGCTGCAACCCTCTTCGGCGCGGCTTGGTTCAACCAGTGCGCGCAGGGCGTTTTCGAGGGTGTCCTGCTGGCCGGGCTTGGCGATCAGGGTGGCGATGGCGGTGAATGCTTGGGACATGTTTGGCTCCAGTCGCGGGATAAATTCGCTTGAACCCATCATTGGCTATTTCTCGGCGCGATAAAACCGGCTAAAACAGCAGTCTCTTTCAATATTTTTTTGATAATCGAGGCTGAGAATGCTGCGTTTCGACGATTTGCAGTTGTTCGTTCGCGCGGCGGATCTGGGCAGCCTGTCCGCAGCGGCGCGGGTGATGGACATGTCTGCCGCTGTGGCCAGCGCCGCGCTCAAACGCATCGAACAGCAACTGGGCGTGCGTTTGCTGGCGCGTTCGACCCGCAGCCTGCGCCTGACCGCCGAGGGCGAGGGCTTTCTCGAATATGCGCGGGCCGCGTTGAGTTCGCTGGACGAAGGCCGGCGTTTTCTTTCCAGTGCGCAAGATCAGGTCAGCGGCATCCTGCAGTTGTCGGCGCCTTCGGATTTCGGGCGCAATCTGTTGTTGCCATGGCTTGACGAGTTTCAGCGCGAGCATCCGAAGCTGACCGTGCGCCTTTTGCTCGGTGATCGCATCGCCGACCTGTTCCGTCAGCCGGTGGACATCGCCCTGCGCTATGGCGAGCCGGAGGATTCGAGTCTGGTGGCCCTGCCCATCGCCCCGGACAATCGCCGCGTGCTCTGCGCCTCGCCGGCGTACCTGGCGCGCCACGGCGAACCGCGCCAGCTCGAGCAATTGGCACAGCACAATTGCCTGCTGTACATGCTCGGCAGCCGCGTACATGACCATTGGAGTTTTCATGACGGCAAACGTGAAGTCGGCCTGACGGTCAGTGGCGATCGCTTCAGCGATGACGCCGACGTCGTGCGCTTGTGGGCGGTGGCGGGGGCGGGAATCGCCTACAAGTCGTGGCTGGATGTCGGCGCTGATGTCCTCGCCGGACGCCTTGAAGTGTTGCTGCCGGAATTGCTCTGCGAGCGCGCTCCACTGAATCTTTTGTGCGCCCATCGCGCTCAATTGAGTAAGCCGGTGAACCTTTTGAGGGAAATGCTCGCCAGCCGATGCGCCGAATTGAGTAGTCAATTTCCGCATTTCCCGAAAGTTGATCATTAGTCGCAGGCAATTAGCGAAATTTCTCTCAGGAACTATCACCATTCGAGTCAGCCACGGCGCAGGAAGCGGCGTGCATCCCGCTTATACTAGCGAGCGCCTCAAACCTGCACCGATAACCGGCCAGGACAGAATCCGCGCGGTTTTTACAGGGCCTGGCGAGCGCTGCACAAACGCCGCGGACACACCATTGACGGGTGCAGCAGCACCAGCCTGGCGTGCTCCGGATCATGGCGTTTTACCCGTCTTGGCCGACGACACATTACTGGTCAAGATGTCTTCGAGCAGTAGACGATACGATTCAACAGGGAGTGAATACATGGAACATGCACCTTGCATCAGCCAGATCGCCACGCTGCTGGCCGACCCCAAGCGCAGTGCGATGATGTGGGCGTTGATGGATGGCTCGGCTCGCCAGACCGAAGAGCTGGCGCTGCTGGCAGGGTTGTCGCCATCCTCGGCCAGTGCGCATCTGGGACGTTTGTCCGCCGGGGGCCTGTTGAAAGTCGAGGTTCGCGGGCGCAAGCGCTTTTTCCGCCTGGCAGCCCCGGAGATCGCGGCGGCCATCGAAGCCCTGGCCAGCGCCACGATTGCCAGCGCACCGCGAGAAATTCCTCACGTATTCAAACGCTCGACGCCGAGCGCCAATCCCCAGACTGCGCCATCTTCATTGCTGCGTGCGCGCTTTTGCGATGACCACTTGGGGGGCACGCTGGCCGCCGATCTGTATCAGCGTCTGCTCGATGCCGGCTGGCTCGAACAGATTGAACAGCGGGTCGTGGTGACGCTCAAAGGCTCGACACAACTGGCCAACCGCGGTGTGTTTATCCAGGCCCTCGCTCATCGCAAGGCTCAGGTGGCGTGCGCCTGTCCGGACTGGAGCGAACGGCGCCCGCATCTGGGTGGCTCGCTCGGCGCGGCGGTGCTGCAACTGTTCATGCAGTCCGGCTGGCTGGCGCTGCCCAAGGATTCACGCGCCTTGCAGGTGACCCCCGCCGGGCAACGGGAAATCCAGCGTTTCGCCAAGGAAACCGAGCTGGAGTTGGCGTAGTAGAGCGTTCACCGGCCGGCACCTCGACGCTGGCGTCGCCTGTGACTGCGAACAGGTCGTATCCAGAAAAAGCGCTGAGGCGTAATCGCGCACACTCGATCCGCACACATTGTGGATGGGGGGATGGGACATGGAAACGCGAAACTTCAGCGCGGCAGAACGCCTGGAACGGCTGCCACTCAGCGGTTATCACCGGGTCATTTTCATCATCATCGCCCTGGCGTTCTTTTTCGATTCCATGGACCTGGCCATGATGACGTTCCTGCTCGGCTCGATCAAAACCGAGTTTGGCTTGAGCAGTGCACAAGCAGGCCTGCTCGCCAGTTCGAGTTTCTTCGGCATGGTGCTGGGGGCGTCGCTGTCGGGCATGCTCGCCGACCGCTTCGGGCGCAAACCGGTGTTCCAGTGGAGCATCGTGCTGTGGGGCGTGGCCAGTTACCTGTGTTCGACCGCGCAAACGGTCGAAAGCCTGACACTGTTCCGCATCCTGCTGGGGATCGGCATGGGCATGGAGTTTCCGATTGCACAGTCGATGCTTTCGGAGTTGATCCCGGCGCAGCGGCGCGGTCGCTACATTGCACTGATGGACGGTTTCTGGCCACTGGGTTTTGTCGCCGCCGGGGTGCTGTCGTACTTCCTGCTGCCGTTGATTGGCTGGCGCGATATCTTCCTGGTGTTGGCGGTGCCGGCGGTGTTTGTGCTGGCGATCCGTTTCTTCATTCCCGAATCACCGCGCTGGCTGGAGCAGGCCGGACGCCACGAAGCCGCGGACAAGGTCCTGGGCGCCATCGAGGCGCGCGTGCGCACCTCGCTCGGTGTCGAAACGTTGCCTGAGCCGGCGCGCCTGCCAAGGACAGAAACGGCACCGGGCAACTTCTTCTCGGCGCTCAAGCAGATCTGGTCGCCGCAATATCGCCAGCGCACGACGATGATCTGGAGTCTGTGGTTTTTCGCCTTGCTCGGTTTCTACGGGCTGACGTCGTGGCTCAGTGCGTTGTTGCAACAGTCGGGTTTTGCCGTGACCCAGTCGGTGTATTACACCGTGCTGATTTCCCTGGGCGGGATTCCCGGGTTCCTGATGGCGGCGTGGCTGGTGGAACGCTGGGGGCGCAAACCGGTGTGCATCGTGACGTTGCTCGGCGGCGGGGTGATGGCGTTTCTCTACGGGCAGAGCGCGGTGTTCGGTGGCAACGTTGCGTTGCTGATCAGCTCCGGATTGCTGATGCAGTTTTTCCTGTTCGGCATGTGGGCGGTGCTCTACACCTATACGCCGGAGTTGTACCCGACTTCGGCGCGCGCCACCGGCTCGGGCTTTGCCTCGGCGATTGGCCGTGTCGGTTCGTTGCTCGGACCATTGGTGACCGGGCTGGTGTTCCCGATTACCGGGCAGGGCGGGGTATTTGCGCTGGGCGCGCTGTGCTTTGCGATTGCGGCGGGGGTGGTGTGGTTGTTCGGGATGGAGACGCGCGGTAAAACCCTGGAGGAGCTGACTGAAGCAGAGATCGCTGGCTGAACATAGATCCAATTGTAGGAGTGAGCCTGCTCGCGATAGCGGTGTGTCAGTTAAAAGATGTGTATCTGACACTCCGCTATCGCGAGCAGGCTCACTCCTACAGAGGTTATGCGGTGTTGCTTACGGTTTTACCAGACGCGCATCCAGGCTGTTCTGCGCCAGGCGCTTGGCCTGATCCTGGGTCATGCCCAGGTGTTCGTGCAGCGCATGGAAGTTCTCGGTGACGTAGCCGCCGAAGTACGCCGGGTCATCCGAGTTGACGGTGACCTTCACCCCACGCTCGAGCATGTCGAGAATATTGTGCTGCGACATGTGATCGAACACGCAGAGCTTGGTGTTCGACAGCGGGCACACGGTCAACGGAATCTGCTCGTCGATGATCCGCTGCATCAGGCGCTCGTCTTCGATCGCGCGTACGCCATGGTCGATGCGCTGGATTTTCAGCAGGTCGATGGCTTCCCAGATGTACTCCGGCGGGCCTTCTTCACCGGCGTGGGCAACAGTCAGGAAGCCTTCGTGGCGGGCACGGTCGAACACACGCTGGAACTTGCTTGGCGGGTGACCCATCTCCGAGCTGTCGAGGCCGACGGCGACAAACGCATCACGGAATGGCAGCGCCTGATCGAGGGTTTTCTGTGCTTCGTCTTCGCTCAGGTGGCGCAGGAAGCTCAGGATCAAACCGCTGGTGATGCCCAGTTGCTGCTCGCCATCCTTGAGTGCCGCGGCGATGCCGTTGAGCACCACTTCGAACGGGATGCCCCGGTCGGTGTGGGTCTGCGGGTCGAAGAACGGTTCGGTGTGAATCACGTTCTGCGCTTTGCAGCGCAGCAGGTAGGCCCAGGTCAGGTCGTAGAAGTCCTGCGAGGTGCGCAGCACGTCGGCGCCCTGGTAATACAGGTCGAGGAATTCCTGCAGGTTGTTGAAGGCGTAGGCCTTGCGCAGGGTTTCGACATCGCTCCACGGCAGGGCGATCTTGTTGCGTTCGGCCAGGGCGAACAGCAACTCAGGCTCCAGCGAGCCTTCCAGATGCAGGTGCAGTTCGGCCTTGGGCAGGGCGTTGAGCCAATCGTACATATTCTTTTCTCATCAGGTGCAGATGGCGGCCATTCTACAGATGCGCGCCGAAACAATTGGCAAAACCTGACCAAGCGATCCATCACACCGCTTGCGGCTCGCGACGATAGGCGTAGGTATCGGCGAAGCGCGACAGCAGGAATTCGGCGCAAGTGGTGGTCGGATATTTCGCTGGATGCTGTGCGTCCTGGCAACCGGGCAGGCATTCGATGCGGGTGTCCGGGTGCGGCTCGGCGAAGAACGGCATCGAATAGCGATCCACCCCCAGCGGGCTGATCACCCGATGCGGGGTCGAGCGATAACGGTCATTGCTCCAGCGCGCCATCATGTCGCCGAGGTTGACCACGAAGGTGCCATCAATCGGCGGCGCATCGATCCATTCACCTTTGACGTTCTTCACTTGCAGGCCGCCGGCGCTGTCCTGGTAGAGCAGGGTGATGCAGCCGTAATCGGTGTGCGCTCCGGCGCCTTGCTGCTCAGCGCTGCTGGCGGTGTGGCGCGGCGGGTAGTGGATCAGCCGCAGCACACTGACCGGCTGATTGAAGCGGGTGTCGAAGAAGTCGTGCTCGATGTCCAACGCGATGGTCATCGCCCGCAGCAGAGTTTGCGCGAGTGCCTGCATGTCGAGGTAGTGCTGCTCCAGCAGCGTTTCCCAACCGGCTATTGGCGGATGACGATTGGGCCCGCGCAAGGGTTTTTCCGCTAGCACTTCAGGATGGTTCGCCGGCAGGTGCAGGCCCATGTCGAAGGTTTCTTTGAGGTCGCTGGGTTTGTCCGGGTCGAGCTGTTCGGTGGCGATGGCGCCGTAGCCGCGGTGGTGGCGGGTCTGGGTGATGTCGATCCTGAGTTTTTCTTCTGTCGGTTGCGCAAAAAAGCGCTGAGCGTGGTCGAGCAGCGAATCGATGCGCTGCGCGGAAATCGGGTGGCCCTTGATGTAGAAAAAGCCCCATTCGCGGCAGGCTTTGTCGATCTGTGCGGCGACGGCGGGCCAGGCGTTTTGGTCGTTGGTGTAGAGCGGTGAGATGTCGATGATCGGAAGACTGTTCATACACAATCCTTGAATACGCTGGGTTCCAATGTGGGAGCGAGCCTGCTCGCGAAGAGGGAGTGTCAGACAACATTTTTGTTTAATGACACACCGCTTTCGCGAGCAGGCTCGCTCCCACAGGGTTTTGTGTGGTGAATCGGAGGATTACTTCGGCATCTCGGCCTTCATCCCTTCCACGTAATAGTTCATCGACGCCAGTTCCGCATTGGTTGCGCTCACCCCGGCCGGGATTTTCTCCAGGCCGGCCTGATCCTTGATCGGCCCGGTGAACGGTTGCAGCGCACCGCTCTTTATGTCGGCAATGATCTGCTCGGCTTCGGCTTTCACTGGTGCCGGAACCAGATCACTGATCGGCAGTTCAACCGTGCCTTCCTTCAGCCCGCCCCAGTAGTCCTGGGATTTCCAGTTGTGGTCGATCACGCTCTGGGTCGCCTGAATGTAGTGTGGTGCCCAGTCGTTGACGATCGAAGTCAGCACCGCTTTCGGGCCGAAATGCGCCATGTCCGAGGCATAACCCACGGCGTATACGCCACGCCGTTCGGCGGCCTGAATCGGCGCCGGGCTGTCGGTGTGCTGGAACACCACGTCCACGCCCTGATCGATCAGCGCGTTGGCGGCGTCGGCTTCCTTGCCCGGGTCGAACCACGAGTTGACCCACACCACCTTGATCTCGGTGCCAGGGTTGTACTTGTTCAGCGCCAGCTGGATGGCGTTGATGTCGCGGATCACTTCCGGAATCGGGAACGAGGCGACGTAACCGACCTTCTTGGTCTTGGTCATCTTCGCTGCAAGGAAACCGCCGACATAACGACCCTCGTAGGTGCGCGCGAGATAGGTGCCGAGGTTCTTGTCCTGCTTGTAGCCGGTGGCGTGTTCGAAGGTGACCTTGGGAAACTGTTTGGCGACTTTCAGCGTCGGGTTCATGTAGCCGAAGGAGGTGGTGAAAATCAGGTCGTAGTTGTCCTTGGCCATGTTGCGGATCACCCGCTCGGCGTCGGCGCCCTCGGCCACGTTCTCGACGTAATTGGTGGTGATCTGCGCGCCGAATTTCTCTGCCAGCGCCTTGCGCCCCTGTTCATGCTGATACGTCCAGCCGTGGTCGCCGATCGGGCCGATGTAGACGAAACCGACCTTCAGCGGATCGGCAGCGCTGGCGCTCAGGCTGATCCCCAGACCGATGGCGGCGCACAGCAGTTTATGCAGCGGACGTATTTGCATGAATTGGAGCTCCATTTTGTTGTGTGTGGTCAGGGGCAATGCAAATTGCTGACCAACAGGACAACAAACAAAAAGATCGCAGCCTTCGGCAGTTTCTACAGGGGAATGCGCAACCTGTAGGAGCTGCCGCAGGCTGCGATCTTTTCAGCGTCGGAACCAACGCAGTGCAAGCCAGCGGATTCACGCTATCGGCTGGTGCGCTAAGGTGTAACGAAACGTTAGCGCCGCGCCGCAGTCAGTAGCTCATTCGAACCTCTCGGCAAAAAGGCCCGCCATGCTCACGATCCTCAAGCAAGAAAGCTTTCTGCTGCTGGCGGTGATTGCCGCGTGCATCGCCTATCCGCTGGAACACTGGATGCTCCACAGCGGCCAGATCGTCGCGCTGATCTGCGGTCTGGCGCTGATCGCCTTCATCGTCGCCGCCTCGATGCGCGTCGCCCATCATGCCGAACTGCTCGCAGAAAAAGTCGGCGACCCCTACGGCACGATGATTCTGACCCTCGCTGCGGTGCTGGTGGAAGTGGTGATCCTGGCGATCATGATGAGCAACGAGGCGTCCGCCACGCTGGTGCGGGACACGATCTATTCGGCGGTGATGCTCGACATCAACGGTATCCTCGGTCTCGCGGCGTTGATGGGCGGGCTCAAGCATGGCGAGCAGTCGTACAACGATGATTCGGCACGCAGCTACAGCGTGATGATCCTCACCGCCATGGGTGTATCGATGGTGGTGCCGGAGTTTATTCCGGCGGCCAACTGGAAGATTTATTCAGCGTTCACCATCGGTGCGATGGTGGTGCTTTATGCGTTGTTCCTGCGTATGCAGGTCGGGCCGCACAGTTACTTTTTCAGCTACAGCTACCCGGATAAACGCCGCAAGAAAGAGCCGGTGGAGGATGAACCGAAACCGCTGAGCCTGGCGTGGTCGATCGGCATTCTGGTGTTCGGCGTGGTGGTGATCGGCGCACTGGCCGAAGTGATGTCCAAGACCCTCGATCTGGGCCTGGAAGGTACGGGCGCGCCGCCGGTGATCACGGCGATTCTGGTGGCGGCGATTTCCGCAGCGCCGGAGATTCTGACGGCGTTGCGTGCCGCGTTGGCCAACCGCATGCAATCGGTGGTGAACATTGCGATGGGCGCGTCACTGTCGACGGTGATCCTCACGGTGCCGGTGATGGAAGCGATGGCGCTGTACACTGGTCAGCCGTTTCAGATGGCGATGACCCCGGTGCAGACGGTGATGATCTTCATCACGCTGATTGTCAGTGCGATCAACCTGAATGACGGCGAGACCAATGCCATCGAAGGCATGACTCACTTTGTGCTGTTTGCGACGTTTATCATGCTGTCGCTGCTCGGCCTCTAAGAACACCACAAATTCCCCTGTAGGAGCTGCCGAAGGCTGCGATCTTTTGATCTTGATTTTAAAAAACAAGATCAAAAGATCGCAGCCTTCGGCAGCTCCTACAGGGTTCTTTATTGGATCAGGTGCCGGCGATCAACTGGCGAGCCGCCTGGCTGTGATCAGCGATCAGGCCTTTCAGATCAAGCCCCTCAACCTGGCCATCAATCACCCGCCACTTGCCGCCAATCATCACCCGATCCGCACGATCGGCACCGCACAACAGCAGCGCCGAGATCGGATCATGGCTACCGGAGAAACGCAGCTCATCAAGCTTGAACAACGCCAGATCCGCCTGCTTGCCCACCGCCAGCTCACCGATGTCGGTACGCCCCAACAGGCTCGCCGAGCCTTTGGTTGCCCAGCCGAGCACGCGTTCCGGGGTGATCTTCTCCGCGCCGTAACGCAGACGCTGGATGTACAACGCCTGCCGCGCTTCGAGAATCATGTTCGACGCGTCGTTGGAGGCCGAGCCGTCCACGCCCAGACCGAACAGCGCGCCAGCATCGGTCAAGTCGATGCTCGGGCAGATGCCGGAGGCCAGACGCATGTTCGAACTCGGGCAATGGCAGATACCGGTACCGGCCTGGCCGAGGCGGGCGATTTCGTCCGGGTTGAAGTGGATGCCGTGGGCCAGCCAGGTGCGCGGGCCGAGCCAGCCGACGCTGTCCAGATAATCCACGGTGCGCAGGCCGAAACGCTGCAGGCAGAAATCCTCTTCTTCGAGGGTTTCCGCCAAGTGCGTGTGCAAGCGCACATCGAGTTTGTTCGCCAGTTCGGCGCTGGCCGACATGATTTCCGGGGTCACCGAAAACGGCGAGCACGGTGCCAGAGCGATCTGGATCTGCGCACCATCGCCGCGCTCGTGGTACTCGTGAATCAGGCGCTGGCTGTCGTCGAGAATCACCTGACCTTCCTGCACGGTCTGCTGCGGCGGCAGGCCGCCGTCCTTCTCGCCGAGGCTCATCGAACCGCGAGTGAGCATGGCGCGCATGCCCAGTTCACGCACGGTGTCGACTTGCACATCGATGGCGTTTTCCAAGCCATCGGGGAACAGGTAATGGTGGTCGGCAGCGGTAGTGCAACCCGACAGCAGCAATTCAGCCAAGGCCACTTTTGTCGCAAGGGCGAGTTTTTCCGGGGTCAGCCGTGCCCATACCGGGTACAGGGTTTTCAGCCACGGGAACAGCGGCTGATTGACCACCGGCGCCCAGGCGCGAGTCAGTGTTTGATAGAAGTGGTGATGGGTGTTGATCAGGCCCGGCAGAATCACATGCTCGCGGGCATCGAACACTTCGTTGCACGGCGCGGACGGTTGCTGACCGGCCGCCAGCACTTCGACGATCACGCCGTCTTGCAGCACCAGACCACCACGGGCATCGAGCGCGTTGGCCGTGAAAATGGCGAGGGGATTTTTTAACCAGGTACGGGTCGCAGGCATTGTGGCCGGCTCCTCTGAAAGTGGGGTTCAGGGTTGCCAGCTCAGTGTTGCCCTGTCTGCTGATCCAGGGTCGCCGCGAGGGACGAGGCGAGCAGTTTCAAACAAATCGCCGGATCGGGCAAGCCCGACCCGACAAGCCAACACATCAGCCCTGTAGGAGCTGCCGAAGGCTGCGATCTTTTGATCTTGTTTTTAAGATCAAAAGATCGCAGCCTTCGGCAGCTCCTACAGGTATGTGCGAATTCAAAGGTCTTGTTGGCTTACCAGGGGATCGTTTCACCCTTGTAGTTGATGAAGTGATGCCCGCCCTTGCCGGTGTACGCATTCACCTGATCAATCAGCCCACGGGTGCTGGTCTCTACATCCAGGTCGGCGCCTTCACCGCCCATATCCGTCTTCACCCAGCCCGGGTGCAGCGACAGTACGGTGAGTTTCTGCTCGCCCAGTTGCGTGACGAAACTGTTGGTCATCGAGTTCAGCGCGGCCTTGCTCGCCTTGTACAGCGCCAGCTCCGGGGCGTCGGGTACGGTGACGCTGCCCAGGCCGGAACTCATGAACGCCAGCACGCCGCTGCCGTCACGGATCTGCCCGACGAAGCGCTGCGCCAGGTTGATCGGCGCCACGGCGTTGGTGAAAAACAGTTGCCCGACTTCGGCCAGTGTCGCGCCGCCCGGGGTTTGCACTTCAGGGCCTTTGACCCCGGCGTTGACGAACAACAGGTCGAAGGTCTCGCCCTTGAGCTGCTGGCTCAGGGCGATCACCGCTTGCTGGTCGTCCATGTCGAGTTTCTCGATCCGCACCTTGCCCAGCGCTTGCAGCGCCTCGGCCTTTTGCGGATTGCGCACGGTGGCGGTCACTTGCCAGCCATCGGCCAACAGGGTTTTCACCAACCCGAGGCCCAAGCCACGGGAGGCGCCGATGATCAGTGCGTTTTTTGCCTGGGACATGACTCGGTTCCTTGAAGATTACGGTTCACGGATTCAATGGACACGCCTGACCGAGCCGTAGTTGCAACACTCGTCGCAACACATCGAGCCGGGTCTCAAAAGAGCTGTTGATCCCGAAGCATACTCCAGACTTTAGCGTGGTTGCTGCTCGAGTTCGCAGGCCGCTCAGCGGTGTTCGCAAATCAGGTACACAACACGGACACTGTGGGAGCTGGCTTGCCAGCGATGAGGCCATTGGCATCACCACCCTAATGCCCGGCCTGCCACGGCTGCCCCAACGACACCGGCGCATACAACCGAGTCCGAACGGCATCGCGCGACAACAGCACCAACACCACAATCGTCGCCACGTATGGCAGCATCGCCAGCAGACTCGACGGAATCGCCAGTCCCAAGCCTTGCGCCACCAGGTGCAGGATGCTGGCGAGGCCAAACAGATACGCCCCGAGCAACAAACGCCATACCCGCCAACTGGCAAACACCACCAGCGCCAGCGCGATCCAGCCGCGTCCGGCGGTCATGTTTTCCGCCCACATCGGCGTGTACGCCAGCGACAGATACGCCCCGGCCAAACCGGCCATCGCCCCGCCAAACAGCACCGCCAGCGTGCGCACGGTCAGCACCGGCAGGCCCATCGCACTGGCCGCGTCCGGGTTCTCGCCAACGGCCTGAATGATCAACCCGACACGACTCTTGATGATCACCCACGCCACCAGTGCAAACAGGGCGAACGACAGGTACACCAGTAAGTCCTGAGCAAACAGCATGCGCCCGATCAGCGGAATCTCACTCAAGTACGGAATCGCCAACGGCTCGAATCCGGCCAACGGCTTGCCGACCCACACCGCGCCGACAAAGGTCGACAGGCCCACACCGAAGATCGTCAGCGCCAGCCCGGTCGCTACCTGATTGGCATTGAACACCAGCGCAACCAAGGCAAACAGCGAAGACAAGAGCATCCCCGCGAGCATCGCCAGCAACACGCCGAGCCACAGGTTGCCGCTGTTGAGGGCGACGATAAAACCGATCACCGCGCCAAACAGCATCATTCCTTCCTGGCCCAGGTTGAGCACGCCGCTCTTCTCGCAGATCAACTCACCCAGCGCCACCAACAACAGCGGCGTGCCGCAACGCACCATGGCGTAGAAAATATTGCTCAGCAGATCGATATCCATCACAGCGCTCCGGCGGTTACGGCGGTGGTCGAGGTGCGCCGTGCCCAGCGCAGTTTCAGGCGTGGCCGATAAAGAATCAGCACGTCGCAGGCCAGCAGGAAAAACAGCATCATTCCCTGAAACAGTTGGGTGATCGCTTGCGGCAGATTCAGGGTCATTTGCGCGCTTTCACCGCCGATGTACAGCAGCGCCATCAGCAGGCTTGAGAACAGAATCCCGATCGGATTCAGCCGGCCGAGAAACGCCACGGTGATTGCTGCATAGCCATAGCCCGGCGAGACTTGCGGCACCAATTGCCCGATCGGCCCGGTGACTTCGCAAACCCCGGCCAGCCCGGCCAAGCCCCCGCTGATCAACAGCGCGAGCCAGATCAGACGTTTTTCGCGAAAGCCGACAAACCCCGCCGCACGTTTATCCAGACCGAGCACCTTGATCTGGAAACCGACGAAGCTTTTCTGCAACAACACCCACACCGCAACCAGCGCGAGCAGGGCGAAATACACCCCGGCATGCACCCGGCCATCCTCCATCAGCAGCGGCAGGCGGCTGGCGTCGCCGAACATCGCCGACTCGGGAAAGTTGTAGCCGGCCGGATCCTTCAGCGGCCCGTGCACGCAGAACAGCAACAGGTTCAGCGCGATGTAATTGAGCATGATGCTGGTGAGGATTTCGTTGGCGTTGAAGCGCGTGCGCAGCCATGCCGTCAGCCCGGCCCAAGCGGCCCCGGCGAAGGTCCCGGTGAGCAGAATCAGCACCAGCGCCCAACGGCTTTGCAGGTCGATGATGTTCACCGCCAAGGCACTGCCGGCAAGTGCACCGAGCAGTAACTGACCTTCGGCGCCGATGTTCCAGATCCGCGCCTGATACGCCACCGCCAAGCCTAATGCGCAGAGCAGAATCGGCAGCGCCTTGACCAGCAGTTCGGAGACGCCATACAGATCGCTGACCGGTGCGATCAACAACGTGTGCAAAGTTTGCAGCGGGTCATGTCCCAGAGCGATGAACAACAGCGAGCCGCAACCGAGGGTCAGCAGTGCTGCCAGCAACGGCGAGCACCACAACATCAGGCGCGATTGTTGGCCACGGGGTTCGAGGGAAAGCAGCATGTTGGGAAAACTCCGTCAGGCCGTGGCCGATGAATGCGTGGGGTTGATGTGCCCGGCCATCCAGCTGCCGACATCGCTCAGCAGGGTGTCGGTGGTGTTCTGCAGCGGCGACAGACGCCCGGCGCACAGGGCGCCGAGGCGGTCGCTGATCTGGAACAGTTCGTCGAGGTCTTCGGAGATCACCAGGATCGCCGCACCGGCATCGCGCAGGGCAATCAGCGCACGGTGAATGGTCGCCGCCGCGCCCACGTCCACGCCCCAGGTCGGGTGCGCCGCGACGAGCAGTTTCGGTTGCTGGAGGATTTCCCGGCCGAGAATGAATTTCTGCAGATTGCCGCCGGACAGGCTGCGCGCGGCCGCGTGAGTGCCCGGGGTTTTCACCCCGAAGCGCTGAATGATCTGTTGGGCGAGGGCTTCGACTTTGCTGCGCTTGATCAAACCGTTGCTCACCAGCCCCTGTTGAAAGGCCGTGAGCAAGGCGTTGTCGGCAAGGCTCAGTTCCGGCACTGAGCCGTGGCCCAGGCGTTCTGCCGGGACGAACGCCAGACCGAGTTGGCGCCGCGCATCCGGACGCAAATCGGCGACCGCTTGCCCGGCGAAACAAATTGTTGTCGCGCCGTCGCGGGGCAGGGGGTGTTCACCGCTGAGCAGGGCGAGCAACTCATCCTGTCCATTGCCCGCGACCCCGGCGATACCGACGATTTCACCGCTGCGCACTTGCAGGTTAATGTCGCTCAACGAGCAGCCGAAGGGATCCGGGTTGTGCCAGCTCAAGCCGTTGACCTGTAGAAAGTCCGCGCCGCCACTGACCTTCGGATATTCGCCGATCAACGCCGCCGCTTCGCCGACCATCATCTGCGCCAATTGCTGATCCGAGCATTCGGCCGGCCGGCAATGCCCGGCGACCCGCCCGCCGCGCAAAACCGTGGCGCTATGGCACAGGGCGCGCACTTCCGCGAGCTTGTGGCTGATAAACAGAATGCTGCAACCCTCGGCGGCGAGGCGGCGCAGGGTGATGAACAGTTCGTCGGCCTCTTGTGGCGTCAGCACCGACGTCGGCTCGTCGAGGATCAGCAGGCGAATGTCCTGCATCAGGCAGCGAATGATCTCCACTCGTTGCCGCTCGCCCATCGACAGGCTGTGGACAAGTCGCTCCGGCTCCAGCGCCATGCCGTAGCGGCGCGACACTTGGCGAATCTTTGGCTCCAGTTGTTTCGGCGTGCCGGCTTTGGCGCCCATGGCCAGAGCGATGTTCTGTGCGACGCTGAGGGTTTCGAACAGCGAGAAATGCTGAAACACCATGCCGATCCCCAACTGCCGGGCCTGCGCCGGGTTGCGGATATTCACCCGCTGGCCCTGCCAGAGCATTTCGCCGATATCGGCCTGGGTGACGCCATAGATGATCTTCATCAGCGTGCTTTTACCCGCGCCGTTCTCACCGAGCAGTGCGTGGATTTCTCCCGGCGCGATGCTCAGGTCGATGGCGGCATTGGCCAGACAGCCTGGGTAGCGTTTGCTGATCTGGCGCAGTTGCAGGCGCGGCGTTGAATCTGGGCTAGGCATGACAGGCTCGACTGGCTTGGAGTTGTGCCTGTGGATAAAGCAATTTCCTGGCCATTGAGTCAGGAACGCCCGCGGCAACTGTCGCCGCGCGCCGGCGGCAGAGCTTCGCGATGAAAATCGCAGGGGGAGCGGGCACCAATTCAGCGCAAAGCTGTTGATCCGGCTCCACTTTTGCACCGTGACGAACTGGTTAAAAAACGAGCAACCGGGTCGAAGCTATACAGAACCTGCGGCTGCGCCAGCCATGAACGGGTTATCCACAGGTTGCTCCACAGTATTTGTGTGCAATTGGAAATCCTTGGCATAAGCGCTGCAGTGCTATCTCCCAATGGTGATAAACAGCGCTAACTATTTGTTTTTACGTGGGATTAATCTTTTTTCAGGTGGAGTGGACGAAAAGTGAACAAATCGCGCAAAGCCACGTGACAGAAGGGTTACAGCGGAATGTACTCAGGTTATCCACAGTCGGGTGCACAGCAGATGTGGGCAAGTTGTTGGAATAACGGAATTCGTCGATGCCCTAAAAGATCGCAGCCTTCGGCAGCTCCTACAGGGAAACGCAAAGTCCTGTGCAGGAGCTGCCGAAGGCTGCGATCTTTTGATCTTCTAACGCTGCAGCACAATCCGCCCCCGACTCAAATCCGCCAACTGGGTTTGCAGCAACTCGATCTGCGCCTCACCCAGCGCCAACTGCAATTCAACACCATTGGCGGTGAAGTTTTCTTCGACGACTAACCCATTCAGGTCCGCCACCCGCAGCTTCACCAACGCCAACTCGGCAAAGCCGCAGGCACAACTGAGCGGCACACGGCTGATCAACTCGACTTTTGCCGCCGCTTGCAGGCACTTGTTCGCGCCGCCGCCATAGGCTCGGGCCAAACCGCCGGTACCCAATTGAATACCGCCATACCAGCGGATCACCAACACCGCGACCTGATCGCAATCCTGCGCTTCGATGGCCGCCAGAATCGGCCGTCCGGCGGTGCCGCCGGGTTCGCCGTCGTCGTTGCTGCGGTATTGCGCACCGAGTTTCCATGCCCAGCAGTTGTGCGAGGCATTCAAGTCGCTGTGTTGTTCGAAGAATGCCTGCGCGTCGGCGGGGCTGGCGATCGGCGCGGCGAAGGTGATGAAGCGGCTTTTGCGAATCTCTTCGCGGTACTCGCAAAAACCGCTGAGGGTGAAAGGCATAAACGTCTTAAATAGTCGGGGTGAGGCCGCAGCCTTTGAGAATGATGCGGATCAGGTTGTTGCCGGCGTCTTCCATGTCCTGCTTGGTCAACTTGCTGCGACCGCTGACGCGACAGATTTGCGTGGCGAAGTCGGCGTAATGCTGGGTGCTGCCCCACAGCAGGAAAATCAGGTGCACCGGATCCACCGGATCCATCTTGCCGGCATCGATCCAGGCCTGGAACACTGCCGCGCGGCCCTGGAACCAGGCGCGGTAATCCTGGTTGAAATACTCGGTCAGGCATTCGCCGCCGCTGATCACTTCCATCGCAAAGATCCGCGAAGCCTGCGGTTGGCGGCGGGAGAATTCCATCTTGGCGCGAATGTAGCGGGTCAGCGCTTCGGCCGGATCATCCTCGGCGGTCAGCGTGTTGAAGGTGCTGTCCCACAGCTCGATGATGTTGCTCAGCACCGCCACGTACAACCCAAGCTTGTTGGTGAAGTAGTAATGCAGGTTCGCCTTGGGCAACCCGGCATTCTGCGCAATGGTGTTCATGCTGGTGCCTTTGTAACCGTGACGGGCGAACTCGTCTTCGGCGGCTTTGAGGATGGTCTCTTCGTTCTTCTGACGAATGCGGCTGGCGGGTTTGCCGCCGTGAGCGGGGACTTCAAAGGTCATAGGCACTTCCGGTTTGTCTGTGGGTGCAACCAGCTGCGTTGATAACGCACCCACAGGCATCCGACAAGTCCTGATGCAATAAAACCGTTACGCCTGTTCGATCTTGTTCAGCGCTGTGGCGGATTCGAGGCTGGTGGTTTTCGCCTCCGGCAGCAACAGGCACAAGATGATCGCGGTCAGGCCACCGCTGGTGATCGCCGAATCGAACAGGTTTTGCACCAGTTTCGGCAGCAGATGCAGCAGGTTCGGTTGCGCGGCAATGCCCAGGCCGACGCCGAGCGAGGTGGCGATGATCAGCATGCTGCGTCGGTCCAGCGGCGACTGCGCAAGGATCCGCACCCCGGCTGCCGCCACGCTGCCGAACATCACCAGCGTGGCGCCGCCGAGCACCGGTTTCGGGATTTGCTGCAGCAACGCGCCGATCATGGGGAACAGGCCGAGACAAAACAGGATCGCACCGATGTACAGCCCGACGTAGCGGCTGGCCACGCCGGTCAACTGGATCACGCCGTTGTTCTGCGCAAACGTGGTGTTGGGGAAGGCGCTGAAGGTGGCGGCGATCATGCAGCTGACGCCGTCACCGAGCACACCGCCACGCAAACGACTTATATAAGAGGGGCCGCTGATCGGCTGGCGGGCAAGCATGCAGTTGGCGGTGAGGTCGCCGACGGTTTCGATGGTGCTGATCAGATAAATCAGCGCGACCGGCAGGAAAGCTGTCCAGTCAAAGCTGAATCCGAACTTGAAGGGTGCAGGAAGACTGACCAGCGGCAAGTCAGGCAATGCTTGCGGAACCAGTTTCCCGCTGAACCACGCGGCCAGACTGCCGAGCAGCAGTCCGATAATGATGGCCGACAGCCGCACCCACGGCGTGTTCGAGCGATTGAGCAGGATGATCGTCAGCAACACGAACACCCCCAGCGCCAGATTGCCCGGCGCGCCGAAGTCCGGCGCATTGAATCCACCGCCCAGGTCGGTGATGCCGACCTTGATCAGACTGACGCCGATCAGAGTAATGACGATCCCGGTCACTAGCGGCGTAACAACCCGGCGTAATTGACCGATGAAACGGCTGAGGACAATCTGCACCACGGCGCCGAAAAAGCATACGCCGAAGATCATCGCCAGAATGTCTTCCGGGCTGCCGCCACGCTGCTTGACCAGAAACCCGGCCGACAGCACCGCGCCGAGAAAGGCGAAACTGGTGCCCTGCAAACAGATCATCCCGGCGCCGATGCCGAACGGCCTCCGCGCCTGAATAAAGGTACCGACCCCGGACACCATCAGCGCCATGCTGATCAGGTACGGCAGATGCGCGGTCAGGCCGAGGGCCGAGCCGATTACCAGCGGCGGGGTGATGATGCCGACGAAACTGGCGAGCACGTGTTGCAGGGCGGCGAGGATTGCGGCGGGTAGTTTTGGGCGGTCGTCGAGGCCGTAGATCAGTTCGCTGGAGAGTTCAGATTCTGGCTGCATGGGTTTGGCTTCTTGTTCAGGAATCGAGTTCACCCTTCACTGCAAAAACCTGTCCACTTGCTCAGCTTTCAGGTATTGCGATCGCCAAATGTAGGAGCTGCCGCAGGCTGCGATCTTTTGATCTTGCTTTCAACGCGTCGCAGCGAGGCTTTCGAGAAAACTTTCCAGCACCAAATGAGGGCGCCGCCCCTTGCGCGTGACCGATGCCAGACTCAAATCATAAAAACGTGTCGTCGATTTCAGCGCACGCAAGCGACCTTGCTGCACCCACAGGCTGGCGTAATGATCCGGCAGATAACCGATATAACGCCCGGTCAGAATCAGAAACGCCATGCCCTCACGATCGGACGCACTGGCGGTGCAATTGAGCGCCTGGTAATGCGCCTGAATCTCCGCCGGCAAACGAAAGGTCGGGGCAATCGCGTCCTGGCTGTTCAGGCGCTCGTCATCCAGTTGCTTGTCATCGACATAAAACAGCGGATGACCCACCGCGCAATAAAGCAGTGAGCGTTCGCTGTACAACGGCTGATATTCCAGCCCCGACAGTGCGCTGGCCTGTGGCACCACACCGACATGCAGGCGGCCATCGAGTACGCCTTGTTCGACTTCATTGGGCGCGATCATGCGGATCTGGATCTGCACGTCCGGCCCGCGTTCCTTCAACTGGGCAAGAGCATGGGTGATGCGCATGTGGGGCAGGGTGACGAGGTTGTCGGTCAGGCCGATGATCAACTCGCCACGCAGGTGTTGGTGCAGGCCATTGACCTCGGTGCGGAAACTTTCCAGCGCACTTAACAGTTGCAGCGCTGACTGATAAACCTCGCGTCCCTCTTCGGTCAGCGAGAACCCGGCGCGGCCACGCTGGCACAAACGCAGGCCGAGGCGCTGTTCGAGATCGCTCATCTGCTGGCTGATCGCCGAGCGCCCGATGCCGAGCACGGTTTCCGCCGCCGAGAAGCCGCCGCACTCCACCACGCTGCGGAAAATCCGCAGCAGGCGAATATCAAAATCACTGACCTGGGCCAGCGGATCGGGGCGACGACTGCTCATGCTGTTGTTCTCATTGTTTAGCAGTGTTCTAACTGAAGGTTAGAAAAGTTGGATTTCACCGACTTTATCCGCGTGGCAATTTAGCTGCAACAACGCTTTTTATCTCCCTGATGCTTATGCCCTGCGAGGTTTTGCCCGATGAACATGCCTGAAAACGCGCCGTCGCCACTGGCCAGCCAACTGAAGCTGGACGCGCATTGGATGCCGTACACCGCCAACCGCAACTTCCAGCGCGACCCGCGTCTGATCGTGGGTGCCGAAGGTAGCTGGCTGTTCGATGACAAGGGCCGCAAGATCTACGATTCGCTGTCCGGTCTGTGGACCTGCGGCGCCGGGCACACCCGCAAGGAAATCCAGGAAGCGGTATCCAAACAACTGGGCACCCTCGATTACTCGCCAGGCTTCCAGTACGGCCATCCGTTGTCGTTCCAGTTGGCGGAAAAGATCACTGACCTGACTCCGGGCAACCTGAACCACGTGTTCTTCACCGACTCCGGCTCCGAATGCGCCGACACCGCGGTGAAGATGGTTCGTGCCTACTGGCGTCTGAAAGGTCAGTCAACCAAGACCAAAATGATCGGCCGTGCCCGTGGCTACCACGGTGTGAACATCGCCGGCACCAGCCTTGGCGGCGTCAACGGCAACCGTAAGCTGTTCGGTCAGGCGATGATGGATGTCGATCACCTGCCGCACACTCTGCTTGCTAGCAACGCATTCTCCCGTGGCATGCCGGAGCAGGGCGGTATCGCCCTCGCCGATGAACTGCTGAAGTTGATCGAACTGCACGACGCTTCGAACATCGCGGCAGTCTTCGTTGAACCGATGGCCGGTTCCGCTGGCGTACTGGTGCCGCCTCAGGGTTACCTGAAGCGTCTGCGCGAGATCTGCGATCAGCACAACATCCTGCTGGTGTTCGACGAAGTGATCACGGGTTTCGGCCGTACCGGTTCGATGTTCGGTGCCGAGAGCTTTGGCGTGACCCCGGACCTGATGTGCATCGCCAAGCAAGTCACCAACGGCGCGATTCCGATGGGCGCAGTGATTGCCAGCTCCGAGATCTACCAGACCTTCATGAATCAGCCGACTCCGGAATACGCGGTGGAATTCCCTCACGGCTACACCTACTCGGCCCACCCGGTGGCGTGCGCTGCAGGCCTGGCGGCACTCGATCTGCTGCAAAAGGAAAACCTCGTGCAGAGCGTGGCCGAAGTCGCGCCGCATTTCGAAAATGCCCTGCATGGCCTGAAAGGTTCGAAGAACGTCATCGATATCCGTAACTACGGCCTGGCCGGTGCGATCCAGATCGCGGCCCGTGACGGCGACGCCATCGTGCGTCCGTTCGAAGCCGGTATGGCCCTGTGGAAAGCCGGGTTCTACGTACGCTTCGGCGGCGACACCCTGCAGTTCGGCCCAACCTTCAACAGCAAGCCGCAAGACCTCGATCGTCTGTTCGATGCGGTTGGCGAAGTGCTGAACAAGCTCGACTGATTTTTCCCTCTATATATACCTGCGAATAACAGGCGCCCCGTGCGGGCGTCTGTACACAAGAATTCAGGAGTTTTCGATGAGCGTTATCCCGCATTTGATCAATGGCGAACTGGTGACCGAGAACGGTCGCGCGGTTGATGTGTTCAACCCATCCACCGGTCAGGCGATCCACAAGCTGCCGCTGGCCACCCGCGAAACCATTCAACACGCGATCGACGCCGCCAAGGCTGCATTCCCGGCATGGCGCAACACCCCACCGGCGAAACGTGCCCAGGTGATGTTCCGCTTCAAGCAACTGCTGGAGCAGAACGAAGCACGCATCTCGCAATTGATCAGCGAAGAACACGGCAAGACCCTCGAAGACGCCGCCGGTGAACTGAAGCGCGGTATCGAGAACGTCGAGTTTGCCTGCGCCGCCCCGGAAATCCTCAAGGGCGAGTAC
Source organism: Pseudomonas sp. MWU318 (assembly GCF_016756945.1). NCBI lineage: Bacteria > Pseudomonadati > Pseudomonadota > Gammaproteobacteria > Pseudomonadales > Pseudomonadaceae > Pseudomonas > Pseudomonas sp. MWU318. The sequence continues at coordinate 417,057 of NZ_JAESJL010000006.1, forward strand.
AGCCGCAACGTCGGCCCGAACATCGACGCCTGGTCGGACTTCCAGCCACTGGGTGTGGTTGCAGGTATCACGCCATTTAACTTCCCGGCGATGGTGCCACTGTGGATGTACCCGCTGGCGATCGTCTGCGGCAACTGCTTCATCCTCAAACCGTCCGAACGTGACCCAAGCTCGACGCTGCTGATCGCTCAACTGCTGATCGAAGCCGGTCTGCCGAAAGGCGTGTTGAGCGTGGTGCATGGCGACAAGACTGCAGTGGACGCGCTGATCGAAGCGCCGGAAGTCAAAGCACTGAGCTTCGTTGGCTCGACGCCAATTGCCGAATACATCTACGCCGAAGGCACCAAGCGCGGCAAACGCGTTCAGGCACTGGGCGGGGCGAAGAACCATGCGGTACTGATGCCGGATGCGGATCTGGACAACGCGGTCAGCGCACTGATGGGCGCGGCCTACGGTTCTTGCGGTGAGCGCTGCATGGCGATTTCGGTCGCGGTGTGTGTCGGCGATCAGGTAGCGGATGCGCTGGTGGCGAAACTGGTACCGCAGATCAAGGCGCTGAAAATCGGTGCCGGCACTTCGTGTGGTCTGGACATGGGGCCACTGGTGACTGGTCAGGCGCGGGACAAGGTCAGTGGTTATGTCGATGACGGCGTGGCAGCGGGCGCGACCCTGGTGGTCGATGGTCGCGGCTTGAGCATTCCAGGTAACGAAGAGGGCTTCTTCCTCGGCGGCTGCCTGTTCGACAACGTCACCCCTGAAATGCGCATCTATAAGGAAGAGATCTTCGGGCCGGTGTTGTGCGTGGTTCGGGTCAACAGCTTGGAAGAGGCGATGAAGCTGATCAACGATCACGAATACGGTAACGGCACCTGCATCTTTACCCGTGACGGTGAGGCGGCGCGCCTGTTCTGCGACGAAATTGAAGTCGGCATGGTCGGCGTCAACGTACCGCTGCCGGTTCCGGTGGCTTACCACAGCTTCGGCGGCTGGAAGCGCTCGCTGTTTGGCGACCTGCATGCCTATGGCCCGGATGGTGTGCGCTTCTATACCCGTCGCAAAGCCATTACCCAGCGCTGGCCGCAGCGTGCGAGTCATGAAGCTTCGCAATTCGCTTTCCCTAGCTTGTAAGTAGAAGGGCAGTGCAAAGAAGGCCGACTTTATAAGGTCGGCCTTCGCGTTTCAGGGCTTTTTTGACCGATATGACAGATTTATGAAAATAGGGGTTGACGGCAGATTCAATAGG
>NZ_JAESJL010000007.1:0-338316 GCF_016756945.1 Pseudomonas sp. MWU318
ATCTTCAGCCTTTGAGCGCAGCTGCCAGAATCAGCGCCTTCATCTCGGACACTGCAGACTTGAACCCGACGAACAACGCATGCGCCACCAGCGCATGGCCGATGTTCAATTCGTTGATGCCCTTGATCGCCGCCACGGCTTCGACGTTGTGATAATGCAGGCCATGCCCGGCGTTGACGATCAGGCCCTGCGCCAGACCAAACGCTACGCCGTCAGCCACACGCTTCAGCTCTTCAGCAACTTCGGTCGGGGTTTCGGCATCAGCGTAACGCCCGGTGTGCAGTTCGATGGCCGGCGCACCGACGCGCTTCGACGCAGCGATCTGGCGCTCGTCAGCATCGATGAACAGCGACACCTCGCTGCCGATCTTCGACAGGCGCTCCACCGCTGCCTTGATCCGCTCTTCCTGCCCCGCTACATCCAGACCGCCTTCAGTGGTCAGTTCCTGACGGGTTTCCGGGACCAGACAGATGTGCGCCGGACGGATGCGCTCGGCGAACGCCATCATTTCTTCGGTGACGCCCATTTCGAAATTCATGCGGGTCTGCAGCACATCCTTGAGCAGCAGCACGTCGCGTTCCTGAATGTGCCGGCGGTCTTCGCGCAGGTGCACGGTGATGCCATCGGCGCCCGCCTCTTCCGCGTCCAGCGCTGCCTTGACCGGATCCGGGTAGCGTGTGCCACGGGCCTGACGCAGGGTGGCGACGTGGTCGATGTTCACGCCAAGAAGAATGCGATTGCTGGTGGTCACGGATGCGCTCCTGAAGGGAAAGATTCGGCGCACAGCATATCAGGGCTTGCGAAATAGCTCGCGGCTGACGAGGGGGCGACCGCCCAAGTGCACGGCCAATGCCTGACGCATCAGACGCTTGGCGGCGGACAGTGCGCCGGGAGCGGTCCAGTCGGCCTCAGCCATGGCCAGCAGTTCGGTGCCGTTGAACAGCCCCGGCTGCAACAGAAACACCCGTTCAAGCCCGGCGTCCACTTGCAGACGATACAGACCGTCCGGCGCGACCGGTTCGCTGTGGATATCGGTGTTCAGGGAAAAGCCGTAACCGAGATCGTCCAGCAGGCGCCATTCGAACGAGCGCAACAACGGCTCCAGCGGGCGACCTTCGGCCAGCGCCAACAGTGTGGCAGCGTAGTGATCGAACACCGCCGGGTGCGGGTCTTCGGCGGGTAGCAGGCGGATCAGCAGCTCATTGAGATAGAGGCCGCTGAACAGCGCCTCGCCGACCATCCAGGTCGCGTTGCCGGCACTTTCCATGCGCCCGACGTTCTTCAGCTCACCCTTGCCACGAAACTCGACTTCCAGCGGCACGAACGGTCGCGCCAGTGTCCCGGCCTTGCCCCGCGCACTGCGCAACACCGCCCGCAGCCGCCCTTGCGGCGTGAGGAAGTCGACCAGCGCGCTGGTTTCGCGGTAGGCGCGCGAATGCAGGACGTAGGCGGGTTGGGCGGGAGGTGGGGTTTGCGACATGGACGTTGTTTCCCGGTCGGGATTGCAAAAAAGATCGCAGCCTTCGGCAGCTCCTACAATGTCTTGTGTACACCTGTAGGAGCTGCCGAAGGCTGCGATCTTTTGATCTTCGAATCGCTTACAGGTCGCCGTAACCCAGCGAACGCAGTGCACGCTCGTCGTCGGACCAGCCGCCCTTCACCTTGACCCACAGGTTGAGCATGATCTTGGAGTCGAACAGCAGCTCCATGTCCTTGCGCGCTTCGGTGCCGATGCGTTTGATGCGCTCACCCTTGTCGCCAATGATGATCTTCTTCTGACCGTCACGCTCGACGAGGATCAGCGCGTGGATGTGCAGGGTCTTGCCCTGCTGCTTGAACTCTTCGATCTCGACGGTGATCTGGTACGGCAGCTCGGCGCCCATCTGACGCATGATTTTCTCGCGCACCAGTTCGGCGGCAAGGAAACGGCTGCTGCGGTCGGTGATCTGGTCTTCCGGGAAGAAGTGATCGTTCTCCGGCAGATGCTCGGCGATGACCCTTTCCAGCGCGTCGAGGTTGTGCCCGTGCTGCGCGGAAATCGGGATGATCTGCGCATTCGGCAGCTGTTCCTGCAACCACGACAAGTGCGGCATCAGCTCGGACTTGTCTTCGATGCGGTCGGTCTTGTTCAGCGCGACGATCAGCGGGCCGGTCACGTACTGCACGCGCTCCAGCACCATCTGGTCCTCTTCGGTCCACTTGGTGCGATCAACCACGAAGATCACCACGTCGACGTCTTTCAATGCTGCCGAAGCGGTTTTGTTCATGTAGCGGTTCAGGGCCTTTTCGCCACCCTTGTGCATGCCGGGGGTGTCGACGTAGATCGCCTGCACGTCACCCTCGGTCTTGATCCCGAGCATGTTGTGGCGGGTGGTCTGCGGCTTGCGCGAGGTGATCGCGAGCTTCTGGCCGAGGATGTGGTTGAGCAACGTCGACTTGCCGACGTTGGGACGGCCGACGATGGCAACGTAGCCACAGCGAGTTGCGTTTGTATCAGTCATTGCCATTCTCCACGCCCAGGGCAATCAGTGCTGCGGCGGCCGCTACCTGTTCGGCAATACGACGGCTCACACCCTGACCTCGGCTTTTTTCATTCAATAAGACCACTTCGCACTCGACGAAGAAAGTACGGCAGTGCGGCTCACCCTGGATATCCACCACTTCGTAGCGTGGCAGTTCGCAACCGCGCGATTGCAGATGTTCCTGCAGACGGGTCTTGGGATCCTTGTTGGTATCGACCAGCGTCAGGCCTTCGAACTCACCGGCCAGCCAGGCCAGTACGCGCTCGCGAGCGACGTCCATGCCGGCATCGAGGTAGATCGCACCGATCAGCGCTTCGAGGGCATCGGCCAGAATCGATTCGCGACGGAAGCCACCGCTTTTCAGTTCGCCCGAGCCCAGACGCAGGTAGTCGCCCAAGTCGAAACCACGGGCCAGCACGGCCAGTGTCTCACCCTTCACCAGACGTGCGCGCAAACGCGACAACTGGCCTTCGCGGGCCAGCGGGAAGCGATCGAACAGCGCCTCGCCGGCAACGAAGTTGAGGATGGCATCGCCGAGGAATTCCAGGCGTTCGTTATTACGACCGGCAAAGCTGCGGTGCGTGAGGGCCAGCAGCATCAGCTCCTGATCCTTGAAGGTGTAACCGAGCTGGCGCTCGAGACGGCTTAGAGAAACGCTCACGGTTTACCCACGCTGAGTTCGTGGCTGGATTCCACTGCCATCGCCGGGGTACGGCGCAGGCCTGGGACAATTAACGCTGTGTTCAAAAATGACGTCCTGAATATCGTGGCTTCATGCCCTGGTGCCGATTTGTGTCGACTCCAGAAATGCATTCGGCGCTGTGGTCAACAGCGCCGTGATTGATTACTTGATCAGGCCAACCCGCGAGAAATTCGGCAGGTGGCTGAGTTTCGGTTCCGGCCAGCTCATCCAGACAGCGAAGGCTTTGCCGACGATATTCTGGTCGGGAACCATGCCCAGCAGATCCTTGGGAATGTTCGGGTCATCCCAGTAGCGACTGTCGTTGGAGTTGTCGCGGTTGTCGCCCATCATGAAGTAATGGCCGGCCGGCACGGTCCAGGTATGGTCCGGGGTAGCACGGTAGCGGCTCATTTCCTTGCGGATCAGGTGCTCGGCAGCGCCGAGTTTTTCCTTGTAGAGCTCCGCGCTGCCCAGCGTGCCCGGCTCGGAGCCGACCAGTTGTTCGGCAATCGACTCGCCATTGACCAACAGGCGCTTGTCGGCGGTGTAACGCACCGTGTCGCCCGGCAAGCCGACTACACGCTTGATGTAGTTGACGTTCGGGTCGCTCGGGTAGCGGAACACCATCACATCGCCACGCTGCGGATCACCGACTTCGATGATTTTCTTATCGATCACCGGCAGGCGGATCCCGTAAGAAAACTTGTTCACCAGAATGAAGTCGCCCACGTCCAGGGTCGGTTTCATCGAGCCGGACGGGATCTGGAACGGTTCCACCAGGAACGAACGCAGCACCAGCACGATGAACAGCACCGGAAAGAACGACTTGCCGTATTCAACCAGCAACGGCTCTTTGTTCAGCTTCTCGACCACCACGGGCTCGGGCTGGCTGACACTGCCTTGATAAGAGGCAATGGCAGCACGCCGACGCGGCGCCAGGAACAGCAGATCGAGCAACGCCAACAGGCCGCAGACGAACACGGCGATGACCAGCAACAGCGGGAAATTTAGTGACATAGGACCTGACTATTCCAACCTGAGCACGGCAAGGAAGGCTTCTTGCGGAATTTCCACGTTGCCGACCTGCTTCATGCGTTTCTTACCGGCCTTTTGCTTTTCAAGCAGCTTTTTCTTACGGCTTACGTCACCGCCGTAGCATTTGGCCAATACGTTCTTTCTGAGTGCCTTGACGGTTGTCCGGGCAACGATCTGACCGCCAATGGCCGCCTGGATCGCTACGTCGAACATCTGACGAGGAATCAGTTCTTTCATCTTCTCGGTCAACTGGCGACCTTTGAAGTGCGAATTGTCACGGTGCACGATCAACGCCAGGGCGTCGACCTTGTCACCGTTGATCAGCACGTCCAGTTTCACCAGATTAGCCGATTGGTAACGATCGAAATGGTAATCCAGCGAAGCATAGCCGCGGCTGGTGGATTTGAGGCGATCGAAGAAGTCCAGGACCACTTCGTTCATCGGCAGGTCGTAGGTCACCTGTACCTGATTGCCGAGGAACAGCATGTCGACCTGTACGCCGCGTTTCTCGATGCACAGGGTGATGACGTTGCCCAGGTGTTCCTGCGGAACCAGAATGTTGGCCCGCACGATAGGCTCGCGCATGTCTTCGATTGCCGACACATCCGGAAGCTTGGATGGGTTGTCGACGTAAATCGTTTCACCGGTTTTCAGCACCAGCTCGAAAATTACCGTTGGCGCGGTGGTGATCAGGTCCAGGTCGTATTCGCGCTCGAGGCGTTCCTGGATGATCTCCATGTGCAGCATGCCGAGGAACCCGCAACGGAAGCCGAAGCCCAGGGCGTCGGAGCTTTCCGGGGTGTACTGCAGCGACGAGTCGTTCAGGGTCAGTTTCTGCAGCGCTTCGCGGAAGTCCTCGAAGTCGTCGGAGCTGACCGGGAACAGACCGGCGTAAACCTGTGGCTGGATGCGTTTGAAGCCGGGCAGAACCGGCACATCCGGGGTCGAGCTCAGGGTCAGGGTGTCACCGACCGGCGCACCGTGAATGTCCTTGATGCTGGCGATGATGAAGCCCACTTCGCCAGCCTTGAGGTCAGCGGTAGCGGTGTGCTTCGGGTTGAATACACCAACGCTGTCGACCAGGTGGATCTTGCCGGTGGATTTCACCAGGATCTTGTCGCCCTTCTTCACGCGGCCATGACGCACGCGCACCAGGGAGACAACGCCCAGGTAGTTGTCGAACCAGGAGTCGATGATCAACGCTTGCAGCGGATCTTCGATGTTGCCGGTCGGCGCGGGAATGGTCGCGACCAGACGCTCGAGCACTTCGTCGACACCCAGGCCGGTCTTGGCGCTGCAGGTGACGGCGTCGGTGGCGTCGATGCCGATGATCTTCTCGATCTCGTCCTTGACGCGGTCCGGCTCGGCCTGGGGCAGGTCGATCTTGTTCAGCACCGGCATGACCTCGAGGCCTTGCTCGATGGCGGTGTAGCAGTTGGCCACGGACTGGGCTTCAACACCCTGACCGGCATCGACCACCAGCAACGCACCTTCACACGCGGCCAGGGAACGGCTGACTTCGTAGGTGAAGTCGACGTGACCCGGGGTGTCAATGAAGTTCAGCTGGTAGGTGACGCCATCTTTGGCCTTGTAATAGAGGGTAACGCTGTGGGCCTTGATGGTGATCCCGCGTTCGCGCTCCAGATCCATGGAATCCAGTACCTGGGCTTCCATTTCACGCTCGGCCAGGCCACCGCACATCTGGATGAAACGGTCAGCCAGCGTCGACTTGCCATGGTCAATGTGGGCGATGATGGAGAAATTGCGGATATGACTCAAATCACTCACGGATCAACACTCAAAAAGGCTGCAGGCTTGGCCCGCCGAAAAATAGCCGGGAATTGTACCTGATACACGGCGCAAGCGTCACGTTCGCCTGTCACCCCGATTGCATACGAAAACGCCCCGATCTGTCGACCGAGGCGTTTTCGCGGTTAAAGCATTGGCAACAACGCGGCCATCAGCCGGCCCGTCGCAGCAACCACACACCCGCCAGCGCACAGACCGTGGCTGGCACCAGCACCGCGAACAGCGGCGAGAAACCGAACACCAGGCTCGACGGGCCGAGCAGATCCTGGACAATGCGGAAGGTGAAGCCCACCAGCACACCGGTGAACACTCGCTGACCGAGGGTCACCGAGCGCAACGGACCGAAGATGAAGGAGATCGCCATCAGCACCAGCGCGGCGGTGACCAGCGGCTGCAACACCTTGACCCAAAATGCCAGCCAGTAGCGGCCGTTGCTCAGGCCCTGATCCGCCAGGTAGTGGATGTAGCCCCACAGACCGGAAATCGACAGCGACTCAGGCGCCATCACCACCGTGTTGAGCAGTTGCGGGCTCAGCGACACGTCCCACTCCTCGCTCGGCGCATTCACCACTTCGGTGCTGCGCTCGTGGAAGACCGTGGTGGTCACGTCGCTGAGCAGCCAGCGCTTGCCGTCGAACTCCGCACGCTTGGCGAAGCTGGAGCTGAGCAGGTGGCGCTCTTTGTCGAAGTGATAGCGGGTCACGCCATACAACAGGCCGTCGGGTTGCACGGCGTTGATGTGGATGAATTCCTCACCCTGACGGTGCCACATGCCGTGCTTGGCGCTCTGCGCATCGCCGCTGCCTTGCGCCAGCGAGCGATTGGCCTGGGCCATGCTTTCGGTGGCCGGGGCCACGTATTCGCCGATCAGCACGCCGGCCAGCATCAGCACCAGCATTGGCTTCATGACCGCCCAGACGATGCGCCCGATGGACACACCCGCGGCGCGCATGACCGTCAGTTCGCTGCTGCTGGCCAGACTGCCGAGGCCGATCAGACAGCCGATCAGCGCGGCCATCGGCAACATTTCATACAAGCGACGCGGTGCGGTGAGCAGGACAAAGCTCAGCACATCGGTCAGCGTGTAGGTATCGCTGACGTCGCTCATCTCGTCGATGAAGGCAAACAGGGTCGCCAGACCCAGAATGATCGCCAGCACGGCGATGATCGCCACGAATACGCTGCTGCCGATGTAGCGGTCGAGTTTAACCACGGGCCACCTCCAGCGCAGCGCTGCGACGGCTGGCCAGCTTCAGGCGCAACGGCTCCCAGTACAGCAGGCCGAGACCGATGACCAGGAAGATCCCGTGCACCCACCACAGTCCCAGCGCCGCTGGAATCTTGCCTTTTTCGAGGGCGCCGCGGGCGGCAATCAGGATGGTCAGGTAAGCCATATAAAGAAGAATCGCCGGCAGCAGCTTCAGGAAACGGCCCTGACGCGGATTGACCCGCGACAGCGGCACCGCCATCAGGGTCACGATGAACACCAGCAACGGCAGGGAAATCCGCCATTGCAGTTCGGCCCTGGAACGCTCGTCGTCGGCGCCCAGCAGGGTCGAAGTCGGGATCGCGTCACGGTCGGTGACTTCGTCACTGGCATCAGGTTTTGGCAGCAATACGCCGTAGGTGTCGTATTTGATCGCGCGGTAATCGGCCTGACCCGGGCTGCCGTCATAGCGATAGCCGTTGTGCAGGATCAGGTAGCGGTTGCCGTCAGAGTGGATCTCCTGACGGCCCTTTTCGGCCACCAGCACGGAAATCCCGCGGTCCTTCTGATTGGCCCCGAGATTTTTCTGCGAGATGAACACGCCGCCGAGGTTGACGCGATCGTCGGTCAGGCTTTCGGTGTAGGTCACTCGGGTACCGTCACGCAATGCCTGGAAACGGCCAGGCTCGAGGGTATCGAACTCGGTCAGGGCGTCCTGCTTGTTCAGCAGCAACTGAAACTGGTTGGCGCCTTGCGGGGCCAGACTCAGGCTCAGCCACGCCACCACCAGTGCCACCAGCGTCGCCGGGAACAGGGTCATGCGCAGCAGACGCTGCTGACTCATGCCGGTGGCCGAGAGCACGGTCATTTCGCTTTCGAGGTACAGCCGGCCGTAAGCCAGCAGGATCCCGAGAAACAGACCCAACGGCAGGATCAGTTGCATGAAACCCGGCAGACGGTAACCCATGATCAGGAACAGCGATCCCGGATCGAGTTGGCCCGCAGCGGCCTGGGCAAGGTATTTGATGAAGCGACCGCTCATGATGATGACCAGCAGCACGGCGCTGACGGCGCTCAGGGTCAACATCACTTCACGGGACAGATAACGGAAGACGATCAAACCAGACACTCCAGGGTTGTCAGGCTAAGGCGGCCAAACAAGCAAACGTTTCGAGCGACCCGCAAGGCAGAGCCGTCGAAAAAAGATGCGGCATTATCCTGTGATTGAGGGCGCCTGTCACTGCGCACACTCACCCAAGCGTAGATTCCGTTGAAGATCGCACAACCGAGGGTTGTCAGGCGCGGTGAGCGAGGTTCAAACTGCCGCCTTCGTCGCAGGCACAGACCTGCGCCTCTTCTATCTATAAGCAGGCGACTGCGGACACCGTCGAACGCCTGTGTGTTGACCATTCATTCAGGGATCCGGACATGGAACTGGTTGTAAAAAGCGTTAGCCCAGAAACGTTGAAAACCGCCACTCTGGTGGTTGCCGTCGGCGAAGGCCGCAAACTCGGCGTCGCCGCCAGACAGATCGACGAACTGAGCGGTGGCGCGATCAGCGCCGTGCTCAAGCGTGGCGATCTGGCCGGCAAGGTCGGTCAGAGCCTGCTGCTGCACAGCCTGCCGAACCTGAAAGCCGAGCGCGTGCTGCTGGTCGGCGTCGGCAAGGATGAAGAACTGGGCGACCGTCCGTTCCGCAAAATCGTTGCCGGCATCCTCAATACCCTGAAAGGTCTGGGCGGCAGCGACGCCGTGCTGGCCCTGGATGAAATCATCGTCAAGAACCGCGACAGCTACGGCAAGACCCGTCTGCTGGCGGAAACCCTGGTGGACGGCGAATACACCTTCGACCAGTTCAAGAGCCAGAAAGCCGAACCGCGCACCCTGAAAAAAATTACCCTGCTGACCATCAAGGCTGCTCAGGCTGAAGTGCAGCGCGCCGTGAACCACGCTACGGCAATCGCCAACGGCATGGCCTTCACCCGCACCCTGGGCAACCTGCCGCCGAACATCTGCCACCCGACGTTCCTTGGCGAGCAAGCGAAGAACCTCGGCAAAGAGTTCAAGGATCTGAAAGTCGAAGTCCTCGACGAGAAGAAGATCAAATCCCTGGGCATGGGCTCGTTCTACGCCGTCGGCCAGGGCAGCGCCCAGCCGCCGCGCCTGATCGTCATGCAATACAACGGTGGCAAGAAATCCGAGAAGCCTTACGCGCTGGTCGGCAAAGGCATCACCTTCGACACCGGCGGTATCAGCCTCAAGCCGGGCGCCGGCATGGACGAAATGAAGTACGACATGGGTGGCGCAGCCTCCGTGTTCGGTACCCTGCGTGCCGTGCTCGAGCTGAAGCTGCCGATCAACCTGGTGTGCATCCTCGCTTGCGCGGAAAACATGCCGAGCGGCAATGCTTCGCGTCCGGGCGACATCGTCACCACCATGAGCGGCCAGACCGTGGAAATCCTCAACACCGACGCCGAAGGCCGTCTGGTGCTGTGCGACGCCCTGACCTACTCCGAGCGCTTCAAGCCACAAGCAGTGATCGACATCGCCACCCTGACCGGTGCCTGTGTGGTTGCACTCGGTGCACACACTTCCGGCCTGCTGGGCAATAACGACGAACTGATCGAGCAACTGCTCAGCGCCGGCAAGGCTGCTGACGACCGCGCCTGGCAACTGCCGCTGTTCGACGAATACCAGGAGCAACTGGACAGCCCGTTCGCCGACATCGCCAACATTGGCGGGCCGAAGGCCGGCACCATAACCGCCGCGTGCTTCCTGTCGCGCTTCACCAAGAACCTCAACTGGGCGCACCTGGACATCGCGGGCACCGCGTGGACCAGCGGCGGCAAGGACAAGGGCGCCACCGGCCGTCCGGTTCCGCTGCTGACCCAATACCTGCTGGACCGCGCCAAAGCCTGAAACCGATGAACCTGGGCGGCGTCACTTTGCGGTGACGCCGCTCAAGGCTCAGGGAACCGCAATGACCAAAGTCGACTTCTATATCCTGCCCAGCGCCGATCCTTCGGCTCGCCTGGACTTTGCCTGCAAACTCACTGAAAAAGCCTGGCGCATGGGCCACCGCATCTACCTGCATTGCAGCGATGCCGCTCAGCGTGACGATCTCGATGCACGCCTGTGGGCGTTCAAGGGCGAAACCTTCGTGCCGCACGGCCCTGCCGAAAGCGAACCGGACGGTTTGATCGTGCTGGGATTGGGCGCTGACTGCGGCGCGCATCAGGATCTGCTGGTCAACCTCGACCTGAAAGTCCCGGCCTTCGCCAGCCAATTCGCCCGAGTGGCGGAAGTGGTGGTGGAAGATCCGACGATTCGCGCGGCGGCACGGGAGAGTTTCCGTTTCTACCGCGAACAGGGCTATCCTCTGCAAGATCACCGTTTACAGCGACTCTGAGTACGCCGATGGACACTCCAAAACCGCTGCAAAAGCCTGCACACCTGCTGGACGATCTCGAATCGATCCGCCAGTTGCTCGGCGATGACAACCTGCAACCGCCACTGCTGACCGACACGGTCGAGGACGGCGAACAGGAACAGATTCCGATGCTGTTCGAGGCCGTCGACGCCACGCCGCCGACCGTCGAACCGCCACCTGCTCCGGCCCCGGCACCTGCTGCCGCACCTGTGGATAAAGGCCCGGACGCCCTGCTGCACCTCGATAGCGAACTGCGCGCCGCCGCGCAATTGATCATGCAGGACGTGATCGACGACTTCGCGCCGCACATCGAAACCGAAATCAAACGCCGCCTCGAAGCGCGGATGGAACGGCTCCTCAGCCAGTACGAATAACCCGGATGGATCTCCTTGTGGCGAGGGGATTTATCCCCGATCGGCTGCGCAGCAGTCGTGAACCCTGCAAATACGCAGCGTGATTGAAATATTAGGGCTGCTGCGCGGCCCATCGGGGATAAATCCCCTCACCACAAGGCTCCCCCCAACATTAGTGTCCGCCCAGCCTCCCCCCCGCTCGCCCTCGGCCCCATGCCCCGCTATACTTCCCGGCTTTTCCTGAATAAATGCCAATAGGGTCCCGCCGCGCATGGATAAGACCTACCAGCCGCACGCCATTGAAACTTCCTGGTACAACACCTGGGAGTCCGAGAACTATTTCGCACCGCAAGGCGCGGGCGATTCCTACACCATCATGATCCCGCCGCCGAACGTCACCGGCAGCCTGCACATGGGTCACGGTTTCAACAACGCGATCATGGACGCCCTGATCCGTTTCCGCCGCATGCAGGGTCGCAACACCCTGTGGCAGCCGGGCACCGACCACGCCGGTATCGCCACGCAGATGCTGGTCGAGCGTCAACTGGAAGCCACCGGCCAGAACCGTCACGACCTGGGCCGCGAGAAATTCCTCGAGAAAGTCTGGGAGTGGAAGGATCAGTCCGGCGGCAACATCAGCCGCCAGATCCGCCGCCTCGGCTCGTCTGTGGACTGGAGCCGCGAGCGCTTCACCATGGACGACGGTCTCTCGGAAGCGGTTAAAGAAGCCTTCGTACGCCTGCACGAAGACGGCCTGATCTACCGCGGCAAGCGTCTGGTCAACTGGGACACCAAGTTGCACACGGCGATTTCCGACCTCGAAGTGGAAAACCACGACGAGAAAGGTTTCCTGTGGAACCTCAAGTACCCGCTGGCTGACGGCGCGAAAACCGCTGAAGGCAACGATTTCCTGATCGTCGCGACCACCCGTCCGGAAACCATGCTCGGCGACTCCGCCGTCGCGGTTAACCCGAACGATGAGCGCTACAAAGCCCTGATCGGCAAATTTGTCGAGCTGCCACTGGTTGGCCGCCGCATCCCGATCATCGCCGACGATTACTGCGATCCTGAATTCGGCACCGGTTGCGTGAAAATCACCCCGGCCCACGACTTCAACGACTACGAAGTCGGCAAGCGCCACAATCTGCCGCTGCTGAACATCTTCGACAAGAACGCCAACGTGCTGCCCGCAGCCCAGGTGTTCAACCTCGACGGCACGCTGAACGACAGCATCGACGGCAAGATTCCGGCCGAGTACGCCGGTCTCGAGCGTTTCGAAGCGCGTAAGCAGATCGTTGCCGCGTTTGATGCCGCCGGCCTGCTGGTCAGCGTCGACGATCACAACCTGAAAGTGCCGAAAGGCGACCGTTCCGGCACCGTGATCGAACCGTGGCTGACCGACCAGTGGTACGTGTCGACCAAACCGCTGGCCGAGCCAGCGATTGCCGCCGTTGAAGACGGCCGTATCCAGTTCGTGCCAAAACAGTACGAAAACATGTACTTCTCGTGGATGCGCGACATCCAGGACTGGTGCATCAGCCGTCAACTGTGGTGGGGCCACCGGATTCCGGCCTGGTACGACGAGTCGGGCAAGGTCTACGTCGGTCGCGACGAAGCCGAAGTGCGGGCCAAGCACAACCTCGGCCCGGACGTTGCGCTGCAACAGGACAACGACGTGCTCGACACCTGGTTCAGCTCGGGTCTGTGGACGTTCTCCACCCTCGGCTGGCCGGAAAAGACCGAGTTCCTGAAGAAATTCCACTCCACCGACGTGCTGGTCACCGGTTTCGACATCATTTTCTTCTGGGTTGCCCGGATGATCATGCTGACGATGCACCTGATCAAGAACGAGGACGGTACCCCGCAAGTACCGTTCAAGACCGTTTACGTGCACGGTCTGGTGCGTGATGGCCAGGGTCAGAAGATGTCCAAGTCCAAGGGCAACGTCCTGGACCCGCTGGACATCATCGACGGTATCGAGCTGGAAGCCCTGGTGCAGAAACGCACCTCCGGCATGATGCAGCCGAAACTGGCGAAGAAGATCGAGAAGCAGACCCGCGACGAGTTCGCCGACGGCATCGCCAGCTACGGCACCGACGCCCTGCGCTTCACCTTCTGCTCGCTGGCGTCCACCGGTCGCGACATCAAGTTCGACATGGGCCGCGTCGAAGGCTATCGCAACTTCTGCAACAAGATCTGGAACGCCGCGCGTTATGTTCTGGACAAGGGCGAAGACTGCGGCCAGAACGGCGAAGCCTATGAGCTGTCGCTGGCGGATCGCTGGATCATCTCGCAACTGCAACGCACCGAAGCCGAAGTGACCCGTCAACTGGATCAGTTCCGTTTCGACCTCGCCGCGCAAGCGCTGTACGAGTTCATCTGGAACCAGTACTGCGACTGGTACCTGGAACTGTCCAAGCCAGTGCTGTGGGACGAAAACGCTCCGGTCGAGCGTCAGCGCGGCACCCGTCGCACCCTGGTGCGCGTACTGGAAGTGGCGCTGCGTCTGGCGCACCCGTTCATGCCGTTCATCACCGAAGAAATCTGGCAGCGCATCGCGCCGCTGGCCGGCATTCAGGGCAAGACGATCATGCTGCAGCCTTGGCCGGTGGCCAACGAGGAGCGCATCGATCCAGCCGCCGAAGACGACATCGAGTGGCTCAAGGGCCTGATGCTCGGCACACGTAACATCCGTGGCGAAATGAACATCGGCCCGGGCAAACCGTTGCCGATCTACCTGAAGAACGTCAGCGCTGAAGATCAGCGTCGCCTGACAGAGAACGAGGCGCTGCTGAAGAAGCTGGCGCGTCTCGAGTCGATCACGGTACTCGCTGCTGGCGAAGAAGCGCCGCTGTCCGCCACCGCACTGGTGGGCGAGATGGAAGTGCTGGTGCCGATGGCCGGTCTGATCGACAAGGGCGCCGAGCTGGCACGTCTGGATAAGGAAATCCTGCGTCTGCAGGGCGAAGTCCAGCGGGTTGGCGGCAAGCTGTCGAACGCCGGTTTCGTTGACAAGGCCCCGGCCGAAGTCATCGAGAAGGAACGCGCCAAACTGGCCGAGGCTGAACAGGCCCTGGGCAAACTGGCCGAGCAGCACGCGCGGATTTCCAGCCTGTAAGGGCAAGCCGCAATGAAAAAGGGAGGCCGCAATGGCCTCCCTTTTTTATGCCCGCCACACCTCCCCTGTAGGAGCTGCCGCAGGCTGCGATCTTTTGACTTTGGATTTTTAAAAACAAGATCAAAAGATCGCAGCCTGCGGCAGCTCCTACAGGGAATGGGGTTCACAGCGGCTGGATGTGGGACAATACCCGCCACTTTCAGCCATACCCGAATCGATCACACCCATGAACGCCCCCCGCACACCCAAACCTGCGCGCAAGAAGCCTGATGCCGCGACCCCGGCCAAAGCCGTCGAGCCGCGTGAAAAGGCCAGCCTGCACCCGCGCAATCGCCACCAGGGTCGCTACGACTTCCCGGCGCTGATCAAGACCACGCCGGAACTGGCGAAATTCGTGATCACCAACCCGTACGGCAAGGAAAGCATCGACTTCGCCAGCCCCGACGCGGTGCGCGTGTTCAACCGGGCGCTGCTCAAGGCGTTCTATGGCATCGAGCATTGGGACATTCCGGCGGATTATCTGTGCCCACCGGTCCCGGGCCGTGCCGATTACGTGCATTTCCTCGCCGACCTGCTGGCGAGCATGAACGACGGCAAAGTGCCGCGCGGCGCGATCGTCAACGTGCTGGATATCGGCATGGGCGCCAACTGCGTTTATCCGCTGATCGGCAACAGCGAATACCGCTGGCACTTCCTCGGTTCGGAAATCGATCCGACCGCCGTGGCTGCCGCCCGAGCCATCGTCCAGTCCAACGGGCTGAACAAGGTGATCCAGCTGCGCCAGCAGGAAAACCGCAAGCACATCCTGATCGGCTTGCTGGAGCCGGGAGAGCGCTTCGACCTGACCATGTGCAACCCGCCGTTCCACGCTTCGATGGAAGAGGCGACCAAGGGCAGCGAGCGCAAATGGCGCGCACTGGGCAAGGCCGATCCGAAACGCAAGCTGCCGGTGCTGAACTTCGGTGGTCAGTCGGCCGAGCTGTGGTGTGAGGGCGGTGAAGCGCGTTTCGTAACGCAACTGATCGCCGAGAGCGCGAACTTCCAGCACAAGGTGCTGTGGTTCAGCACCCTGGTGTCGAAAGCCTCGAACCTGCCGGCCATCGAAACCGCCCTGAAAAAGGCCGGCGTGCTGGAAAGCCAGGTGGTGGATATGTCGCAAGGGCAGAAACAGAGCCGCTTTGTGGCATGGACCTTTCAGACCAAGTCCGAGCAGCAGATCTGGCGTCGCGAGCGCTGGGTTCGCTGATTCTGTAGGAGCTGCGGCACGCTGCGATCTTTTGATCTTGATCCTGAAAAGATCGCAGCCTCGTTTCACTCGACAGCTCCTACAGAGTGGCGTAGCTCCACGCTAAATC
Source organism: Pseudomonas sp. MWU318 (assembly GCF_016756945.1). Classification (NCBI taxonomy): domain Bacteria; kingdom Pseudomonadati; phylum Pseudomonadota; class Gammaproteobacteria; order Pseudomonadales; family Pseudomonadaceae; genus Pseudomonas; species Pseudomonas sp. MWU318. Next base: position 15,512 of record NZ_JAESJL010000007.1, read on the forward strand.
GCAGACACAAAAAAACCGTGCCCGGATCGCTCCGGTGCACGGTTTTTTTATCGCTGCGTCTTACTTGTTCACAGCGTCGGTCAGGCCTTTGGCCACAACCAGCTTGATCACTTTCTTGGCAGGGATTTCGATGGCAGCGCCAGTCGAAGGGTTACGGCCAGTGCGGGCAGGACGCTCGGTCACTTTCAGCTTGCCGATACCTGGCAAGGTGATTTCGCCGCCGTTTTCCAGCTGATCGGCAACGATTTGGCCCAGTTGGTCCAGAGCGTTACGCGCGGTGGTTTTCGGCGCGTCGATAGCTTCAGCGATGTCGGCGATCAGTTGGTCTTTAGTAAGAGCCATGTAGTGTTCCTTCCCTATCAAATTCATATGGATTGCAGAGTGCAGTGTCAGCCATCGAGCCCGATCTTCTGGATCTGGCACCCTCGGCGATAACCACGACGAGTCGGGTTATAGATGCCGAAATCAGGGTTTGGTTCGACCTGACAAATGCTGATTGCACGCTTAACGCAGTGACTTCGCGTAAGACCGGGCAAAACTAGCACAGAGACGGGGAAATATCCGCCTCTAGCTACCCATTTGGTCAGCTTTATTGCTCTAAATTGGTAAAAAACTGCATAAGCACAGGCGCTTGCCCCGGATTTGCCCTTCCACCCCCTGATTACGCCGCCATGGGCCACAATTTCCCGACCATCCCCCATTCATGTAGGAGCTGCCGAAGGCTGCGATCTTTTGATCTTGTTTTTGAAAAATCAAAATCAAAAGATCGCAGCCTTCGGCAGCTCCTACAGAGAGCCTCGAATGGAGATTGCGGTACACTGGGCGCTTTTTCGGGGGAGCCTGCCCTCCTCCCTTCCACCAGCCGAGAAGCCCATGCCGATCCGTCATTGCATCGTCCACCTGATCGACAAAAAACCCGACGGCACGCCCGCAGTTCTGCACGCCCGTGACTCCGAACTGGCTGAGTCCGCGGCCATCGAGAACATGCTCGCCGACCTCAACGAGAGCTACAACGCCAAACAGGGCAAAGCCTGGGGCCTGTTCCATCCGGAATCCGGCGCGTTTCCGTTCAGCGGCTGGCTGAAGGAATACATGGAAGGCGGCAAGGACTTCGCCGCGTTCAGCAAGGTTGCGGTCGAGCATCTGCAGAAGCTGATGGAAGAGTCGAACCTGTCGGTCGGTGGCCACGTGCTGTTCGCCCACTATCAGCAAGGCATGACCGACTACCTGGCGATCGCCCTGCTGCACCACAGCGAAGGCGTGGCGGTGACCGATGAGCTGGACGTGACCCCATCGCGTCACCTCGACCTCGGCCAGCTGCACCTGGCGGCGCGGATCAACGTGTCCGAGTGGCAGAACAACAAGCAGTCCAAGCAGTACATCTCGTTCATCAAGGGCAAGAACGGCAAGAAGGTTTCGGAATACTTCCGCGACTTCATCGGCTGCCAGGAAGGCGTCGACGGCCCGGGTGAGACGCGCACCCTGCTCAAGGCCTTCAGCGACTTCGTCGAGAGCGAAGACCTGCCGGAAGAGTCGGCCCGCGAAAAAACCAAGACCCTGGTCGATTACGCCAGCAGCCAGGCCAAGCTCGGCGAGCCGATGGGCCTGGAAGAGCTGTCGGAGCTGATCGACGAAGAACGCCCGAAAGCCTTTTACGACCACATCCGCAACAAGGACTACGGTCTGTCGCCGGAGATTCCGGCGGACAAACGCACCCTTAACCAGTTCCGCCGCTTCACCGGCCGCGCCGAAGGCCTGTCGATCAGCTTTGAAGCGCACCTGCTGGGTTCGAAGATCGAGTACGACGAAGAGGCCGGCACCCTGATCATCAAGGGCCTGCCGACCTCGCTCACTGATCAGCTCAAGCGCCGCAACTGATGCTCGGCAATGTGCTGAAGAAGGTCGCACTGGTCCTGCTGGTGGTCGTGGTCTATCAGAACTGGGGCAAGATCGAGCGGGTGTTCAACCCGTCGCAGATGGTCTCTGAGCAGACGCGGGCGCAGGCCCGTGTCGTGTTGTATGCCACCGACTGGTGCGGCTACTGCAAGCAGACCAAACGCTTTCTCGACAGCAAGGGGATTCCTTTCAAGGAATTCGACATCGAGAAGGACGCCGAGGCGCGCAAGGCGTATGAGGCGCTGGGTGGACGCGGGATTCCGCTGATCGACGTGAATGGCACGTTGATTCGCGGGTTTGACCCGGACGAGATCCTCGCCGCCCTGAAATAACAACTGTGGGAGCGGGCTTGCTCGCGAAAGCGGTGTGCCAGTCAATAATGATCGCGACTGATTCACCGCATTCGCGAGCAAGCCCGCTCCCACAGGTTTTGTATCTGACTTGCGAGATCAGCGAGCTTCGATGCGGAATCCAAAGCGCGGAAAGTGCACGTGCACCACGCCGCCACGCGGGTCTTCGCGACGCAGGATCAGCTCTTCGCGGCCAGCAAACAGCAACTCACCCACCACCGGATCAACCCCGTAATCTGTCGCGGCAATCGCCACCTGCTGCCCGGCCTTGAAACCGTTCGGATCGACAAACTGCTCATCCGGCAACGCCGCCGGCGTCGAACTGCGCGCGACTTCCAGCGCCTCCTCGGCAGTCATCTCACTCGCGGCACCATGACCAAAGCCCAGCACACGCCCCAGCCAGGCAGTCACGGCCGGATATTCATCGACCAACGGCGCAGTGACGTGCGTCGCCTTGAGGAACCACAGTGGATGCGCCAGGGCGAAGTCGGCAATCGACGGTTCACCGAACAGGAAGTCGCCCTGCTCGCGCTGCAACTGCTGCTCCAGCCGCGCCATGAGCGTTGGCCATTGATGCTTGGCCTGCTCGGCCGACAGTCGCGTGGCACTGCCGCCACTGAACAGCCCGGCACGGTCAGCGATAAACGCCTTGATCGCTTCCGGCGGCAACTTGCCAAAGCGCACCGCCACCGATTCCGGCTGGAACACCAGGCTGACCGCATGCTGGAACACCACCGAATCGGCCCACGCGGCGAAGCTGGCGCTGGTCATTTCCTGCCCTTCCGGGAAAAACGCCGGCAGGGCTTTTTCCTGCTCCAGACGACGGGCAATCAACGATGTGTCGCAATAGATGTCGGCGCCGACCTGCAACACCGGGGTCTTGCGATAGCCACCGGTCAGCGCGGTCAGATCCGGCTTGGGCATCACCGGCGAAATGTGCACCGAGCGCCACGACAAGCCTTTGAAGCCCAATAGCAGACGAGCCTTTTCGGCAAATGGAGAGGTCGGGTAATGATGCAGAATCAACTCGGACATGCTCGGCTCCGCCGCACAGAAAGTGAGTCCGCAGCTTAGCGTGCATTTGGTTAGCAGCCTACAGATCTGCCTGATGGGAACCGATCAGTCAGATTGATAAGACGCGACCAGGCATTCCTTGGCGCTCTTGCGCAGCTTCTTGATCAAGCGTTCCTGACGCAACGCATCGCTCTTGTCGCGGCAACGTTCGGTGTAGACCAGCGCCATCGCCGGGCTGGACAGGAAGAAGCGCGCGCCCTTGCCGCTCTGATGCTTGGCGAAGCGGCGCACCGGGTCGTCGCTGATCCCGCAATACAGCGAACCGTTGGCCGCGCGCACGAGGTAGACGAACCAGGCCTTGCTCACTGGCTCGACGACATCAAGTGGTTTTTCGCTGAGGCTGGTCACTTCGGGATCTGGACGTGTAGGAAACAGGCCGCGATCTTATCAGCGACCGGCCTGAAATGCCTTCAGCCCTTTCAGCGCCTGCGCCCGGACCGCGTTGCGCACCAGCGGTGTCCAGCCCAGCAGCAAGCCTTTGAAACCCAACGCCTGCCGCGACCAGCGCCACAGGTCGAAGTGATCGTGGTGCTCGCAGATCTTGCCGTCACGAAAGACGAAGCGCGCCTGTATATCGTTGATCACCACGTTGCCGGTCTGGCTGAACAGGTAAGTCGCCACCCAGTGCGCACCGCCACTGCGCTCGTCGGCGCGGACATTGTCGAAAGTCAGGGAGAAGTCCTTGGCGCGGGTGGTGAGCATGCGCCACATGTCGCCGGCATCGCGCCCGCGCAGTTCACCGAAAGCCGGATCGCTGAACACCACATCGTCGGTGTAGCAGGCGGCCATGGCCTCGGCGTCGAGGCGCTGGAAGGCCTGATAGAAGCGGGTGATCAGGGCGGCGTGGGCTTCGCTCATGGGCAAACTCCAGGAAATGGACAGATTGCCAGCACGATAAGCTGCAAATCGCAGAAACACTATCGGCATTCGCACAGCGAATACCCGGAGCACACAAATCCTGTAGGAGCTGCGGCACGCTGCGATCTTTTGATCTTCAAGACCGTCAAGATCAACATCAAAAGATCGCAGCGTGCCGCAGCTCCTACAGGTGTCAGATTTTTTCGCTTTGCACTTGCACGTACAGCGCACGCCCGGCACCCAGCCCGGCAATGATCGCACCAGTGCCAATGATGCCGAAGATCCAGCCCACGGCATTCCAGCCGCCGGTCCAGTCATGCACTACGCCGACCGCGAACGGTCCCATCGAAGCCAGCGTATAACCGAAGCCCTGGGACATGCTCGACAGGTTCGCCGCGACGTGCGAATCCCGTGAGCGCAGCACGATCAAGGTCAGCGCCAGGCTGAACGTACCGCCCTGCCCCAGGCCCAGCAGAATCGCCCAGCCCCAGAGCCCTTCAATCGGCGCATACAGGCAACCGAACAGACCACCGAGGGTCAGCGCCATCACCACCACGATCGCCAGGCGCTGGTCCTTGCCACGGGTCGCCAGCCACGGTGCAGCCAGCGAACTGGCGAGCTGGATGATCACCGAACCGGACAGCACCAGGCCGGCCTGGGTCGGAGTCAGGCCACGACCGATCAGGATCGACGGCAACCAGCCGAACACGATGTACGCCAGCGACGATTGCAGGCCCATGTACAAGGTCACTTGCCACGCCAGCGGATCGCGCAGCAGACCTTTCACCCGATAGGCGACGTTGTGCGCGCCGTGTTTCTGCCCGACCTGCGGCAGCCAGAACAACGCCGCCACCAGCGCCGGGATTACCCAGAAGCCCAGGCCCAGTGCCCAGCTGTGGTCGAAGTGTTCGCTCAACGGCACGGTGGAACCCGCGGCCATTGCCGCGCCCAGGCACAGGGCCATGGTGTACACGCCGGTCATGGTTCCGGCGTGTCTGGCGAAGTCGCGTTTGACGATGCCCGGCAGCAGCACGCCGATAATGCCGATGCTCGCACCGCCAAGCACGCTACCTGCAAACAGCCCGATCTCACCGAAGTTGCTGCGCACAATGATCCCGGCGGCCAGGGTCAGCAGAATCCCCAGCACCACCCGCTCAGCGCCGAAACGCCGCGCCAGAATCGGCGCCAGCGGCGCGAACAAGCCCAGGCACAACACCGGCAACGTGGTCAGCAAACCGGCCTGCGCCGCAGACAGGCCAAGGCTTTTCGACACTTCGCTGAGCAGCGGCGCCATGCTCGACAGCGCCGGGCGCAGGTTCAGCGCCACCAGAATCAGCCCCAGCAGCAACAGCCACGGGCGGCGTACCAGCGGATGGCTTTGCTGCACTTGTTCGTCGTCGGCCTCGGCGTCGATCAGCAGCTCTTCGAGTTCTGCCGTGCGCTTGGGGGTTGAGAGGTTGTTCTCGCTTTCAAGGTTCATTGATCAACTGCCTCGATATGGCTTTGGCCCGTTCCGGGTCGCGTTGTTCGACGGCATCGAGCAACTCGATGTGCAGGTCGAACACTTCCTGACGGCGCGGGACGATGTTCAGCGTCTGGCGCAATTGCGCGCCGACGATGCTGGAGAAATAGCGATACAACTCGCTGAGGGTGGGGTTGTGCGCGGCGTCCACCAGACGGCGGTGGAACACCAGATCGCAGGCAATGTAAGTGTCGAGATCGCCGTGGTAGTGGCTGCCGCTGGTGCCGAGCGCTTCGCGCAGCGCCACCAGATCTTCATCGGTGCGGCGCAACGCGGCCAGGCCAATCGCCTCGACTTCAAGGATGTGCCGGGTTTCGCGCGCCTGCTCCAGCGAGCAACGGGACAACGCCTTGAGCGTGTCCATCGGATCGACCACTGCGCGCAAATAACTGCCGTCGCCCTGACGGATTTCGATCAACCCGGAAAACGCCAGCACGCGCATGGCTTCGCGCACGGTGTTGCGGCTGATGCCCAGATCGGCGCACAGCTCAGGCTCGGTCGGCAGCCGTTCGCCGACCTGCCACACGCCATCGGTGATGCGCTGGCGCAGTTGATCCAAGGCCTGATCGACCAGGGACCGCTTGATCAAAGGTGAGATGTCTGTCATGAAATTCGCCCTTTCATCCAATCATAGGATGAATTTCCTGACATCTTAGTCAGCTGGCCCGGTTCATACAACCCCGTGTAGGACCTGCCGCAGGCTCGGGCCGCGATCGGACGATCTTTTGATCTTGTGTTTAACGATCAACGTCAAAAGATCGCAGCCTGCGGCAGCTCCTACAGGGGAAAAATGAAAATCGCGGGCAAAAGAAAACCCGGCACAGGGCCGGGTTTGTCTGGTGCATCAACCTGAAATCAATGCAGGATCTGGCTCAGGAACAGCTTGGTACGGTCATTCTGCGGGTTGTCGAAGAAGTCGTTCGGCGCAGCCTGTTCGACGATTTCGCCTTTGTCCATGAAGATCACACGGTTGGCCACGGTGCGGGCGAAGCCCATTTCGTGGGTCACGCAGAGCATGGTCATGCCGTCCTCGGCGAGACCGATCATGGTGTCCAGCACCTCTTTGACCATCTCCGGGTCGAGGGCTGAGGTCGGTTCGTCGAACAGCATGATTTTCGGTTTCATGCACAGCGCACGGGCAATCGCCACACGCTGTTGCTGACCGCCGGACAGTTGCCCCGGGAATTTATGCGCCTGCTCCGGAATGCGTACGCGCTCCAGATAATGCATGGCGATTTCCTCGGCCTTGCGCTTGGGCATCTTGCGCACCCACATCGGCGCCAGCGTGCAGTTCTGCAGGATGGTCAGGTGCGGGAACAGGTTGAAGTGCTGGAACACCATGCCGACTTCGCGGCGGATCGCTTCGATCTGCTTGAGGTCGTTGGTCAGTTCCACGCCGTCGACGACGATGCGGCCCTGCTGGTGCTCTTCCAGACGGTTGAGGCAGCGGATGGTGGTCGATTTGCCGGAACCCGACGGGCCGCACAGGACGATGCGCTCGCCCTGTTTGACGTTGAGGTTGATGTCTTTCAGCACGTGGAACTGGCCGTACCACTTGTTGACGCCCTGCATCTGGATAATGCCTTCAGGGCCCACAGGCTTTTTGATTGCTTCGCTCATTTACAGAGAACTCCTAACGCTTGTGGCCAGTGTCGAGCTTGCGTTCCAGATGCATGGAATAGCGCGACATACCAAAACAGAAAATCCAGAACACCAGGGCGGCGAACACGTAGCCTTCGGTGGCCATGCCCAGCCATTTCGGGTCGGCAGCGGCTTGCTTGACGCTGTTGAGCAGGTCGAACAGGCCGATGATGATCACCAGGCTGGTGTCCTTGAACAGCGCAATGAAGGTGTTGACGATGCCCGGAATCACCAGCTTCAGGGCTTGCGGCAGAATCACCAGGCCCATGGCGCGCCAGTAACCGAGGCCCATCGCCGCTGCCGCTTCGTACTGACCTTTGGGGATCGCTTGCAGACCGCCGCGCACCACTTCGGCAACGTAGGCCGACTGGAACAGGATCACCCCGATCAACGCCCGCAGCAGCTTGTCGAAGTTCATGCCTTCGGGCAGGAACAGCGGCAACATCACCGAGGACATGAACAGCACGGTGATCAGCGGCACGCCGCGCCAGAACTCGATGAAGGTCACGCAGACCACACGAATCGCCGGCATGTTCGAGCGCCGGCCCAGCGCCAGAATGATCCCCAGCGGCAAGGCGCCGGCGATACCCACAGTGGCGATGACCAGGGTCAGCATCAGACCGCCCCACTGGCTGGTCGCCACGGCGTCGAGGCCGAACACGCCACCGTGCAGCAGGCACCAGGCGACAATCGGGTAGATCACCAGGAAGCTCAGACCGTACACCGCTTTACGCGGGAAGCGCGAGATGAACAGCGGCGCCACACCGATCACCGCCAGCCACACGGTCAGGTCGACGCGCCAGCGCAGGCCGGTCGGGTAGTAGCCGTACATGAACTGGCCGAAACGCTGCTGAATGAACACCCAGCAGGCGCCGTCCTTGGTGCAGTCGGCGCGGGTGGTGCCGACCCAGTTGGCATCGAGAATCGCCCAACTGAGGATCGGTGGTACCACCAGATAGATCAGGTAAAACGCAAACAGGGTCAGCAGGGTGTTGAGCCAGCTGGAAAACATGTTCGCGCGTATCCATGCCATCGGGCCGAAGACCTTGGCCGGCGGTGGCATGTCGGGTTTGAAAGTATGGGTTGTCATGCGCGTTTCCTCACCGCTCGATCAGCGCAATGCGCTTGTTGTACCAGTTCATCAGCAGGGAAATGCTGATGCTGATCGCCAGGTACACGCTCATGGTGATGGCAATGACTTCGATCGCCTGACCGGTCTGGTTGAGCACGGTGCCGGCGAACAGCGAAACCATTTCCGGATAACCGATACCGGCGGCCAGCGACGAGTTCTTCGCCAGGTTCAGGTATTGGCTGGTCAGCGGCGGAATGATCACTCGCAAGGCTTGCGGAATGATCACCTTGCGCAGGGTCGGGCCGTTGCGCAGGCCGAGCGAACGCGCCGCTTCGGTCTGGCCATGGCTGACCGACTTGATCCCCGAACGGACGATTTCCGCGATGAACGCAGCGGTGTACACGGTCAGCGCCAGGGTCAACGCGAGCAGTTCCGGGATCAGCACCCAGCCGCCGACGAAGTTGAAACCCTTGAGTTGCGGCATTTCCCAGTGCAGGGGGGCACCGAAGATCAGCGCGCACAAGGTCGGGATCACCAGCAGGATCGCCAGACCGGTCCAGAACTTGTGAAACGGTACGCCGGTGTCTTCGAAACGCTTGTTGGCCCAGCGGCACATCAGCACGATGGCGACGATGGCCAGCACCACGCTGATGAAGAACGCCCAGAAGCCGTCAGCCATTTGCGCGGCCGGCATGTTCAGGCCACGGCTGCTGACGAAGAAGGTGTCGCCGAAGTTGTGGCTGTTGCGCGGTCCCGGCATGGTCAGGAATACCGCGAAGTACCAGAACAGAATCTGCAGCAGCGGCGGAATGTTGCGGAACACTTCCACATACACGGTCGCCAGTTTGCTGATGATCCAGTTCGGCGACAGCCGCGCCACACCGATGATGAAGCCCAGCAGAGTCGCCAGGATCACGCCGATGAAGGTCACCAACAGGGTGTTGAGCAGGCCGATCACGAACACCCGAGCGTAGCTGTCCGCTTCGGTGTAAGAGATCAGGTGTTGAGCGATGCCGAACCCGGCACTGCGCTCCAGAAAGTCGAAACCGGAGGTGATGCCCCGGTGCTGCAGGTTGGTCTGGGTGTTGTCGAACAGATACCAGCCCATGGCGACCACCGCCACGACGGTGATGATCTGAAACAGCCACGCACGCACTCGCGGATCGCTGAGGCTGAACCTCTGCTTTGGTGCGCCGATTGAATTTTGCATGAAGTGCCCCGGAAGAAATGGAACAGAACATCACCCGGCGGTTGGCCCGCCGGGTGATAGAACCATTAGCGCACTGGTGGTGCGTACTGAATGCCGCCGTTGGTCCACAGCGCGTTCAGGCCACGGTCGATTTCCAGCGGAGTGCTCTTGCCGAGGTTTTTCTCGAAGATTTCACCGTAGTTACCGACCTGCGAAACGATTTTCACAACCCAGTCCTTCGGCAGTTTCAGGTCCTTGCCGTATTCACCGTCAGCACCCAGCAGACGAGCGACGTCCGGGTTCTTGGTGGATTTGGCTTCTTCCAATACGTTTTTCGACGTCACGCCGGCTTCTTCAGCGTTCAGCAGCGCGTAGCCAACCCAGCGAACGATCGCCAGCCACTCGTCGTCGCCGTTACGCACGACCGGGCCAAGCGGTTCTTTGGAGATGGTTTCCGGCAGCACCACGTAGTCTTTTGGCGAAGCCAGTTTGCTGCGCTGTGCGTACAGCTGCGACTTGTCGGAGGTCAGCACGTCGCAACGACCGGATTCCAGCGACTTGGCGCTTTCATCGGAGGTGTCGAATGTGATCGGGGTGTACTTCAGGCCGTTGGCACGGAAGTAGTCGGACACGTTCAGTTCTGTGGTGGTACCGGCCTGGATGCAGATGGTTGCACCGTCCAGTTCCTTGGCACTTTTCACGCCCAGCTTGTTGTTGGCCAGGAAGCCCACGCCGTCGTAGTAAGTGATGAAGCCCGGGAATTTCAGGCCCATGCCGGCGTCACGCGAGCTGGTCATGGTGGTGTTGCGCGAGAGCAGGTCGATTTCGCCGGACTGCAGCGCGGTGAAGCGCTCCTTGGCGTTCAACTGGCTGAACTTGACCTTGTTGGCGTCGCCGAATACGGCAGCGGCCACAGCGCGGCAGACGTCAGCGTCGATCCCGAGGATCTTGCCCGAAGCGTCCGGCACCGAGAAACCCGGCAGACCGTCGCTCACGCCACACTGCACGAAACCTTTCTTCTGCACGGCATCCAGGGTTGCACCCGCCTGAGCGAACCCGCTGACGCCGAGTACTGCTGCAGCAGTCACGACCGCCAGAGTGGATTTCAACATCTTCATTCAAACCTCCAGTTTTGCTCTTGTTGTGTCGGAGCTTGAGTCCAGTCGCACCCTTTTGAGGCGTTGTTGACCCGTGTTGGCTTTTTTTGGGGTCAACCGACGTAAGACCTTCGCTATGAGTCTAGTAGGAGAAAATCCACATCATGGACAACTCACTTCTCACCAATCGGCCGAACGGGCTGTAGCCCTTTCACGTTCGCTTTGCCCGTAGCGGCCATTGGCGAACATCCATCACCGGATTCTTTGCAATCCCGTCGCAAGACGTACACTGATAGTGTTACCGCAAGGCGTAGGACGCTTCGTACAGAATCCTCCATAGCAAAGCCCGTACCACACCGCTTGCTGAAGCGATTGCGCGACAGGTCAATAGCAAAACTTGTAGCCTTGCGACATCTTCTTAACGGATCGACCGGACGCGCACCTCAATCACGCACTTATTGAGAGCGCCCGCACATTTTTGGAGCAGCCATGACCGAGCCCCTGATTCTTGAACCCGTAAAGCCCGCAGACGCCTGCGTTATATGGCTGCACGGCCTCGGCGCTGACCGCTATGACTTCCTGCCGGTCGCCGAAGCGCTGCAGGAAAGCCTGCTGACGACCCGCTTCGTCTTGCCGCAAGCGCCGACCCTGCCCGTCACCATCAATGGCGGTTACGCGATGCCGAGTTGGTACGACATAAAGGCCATGAGTCCGGCACGGTCGATTGATCGTGAGCAGTTGGAAGCGTCGGCGGATCGCATCATTGAATTGATCGAAAAGGAGCGCGCCAGCGGAATAGACGCTTCGCGGATTTTTCTCGCCGGGTTTTCCCAGGGGGGCGCCGTCGTTCTGCACACCGCTTATATAAAGTGGCAAGGTCCGTTGGGTGGCGTACTTGCCCTCTCCACCTATGCCCCGACCTTCACCGACGAGATGGAGCTTTCAGCCAGTCAGCAACGCATTCCCGCCCTTTGCTTGCACGGCCAACGCGATGGCGTGGTACTCAACGCCATGGGCCGCAGTGCTTACGAGCATTTAAACAAGCATGGTGTCACCGTGACATGGCAGGAATACCCAATGGAGCACGAAGTGTTACCCGAAGAAATTCGCGACATTGGCGTCTGGCTGAGCGAACGCCTGCGTTGATTCGGCCGCTTGGCGGACCGCTTTGATCATCCCACTACGCCGCGCCCGTTTCTTGCATTACACTGGCCGGCGTACATTCCTTAACCAATTGATGAGATGACCGTGCTCGAAGCACTCAAGAAAATGTTCGGTAAAAGCGAGGCTGAGCAGCTCGCGCCAGTCCCCATTGCGCCGTCGCACGCCCCCGGCCCTCGCAGCGATGCGCCCAAGGCTGAACGTCCGGCTCCGGTAGCGACACCCCAGCCCGAGCCGCAACCTGCCGTCGCTACCGAACCGGTCCGCGCCGAAGCGCCGAAACCACCCCGGCCGCGCCGCGAACCGAAGCCCAAGGCACCGGTCATTCCCTGGAAACTCGAAGACTTCGTCGTCGAACCCCAGGAAGGCAAAACCCGCTTCCACGATTTCAAACTCGCTCCGGAACTGATGCACGCCATCCAGGATCTGGGCTTTCCATACTGCACGCCGATCCAGGCGCAGGTGCTGGGCTTCACCCTCGCCGGCAAAGACGCCATCGGCCGCGCGCAGACCGGCACCGGCAAGACCGCCGCGTTCCTGATCTCGATCATCACTCAGTTGCTGCAGACGCCGCCGCCGAAAGAACGCTACATGGGCGAACCCCGTGCACTGATCATCGCGCCGACCCGTGAGCTGGTGGTGCAGATCGCCAAGGATGCTGCCGACCTGACCAAGTACACCGGCCTCAACGTCATGACGTTCGTTGGCGGCATGGACTTCGACAAGCAACTCAAGCACCTCGAGGCGCGCCACTGCGACATCCTCGTCGCCACCCCGGGCCGCCTGCTCGACTTCAACCAGCGCGGCGACGTGCACCTGGACATGGTTGAAGTGATGGTGCTGGACGAAGCCGACCGCATGCTCGACATGGGTTTCATCCCGCAAGTGCGGCAGATCATTCGTCAGACTCCGCCGAAGTCCGAGCGTCAGACCCTGCTGTTCTCCGCGACTTTCACCGAAGACGTGATGAACCTGGCCAAGCAATGGACCACCGATCCGGCAATCGTCGAAATCGAAATCACCAACGTGGCCAACGAAAACGTCGAGCAGCACATCTATGCGGTGGCCGCGGCTGACAAATACAAACTGCTCTACAACCTGGTCAATGACAACGGCTGGGAACGCGTGATCGTCTTCGCCAACCGCAAGGACGAAGTGCGCCGCATCGAAGAGCGCCTGGTGCGTGACGGCATCAACGCCGCGCAACTGTCCGGCGACGTGCCGCAGCACAAGCGCATCAAGACCCTCGAAGGCTTCCGTGAAGGCAAGATCCGCGTGCTGGTGGCCACCGATGTCGCCGGTCGCGGCATCCACATCGACGGCATCAGCCACGTGATCAACTTCACCCTGCCGGAAGTACCGGACGACTACGTACACCGCATCGGCCGTACCGGTCGGGCCGGCGCCGACGGCGTGTCGATCAGCTTCGCCGGTGAGGACGACTCCTACCAGTTGCCGTCGATCGAAGAGAAACTGGGTCGCAAGATCAGTTGCGAAACACCGCCGACGCACCTGTTGCGCGCGGTGGAACGCAAGCGCCCACAGCCGCAATAAACGACCCGTAACGCAAAAAGCGCAGCCGGCAACGGACTGCGCTTTTTTTTGCCCGGCGTTTTCAACAGGTGCTTGCGATAGACAACTAAAAGTCCATAATAGACAAATTAGTTTAGATCTAGCCGCCGGAGCCTGACATGTCCAATACGCCTTTCGTAATCGATCAACATCAGGCCCGCGAGCTGCTGGCGCGCATCGACGTGCCGCAGATCCTGCGCAAACTGTTCCGCGACCTCGCCGCTGGCCACGCCGTGCAACCGGCGCAGCAACTGGTGGAGTTTCCGCAGGGCGCCGGCGACTTCATCAATTATCTGGGGGTGCTGGCCGAGGATGGCGTGTACGGGGTCAAGACCTCGCCGTACATCGTCCGCGAGCAAGCGCCACTGGTCACGGCGTGGACCCTATTGATGTCGATGAAAACCGGCCAACCGCTGTTGCTTTGCGATGCCGGCGAGCTGACCAGCGCACGCACTGCAGCGACCACCGCCGTTGCTGTCGATGCCCTCGCCCCGCTGAATGCCCAACGGCTGGCGATCATCGGCAGCGGCAAGGTTGCTCAGGCGCATCTGCATTACGTGAAAGGTCTGCGTGACTGGCAGAGCATCAGCGTGTATTCGCCGAGCCTGTCTGAAGACGCTGAAACCCGGGCGCTGCTGAAAGAGATCTACCCGGGGGTGAAGATTGCCGACAGCCGCGATGTCGCCTTCACGGACGCGGACGTGATCATGCTCTGCACCTCGTCCGCCGGCCCAGTGATCGACCCGGCCAACTTGAGCAAACCGGCGCTGATCACCTCAATCAGCACCAACGCGCCACGCGCCCATGAAGTGCCGCCGGGGAGCTTGGGCGACATGCAGGTGTACTGTGATTATCGGCTGACCACACCGGGTTCGGCGGGTGAGATGTTGATCGCGACCGAGCAGCATGGCTGGAGCAAGGATTTGATTGTCGGTGACCTTGCTGACCTGCTCAGCGAGAAAGTGCCGCGCCCCGGTTACGACCGTCACGTATTTTTCCGTTCAATTGGCCTGGGCCTGGAAGACATTGCGCTGGCCAATGCGGTTTATCACCTCAAGCGCTGACACCTCGATCCCCTGTAGGAGCTGACGAGTGAAACGAGGCTGCGATCTTTTGATTTTCAAAAGACAAGATCAAAAGATCGCAGCCTCGTTTCACTCGTCAGCTCCTACAGAGAACCTTAATGACTCAGGAGACTTTCATGAGCCAGGCAGATTTCATCATCATCGGCGGCGGGATTGCCGGCGCTTCCACCGGTTTCTGGCTGTCGCCCCACGCCAAAGTGATCGTGCTCGAACGTGAATCGCACCCGGCCTATCACTCCACCGGGCGTTCTGCCGCGCTGTACACCGCCGCCTACGGTACGCCGCAGGTGCGGGCGCTGACGCTGGCCAGCCGTGAGTTTTTCGACCATCCGCCGAGCGGCTTTTGCGAGCACCCATTGCTGACACCGCGCGGCGAAATGACTGTGGACTTCAGCGGTGACGCCGCCGAACTGAATAACCAGTACCTCAGCGCCAAAGCCACGGTGCCAGAAATGCAGCTGCTCAGCGCCGACGAAGCCTGCGCCCGTCTGCCGATCCTGCGTCGGGAAAAAGTCCACGGCGCGATCTACGATCCGACCGCCAGTGACATCGACACCGACGCCCTGCATCAGGGCTACCTGCGCGGTATCCGCCGCAACAACGGCGAGGTGCGCACCGATTGCGAGGTGCTGGGCCTGACGCGCGACGCCGCTGGCCTCTGGCAGGTGCAAACCAACGGCCAGACCTTCAGCGCGCCGGTCATCATCAACGCCGCCGGCGCTTGGGCTGACCAGATCGGCGCGCTGGCTGGCGCCCAGGCGCTGGGCCTGCAACCGAAACGCCGTGCGGCGTTCATTTTCGCCGGCCCCGAGGGCGTGGACATTCATCACTGGCCGATGCTGGTCAGCCTCGACGAATCGTTCTACATGAAGCCCGACGCCGGGATGTTCCTCGGCTCGCCGGCCAACGCCGACCCGGTCGAACCGCATGACGTGCAGCCGGAAGAACTGGACATTGCCATGGGCATTTACCAGATCGAAGAGGCCACGACCCTGACCATCCGCCGCCCGACCCGCACCTGGGCCGGACTGCGCAGCTTCGTCGCCGACGGTGATCTGCTCAGCGGTTTCGATCCGCAGGTGCCGGGGCTGTTCTGGGTCGCAGCGCAGGGCGGTTACGGTATTCAGACTTCACCGGCCATGGGCCAGGCCAGCGCGGCATTGGTGCGTGGTCAGCCGTTGCCTGAGTCGTTACAGCAGTTCGGCCTGAGCAGCGCCATGCTCTCCCCCTCGCGCCTGCGCTGATGGCCCCTGCGGATGACGCGCCCAACGGATTGCGGCACACTCGCAGCGCCCCCGTGCACGGGGGCGCTGACGCCGCCTGGAGCTCCACAATCATGACCGCCCCCGAATTCGATCCGGCCCTGGATAACTTCCGTGCCATCGCCGACGCCATCGCCACGCTGTTCTTTCCCCACGCCGAAGTGGTGCTGCACGACCTGCGCACACAGAAGGTCGACTACATCGCCAACAACCTGTCCAAGCGCGAGATCGGCGACGATTCATCGCTTGAAGACATGCTCAGCGAGGAGATCAGTGAGCGCAACATCGGCCCGTACGAAAAGCTCAATTGGGACGGCCAGAAGATCCGCAGCCTGAGCACCGTACTGCGCGACGGTGAAGACCGGCCGCTGGCGGTGCTGTGCATCAATCTGAATATCTCGTTGTTCGAGAATGCCAAGGCCGCGCTGGATCTGTTCCTGTCGCCGAGCAAACTGATCCCGCAGCCGGATTCACTGTTTCGCGATGACTGGCAGGAACGCATCAACACCTTCCTCCACGCCTGGCTGCGCGAGCGGCAGCTGAGCCTGAATCTGCTGACCCGCGATCACAAGCGCGAACTGGTTCTGGCCCTGCACGCCGAGGGCGCGTTCAAGGGCAAGAGTGCCTCGAACTATGTGGCCAATGTGCTGAATATGGGGCGGGCGACGGTGTACAAGCATTTGAAGGAATTGAAGGGCTGAAGACCTGCCTTGGCATTTCCGGCCCCATCGCTGGCAAGCCAGCTCCCACAGTTTTTTTGGTGTACACAAAATCTGTGCACGACTCGGTCACTGTGGGAGCTGGCTTGTCAGCGGTAGCGGACTGTCAGTCGCCGTAAATGTCAGACTTGAAGTACTTCTCGGAAATCTTCTGATATTCGCCACTCGCACGAATCCCGTCGATGGCCGTGTTCAACTCGCTGACCAGTTCGGTATTGCCCTTGCGCACCGCAATCCCCGCGCCCTCGCCCACGTACTTCGGATCCTTCAGCTCCGGCCCGACAAACGCATAGCCCTTGCCGCGCGGCATCGACAGGAAGTCGGTCAGCGGAATGGTGTCGGCGAAAATCGCATCGAGCCGCCCGGCCGCCAGGTCCATGTAGATTTCTTCATTATTGCCGTAGCGCTTGACGTTGATACCCTTCGGTTCGAACACCTCGGTGGCATAACGGTCGGTGGTGGTGGCGCGCTGCACGCCGACGGTCTTGCCCTTGAGGCTGGCGTACTGGTCATCGACCGTGGCGCCTTCCTTCATCACCAGTCGCGACGAAGTGAAGTAGTACTTGTGGGTGAAATCCACCGACTTCTTGCGGTCCTCGTTGATGGTCATCGACGACAAAGCCATGTCGATTTTCTTCACTTTCAACGAAGGAATCAGGCCATCGAACTCACCCTCGACCCACACGCACTTGACCTTCATCTGCGCGCACAGGGCGTTGCCGATGTCGTAGTCGAAACCGACGATTTCGCCCTTGTCGGTTTTCGAAGCGAACGGTGGATAAGCGGCCTCGATGCCGATGCGCAGGGTTTTCTCGGCGGCAAACGAGCTGGTGCACGCCAACAGGCTCAGGGCCAGACCGGTGATCAGGGGGAGTTTCTTCATGTTCGTTCTCTCGCGGGTTGTTGTTGGTTTGGCAAGACAGAAGAAAAGAGCTGGAACGGGGTTTTTTGTACTTATAAATCCATACTGGACTTTTATGTTTAACCCGTCAATCGGTGGGAAAAGCAAAAAGATCGCAGCCTTCGGCAGCTCCTACAGGGGGTACGCCGACCCAATGCAGGAGCTGCCGAAGGCTGCGATCTTTTTGCTGACAAAGCAGAGATTACTTCTTCCAGCGATCCGCAGCGGCATGATCACTGTCACGCCCTTCGACCCAACGCGGGCCGTCGCTGGTGTTCTCTTTCTTCCAGAACGGCGCGCGGGTTTTCAGGTAGTCCATGACGAAAGCGCAGGCGTCGAACGCCGCCTGGCGATGGGCGCTGGCGGCGCCGACAAACACGATCGGCTCGCCCGGCTCCAGCGCGCCGATGCGGTGCAGCACTTCCAGCTTCAGCAGCGGCCAGCGCTGCTCGGCCTCGACGGCGATCTTGGCCAACGCCTTTTCGGTCATGCCCGGATAATGTTCGAGGAACATCCCGGCCACATCCAGCCCGTCGTTGAAGTCGCGCACATAACCGACAAAACTCACCACCGCGCCGACACCGACATTCGCCGCGTGCATCGCGTTGACTTCAGCGCCGGGATCGAACGCCGTGGACTGCACCCGAATCGCCATGCCTCAGCCTCCGGTCACAGTGGGGAAAAACGCCACTTCGTCGCCATCGCTCACCGGCTCGTCGAGCTGGCACAGGTCTTCGTTGCGCGCGCACATCAGGTTCTGTTCGCTCAGCACTTCGGCGCCATCACGTTGGGCGAGCAGCGCACGCACAGCGTCGACCGTGGCGAAATCGCCTTCGACCTCGACCGAGTCCACGCCCAGCGCTTCACGATAACGGGCAAAGAATTTAACCGTCAGCTTCATGGCTGCTCCGCCTGAAAATGCCCGCTCTTGCCGCCGATCTTCTCCAGCAGACGCACGCTTTCGATGACCATGCCGCGATCCACGGCTTTGCACATGTCATAGATGGTCAGCGCAGCAACGCTGGCAGCGGTCAGAGCTTCCATCTCCACGCCAGTCTGCCCCGACAGCTTGCAGCGCGCGACGATGCGCACACTGTCGTCACCCTCAGCGCTGAGTTCGACCTTGACCCCGGTGAGCATCAGCGGATGGCACAGCGGGATCAGATCACTGGTTTTCTTCGCCGCCTGAATGCCGGCAATGCGCGCCACGGCAAACACGTCGCCCTTGGGATGGCCGCCGCTGACGATCATCTGCAGGGTTTCGGGGAGCATGCGCACCAGCGCTTGGGCCGTCGCCTCACGGAACGTCACGGCTTTTTCGGTGACGTCGACCATGTTGGCGCGACCTTGGGAATCGAGATGAGTCAGCACGGGATTACTCCTGATCAGGAGCGTGGATTGTAAACCTGTGGGTCAAATTTCCGCACGTACGAATATGGCGTTCTTCGTGTAGGAGCTGCCGCAGGCTGCGATCTTTTGACTTTGATTGTTAAAAACAGGATCAAAAGATCGCAGCCTTCGGCAGCTCCTACAGTGGATCAGTGGTGTTCATCAGGCTGGCATCAATCAAGGGATTTGTAGTTCAGGCATAAAAAACCGGGCGGCTTTTGGGCCGCCCGGTTTTGTTGGAAGGGTTACAAATGCGATTCGGCGTATTCGGCCAGAATCGAACGTGGCACCCCTTGCAGGGTGATGTGCACCCCGTTGGGGAAATCCTTGAAACGTTCGGTCAGGTAGGTCAGCCCGGAGCTGGTCGCGGACAGGTAAGGGGTATCGATCTGTGCCAGGTTGCCCAGGCACACCACTTTGGAACCGGCGCCGGCCCGGGTGATGATGGTTTTCATCTGGTGCGGCGTGAGGTTCTGGCATTCGTCGATCAGGATCAGGCTCTGCTGGAAGCTGCGACCACGAATGTAGTTGAGCGATTTGAACTGCAACGGCACTTTGCTGAGGATGTAATCGACGCTGCCATGGGTGTTTTCGTCATCCATGTGCAAGGCTTCGAGGTTGTCGGTGATGGCGCCCAGCCAAGGCTCCATTTTTTCCGCTTCGGTGCCGGGCAGGAAGCCGATTTCCTGGTCCAGGCCCTGCACGCTGCGGGTCGCGATAATGCGGCGATAGCGTTTGCTGACCATGGTCTGCTCGATCGCCGCAGCCAGCGCCAGAATGGTTTTACCGGAACCCGCTGCACCCGACAGGTTGACCAGGTGAATGTCCGGATCCAGCAACGCATACAGCGCCAGGCTCTGGTAGATGTCGCGCGGTTTGAGGCCCCAGGCTTCCTGGTGCAGCAGCGGTTCCTGATGCAGGTCGAGGATCAGCAGCTTGTCTTCCTGGATTTCCTTGATCCAGCCGACAAAGCCTTGTTCGTCAATGATGAACTCGTTGATGTGCACCGCCGGCAGGTTGTCGATCAACTGCACCTGATGCCAGGTGCGGCCGTGATCCTGACGGGTTTCGACCTTGCTCACGCGGTCCCAGAAGGAGCCGGTCATGTTGTGATAACCGTTGGGCAGCAGGGACACGTCATCGACCAACTGATCGGTGCTGTAGTCCTCGGCCGCGATCCCGCAGGCGCGCGCCTTGAGGCGCATGTTTATGTCTTTGGTGACCAGCACCACGGCCTTCTTCGGATCACGGGTGTGCAGGTCGATCAACTGGTTGATGATTTTGTTGTCGTTCAGATGCTCGGGCAGAATCAGGTTCGACTCGGCCTGTTTGCTCATCAGAATTGACAGCAAGCCCTTCGGCCCGCCCTTGCCGCGCTGAATCGGCACACCCAGCTCGACGTCCTCGGGGGAGGCATCGCCCAGGGTCTTGTCGATCAGCCGGATCGCCTGGCGGCATTCGGCAGCAACGCTGTGATGGCCGCTCTTGAGCTTGTCCAGCTCTTCGAGCACGGTCATCGGGATCGCGACGTGGTGTTCTTCGAAATTCAGCAGGGCATTTGGATCGTGAATCAATACGTTGGTATCGAGTACATAAAGGATTGGCTGGTTGGAAGAAGGGCTACGTCCGTGATCATCCATACTCGGTCACCTTTGTGGGAGCCATTCGACGCAATACCTGGGCGGTGCTGCGCCTCGAAGTGACTGCCGAATTCATCCACGAGGGCCTGGATGAACTGCACACAAAAGGAGTCTTGGAAGACGCCACCTGTGTTGCAGGTTTCGGCGGTCTGTCTTCGTAATACTCCAAAACCCATGACATAAAAAAGCACTTTGACGGTTTTTTTAAGTTTATTTTGCAGAGTGACGAAAAGCCCTTGGCGGACCGTCCAGACCCCGCTAAAGTCGGAAGTCCGCCTGCATCGAATTCTCTAGAAAAATCGCCCCAAGCCCAATGTTTGCGGGGTTTTTCCGTTTGTCAGCGAAACCCGTCCTGACAGTCTTCAAAGCCGATGCCACTTTGCGCAGTTTGCGTGATCAGCCACGGCAACGCGGTCTTCACCGCATCCTGTTTCATGTTGAAATTGATCACCCCGTGACGCCACAACAGCATCAGGGTCAGCACCCGCTGCGCACTCTGTGCGCCCTTGAGCTTGCCGGCGCCGTCCTGGGCATCGATGTCCCACAGCGCCACTTGCAGGCCCTGATTGCGCAAGAAGCTGCCGGCATCAGGGCGGCGCTGTCCCTCCGGCGGACGGAACAGCGGCACATAGTTCTCCGGCAACTTGTTCTTCACCAGATCGGCGCTGCGGCGCACCGAGTCCTGCCAGTCTTGCCAATAGCTGTGGGAACGGAACTCCCAACCCTGCACGCCCACACACTGTTTCGAGAACTCCGATTGCAGGTTGCTCACCGAGCGATCGGCCAGACGCGCCTGCACATCCTTGCCCAACAGGAAGAACGTGCCGCTGAGATTGGATTTGCGCAGGTAGTCGGCAATCCAGTCGGTGTTGTCCGGCTGCAGATTGGCGGCGCTGTCGAAGCTCAGCAGAAACAGCCGGTCGTGCATCTCTTCGCCGCTACGCTCGTAGTCGCCAAAACGATCGACTTCGCTGCTGGTTTGCGGCGACAGCGCGGCCTTGCGCATCAGCTCGTCCAGGTACTGCAGATGAAACAACCGGCTCGGCTCGGCCCACCTGGTGTAATAGCTGTCGTCGCTGACCACGAACTTGGCGGCCTGCTCGCGCAGGGTCGGCAGGTCTTCGACGAGGAAGCAGAACGAGGCGTCCTGATCGCAGCTCTGCTGGGCGAAGTTGTAGTTGGCCAACAGACGTTCCCAGAGCCGCTGCCGCAGGTGGCTGATCGCGTCGACGTTGACCGTGCGCAGCCCAAGGCGCTGGGCCAGCGCGGTCTCGTCCAGCGCCTCGGTGCCGAGCAGGCCCCGGGCGAACATGAGGATTTCCGCGCGCGAGGCGACGTCGAACAGCGTCGGGCTGCTCAGTTGCTCCGGCCAGGTGCTGCGATCCAGCGTCGCCACATCGCCCGGCGCCGCCATGGCCCCGAAGCTCAACAGCCACGCGGTGAATAAAAGAACAATGCGCAAAGGGGTGTCTCCATAACCAAACCCGCGCGGCACTATATCGCGGGTGATCGCAGGACAATCAAAAGAAAGATCAAAAGATCGCAGCCTTCGGCAGCTCCTACAAAGGCAGTCATCAGTCGACCGCAACCTGTAGGAGCTGCCGAAGGCTGTGATCCTGTTCCATGACACCATCGATCACCTATCACGCTCATAGCTGGAGTCAACAGGGACAACCCCCTAGAATCGCCCCACGATTAAAGGAGACGACTTCATGCTGATGGTGATTTCCCCCGCCAAGACCCTCGATTACGAAACACCGCCGGCGACCCAGCGCTTTACCCAGCCGCAATACCTCGATCATTCTCAGGAGCTGATCCAGCAGCTGCGCGAACTGAGCCCGGCACAGATCAGCGAACTGATGCACGTGTCCGACAAGATCGGCGGCCTGAATGCCGCGCGTTTCGGCAGCTGGACGCCCGCCTTCACCCCGGAAAACGCCAAGCAGGCACTGCTCGCGTTCAAGGGTGACGTGTACACCGGCCTCGACGCGCAATCGTTCAGTGAAGCTCAGTTCGACTATGCGCAAAAGCACTTGCGCATGCTCTCCGGTCTCTATGGCCTGCTGCGTCCGCTGGACCTGATGCAGCCGTATCGTCTGGAAATGGGCACCAAACTGGCCAACGCCCGTGGCAAGGACCTGTACGCGTTCTGGGGCACGCGCATCAGCGAATGGCTCAACGAAGCGCTGGCCGATCAGGGCGACGATGTGCTGCTGAACCTGGCCTCCAACGAGTACTTTTCGGCGGTCAAACGCAGCGCCCTGAACGCGCGGATCATCAACACCGACTTCAAGGACCTGAAGAACGGCCAGTACAAGATCATCAGCTTCTACGCGAAGAAGGCCCGCGGCCTGATGAGCCGTTTCGTGATTCAGGAAAAAATCAACGATCCTGCCCTGCTCAAGCAGTTCGATGTGCAGGGTTATCGCTACAGCGCCGAGCAATCGAAACCGGACAATCTGGTGTTTCTGCGCGACCACGCCCCGGAATAAAGCATGCCCATTGCACGACTCTTTCTATAAAGAGTCGTGCAGCTCGCACGACGTCAAAAATCCCTCGCAACATTTCGCCGTTTTATTGGCGCCATAAAATCGTCCTGCCCAATTCTAATTTTAGTTTCACTCGACAGCCGCACTTTTTTTCAGTAGTGGCACGTAAATTTTTTTACGGTAGTGGCACAAAACTATCTAGCTCGATTACGCACCGATTAACAAAGGCCCAAATCGAAAGTGCTATCAAATTGAGACCAGTGCCATCTTTGGCAATATTTCAAAAAATTTCAGATTTCGCGATGAGCGGGTAGGAACTATGTCCAAATGCATAGCTCATACCACCGGTAACGATTCTCGCCGAGTTTGTACGAGATAACTTACGCAGAGCGGAGAACCATGTAACCAAGTTGTCACAGCAACTTGCCTAGATGGTTCACTCATCTGATCAACTAACGATGGATAGGTGATACGCACCATAAACATCCTCTACAAGGCCAAGGCTGCGCCCCTGTAATTGTGCTCGCCTGAGCACCCAACCGCTTGATCTACGGGCCTTTCGTCCGACATCAAGTGGACTGAACACATGCACAAGAGTCTTCCAGCAAGAAGATCCGCTGCATAACAGGGCAAGTCATAACAACTAAGGCCTAGTTGCGCACATCTTGAGTGCACTTATTTAGACACTCGGAACTTAGTATGCCTGCACACGGCATTGTGGCGCCTGTATGCCGCACTTTCGAGTGCACTATGACCGCTGAACACCATTAACTCCGGCCATCTAATGGCTTGATAAAACACAGAGGTAATTGCGATGCGCATCAGCATATTTGGTTTGGGTTACGTTGGCGCAGTGTGTGCCGGTTGCCTGTCTGCACGGGGCCATGACGTGGTTGGCGTCGATGTTGCCAAAGACAAGATCGACATGATCAACGCCGGCAAGTCGCCGATTGTGGAACCGGGTCTGGGCGAACTTCTGGCTCAGGGTATCGAGACCGGCCGTCTGCGCGGTACGACCAACTTCGCCGAGGCGATTCGTGACACCGACCTGTCGATGATCTGCGTCGGTACGCCGAGTAAGAAGAACGGCGACCTGGAACTGAACTACATCGAGGCGGTGTGCCGCGAGATCGGTTTCGTACTGCGTGAAAAAACCACCCGCCACACCATCGTGGTACGCAGCACCGTGCTGCCGGGCACCGTCGCCAACGTGGTGATCCCGATCCTCGAAGACTGCTCGGGCAAGAAGGCCGGTGTCGATTTCGGCGTCGCGGTCAACCCGGAATTCCTGCGTGAATCCACCGCGATCAAGGACTACGACCTGCCACCGATGACCGTCATCGGCGAGTTCGACAAAGCCTCGGGCGACGTTCTGCAATCGCTGTACGAAGAACTCGACGCGCCGATCATCCGCAAGGACATCGCGGTCGCCGAGATGATCAAGTACACCTGCAACGTCTGGCACGCGACCAAAGTGACCTTCGCCAACGAGATCGGCAACATCGCCAAAGCGGTCGGCGTCGATGGTCGTGAAGTGATGGACGTGGTCTGCCAGGACAAGACCCTCAACCTGTCCCAGTACTACATGCGCCCGGGCTTCGCCTTCGGCGGTTCGTGCCTGCCCAAAGACGTGCGCGCCCTGACCTACCGTGCCGGTTCGCTGGACGTCGAAGCACCGTTGCTCAACTCGCTGATGCGCAGTAACGAATCGCAAGTGCAGAACGCCTTCGACATCGTTGAAAGCCACGACAAACGCAAAGTCGCCCTGCTCGGTCTGAGCTTCAAGGCCGGTACCGATGACCTGCGCGAAAGTCCGCTGGTGGAACTGGCCGAAATGCTGATCGGCAAGGGCTACGACCTGAGCATCTACGACAGCAACGTCGAGTACGCCCGTGTTCACGGCGCGAACAAGGACTACATCGAGTCGAAGATCCCGCACGTATCGTCCCTGCTCAACTCGGACTTCGATTCGGTGATCGACAACTCCGACGTGATCATCCTCGGCAACCGCGACGAGAAATTCCGCTCGCTGGCCCAGGAAGCACCGCAAGGCAAACAGGTCATCGACCTGGTCGGCTTCATGGCCAAAGCCACCAACCCAGGTACTCGCACCGAAGGTATCTGCTGGTAAACAGCCCTGTAGGAGCTGACGAGTGAAACGAGGCTGCGATCTTTACCCCGGCCACTTGAGTCTTGAGTGAACCCGCAAAGATCAAAAGATCGCAGCCTTCGGCAGCTCCTACATGTCCTTGCAAGTTTTTGTAAGCCTGCCTTAACCCCATCGGGCCCGGCCCGAGATAGAGACGGATGCAGATTATGCACAGGCTAAAGCACGGCCTACTTCAGGCCGCCGGTTGGCTGTTTTACCTCAGTTTGTTGATGGGCCTGGCTTTGATGCTGCCCACGTCCACGTTCGACTCCGAGTCGAAGGACTTTATTTTCCTGATTGGCGCCGTGGGTATCTGGCGCTACTCGATGGGTGCAACGCACTTTGTGCGCGGCATGATTTTTCTCTACATCGTTTACCCGCACCTGCGCCGCAAAGTGCGCAAGCTGGGCAAAGCGGCGGATCCGTCGCATGTGTTTCTGATGGTCACCAGTTTCCGTATCGACGCGCTGACCACCGCGCAGGTCTACAGCTCGGTGATCCGCGAAGCCATCGACTGCGAACTGCCGACCACCGTGGTCTGCTCGATCGTCGAAATGTCCGATGAGCTGCTGGTGAAAGCGCTGTGGGCGCGGATGAATCCGCCAGACCGCGTGAAGCTCGACTTCGTGCGCATTCCCGGCACCGGCAAGCGCGATGGCTTGGCCTACGGTTTCCGCGCGATCTCCCGTCACCTGCCGGACGACCGTGCCGTGGTGGCCGTGATCGACGGCGACACCGTGCTTGGCGAAGGCACCGTGCGCAAGACCGTGCCGTGGTTCCAGCTGTTCGGCAATGTCGGCGGCCTGACCACCAACGAGTTCTGCGAAGTGCGCGGCGGCTACATCATGAGCGAATGGCACAAGCTGCGTTTTGCCCAGCGTCACATCAACATGTGCTCGATGGCCCTGTCCAAGCGCGTGCTGACCATGACCGGGCGCATGTCGGTGTTCCGCGCCACCGTGGTGACCGATCCGGAATTCATCGCCGACGTCGAAAGCGACTCGCTGCAACACTGGCGCCTGGGCCGTTTCAAGTTTCTCACCGGCGACGACAAGTCGAGCTGGTTCAGCCTGATGCGCCTGGGTTACGACACCTTTTACGTGCCGGACGCCGCGATCAACACCGTTGAGCATCCGCCGGAAAAGAGCTTCATCAAGGCCAGCCGCAAACTGATGTTCCGCTGGTACGGCAACAACCTCCGCCAGAACTCGCGAGCGCTGGGCCTGGGTGTGAAACGCCTTGGCGCCTTCACCTCGGTGGTGCTGTTCGACCAGCGCGTATCGATGTGGACGTCGTTGCTGGGCCTGACCGTGGCGATCATCGCCAGCTTCAAGTACGGCGGCGCGTTCATCCTCGCCTACCTGC
Organism: Pseudomonas sp. MWU318; assembly: GCF_016756945.1. Classification (NCBI taxonomy): domain Bacteria; kingdom Pseudomonadati; phylum Pseudomonadota; class Gammaproteobacteria; order Pseudomonadales; family Pseudomonadaceae; genus Pseudomonas; species Pseudomonas sp. MWU318. The sequence goes on from NZ_JAESJL010000007.1 coordinate 41,943, forward strand.
TGTGGATCGGCATCACCCGCCTGATTCTGACCCTGTTGCTGTCGTGCTCCGGTCACCGGATCGGCCCGGCTTACCCGGCGATTCTCTATTACAACCAGATCGTTGGTGCGCTGGTGAAGATCTACGTGTTCTTCCGCCTCGACCAGCAATCCTGGACGCGCCAACCCACTTCCCTGACCCGTGATCTCGCCAGCTTTCAACGTTGGTTCAACACCTGGTCGTCTCGGACCATGACCTTCTCCGCCGGCAGCATTTTCGTCGCCGTGCTGCTGATGATGGTCTGACCTGCCCCTATTGAATTAACAAGGAAATCGCCCCCATGAATACCGCCGTCAACGCCAACGTAGTGCATGAATCCGAAGCCCAGCGTCAGCACGCCCGAGTGAAAATCCCGGCCAAACTGCGTTTCTTCGGTCCGGACCGGACGCCGGTCGAAGCGCGGGTCCTCGACCTGTCCGCCGGTGGTCTGGCGTTCAACGCCGGGCAACTGCCGCTGACCATCGGCGAGGTGTACAAGGCACGCCTGCAATTCGTCATCGACAACCTCGGTCTGGCCATGGACGTCGAACTGCAAGTGCGCTCCTACGATCGCCAGAGCGGCCGCGCCGGTTGCCAGTTCCAGAACCTGGAACCGCAGGATATTTCCACCCTGCGCCACCTGATCACTTCGCACCTGGCCGGCGACATCGTCAGCATGGGTGAAGTGCTGGCGACCCTGCAGCGCGACAACTTCACCAAGGCGCGCAAGGTCAAGGACGGCGGCAGCGGCATGACCCCGTTCGGGCGTCTGAAAGCCGTGACTTTCAGCGCCGGCATTTTCGCCATCGGTCTGGTCGCTTTCGGTTTCGTCTTCAAGTCGGTGTACGGCATGTACTTCGTCAGCCACGCGCAAGCAGGTCTGGTCAGCGTGCCGGGAATGAACATCACCATGCCGCGTGACGGCACCGTGCAGAGCCTGGTCAAGTCCGACGGCGTGGCCGCCAAAGGCGCCCCGCTGGCGACCTTCAGCACCAGCATGCTCGACGTGCTCAAGGGCCATCTGGACGAAGACCAGTTGCAACCGGCCAAGGTTGAAGAACTGTTCGGCAAGCAGATGACCGGCACCCTGACCTCGCCTTGCGATTGCACCGTGGCCCAGCAACTGGTGGCTGACGGTCAGTACGCGAGCAAGGGCGACGTGATCTTCACTCTGGTACCGCGCAACACCCAGGCCACCGTCGATGCACGCTTCTCCTATCGCCAGTTCGGCGACGTGCGTCCGGGGACGCCAGTGAGCTTCCAGATTGCCGGCGAAGACCAGACCCGCACCGGCAAGATCGTCAGCAGCACCAGCCTGAAAAGCGCCGACCTGTCCTCCGACATCCGCGTGCAGATCCAGCCGGACGAACCGCTGGACAGCAGCTTCGCCGGCCGCCCGGTGGAAGTGAACAGCGACCGTGGCCCGAACCTGAACTGGCTGATCGACAAAGCCATGGCTGCCGGTCTTTAAGTCGAGGACATGCCTGTGACGATTCCTACTCTTTTGAACACGCCGCAGCCCTTGTGGGAGCGGGCTTGCTCGCGAATGCGGTTCAACATTCAAAATCAGTGTGGGCTGACACACCGCCTTCGCGAGCAAGCCCGCTCCCACATGGGTCCGCTGTGTGCAGTCGCACTGGCGGTAAGTCTCGCCGGTTGCGCCGGCCTGCCCGACCAACGCCTGGCCAACGAAGCGCTCAAGCGTGGCGACACCGCCACCGCCGCGCAGAACTACCGCGCACTGGCAGATCTGGGTTACAGCGAGGCGCAAGTCGGTCTCGCCGATATCCAGGTCGACAGCCGCGACCCCGAGCAGATCAAACAGGCCGAAGCAACCTACCGTGCCGCCGCCGACGTGTCGCCACGGGCCCAGGCCCGTCTCGGTCGCCTGCTGGTGGCCAAACCGGGTTCCACCGAGGCCGAGCACCACGAAGCCGAAAGCCTGTTGAAAAAAGCCGCCGCCAATGGCGAAGGCAACACGTTGATTCCGCTGGCGATGCTGTACCTGCAATTCCCGCACAGCTTCCCGAACATCAACGCACAGCAGCAGATCGATCAGTGGCGCAAATCCGGTTACCCGGAAGCGGGTCTGGCGCAGGTGCTGCTGTATCGCACCCAGGGCACTTACGACCAGCATCTGGATGACGTGGAAAAAATCTGCAAGGCCGCGCTCAACACCACCGACATCTGCTACGTCGAACTGGCCACGGTCTATCAGAAACGCGCCCAGCCGGAGCAACAGGCCGAGCTGATCAAGCAGATGCAGGCCGGTTACAGCCGTGGCACGGTCAGCGCGCAGCGCGTCGATTCGGTGGCCCGCGTGCTGGCCGATTCGACCCTGGGCAAGACCGACGAGAAGACCGCGCAGTCGCTGCTCGAACCGATCGCCCCGGGCTACCCGGCATCGTGGGTGACCCTCGCGCAGCTGCTCTACGACTTCCCGGAACTGGGCGACGTCGATCAGATGATGAAGTACCTGGACAACGGCCGCGCCGCCGATCAGCCGCGCGCCGAACTGTTGCTGGGCAAGCTCTACTACGAAGGCAAACTGGTGCCGGCCGACGCGAAAGTTGCCGAAGAACACTTCCAGAAAGCCGTCGGCCGCGAAGTCGCCGCCGACTACTACCTCGGCCAGATCTATCGCCGTGGTTACCTGGGCAAGGTCTACCCGCAGAAGGCCCTCGACCATCTGCTGACCGCGGCGCGCAACGGCCAGAACAGCGCCGATTTCGCCATCGCCCAACTGTTTTCCCAAGGCAAGGGCACCAAACCCGACCCGCTCAACGCCTATGTCTTCAGCCAATTGGCCAAGGCGCAGAACACCCCGCAAGCCGATGAACTGGCGACCACCCTCGCAGCGCAATTGCCACCCGAGCGTCTGGCCGAAGCCCAGCGCCTGCTGCAACAGGAACAGGCCAGCCGTGGCGCCCTGAACCAGAACACGCTGCAACTGCACGCCCTGCAAGAAGAAGACGGCGAGGAATCCCTATGAAGTTGAATCCCTTTGTGAAGGCCGGCATTGGCCTCACGTTCGCGCTGATCTGGTCTTGCCCGACACTGGCCGCGATCACTGAAACCAAGAACTTCGGCCTGGAAGTGAAAATCACCGGCCAGTCCGAAGACGACCGCGACCTCGGCACCGCCAGCGGCGGCGACGTCAACGGTGTGGGCCTGGACCTGCGTCCGTGGGTCTACGGCGAAAGCGGCGCGTGGAGTGCCTACGCCATGGGCCAGGCCGTGACCTCGTCCGACATCATCGAGACCGACACCCTGCAGCAGTCCGACGGTGAGCAAACCACCGACAACAGCGACCGCAAAACCAAGAAAAACTATCTGGCGATGCGCGAGTTCTGGGTCGGCTACAGCGGCCTGACGCCGTACCCCGGCGAGATGCTCAAGCTCGGTCGCCAGCGCCTGCGCAATGACGACGGCCAATGGCGCGACACCAACATCGAAGCGCTGAACTGGACCTTCGACACCACCCTGTTGCGCGCCAACGTCGGTGTTGCCGAACGCTTCAGCGAATACCGCACCGACCTCAAAGAGCTGGCGCCGAAAGACAAGGACCGCCTGCACGCCTACGCCGATGCCGCCTACCAGTGGACACCGGGTAACTGGATCGGCATTCGCGGTCATCACACCCACGACAACGGCAAGCTCGATTACGCCGAACCGGGCGTGCCCCGCGACACCCTCGACAAAACCCAGAACGGCGACATCAGCTGGCTCGGTCTGACCGCCGACAGCGACGCTTACAACTGGCGCAACACCAACACCGTCAACTACTGGGGCAGCATCACCGGCATGAGCGGCGACCTCGATTCGGTCAACCCGCTGAACGCCGATGGCAGCCGTCCGGCACAAGCCAAGCGCAGTGATGACATCAACGGCTGGGCCACCGACCTTGGTGTGCGCCTGCGCCTCGATCCGCAGTGGCAGGTCGGTGCGGCCTACGCCCGCGCCAGCGCCGATTACCAGCAGAACGGTCTGGAGAGCAACCGCTCCAACTACACCGGTACCCGCTCGCGCGTGCACCGCTTCGGCGAAGCGTTCCGTGGCGAAATGAACAACATGCAGACCGCCACCCTGTTCGGTTCGTGGATGCTCAACGATCAGTACGACGCCAGCGTGATCTACCACAAGTTCTGGCGCGTGGACGGCAACAAGCCGGTGGGCAGCAACGGCATCAACGCCGTGGAAAACAACACCGACGACGTCACTGGCGCGATCCTCTCCAGCACCTCGCTGCCACTGCAGGATGGCAACAAGGATCTGGGTCAGGAAATGGACCTGGTGGTGACCAAGTACTTCAAGCAGGGCTTGCTGCCAGCGGCGTTGAGCCAGTCGATCGACGAACCGTCGGCGCTGGTGCGTTTCCGTGGCGGCGTGTTCAAGCCCGGTGATGCCTATGGCAGCCAGGTCGATTCGTACATGCACCGCGCGTTCATCGATGTGATCTGGCGCTTCTGATGCAAACCGCCAAGGGAGTGCCCGACATGCACCATGCAAGGAAAGGCTCGCTCAGCCTGTTGGCCGGCGCCATGCTGCTGGCCTCCGCTGGCGCGTTCGCCACGGTGGAACCGGCCAAGCCGGTGACCACCGCCAAAGAGCTGCAACAAGCCAAGACCTACACCGTCAGCAGCGCGCCGACCGAGGCGCTGGAACTGGCCAAGCCGAAACTGCCCGACCTGTCCGGCTTCACCGCCGAGGCCGCTGCCGCGAAGATCATTCGCAGTAAACCGGGCAAGATCAGCGTGCGTCGGATGATGCAGGAAGACGCCCTGAAGGACTTCATCGGCGGCGACAACAAGATGGCCGAATGGGTGGTGCGTCAGCACGGCATCCCGCAGGCGATCTTCGTCGACGACGGTTACCTGAACCTCAAGGAGCTGGCGCAGAAGCTGCCCAAGCAGTACTTCAGCGAAACCGCGCCGGGCGTGTACCTGGCGAAACTGCCGATCGTGGTCGGTCGCAAAGGCATCCTCGAAATCGATGGTCAGACCCAGGAGTTGCGTCTGTCGCAAGAGGCCGGTTCGTTCCTGGTCAACGACGGTCAGCTGTTCGTGCGTGACACCAAAGTCACTGGCTGGCGCGAGAAGGACAACGGCCCGGCCACCTTCCGTTCGCCGAAGGAATTCCGGCCGTTTCTGTTGGCCTGGGGCGGCACCGAGACCTACATCGTCAACAGCAAGATGGCCAGCTTCGGCTACGCCAACAGTAAGTCGTACGGGGTGAGTATTTCCCAGTACACGCCGAACATGGCCAAGGTGCTCAAGCGCCCTGAACCGACCGGCTGGATCGTCGGCTCCGAGTTCTCCGACATGTGGTACGGCTTCTACTGCTACGAGACCCGCGACTTCGTGGTCAAGGGCAACACTTACAAGGACAACATCGTCTACGGCATCGACCCGCACGACCGTTCCCACGGTCTGATCATTGCCGAGAACACCGTCCACGGTACGAAGAAGAAGCACGGCATCATCATTTCCCGAGAAGTGAACGACAGCTTCATCTTCAACAACAAGAGCTACGACAACCACCTCTCGGGCCTGGTGATCGACCGTAACAGCGTCAACAACATCATCGCCTACAACGAGATCTACAAGAACCACACGGACGGCATCACGCTTTACGAGTCCGCCGACAACCTGCTGTGGGGCAACAAGGTCATCAGCAACAAACGTCACGGCATCCGCATTCGTAATAGCGTGAACATCCGCCTTTACGAAAACGTCGCCATGGCCAACGGCCTGACCGGCGTCTACGGCCACATCAAGGATCTGACCGACACCGACCGGGACATCAAGCTCGACCCGTTCGACGCGCAAGTCTCGCTGATCGTGGTCGGCGGTGAACTGGCGGCCAACGGCAGCGGGCCGATGGCCATCGATTCGCCGTTGAGCGTCGAGCTGTATCGCGTATCGATGCTGGCGCCGACCAAATCCAGCGGCATCAGCTTCAACGGCATCCTCGGCGAGCGCCAGGATGAAATTCTCGACCTGCTGGTGCGCCAGCAGAAAGCCGTACTGATCGACCCTGTCGAACGCCAGACCGAACTGCGGGACTGAGGATAATTTTATGCACCCACACTTGATCAAATTACTCAGCCTGTCGGCCCTGACCGTGGGCATTCTGGCGGCCAGCAATGCTGCCCGCGCCGATGACGCGGCGGGCGCCACCCCGCCAAAATTCAGCGCCGAACCGTGCTGCAACCTGTGCCCGGCCGCCCATGACGCGAAGAACTACACCACGCGCTACCAGCAGAACTTCACCACCTTGGTGCAGGCGCAGGGCGACTGGCTGTTCCGCACCCAGGAAGATTTGCGCACCGAGTTCAACACCACCCCGGCCGGCTACAAACGCCTGCAACAGCTGCACGATGCGTTCAAGGCCAAAGGCGTCGAACTGGTGATCGTCTATCAGCCGACCCGTGGCCTGGTGAACCGCAACAAACTCAACCCGCAGGAAAAAGCCGCGTTCGATTACGAGAAAGCGCTGGGCAACTACAAGACCATGCTCGGGCGTTTCGCGCAGATGGGTTACGTGGTGCCGGACCTCTCGCCGCTGACCAACGAATCGCTGCCGGACACCCTGCCCGCCCACGATTTCTACTTCCGCGGCGACCAGCACTGGACCCCATACGGTGCCCAGCGCACAGCGAAAATCGTCGCCGAGAAGGTCAAGCAGATCCCGGCCTTCGCCGACATTCCCAAGCGTGAATTCGAAACCAAACGCACCGGACGCATGGGCAAGACCGGCACCCTGCACAACATGGCCGGGCAACTGTGCGGCACCAGTTACGCGATCCAGTACATGGACCAGTTCACCACCGAGCCGAAAGGCGAGGCCGGTGACGGCGACCTGTTCGGTGATTCCGGCAACCCGCAAATCACCCTCGTGGGCACCTCGCACAGCGGCAAGAACTACAACTTCGCCGGCTTCCTCGAAGAAGCCATTGGCGCTGACATTCTCAACGTCGCCTTCCCCGGCGGTGGTCTGGAAGGTTCGATGCTGCAGTACCTCGGTAGCGACGAATTCCAGAAAACTCCGCCGAAGATTCTGATCTGGGAATTCTCGCCGCTGTACCGCCTCGACCAGGAAACCATCTATCGCCAGATGATGTCTCTTCTCGACAACGGCTGCGAAGGCAAAGACGCGCAAATGTCCGCCAGCACCACGCTCAAGCCCGGCGGCAAACAGGAACTGCTGGTCAACAGCAAGAACCTGAACCTGCAGAACAGCAGTCATCAGGTCGACATCCGCTTCGCCGACACCTCGGTGAAAACTCTGCAAGCCACCCTCTGGTACATGAACGGTCGCCACGAGGACATCAAGATCGAGAAACCGGAAACCTCCGACACCGACGGTCGTTTCGCCTTTGAGCTGCGCACGGACGAAGACTGGGCCTCGCAAAATCTGCTGGCAGTCGAAGTCCAGGGCCCGGAAGCGGGTACCGCGCCACAAAAAGTCGAAGCGAAAATCTGCAAACGCAACGTATTCCCGGGCGCTGGGCCACAAACCGCTCAGCTCGGGCAATGAGGTCTGCTATGCGAAATCGAACGATCAAACACTTGCTTGCGCCATCCCTGCTGACCCTGGCGATGTTTACCGGGGCCACTCAGGCCGCCGCGCCACTGCGCCCGCCGCAGGGTTACTTTGCCCCGGTGGATAAATTCAAGAGCGGCGACAACAGCGAAGGCTGCGACGCGATGCCGGCGCCGTACACCGGGCCGCTGCAATTTCGCAGCAAGTACGAAGGCTCGGACAAGGCCCGCGCGACCCTGAACGTGCAGTCGGAAAAAGCCTTCCGCGACACCACCAAGGACATCACCACCCTGGAGCGCGGCACCGCCAAACGCGTCATGCAGTTCATGCGCGACGGTCGCCCGGAGCAGCTCGACTGCACGCTCAACTGGTTGACCGCGTGGGCCAAGGCCGATGCGTTGATGTCGAAAGACTTCAACCACACCGGCAAGTCGATGCGCAAATGGGCGCTGGGCAGCATGGCCTCTTCGTACATTCGCCTGAAGTTCTCCGACTCGCATCCGCTGGCCACGCATCAGCAAGAAGCGCAGCAGATCGAGGCGTGGTTCAGCAAGATGGCCGATCAGGTGGTCAGCGACTGGGACAACCTGCCGCTGGAAAAAACCAACAACCACTCGTACTGGGCCGCGTGGTCGGTGATGGCGACCTCGATCGCAACCAACCGTCGCGACCTGTTTGATTGGGCGGTGAAGGAATACAAGGTCGGGGTCAATCAAATCGACGCCGACGGCTTCCTGCCCAACGAACTCAAGCGCCAGCAACGCGCCCTCGCCTATCACAACTACGCCCTGCCGCCACTGGCGATGATCGCCAGTTTCGCCCAGGTCAACGGTGTCGATCTGCGTCAGGAAAACAACAGCGCGCTCAAGCGTCTGGGCGACCGGGTGCTGGCCGGGGTGAAAGACCCGGATCAGTTCGAGAAGAAGAACGGCAAAGAGCAGGACATGACCGACCTGAAAGAGGACATGAAATTCGCCTGGCTCGAACCGTTCTGCACCCTCTACACCTGCCCGGCGGATGTGATCGAGAAGAAGCACGGCATGCAACCCTTCAAGACCTTCCGCCTCGGCGGCGACCTGACCAAGGTCTACGACCCGTCGCATGAGAAGGGCAACAAGGGTTCATAAGGCCAAAACCCTGTAGGAGCCGCGGCACGCTGCGATCTTTTGACTTTGATTTTCAAAAGACCAGATCAAAAGATCGCAGCCTTCGGCAGCTCCTACAGGGGGCAGCAAGATTTGAGTTAGCCCTCCAGTTTACGTGGGGGGTTTGGGGGGGCTTTGGCCCTTGACTGTTGGTTCAAACATGGAGAGATCGGGATGGTATTTTCATCCAACGTGTTCCTGTTTCTGTTCTTGCCGATCTTTCTCGGCTTGTACTACTTGAGCGGGCAACGCTATCGCAACCTGTTGCTGCTGATCGCCAGCTACGTGTTCTACGCGTGGTGGAGGGTGGACTTCCTGGCGCTGTTCGCCGGTGTCACCCTGTGGAACTACTGGATCGGCCTGAAAGTCGGTGCCGCCGGCGTGCGCACCAAACCGGCACAGCGCTGGCTGCTGCTCGGCGTCGCGGTCGACCTGTGCATCCTCGGCTACTTCAAGTACGCCAACTTCGGCGTGGACAGCATCAACGCGATCATGACCTCGTTCGGTCTGGAACCGTTCATCCTGACCCACGTGCTGCTGCCGATCGGTATCTCGTTCTACATCTTCGAGTCGATCAGCTACATCATCGACGTGTATCGCGGCGACACCCCGGCCACGCGCAACCTGATCGACTTCGCGGCGTTCGTGGCGATCTTCCCGCACCTGATTGCCGGCCCGGTCCTGCGTTTTCGCGACCTCGCCGACCAGTTCAACAACCGTACCCACACCCTCGACAAGTTCTCCGAGGGCTGCACGCGGTTCATGCAGGGTTTCATCAAGAAGGTCTTCATCGCCGACACCCTCGCGGTGGTCGCCGACCACTGCTTCGCCCTGCAAAACCCGACCACGGGTGACGCCTGGCTCGGCGCGCTGGCGTACACCGCGCAGCTGTATTTCGACTTCTCCGGTTACAGCGACATGGCCATTGGTCTGGGCCTGATGATGGGTTTCCGCTTCATGGAAAACTTCAAGCAGCCGTACATCAGCCAGTCGATCACCGAGTTCTGGCGCCGCTGGCACATCAGCCTGTCGACCTGGCTGCGTGACTATCTGTACATCACCCTCGGCGGTAACCGTAAAGGCACGCTGATGACCTATCGCAACCTGTTCCTGACCATGCTCCTGGGTGGTCTGTGGCACGGCGCGAACATCACTTATATCGTCTGGGGCGCCTGGCACGGCATGTGGCTGGCGATCGAAAAAATGCTCGGCATCAACACCTCGCCGCGCAGCCTCAACCCGATCCGCTGGGCGCTGACCTTCCTGCTGGTGGTGATGGGCTGGGTGATCTTCCGTGCCGAAAACCTGCACGTCGCCGGGCGCATGTACGGCGCGATGTTCAGCTTCAGCGACTGGTCGCTGTCGGAACTCAACCGCGCCAGCCTCACCGGTCTGCAAGTGGCAACCCTGGTGGTGGCGTACGCAACCCTGGCGTTCTTCGGTCTGCGTGATCTGTACACCAACCAGCCTCCGGTGAAGAGCAAACCTGAAGTCAACGTCGAGGCCAACGGCCCTGCCACCGCGACCCCGGGCATGATCAAAGCCGCGCCTGGCGAAAACCCGGCGAGCATCCATGAGCCTGGCTACACCGTCGGCGTCGAAGCCCAGGTGCAACCGGCTTACTGGACGGCGGACTGGTCACGCTACGTGATGCGCGGGCTGATCCTGCTGCTGTTCATCGCCTCGATTCTCAAACTCTCGGCGCAAAGCTTCTCGCCGTTCCTTTACTTCCAGTTCTGAGGGATCTGACATGACCCGCTCATTACGCATCTTCTACATCGCGCTGTTTCTGCTGACCTTGCTGGTGCTCGGTCTGTGGTCGGTGCGCAGCTTCTTCGGCTTCAGCACCAATGCCGATGCGACGGTGCTCAACGGTCGCTGGACCAAAGCCGTGGAAACCCACTACGACGATCAGTTTCCGATCAAGCGTCTGGGCACCAACCTCTGGGCGGCGCTGGATTTCAAACTGTTCAACGAAGGTCGTCCAGGCGTAGTGCTCGGTCGCGATCAGTGGCTGTACAGCGACGAGGAATTCAACCCGATCGTCAACGAAGAACTGAACCTGCAAGGCAACTACGCGCTGGTCGAAGGCGTGCGCCAGACCCTGAAAGAGAAAGGCGTGAAACTGGTGATGGCGATCGTACCGGCCAAGGTGCGCCTGTACCCGGAACACCTGGGTGAAGTAAAACCGGCGAGCATCCACGCCAACCTCTATCAGGACTTCCACGCCCGTGTCGCGGCGGACAAGATCCTCGCCCCGGACCTGCTTGGCCCACTGCAAAGAGCCAAGCAGAACGGTCAGCAAGTGTTCCTGCGCACCGACACCCACTGGACCCCGGAAGGCGCTGAAATCGCCGCCAACACCCTGGCGAAAACCATCGCCGACAAGTTCCCGCTCAGCGGCGAGCCACAGCGCTTTGTCACCACGCCAGCGGAGAAGGTCACGCACAAGGGCGACCTGCGTCTGTTCCTGCCGCTGGATCCGCTGTTCGAAAACCTGATGCCGGCGCAAGAGCCGCTGCAAAAGCGCAACACCGTGGCCGCCGAGCAGCCTGCCGGTGACGACGCGCTGTTCGCCAGCAGCGAAGTACCGGTCGCGCTGATCGGCACCAGCTACAGCGCCAACCCCAACTGGAACTTCGTCGGTGCGCTGAAACAAGCGCTGCACAGCGACGTCGTGAACTACGCCGAAGACGGCCACGGTCCGATCCTGCCGATGCTCAGCTACCTGAAAAGCGATGACTTCAAGAATAGCCCGCCACAGGTGCTGATCTGGGAGTTTCCTGAACGATATCTGCCTGTGAACAACGAAATCGGCGACGCCGACCCGCAGTGGGTCGCAGAGCTCAAACAAGCCGGTGCTCGCCAACAAAACGTAGCCATCAACACTAAATCCGAGACGCCCGATCGGGCGCAAAACTGAAAGAGAGGTAACACCATGACTTTCACAACTACTCCTCGTCGTCTCGCAAAACGCTTCGCACTGGTTGCAGGCCTCAGCGTGCTTTCCGTCCAGGCTTTCGCCGGTGGCGACGCCGCGCTGTACGGCCCGACCGCCCCGAAAGGCTCGACCTTCGTGCGGGTCTACAACGCCAGCAACGCCGAAGTCAGCGCCACCGTCGGCAGCACCAACCTGAGCGACGTCGCGCCGCTGGCCAGCAGCGACTTCAGCTTCATGCCGGGCGGTGACTACAGCGCCAAAATCGGCAGCCAGACCCTGCCGGTGAAACTTGCCGGTGACCACTACTACACCTTGGTCAACAACGCTTCCGGCGCGCCGCAGCTGATCGAAGAGCCGCCGTTCAAGAACAAGCAGAAATCCCTGGTGCGCGTGCAGAACCTCAGCGACAAGCCGCTGACCCTGAAGACCGCCGACGGCAAGACCGAGGTAGTGCCGAACGTGGCCGCCAAGGGCCGTGGCGAACGTGAAATCAACCCGGTGAAAGTCAGCCTGGCGCTGTACGAAGGTGACAAGAAAGTCGGCGACGTGAAACCGGTCGCCCTGGAGCGCGGTGAAGCAGCGGTGCTGTACGTCACCGGTTCCGGCAGCAGCCTGTCGCCAGTCTGGGTGAAACGCCCGGTGTCGACTCGCTAACAATTTCCCGATGAGACGCTGATCCCTGTAGGAGCTGTCGAGTGAAACGAGGCTGCGATCTTTTGATCTTCGGCGTCATTAAAGACGCCAAAAGATCGCAGCCTTCGGCAGCTCCTACAGGGGAATGCGGCGGCCTCTCGGTACGAGACAAAAACAAGAGTGAAACGACACAACGTTCGTGCCTCTAACCAATCGATTTTTATGGAGTAAACAACATGATTCCGGTGATCTTGTCAGGTGGTAGCGGTTCACGTCTTTGGCCGCTTTCGCGCAAGCAATTCCCTAAACAATTCCTGGCCCTGACCGGTGAACACACGCTGTTCCAGCAAACTCTGGAGCGCCTGGTTTTCGAAGGCATGGACACGCCGATCGTGGTCTGCAACAAGGATCACCGCTTCATCGTCAACGAGCAGTTGGCCACCCGTAACCTTGAATGCCAGCGCATCCTCATGGAGCCGTTCGGCCGCAACACCGCGCCAGCGGTAGCGCTGACCGCGATGATGCTGGTCAATGAAGGTCGCGACGAACTGATGCTGGTGCTGCCGGCCGACCACGTGCTGGAAGACCAGAAAGCCCTGCAACGCGCCCTGGCCCTGGCCACCGTGGCTGCCGAAAACGGCGAGATGGTGTTGTTCGGCGTGCCGGCGACCAAACCGGAAACCGGCTACGGCTACATCAAATCCACCGGCGATTCGCTGCTGCCCGAAGGCGTCAGTCGCGTCTCGCACTTCGTCGAGAAACCCGACGTCAAACGTGCCACCGAGTACGTTGAATCCGGCGGCTACTACTGGAACAGCGGCATGTTCCTGTTCCGCGCCAGCCGCTTCCTCGAAGAGCTGAAAAAGCACGATCCGGACATCTACGACACCTGCCTGCTGACCCTCGAGCGCAGCCAGCAGGACGCCGACACCGTCACCCTGGACGAAGCCACCTTCGCCTGCTGCCCGGACAATTCCATCGACTACTCCGTCATGGAAAAAACCCAGCGCGCCTGCGTGGTGCCGCTGAGCGCCGGCTGGAGCGATGTCGGTTGCTGGTCGTCGCTGTGGGAAGTCAATGAGAAGGATGCCAACGGCAACGTCAGCAAAGGCGACGTGGTGATCCAGGACAGCAAGAACTGCATGATCCACGGCAACGGCAAACTGGTGTCGGTGATCGGTCTGGAAAACATTGTCGTGGTCGAAACCAAGGACGCGATGATGATCGCGCACAAGGACAAGGTTCAGGGCGTCAAGCAGATGGTCAACACCCTCAACGAGCAGGGCCGCAGCGAAACCCAGAACCACTGCGAGGTCTACCGTCCGTGGGGTTCCTACGACTCGGTGGACATGGGCGGCCGCTTCCAGGTCAAGCACATCTCGGTGAAGCCGGGCGCGTGCCTGTCGCTGCAGATGCACCATCACCGCGCCGAACACTGGATCGTGGTCAGCGGCACCGCCGAAGTGACCTGCGATGACAACGTGTTCCTGCTCTGCGAGAACCAGTCGACCTACATCCCGATCGCCTCGGTGCACCGCCTGCGCAACCCGGGCAAGATCCCGCTGGAAATCATCGAAGTGCAATCGGGTTCGTACCTGGGTGAAGACGATATCGAACGCTTCGAAGATATCTACGGTCGCTCCACGCCGGTCGAACGCGGCGTGTCGGTGAAGACCATCGCGCAATAACGTTCAGCAAGACAAGAAGCCCCCGTCCAGCCCACTGTGTCCCCTATCCGCAGTGGGTTGGGCGGGGGCTTTTTATTGACGCAATACGGCGACCGAGCAGAGCTTCCATCCTGCCGGCCGATAATACGCAGACCCCAGAGTGATCGTTGCCGTTACGTAGCTGCCGGCCTGGGAAGCTTGCGCCGTCCAGTACTCGGCAACGTGCGCGTCATGATTGTTGCTGACATCGAATGCACCGATCGGCCATTGGTAGCCACGGACCATGTCCCCCCACTCCGGGTATAACGCCCCCGGGTAGCGCAGCAAGTAACTGTTGCCAAGCTCCTGCGGTCGGGGCAGCGCCGCACCGAACCCGATCGAAAAGCTGTTGGCCGTCGCCCAGTTCTGGTGGCATGCCAGCGCGGTGAACCACAGTTTTGCCTTGGGCATGCTGAACTGCACAGACTGCCCGGCAGCATCCTTGATGGTGAATAGCACCTGCGCATGCCCGATGAGCGTCACGTCCCCCGTGCGCGGATCAACCCTGGCGGTACCGGGATCAGAGCTGCTGAATACATACGGTGCGCGCCCACCCATGACATTGATCTTGAACCTCGCGCCGCTGAATCCGGTCATGGGAAAGCCGCTGTCCGGTGCGAAGGTAAAAGGATCGCCCTGAGGTGAGGCGGTCAGCGAACTGATGCGCAGCAACTTGCTTTGGGGATCGAACACTTGATCCCGCAGATCGAATGCAAACGCCGCCACGTCTGCCGGAGTCGCCGGCAGCCTGATGCGAATGATCGGCAGCATCACCCCGCTGCGGTCATAAAAGTCCTGTTGGTCATATTGGGCAGCTGGTAAACCATTGCCCACGTAGTACAGGGCCTGGATCGGCAACTGCGCGGGAATATCCTGCGGCCATGTTGCGAGCATCATTTCATTGCGGCTGTGGAAGGCGACGTCACGATGTAACGTCATGACCCGGATGGCCTGATAAAACGCGTCTGCTGCCGCCACATTCATCTGGTCACGAACATCGAAACTGCACTGGTAATAACTCTGCGCGACGCCGGGGCGCACGACATGTGCCAGCCATTGCTCAGCCGTGGTAATGCCTTGTGACTGACAGCGCCGGCTCTGCTGTGGATAAGCCCGGTGGGCACCGCAACCGGGATTGTCGCGATCGAATGTGGCGCCATCGATGGGGAACACGCAGAGGATTTCGATACGTCGCTTGTCCGGCGGCATGCTCAGGATCGGATAAAAAACAAATCCATGATCGTAAGTCGAGTCGATCTGCCGAAACTGCGAATCCCGCCTCAGGAAGGAAAATGACACGCCGCCCTTTTGCACGGCAATCGGGCTGGGGTTCCAGAAGTGATAAAGCGGCGAGTGGATGGTCCCACGGAACAGAATGCCGGAACAAAGAAAGGCCGGTGTCGAGGCACTGCCGCAATCGCGCCGCGTATCGGCGTAGCGGGCGGCCAAGGCAGCCGCCGTGGCGTGGCCTTCCTGCTCGAACCGCGTCTGCTGCGGCGCGTGACCGGACAAGTTATCCACGACGGGCTGTGTGCAGGCTACCAGCAACAGGCAAATCACACCGCTGAACCAGACACGCATTACGACCTCCCGACTCTCCGTGACAGGGCGGGTCAAAACCATAGTGGCCAATGCCTGCCGAATGCCCTCTATCCAATACCTGGCCACTGTGGCCGACCACTGTCAGAAATTACAGTCCCGACCAATGGCGTCATGCTTTGCTCGGCGAATATCCATTCCCGCGCCCCTTCGGTAGGATGGTGCTCACGAGTTCAAGGAGCGTTCAAACATGTTCATCGGCGTGCTGCTGGTCATTACCTGGCTGATCCTGTTGCTGCGCTATCCGGCCAAGGCCGTGCCGGTGTCGGTCGCGGCCGCCGTGGGGCTGGGATTGGTCGCGGTCTGGGTGGTGTGGCTGGACAACCGCGAGCTCAAGCAACTGGCGCGTCTGGAGATGCGCATTGCCTATGCGCCTGAACAGTGCCCGGCGGATCGCCCGCTGCAACTGAAGATGAAAAACGGCAACGACGTGCCGTTGACCGAACTGCGCTGGCGCATCGCAGCCTACGCGCCGGGTGATACGGTGAATCTGGCCGACAACCAATACACCGCCCCGCGCTATCGCGGCCCCGGCGAACTGCAGGCCGGTGGCGACTGGGAAGATTGCCTGCCAATGCCACCGCTGCGCCCCGGTTATCGTCCGCAAACCCTGGAGTTTCGCGCCGAGCGCCTGCAAGGCAGCTTCTCCGACTGATCCCCTCCCCCACTTTTGCACAAGGAATGCGCCATGCCCGTTGCGTTGATTACCGGTTGCTCCAGCGGCATTGGCCGCGCCCTCGCCGATGCGTTCAAAGCCGCCGGTTACGAAGTCTGGGCCAGTGCGCGCAAGCCTGATGATGTTGCGACCCTCGCCGCTGCCGGGTTCACCGCGATCGCGCTGGACGTCAATGACAGCGTGGCGCTGGAACAACTCGCCGAGCGCATCAACCAGCAACACCGCGGCCTCGACGTGCTGATCAACAACGCCGGTTATGGCGCGATGGGGCCGCTCCTCGACGGTGGCGTGCCGGCCATGCAGCGCCAGTTCGAAACCAACGTGTTCTCGATTGTCGGGGTGACTCGTGCGCTGTTCCCGGTACTGCGCCGGGCCAAGGGGCTGGTGGTGAATATCGGCAGTGTCTCAGGGGTACTGGTCACGCCGTTCGCCGGCGCCTACTGCGCCTCGAAAGCCGCGGTGCATGCGCTGAGCGATGCGCTGCGCATGGAGCTGGCGCCGTTCGGTATCCGCGTGATGGAGGTCCAGCCTGGGGCGATTCAGTCGAGCTTCGCCAAGAATGCCGGGCATGAAGCGGAGCAACTGATCAACGAGCAATCACCGTGGTTTCCGTTGCGTGAGGGGATTCGTGCGCGGGCCAAGGCCTCGCAGGACAAGCCGACCCCGGCCAGTGAGTTTGCGGCTGAGTTGCTCAAGGCTGTGCAGCAGAGCACGCCGCCACGCTTGATCCGCATTGGTAATGGCAGCCGCGCGTTGCCGTTGCTGGCGACGTTGTTGCCCAAAGGGTTGCTGGAGTCGACGTTGATGAAGCGGTTCGGTTTGCGCGGACAACTCTGAGACCGAGGTAACCCCATCGCGGGCAAGCCACGCTCCCACAGGGTTTTGCTGCGTACATAAATATCCAGAACGACACAAAATCTGTGGGAGCGTGGCTTGCCCGCGATGAGGCCGGCACAATCAACCGAGATCTTCAGCCCCAACCCTTCATGAAATCAATAAACGCCCGCACCTTCAGCGGCAAATGCCGGGTATCCGGGTACAACGCGTAAACACCCTGTTGGGCAAAGCGGTAATCGGCGAGCAACCGCACCAATCGCCCCGCCTGCAGATCCTCCTGAATCAGCCACTGCGGCAAAATCGCCACGCCTTGCCCGGTCAGCGCAAACGCCCTGAGCGTCGCCGAGTTGTCGGCGACGATGGCGGTGGTCCCCGGTTTTGGCTGGTAGACGTGCTCGCTGCCGGCCGGGTCGGTCACGGTCATTTCCGGGACACGGCCATGGCCAAGCGTCGGCATCGATTCCAGCGTCGCCAGCGTGGCAACCGGCGCAAAGCGTTCGACCAGCTGCGGCGCGGCCACCGCATACACTTCAAACCTCGACAACTGCACCGCACGCAGATTGGAGTCGTGCATGCGTCCCAGACGAATCGCCATGTCGAAGCGTTCGGAGATCAGATCGGCGTGGGTCGAGGACGTCGACAGGTGAATGTTCAGTTGCGGCTGTTGCTGACGGAACACCTCCAGCGCCGGCACCACTTGGGCCAGGGCAAACTCCACAGTGGTGGTGATGCGCAACGTGCCCTTGAGTTGCGAGTGCTCCGAGCGCGCTTCCTCGATCGCCAGTCGCGCTTCGTCGAGAGTGCGCAGGCAACGCCGATAGAAGCGCTCGCCGGCATCGGTCAAAGCCAGTTGCCGGGTGTTGCGCGTGAGCAAGGTGACGCCCAGTTCTTCTTCCAGGCGCTTGAGATTGAAGCTCACCACCGCGCGCGTCTGGCCCAGGGTATCGGCGGCGGCCGTCAACGACCCGGCCTCGACCACGGCTTTGAAAGTGTCAAAACGGTCCAGGCTGACCATGTCCAGCGCGCTCCCTGTCAAAATTATTTTGACAAACTAGCAGGCAAACCAGCGCTTTCCTAACGCCAAAAGCGCCCTACCCTGCACGTCTCATCACAGGGAAACTGCCATGGCCTATCGCTCGAAAGTTGCGCTGGTGTATCTGTTCGGGTTCGCCCTCGACCTGCTGAACATGTTCGCCGCGAGCATTGCCTACCCGGACATCGCTCGGGAACTGCAAGCCTCGGTAACGCAACTGGCGTGGATCACCAACGCCTACATGCTCGGGCTGACGCTGATCATTCCGCTGAGCGTGTGGCTGGCGGCGCGGGTTGGCGAGCGGCGGCTGATTCTCGGCTCGTTGCTGCTGTTCGGAATCGCTTCCGGTCTGGTGGCCCAGGCCGGGTCGATTGAAAGCCTGATCGGCTGGCGTTTGCTGCAAGGGCTCGGTGGCGGCTTGTTGCTGCCGATCGGTCAGGCCCTGGCTTATCGGCAGTATCCAGCGACGCAACGCGCGCACCTTACCGGCGTAGTGCTGATGGTCGCGCTGATGGTGCCAGCCCTGTCGCCAGCGGCGGGCGGCCTGATCGTCGAGGCGTTGTCATGGCGCTGGATTTTCTACCTGAACATGCCGCTGGCGCTGCTCGCGTTAGGCTTGGGTCTGCTGTGGTTGCAAGCGGATCAACCCGGCACGGAACGCCCGACACTGGATATGCGCGGGTTGCTGTTGGCGGTGGCAGCCCTGAGTCTGTTGCTGATTGCTGTGAGCCTGGCGAGCGCCGCCGCTACCCGACACCTCGCCGCCGGGGTTCTGCTGCTCGGTGTCCTGACCCTATGGCTGTACCTGCGCGATGGCTGGCACAAACCTGACGCGGTGCTCGACCTGCAACTGCTCAAGAGTCCGTCACTGCGTTTGGCAATGCTGATCTACCTGTTCGTGCCCGGGGTGTTTACCGGCACCAACATGATTGCCGTGTTGTACCTGCACGACCTCGGTTTCGGCGCCGCGCAGACCGGTGCGCTGATGCTGTCCTGGGCGGCCGCATCGGGGGTGGCGATCATGCTCGGCAAACGCAGTTTCAACCGCATTGGCCCCAAACCGCTGCTGATCGCCGGGATGCTTTTGCAGTGCCTGGGGATTG
The DNA here is from genome assembly GCF_016756945.1 of Pseudomonas sp. MWU318. Lineage (NCBI taxonomy): Bacteria > Pseudomonadati > Pseudomonadota > Gammaproteobacteria > Pseudomonadales > Pseudomonadaceae > Pseudomonas > Pseudomonas sp. MWU318. The sequence goes on from NZ_JAESJL010000007.1 coordinate 61,179, forward strand.
TCCTGCTGATGCGCATCGAACAACCCGCCGCCACGCCGCTGATCATTGCCTATGCCTTGATGGGACTGGGCGGCAGCCTGTGCAGCGTCACCGCGCAGAGCCTGGCATTTGTCGGCATCGCGCCGGAAAAAATGGGCCACTCCAGCGCTCTGTGGAACATCAATCGCCAGCTCGGTTTCTGTCTCGGCGCCGCGCTGCTCAGTTCGCTGTTGGGTGCACTGGGCGGCAACGGATTCAAATACTGCTTTGTCGCGGCGGCCTTGCTCACATTGCTGCCAATGGTCGCCGTGCTGCGTTTCGACGCCTCCACAGTGCTCGCCCTGCTGAGCCCACCTCCCCTTCAGGAAAAATCCACATGACTGACTACAACGAATATTTTGATGAAGTGATCCAGGCCCACTTGGTGATCGAACGCTGGTTTGCCGTGGAGCAGGATTCAGCCGAAATGGAGCGCTTGCTGAGCCGGTTCTCGGCGGATTTTTCCATGGTCACGCCGCTGGGCCGGGCGCTGGATATCGAAGCCTTGCGCGCACTGTTTCACGCGGCGGGCGGGAAGAAGCCCGGGTTCAGGATCGAGCTCAGTGAGCTGCGCGGGATTGCGCTGCATGCGCATGGCGCAACGCTGAGTTATCGCGAGCAGCAGAGCGATGCGAGCGGGTTGCGCACGGATCGCCGGTCGACGGTGGTGTTTGAAAAGGCCGAGGCCGGGCGGGTGCTGTGGCGGCATTTGCAGGAGACGTTTTGCGCTGAATGATTGCTCAGCGCTTTTCTGAAGTAACGAGTCGCGTTCATTCGCGAGCAAGCTAGCTCCCACAAGGGATGTTTGTTGCACCCCGGCCCCCCTGTGGGAGCGAGCTTGCTCGCGAATGAACGCGACTCGGTATTTCAGTTATCCACAGCGTCCTGCTGCACCACCACCGTGCAAGTAATCCCCGCCGCCAACAACACACCCTCCGGCACTTCATCGATGTGGATGCGCACCGGCACCCGCTGCGCCAGACGCACCCAGTTGAAGGTCGGGTTCACGTCAGCGATCAGCTCGCGGCTTTCCGGGTTGTCGCGGTCGTAGATGCCGCGGGAAATGCTCTCCACGTGGCCCTTCAACACTTCGCCGCTCATCAGTTGCATGTCGGCCTTGTCGCCTACGCGCACGTGCGGCAGTTTGGTCTCTTCGAAGAAGCCGTAGACCCAGAACGAGTTCATGTCGACCACGGCCATTTTCGCTTCGCCGATGCGCGCGTAGTCGCCGCGATGCACGTTGAGGTTGGTCACGTAGCCGTCGACTGCCGCGCGCACTTCGGTGCGTTTGAGGTTGAGTTCGGCGGCTTCCAGTTGTGCTTGCGCGTGTTGATAGTCGGCCAGCGCGGCGTCGGCGATGTTGCTGGCGTCGTCGCGGTTTTCCTTGGAGATCACCAGATTGTCGAGGTCGGCGCGGCGATGCGCGTTGACCTTGCGCATCTCCCAAGTCGCCTTGCGCGACGCCACCAGCGACTGCGCCTGTTTCACCGCGAGACGGTAATGCTCGGGGTCGATCTGCATCAGCAGGTCGCCCTTCTTCACCAACTGGTTGTCGCGCACCGGTACGTCGACCACTTCCCCGGTGACGTCAGCGGCGACGTTGATGATGTCCGCCCGCACCCGGCCGTCGCGGGTCCACGGCGTGTTCATGTAGTGCTCCCACAGGGTCCGGCCGATCCACAGTGCCAGGGCCAGCACCAGCAGGGTCGCGAGCAGGCTGAAAAACTTTTTCATCAGAACGTTCTCAACGGTAGACAGTCAGCGCCATGGCGCCGAACAGACAGGTAAACAGACTCAGACGCAAAAGCGCCGGGTGCCAGAAAAAGCGGTACAGGTCGAACCCCGAGAGAAAGCGGTCCAGCGCCCAGGCCAGCGCCGCAGCGACAAAAAACATCAGGGTCATGGTCGGCATGTACACGCCGTGGAAGGCGATTTCACGAGGCATGGGCAAGTCCTTCGGGCTTGGCGACGGCATAGGCAGCGAGTGGTGATTGCGGGTCGAGCAACGAGGTGCGGATGAAGTGCAGATAGCTCTTCACCCGGCGTAACGCGGACGTGTCGAAGTGCGGCGCAAACGGCTCGTCGGTCGCGGCGACCCGACTGATCGCGTGATCGACCGCCACCAGTGCGCGCTCCAGATTGCTCGGGTTCGGTTGCAGAAACAGTCGCACCAGCGCCCGGCCCATGACGCGGATCGCCTGACGCCACGGCTGCGATTCGGCATACGCCGGATGCACCGGGAGGATCGCCTGTTCCTTGCGCAATTCGATGATCGCGTGGCCGACTTCGAGCACTACGAACATCCAGCGCAGCAGGTTCTTCTGCACGGTCGGCTGCCCGGCGGCGAGACCATAAGCCTGATGCAGCAAGTCACGAGTACGACTCTCGAAACTCGACGCCAGGCCCTTGAGTTTGCCGCTGATCGCGTACACCACCTGGCCACGCAGATCCTGCTCCAGGCGCTTCCACAACCAGCGGCTGTTGGGCGGCAGAATGATTGCGCCTGCAGCAGCGCAGACCAGCATGCCCATGACCATGGCGATGTAGTCGTTGATGAAGGTGTAAGGGTTGTAAATGGTCAGGTTGTCCGGCACCGAACCGGTGCTGAAGAAGATCAACAGACCGAGACCGACCCCGGCGTATTGCGGTCGCGAAGCGAGGAACGAGCCGAGCACGATCACTGGCGCAAGCATCACGCACAACAGCGGAAATCCGTCGATCCACGGGAAGATGAAAAACATCTCGACGAAGCCGATCACCGCTCCGAGGAAAGTCCCGCAGGCCATCTGGAACGCCATGCGTTTCGGGTTCGGCGTGGCGGCGGACAGGCCCACGGTGGCGGCAGCGATCAGGGTCATGGTCGCGCCGCTCGGCCACGCGGTGGCGACCCAATAGCTGCCCAGCACAATCAGGATGAACGAGGCGCGAATCCCCGAAGCCGCAGCGGCCCACCAGTTGGTTTGCGGGGTGAACGGCTCGTCCCAGCGCTCACGTTCGTGGCGGTGATCGGCCAGCGAGGCGTGGGTCTGTGCATAACTGTGCAAGTCATCGACGAAGCGATAGAGCAGCTCGTATGCAGTATGGAAATCCAGTTGCTCGGCTTCACTCGGACCGGTTTCCTGGAAAATGCCGCGCAAGGTTCGCACGCGCGTCGGCAGGCCTTCCTTGTACGTGGCCAATGCCGTCGCCAAACGTGCCGCGTCCGGGCTGGTCAAGGCGCGGCCACTGAAGCCGTCGAGTACTTCCGCCAGATCCTGCAGGCCCGGCCTGATCGCGGCCACCACGTGTTCTTCGTCATTCACGCGCAAGCGTTCCAGCAACTGATGCAGGGCGTTGAAGCGCGTGGTAATGCCCATGAACTCGCTGTTCAAACGGCTGAGGCGACCGTTGCGCCGACGCATGTGCGGGTCTTCGAACACGGTGACGCTGCGCAGCCCTTCCAGGCCCACCGCTTCGGCGATGAAACGCACGTTGCTCGCTTCGAACGATTCGGCTTTGCTGCGTCCGCGCAAGCCATCGGTGACGAACAACGCGAACACGCCGAAGCGCTGATACAGCGCGTTGCGCATCGCCGCGCTGGCGGTTTGCGGCAGGATCGCGGCGCTGACCACCGTCGAGCAGAGAATCCCCAGCGAGATCTCCAGCACCCGCCAGACGGCGGCCATGAACGCACCGTCCGGATGCGCCAGCGCCGGCAGGCCGACCATCGCGGCGGTGTAGCCCGCAAGGACAAAACCGTAGGCGCGGAAGTTACGGCAACGCGCCGCACCGGCCGAGCAGATGCCGACCCAAATCGCCAGCGAACCGAGAAACAATTCGGTGTTCTGCGCGAACAGCGCGATCAGCGTGACCATCATCGCCGACCCGGCCAGGGTGCCGAGGAAGCGATAGAAACTCTTGGCGAACACCTGGCCGCTCTGCGGCTGCATGACGATGAATACGGTGATCATCGCCGTACGCGGTTGCGGCAACTCCAGGCGCATCGCCAGCCACAGCGTGAGGAACGCGGCGAGCAATACCTTGAAGATATACACCCAGGTCACGCCATCGCTGCGCGCCCAGTCAAACAAACCCCGGCGCCATTCCAGGGAGTAGAGCCAGCGTAGAGGTGCGGGCAAGGGAGTCATTTGGTCTTGCTCAATGATTGAGGACTGAAGAGTCATCTGTGGCAAACATCAATTTTTGTGGTGAACACAAACTCTGTGGTGAGGGGATTTATCCCCGACGGGTTGCACAGCAACCCCAAACAAGGCAATTGAGTTCTCACAGTCAGATTGCACAGGCTCGTATTGGGTCTGCTTCGCAGCCCATCGGGGATAAATCCCCTCACCACAGGTATTAAATTGCCAAAGAGATCGTGTGTTCACCGCAAAAGGGCCGGGGTTTTCGGGGCCTGGGTTTGCTCGGCTGTGGGCACATCATTGCCAGCTCCGAGTCCGCCACCCAGCGCCGTCACCAGCTCGGCATGCGCACTCAAGCGCGCCGCCTGCACCTGCTGCTGCACTTGCTGTTGCTTGAACAACAAGGTCTGCGCATTCAGCACGTTGAGGTAATCGGTGAGGCCACGCTGGTAGGCGATCATCGCGATGTCGTAGGTCTTCTGCGCAATAGCCACCGATTCGGCGGCGAAGGCTTGCTGCTTGTCCATCGACTCGCGGCGGATCAACTGGTCGGAGATGTTCTTCAGCGCATTGACCAGCGTCTGGTTGTAATGCGCCACGGCGATGTCATACCCGGCGGAGGCTTCACCCAGCTCACTGCGCAAACGCCCACCGTCGAAGATCGGCAGCGAGATCGCCGGGCCGACGTTGTAGTTGAGTTTCTTGCCAGTCAAAAACTCCAGCGCCCCACCGCCGGTGGCCATGTAGCCGAGGCTGCCGACCAGATCGACGTTGGGATAAAACCCGGCATGCGCGACATCGATGCCGCGTGCCTGCGCCGCCACTTGCCAGCGACTGGCGACCACGTCCGGGCGCTGACCGAGCAACTCGGCGGGCAATGCCGATGGCAGTTTCAACGCAGCGCCCAGCGCCAGAGTCGGCCGCTGCAACTGCGCCCCGTCGCCCGGGCCTTTGCCCGCCAGCGCGGCGATCTGGTTACGGCTCAGGGCAATTTCTTCGTCGAGCGCATCCAGTTGCCGATGGGTCTCCGGCAACGGCGTTTCGGCCTGACTGACTTCAAAGTGCGTGCCGATGCCGCCGTCCAGACGCTTCTGCGCCAGGTCGAGAATCTGCTGTTGCTGTTTTAGCGTCGCGGCGACGATATCGCGCTGGGCGTAATGCAGCGACAGCTCGATGTAGGCGCGCACGATGTTGTTCTGCAATTCCAGTTGCGCCAGCCGCGCTTCGGCGGCGCTCATGTGCGCCAGATCCACCGCGCGTTCGCTGGCATTGCTTTCCCGGCCCCAGAGGTCGAGGGCGTAGCTGAAGCCAAGCGCGGCGTTGTTGTCCCAAGTGGTGGTGTTGGCCAGCTCGCCCGGGCCGTAGAACTGGTCGGTCGGCCAGTTGTGGCGCTTGAGCGTGGACTCGCCATTGATCTGTAACGACTCGGCCGATTCGGCGACACCGGCCAGCGCCTTGGCCTGACGCACCCGCGCCGCGGCCATGGCCATGCTCGGGCTGCCCTGCACGGCGAGGTCGATCCAGTGATTGAGTTGCGGGTCGCCGTAGGCTTGCCACCATTGTGCGGTGGGCCAGTGTGCGTCACGGGCGGCGTGGGCGATGGCGTCGTCAGTGGCCAGTGCGTCGGCTTCCAATGCCTTGCTATGCGGGGCAATTCCTTGCGTTGAGATGCAGCCGCTGAGACCCAGGGTAAAAGCCAGAACACTGAGCGGCAAAAGCGCTCTGTTGATGCGACGCGGCACAGCTGCGAATTCCTGAAAGAGGATAAGGCGGGGGCGTGTTCCCTTCTGTAGGAGCTGCCGAAGGCTGCGATCTTTGATCCTGATTCCCTTAAAACAGAATCAAAAGATCGCAGCCTTCGGCAGCTCCTACAGGGAACGGCGCAATTCTAGGTGGGCGCCTTGGTGGCGATAAGCTGGGATTCCTGTGAATCTTTGTTACCGTTAACGAGATAATCCGTTGGTCGGGGGTCTCAGCCCCTGAAACTTCGTGTCACAATTTGCCATCTCCCTTGAGAGCACCCCATGGACACATTGCAAAACATGCGCGCCTTCAGTTGTGTGGCCGAAGCCGGCAGCTTCACCGCCGCCGCCGTGCAACTCGACACCACCACGGCCAACGTCTCGCGCGCGGTCTCCAACCTGGAAGCCCACCTGCAAACCCGCCTGCTCAATCGCACGACCCGGCGCATCGCCCTGACCGAGGCCGGCAAGCGCTACCTGCTGCGCTGCGAACAGATCCTGGCCTATGTCGAAGAAGCCGAAGCCGAGGCCAGCCAGGCCCACGCGCGCCCCGCCGGCCAGCTGAAAGTGCACACCATGACCGGTATCGGCCAGCACTTCGTGATCGACGCCATCGCCCGCTACCGCAAGACCCACCCGGACGTGACCTTCGACCTGACCATGGCCAACCGCGTGCCGGACCTGCTCGACGAGGGCTACGACGTGTCCATCGTGCTCGCCAGCGAACTGCCGGACTCGGGCTTCGTCTCGCAACGCCTGGGCATCACCTACAGCATCGTCTGCGCCTCCCCGGCCTACGTGAAAGCCAACGGCTGCGCGCAAAAACCCAGCGACCTGCTGAACCACGCCTGCCTGCGCCTCGTCAGCCCGGTGATCCCCCTGGAAAAATGGGCCTTCAACGGCCCCGACGGCCAGGAAATGGTCACTATCAACAGCTCGCCGTTCCTGGTGAACTCCGCCGACGCGATGAAAGCCGCGATCATCAGCGGCATGGGCGTCGGCGTCCTGCCGGTCTACGCCGCCATCGAAGGCCTGCGCAACGGCACGCTGGTGCGGATGATGCCCAACTACCGCTCGCAGGAACTCAACCTGTACGCGATCTACCCGTCGCGGCAATACCTGGACGCGAAGATCAAGACCTGGGTCGAGTATTTGCGCGGGTCACTGCCGGAGATATTGGCGGCACATCAGGCGGAACTGGCGGCGTATGAGTTGAGTGGGAGCCTCGCCGGAGCCCGCGTCGCCAACTGATTTTCAACACACGGTGTTCACTGTAGGAGCTGCCGCAGGCTGTGATCTTTTGCTCTTGATGTTTAAAAATCAAAAGATCGCAGCCTACGGCAGCTCCTACAGAAGCGGTGATTTGAAGGGAGTTTTCCGACAGGTTTTGACGGTTGTGACTCGGAAGTGGGGTGGATAGGCTCAGGGGGTCGTTGACGAATCAACGACCGGACTTGGTCGTTCGGGTTTAGAATGGCGCACTTTTTAAGCTTGCTTAATGGCGAGCTGTGCGTGGGAGGGCCTTGGCCCTGCCGGGTTTCCATTCCCTGGTCGACCAACCTGCGTACGGTTCGCCACCCTATTGCTTGGTCGCAGTACGTGGCGAACTCCACATCCCGAATGGAGTTCCACCATGATCAAACCCACACCCAATCCGCCCCAAGCCGAAAGCACCTCCCCCTACGAATCCCTCGATTCAAAAAAGCTCCACGACGCCGCCGAGCGTGCACTCGACCATTACCTGAAACCTTCCGCCGCCGCTGTGAGATTCCATAAACCCAGCAGCATGTTCCAGGTCGCCCCCGAGATGGACAACGAAAGCCTGCTGGTTCACGCCTGCGAATCACTGGCCTCGGCAAGCATCATGACCAGCGACATTGCGGCCTATGTCGAAAGCCCGCAGCGGCAGACGATACTGGCGATCCAGCAGATCATCATGCTGGCTGAACTGGCGGTGAATCGGGTGCTGGACAACGTGGAAATCAGCCAACCTGCAGCACACAGCTAAGCCATTGCAGGAGCGGGTTTGCTCGCGCAGGCGTCAACATATCCAACACTTTTGGTGCCTGACATACCGCTTTCGCGAGCAAGCTCGCTCCCACAGTTGGAATAGGTGTGTTCAGTTGGAGATTGGTCGGCTCGTAGGCCGCCATCGCGAGCAGGCTCACTCCTACAGAAAAGCAAAGCAGTCCAGACAGACCGCATGCTCTTCACCACTCAAATGGCCGAGTGTCAGCTCGCCGAAAGCTCTTGATCTTGCCGTGCCGGCCCCATCGGCAGGCTGAGTGGAGGGGTTTATCCGGGGGTAGGCGCGCAGCGCCATGCGGCGAAGCCGCATACATCGAGAGGAGGTGCAGCGAAGCAAACCGGAGGCGATGCCCCCGGATGAACCCCGCAACGAAGGAACCCGAGCCACGGCGAGGGCCGTACGCCGGGGCCCAGCGTTTTGGTTACTTTTTGGCGTCTGAAAAAGTGACTCGCCGTAAGGGCGAAACCGCCAGCCGCAACACCCGAAGCAACGGATAAACACCCAAAACCCCAAAGAGCATGGTCGGCCCAGAGGCCGCCAAGACAAGCCAAACCCCACAAAGAAATGTTAGCGTGCTTGGTAATAAAGACAGCCGAGCCCAAGCCCAATGAAAAAAACAGTCCTGGCCTTCAGCCGCATCACCCCGCCCATGATCGAACGCCTGCAACAAGAGTTCGACGTCATCGTCCCCAACCCGAAGAACGGCGACATCAACGCCCAATTCAACGAAGCCCTGCCCCACGCCCACGGCCTCATCGGCGTCGGCCGCAAACTCGGCAAAGCCCAACTCGAAACCGCCACAAAACTCGAAGTGGTCGCCAGCGTCTCTGTCGGCTACGACAACTACGACCTCGATTACTTCAATGAACGCGGGATCATGCTCACCAACACCCCCGACGTGCTCACCGAAAGCACCGCCGACCTCGCCTTTGCCCTGATCATGAGCAGCGCCCGCCGCGTCGCCGAACTCGACGCCTGGACCAAGGCCGGCCAATGGCAGGCCAGCGTCGGCGCGCCGTTGTTCGGTTGTGACGTCCACGGCAAGACCCTGGGCATCGTCGGCATGGGCAACATCGGCGCCGCCGTCGCCAGCCGGGGCCATTTCGGCTTCAACATGCCGATCATCTACAGCGGCAACAGCCGCAAGACCGAACTGGAACAGCAACTCGGCGCACAATTTCGCAGCCTCGACCAACTGCTGGCCGAAGCCGACTTCGTCTGCCTGGTGGTGCCGCTCAGCGACAAGACCCGTCACCTGATCAGCCACCGAGAATTGGCGCTGATGAAACCGGGCGCGATCCTGGTCAACATTTCCCGCGGCCCGGTGATCGATGAGCCGGCGCTGATCGAAGCCCTGCAGAACAACCGCATCCGCGGCGCCGGTCTGGACGTCTACGAGAAAGAACCGCTGGCCGAATCGCCGCTGTTCCAGTTGAAAAATGCTGTGACATTACCGCACATCGGCTCCGCGACGAATGAAACCCGCGAAGCCATGGCCAATCGCGCAGTGGCCAACCTGCGCAGCGCCTTGCTCGGCGAGCGTCCACGGGATCTGGTGAACCCGCAGGTCTGGCGCGGTTAAACACAATCGGGCAAGTGTCAGAAGACACTTGCCCGTCAAGTTACGCACTTGCACATACTTTGCAATTCAACCCGCCACCAAAACAAAAGACCCCGCTATAAACTCTCCCGACATATCGAATTCTCGACAAATGTTATGGAGAACACACTTGAACGCTCTGACCATGGATAAAACTATCCGCTACAGCAAAGTCATACTGATGAGCTACTTCAGTTTCTTTGGCTTGCTTATGATGTTCAGCAATTTCACCGACTACGGTTCAAATTACCAATATGTCGCGCACGTGCTGAGCATGGACACGACCGAGCACAACGCCAACTTGCGCTACCGCGCCATCACCTCGCCAATACTGCACCACCGCATCTACTGGCTGATCATTACGCTGGAAGTTACTTTCAGCACATTTTGCCTATTGGGCGTGTACCAACTTTTCAAGCACATCAATGCTTCCGGTGAGGAGTTTCACGAGGCCAAGAAGTTCTCCGTCATCGGTCTGATGATTGCCATCTTCATCTACTACGTATGTTTTCAAGTTGTCGGTGTCGAATGGTTCGACATGGACACTTCACAAAACTGGAATGCCAAGGACTGGGCCCGGCATATTGTCGATTTTATCTTGCCGCTGATGATTTACATCGTAATAAAAATCGAGCGCTGAACATCAGCGCCCGAACAGTTTTGAGTTCAAGCCAACTTGCCCTGTACCGGCAATACCGCTGCCCGAGGCCGGCGAAATACCAATACGTTGCCGAACATCACCAGTACCAGCCCGACCAGCGCCGGCGTCGTCCATTGATAGCCTTCGGCAAACGCCGACACGTTCAGCGCCACCACCGGGAACAGCACGGTGCAATAGGCTGCCCGTTCCGGGCCCATGCGTCCGACCAGCGTCAGGTAGGCGGTGAAGCCAATTACCGAGCCTGGGATCACCAGATACAGCAGCGCGCCGACGTAACGTGGCGACCAGTCCATGTCGAACGGAATGCCTTTGACCAGGCACCACACCGACAACATCACCGCCCCGTAGGCCATGCCCCAGGCGTTGGTGGTCAACGGTTTCAGACCGGCCTTCTGCTGCAGGCTCGAGAGCATGTTGCCCGCCGAAAAACATAAGGTGCCACACAATGCCAGGCCAAGACCGAGCAACGTTTCAGGGCTGGCGTGATGGCCGGCCAGTTCCGGCCAGAACAGCATTCCCAGGCCAGACAGGCCGAGCGCTCCGCCCATCAGCACGTTGCGAGCGATGCGCTGACCGAAGAACACCCGGGCATTGAGCGCGTTCCACAATGTGGCCGTGGAAAACACCACCGCGACCAGCCCGCTGGGAATCCACTGGCTGGCGGTCAGAAAGCACATGAAGTTGACGCAGAACAGGCACAAACCCTGCGCCACGCAGATCAGATGCCCGCGCCGGTTCATCGGTTGCAGCCGCCGACTGAGCAGCAACAACACAAACAGCACCAGCGCGGCGAGGCCAAAGCGATAGACGATCGATACCGGAATCGCGACCACGCCCAATTGCCATTTCAGGGCAATCCAGGTGGTGCCCCAGATCAGCACAGTCAGCAGATACAGCGAAAGGTTCATGACGAGACTCCTGAGGACACGGGACACTCTGTGGCAAGCTCCCTCGCCACAGGTTTTGCGTTTAACAGCGATTCAGGGTGCGGCAGCCAGGATCGGGGCGCTTGCAGATTCTTGCGCTTTTGTCGCCCGACAGGCTGGCAGCGCGCAGGCTACGGAGTAGGATGCAAGGCGTTGGAGAGAACCGAACATGGCCGCTATCGATACCCTGCAAGTCTTTCAAGCCCTCAACCGCTCGCCGAACGCACGCCTTGTGCACAGCGCCGAGCTCGGTGACGGCTTGTCTGCGGCCCTGTGGACCAACCACCACGATGCTCAGGAATACGAAGCACCGAGCCATCACACCCTGTCCTGCTACATCGCCGGAGGCACCGGAACTTTTCGTCGCGGCCAACCGGGGCACAAGGGTGGGCCGGACAAGCTGTGCATCCTGCCGGCGGATCATGAATCCGGCTGGGTGATCAACGGCGATATCCGCCTCGCTCATCTGTATTTCAGTGCCGAGCAGTTTGCCTTGGGGTGCGTCACCTTGCTCGATCGCGAGCCGCGAGAGATGCAACTGCGTGAGCAGACCTTCCTGGAAGATCCGCAACAGGCGCGACGCTTTCGGCAGTTACTGACGCTGAATTGGGAAGAACCTGCCGAACGCTTGCTGACCAGCAGCATTGCCCATGAATTGATCAGCCATACCCTGCTCAGCCAAGTCGGCGCCCGTCAGGGTTTGCGCCTCAAGGGCGGACTGGCACCGCATCAGCGACGGCAATTGGTCGAGTTCATCGACTGTCAGTTGGCCGAGCCGATCAGCCTCGGGCAACTGGCCGGGCTGTGTGCATTGTCGGAATACCACTTTGCCCGAATGTTTCGCGTGAGCTTTGGCTTGCCGCCGCATCAGTACGTACTGGCACGGCGCTTGACCCGGGCGCGGGAGTTGTTGCGCGGGACGGCGTTGCCGCTGGGGGAGATTGCGCTGGCGTGCGGGTTTGCCAGTGCCAGTCATTTCACCAACCGGTTTCGGCAGGTATTGGGTGGGACGCCGGGGGATTATCGGCAGGCGTTTTTGCGTTAGAGCCAGATCAAAAGATCGCAGCCTTCGGCAGCTCCTACAGTTGGAATGCGTTTCCCCTGCAGGAGCTGCCGAAGGCTGCGATCTTTTGCTGTTTTCGGATCAGAACTCCAGCGTACTGGAGAGCGAAATCTGCCGTGAATCGCCCATCGACACAAAGAACCGGCTCGCCGCCGAGGTGTAGTAGGTGCGGTCGAACAGGTTCTTCACGTTGAGCTGGAACTTGACCTTCTGCCCTTCAAGCTTCGTGTCGTAAGTGGCAAACGCATCGGCCACGGTGTAGCTCGGCAGGTCGAAATCATTCACCGCATTGCCCGCGCGTTCGCCGACATACCGCGCCCCGGCACCGACCCGCAGTTGGTCGCCACCAATCACGCTGCCGAAGTCATACACCGCCGACAAAGAGCCGCTGTTCTTCGCCACGTTTTGCAGGCGATTGCCTTTGTAGTCCGGGTCTTCGGTGACCTCGGCATCGGTGTAGGCATAGGCGCCGATCAGGCTCCAGCGATCGGTCAACTGCCCAGTCAGATCCAGTTCCAGACCACGGGAACGCACTTCGCCTGCGGCGCTGTAAATGGTGGTCGGGCCTTCAGAATTGGAGACCAGCACGTTGCGCTTCTTGATGTCGAACAGTGCGATATTGCCTGTGATGCGCCCCGGCATATCCAGACGCGCACCCAGTTCCCACGACTTGGCTTCTTCCGGCGCGATGCTGCCGTCGAGCACGGTGCTGCTGCCGCTGAGCGGGGCGATGGTCGAGTTGGGTTTGAACGATTCGGTGTAGCTGCCGTAGAACGACAACTCGTCGGTGTAGCGATACACCAGACCGGCGCGTGGTACGAATTTCTGCCCGTTGCTGTCGGTGTTGGCCTTGAACGGCACGCCTTTGCCGGCGTACTGGTCGTACTCCTGGAAGCGCCCGCCGGCGACCAGAATCCACTGGTCGTTGAGGTGAATCGAGTCCTGCAGAAACACCGAATCGCTGCGCAGCAGATCGGTCTGCGCGCTGTCCGCTGGGCTGACCGTAGTGCCTTCGACTTCGCGGCCGTAGACCGGATTGACGTAGCTGAAGGTGCTCAGGCTTTTCTGGCGGATCAGGTCAGCGCGGTAGATCTTGCGGTACTCATCGTCAACGCCGAACACCAGATCATGCTGCATGCCCAGCAGGTTGACCTTGCCCTCAAGGCTGGCGGTGGTGAAACGGTCAGTGCTGATCGCGCCTTGCGTGCCGTCCATGCTGCGGGTCAGCGTGCCTTTTTTGGTGTCGATGGCGGTCACCCGCACCTGGCTGGCGTCGTAGGTTTCGCGGTTCCAGCTGTAGCCGAAGTGAGCTTTCCAGTCGTCGTTGAGTTCGTGGTCGGCCTCGAAGTGATACAGGTCGGAACGCCCCTCCATGTCGTTGAACGGCTCGTCCAGACGCTCGTTGCGCGAAATGTCCAGCGGATGGTTGGTGCGCGGATCAATCACCGTGCCCCGGTCGAACGGGGTGAGAAACTCGCGGTGCTCATAGCCGAACGACAGCTTGGTGCGCTCGCCGAACCAGGCCAGCGACGGCGCGATCAGCGTCTCGCGGTGGGTGCCGTAGTTGCGCCAGTAATCTTCGTCTTCATGGTCCAGCACCAGCCGGTAGGCCAGCCCGGATTCGCCCAGCGCACCGGTGCTATCGAAGGTGCCGCCGCTACCGTTCTTGCCGTCGCCGTAAGTCGAGCCGCGCAGGGTCAGCGCGTTGTACTGGGTCAGTTCCGGTTTTTTGCTGACTAGGTTGACCACACCGCCCGGATCCTGAATGCCGTAGAGCAACGAGGCCGGGCCCTTGAGCACTTCGACCCGATCGACCGTCGCGTTCATCCCACGGCCCTGCACGATCGGCATGCCGTCGCGCATGATCGAGCCATTGCGGTTGTCGCCGAAGCCACGGGTCATCACCGAGTCCTGGGTGCTGCCCAAGGTGTTGCCCTGGGTGATGCCGCTGACGTTGGCCAGCGCATCGTCGAGATTGCGCGGGGCCTGATCGCGAATCACCTGAGCCGGGATCACGTTGACGGTCTGCGGGATTTCCTGCAGCGAAGCCGAGGAGCGCATCACCGAACTGGTCTGCGGCGGTTGATAGGTCATCGACTCGTCGCGGGTCGAGGTGATGGTGGTGGCGCCGAGGTTGAGCGCACCTGCGGTGGGCTGCGGTTCCAGCGCCAGAGTGTGGCTGTCGGTACGGCGGAAGGTCATGCCCGAACCGCTGAGCAGGCGTTGCAGCGCTTGTTCGGCGCTCATCTGGCCGCTGACGGCCGGGGCGTTAATGCCGTACGGTGCCTCATCGGTGTAGACCACGCTCTGCCCGGTGACGCGGCTGAAGTCGCTCAGGGCCTGGGGCAGCGGTTTGGCGCTCAGGGAGAAATTGAACTGCTTCTGCGTCGGGCTGCTGACGGTTTCAGCGGCGAGCGCCACGCTCATCGGCAGCAGCGCCGATGCGCAAAAACTCAATGCCGAAACACCCAACCACTGTTTGACCGAACCCGATTTTGCCCTGGACTTCATTGCTCAATGACCTGTGTAGAACCGCAACGGATGCGAATGACTCGCAGTTTCAGTCACTACACGGATGGGGCTGCGGTTTACCTCACTACAATTTTGAAAATATTTTGAAGATCAAAAGATCGCAGCCTGCGACAGCTCCTACAGGTATACGCGATCCCCTGTAGGAGCTGCCGCAGGCTGCGATCTTTTGACGTTGATTCAGCGCAGAATAATCAGATGCCCCAGCACCTGATGCTGCTCAAACCCCATCACCCCTTGCAGGGAACTGAGCACGGCCTGCGGATCCTTGCTCGGAAAACTGCCGCTGACCTTGCGCGCAGCCAGCTCATCGTTGAGCACAACTATCCGCCCCGGGTAATAGCGCCGCAGATCCTCCACCACGTCGGCCAGTGACGCCTTGTAGTAAGTCAGCCAGCCCTGACGCCAGGCCAGGCGTGCCTCGCTGTCCACCGCATGCAGTTTGTCTGCCGAGCCGTCAGCGAAAGCCACCTGCTGACCGGCCGTAAGAACCTGCTGCGCGCCATCACGATCCGCCGTAACGCCAACGCGCCCCGACAGTACCGTGACCTGCGCACCGTGTGGTTGCAGTCGCACTTCGAACTGCGTGCCGAGCACCCGCGCCTCGCCCTTCTCCGCCGCGACCACAAACGGATCCCCCGTATGCGTGACACTGAAAAATCCGGCACCGCGACGCAATTGCACATGCCGCTCGCCATGACTGAAATCCACCGCGATGGCACTGTCGGCATCCAGCGTGACTTGCGATTGATCGGCCAGGGTCACGGTGCGGATCTCGCCCGGTGCCGAAACGTAATCGGCACCCAGATCATCGATCCAGCGCTGCGGCTGCCAACCCGTGCCAAGGCTGATCATCAGCATCAGACACGCGGCCATCGCCAGCGCGCCCGACCAGCGCAGCAGCAGTAAACGACGCGGACGATCCATCGCATTGAGGTAGCCCTGCAACGCCAACGCCTCTTCATCGGCCAAGGTACGCGCCGGACTTTCGCTCAACTCCCAGAGCACTTGCGCCTGGGCGTAGGCCTCGGCGTGGGCCGGGTCGGCGCGCAGCCATTGGCTGAAGGTCAGTTGATCGCCGGTGCTCGGGCGGTCGTGCAGCAGGCTCAGCCAGGCGAGCGCGGCCTGCTCCTGAGCAGGCGTCGGGGTGACGCGGTCGGTGACTTTCACGGTGCTTTCCCTGGCAGACGTGGCGCGGGTTCGCGCAGGCTGGCCTTGCAGGCCTCGAGGGCGCGCATCATATGTTTTTCCACGGCGCTTTGGGACAGGCCCATGGCTTTGGCGATGTCTGCGTATTTGCGGCCGTGGATGCGATTGAGCAGGAAGATCTGCCGGGTGCGTTCGGGCAAGGCACGCAACGCCGCCTCGACATGGCGCAGATCATTGCCCGCTTCGAGCGCGGCTTGCGGTTCGCTGCCGTGACTGTCCGGCGCATCCGGTTGCCAACCCTCGTTAACCCGCACCCGCGTGCCTTCGCTGCGCAAGTGATCGATGGCGATGTTGCCGGCGCAGCGCAAAAGATAGGTGCTGAGTTCTTCGACCTGCACCAGCGGCCGCCGCCAGAAACGCAGGAACAGATCCTGCACCAGATCCGCCGCCGTGGCCCGGCAGCCGACGCGCCGGTTCACCAGCGCTTCCATCTGCGAGCGCTGCGACAGGAACACCTGGAGAAAATGCGCACGCGCCCCATGTGGTTCGTCGTCGCGGGATTCCGGGGGGTGACCGATCAGCATGTCAGACCTGCGCCCAGGCAGCGACCGGACTGGCCAGCAGGCTCAACCCGGCCAGTGCGAGGGCCAGACGTGGGCGATACGGCAGCAACAGCACCAACGCCAAGGCGCTGAGCATGAGCACCGCGAACCAGTCGACCAGACCGAAACTCCAGCCGTGTGCAGCGACTGCCGCCCAAAGCGACAGCCCGAGCAACAGCCAACCAGTGAGTTTCAGACCCCGTGCGCGTCGCGCCGAGGGTTTGTTGCCGAGCAGTTCATCATGGTGCCGAGGCATCGACAGACACAGCGCGCTGAACGCGGCATAGCACAGCAACAACGCCAGCAACATCAGCTGACCTCCTGCTCAAGCGCGATCGGTCGCGGCTTTTCGCGGGATGTTTTTTTCACGCTGACGGCGCCGCCGGCACGCTGCATTTTCCATGCGGCCCAGCCGAGGAACAGACCTGCGCCCAGGCAAGTCAGATCGAAACCCGCCAGCGTCCAGTCACCTTGCGCCAGCGTTACCCCGAGATTCCACGGTGTGGTCAAATTGATCAGCGGCGCCGCGATAAACAGCACGGCAGCCAGCGCGAGCTGTTCGACCCAGGCCTTGCGCCCTTTGCGCAGCAACGCATGCACCACACTCAAAGCCCAGGCGATAAAAAACGCATTCACTTCCTGATCGGCGCGCCCGAGCAGATCTGTCGGCAACAGGCGATTGGCCAAAAAGAACACCGCCACCGCCAACACCAGCCCGGCCATGCTGGCGATGTTCAGCACTTCCACCAGACGCAATTCGAACGGCATCACGCCGCTCTTGGCGTGTTTGAGCTGGCGCTTGCCAAGCCAGATCACCAGCCCGGTGCCGATCATCGCGGTACTCGCCAGACCGCAGATGAAATACAGCCAGCGCAACGTCGCCCCGGCGAAGTGGCCCATGTGCAAACCGTAGAACGTGCCGCCGACGGCCATCGCCACGGGCTGCTCCGGGGTGCTGCCGAGGCGCTCGCCGGTGAACGTCACCGCGCGACCGAAATCGTGGACGACGCGGTCGCCACGGCGCGACAGCACCACCGAGGCATTCGCGTCCCCCGGATTGTTCACTGTCAGCCGCGCGGTGCTGCCTCCCGCCCACTGCTCGCTGGCCTTGGCCAGCAGTGGTGCCATCGGACTTAGCGGCGCCGCCCGGTTGGCTGGCTCAGGGGTCTTCGATGCCGGAAAAACTTCGTCGTAAAAGGCGCGCACGTCGCCGTTATAGGACGCCAGAATGCTCGCCGGCATGACCATCGCCATGAAAATCACCAGGCTGCTGTAGGTGATCATCAAGTGAAACGGCAGCACCAGCACGCCGACCGCGTTATGCCCGTCGAGCCATGAACGCTGGCCTTTGCGCGGGCGAAAGGTGAAGAAGTCCTTGAAGATTTTCTTGTGGGTGATGATGCCGGTGATCAGCCCGACGAACATCACCATCGCCGCCATCGTCGCCAGCCAGCGGCCCCATGGATAAGGCATTTGCAGCTGGAAATGGAAGCGGTAGAAGAACTCGCCGCCCAGGCTTTCGCGGGCCTGGACTTCACTGCCGGTCTGCGCGTCGAGTGTTCTGGATTCGAACTTGCCGCGCTCGCCCGGTGTGTTCGGCGCCTGCTGCCAGCGCACCGTCAGGCCCGGGTCACGGGCGTCGGGCAAGTCGATCAGCCAGCGCGAGGCGCCGGCGGCGTGTTGCTGCAGGTAACTTTGCGCCAGGGTCAGGCTCGCTTCGGCATTGATGGGCCGCGAGGGAATTTCCGGCTGCATCCAGTGGCTGATCTCATCCTTGAAATAGGCCAGCGTTCCGGTGAGGAAAATCGCAAACAGCAGCCAGCCGAACACCAGCCCCGTCCACGTGTGCAGCCAGGCCATCGACTGACGAAAGCCCTCTTTCATGCGTAACCCAAGCCCCGCGCGGCACCCGACACCGTCGCCAGAATCACGCTCGGCACCAGCAAACCGACCCACGCCGACCACGCCGTGCGGCAAGCGAAGCACCACAGCACCGCGACCAGATAGACCAGAAAGGAAATGGTCATACCGGTCACCACCGCTTCGGCGCGGCTCAACGGCAGCCACATCGTCAACGCGACACTGGCCAGCGCCGCGACCAGATAGCCGCCGAACACCGCCGCCAGCACCCGCGAGGTGACGGCCAGACGATAGGACATGGGAAGTGAGGCGAGTTTGCCTTTCATGTTTCGACCCTGAAACGAAAAAACGTCCGGCCGACAAGCCGAACCAACAGGCGAGCAATATTAATGATAAATATTCTCATACGCAAAAGCATCTGATTGCCGGGCACCCTCGCACGCCCCTACAATGCGAACAGTTCTTGTTCTCTAACGCATCGATCATGCGCCCGGAGTAATACCCTTGTCGTCCGCCCATCCCGTCGAATCGCTCTACCACGACCACCACAGCTGGCTCACCGGCTGGTTGCGGCGCAGGCTCGGCTGCCCGGACAGCGCGGCGGATCTGGCGCAAGACACGTTCATTCGCGTGCTCAGCGCCCGCGAACCCGCGGTGATCATCGAACCGCGCGCCTTCCTGACCACACTCGCCAAACGCGTGCTGTTCAATCATTACCGCCGTCAGGACCTGGAACGCGCCTACCTCGACACCCTGGCGCAGATGCCGGAAATGGTTGCGCCATCGGAAGAAGACAAAGCGATCATCCTGCAAACCCTGATCGAACTGGATCAGTTGCTCGATGGCTTGCCGCGTCTGGTCAAGCGCGCCTTTTTGCTGGCGCAGGTCGATGGCCTGACTTATCCGCAAATCGCCGCCGAACTGGGCATTTCGGTGGCCACGGTCAAACGTCATCTGCACAAAGCCGCCCTGCGCTGCTATTTCGCCCTATGAACCGCGTCCCGGATTTCTCTGCGCAAGTGGCCGAACAGGCCGTGCACTGGCTGATGGAAATGCAGCAAGGGTCGCTCTCCCCCCGTCAGCAACAAGCCTGGCAACAATGGCTGGACGCCCACAGCGAACATCGTCGCGCGTGGGAGCACATGCAGCGGGTCAACCAGCGCTTGCGCGGCGTGGCGTCGCCATTGGCGCATGCCGCGTTGAACGGGCCGAAGTCTTCCAACCGCCGTCAGGCACTCAAGTTGCTGCTGCTTCTAGGTGCCGGTTCCGCCGTCACCTGGGGCATGCGCGAGCACAATCCGCTGCCGACGATGCTCGCCGATTACCGCAGCCCGCTGGGTGAGCGACGCAAGGTGACGCTGGGTGCGGGCAGCCAGTTGCAGCTCAACACCGCGAGCGCAGCGGACGTGGATGGTGCGCAGCGGCTGATCCGTTTGCTGGAGGGCGAGATCCTTTTGAGCACCGCCCAAGCGTTCGAAGTACACACGGCACAAGGGCTATTGAAAACCGCTGCTGCCCGACTCAACGTACGGCAATTTGCCGATCGCACGCAGGTGGCGCTGTTCGAAGGCCAAGTCGAATTGAATGTCCACGGGCGCGCGCCGGTGTGGCTGCCCGTTGCCCGTCAGCTAAGTTTCAGCGCCACCTCGATCAGCGCCGCCCAGTCACTGGACGCCAACAGCGGCGCCTGGGCCGACGGCATGTTGATCGCCGCGCACATGCGCCTGGGCGATTTTCTTGAAGAACTCGGGCGTTACCGTCGCGGCCAGTTGCATTGCGATGCGAAGGTGGCCGACTTGCTGATCTCCGGGACTTATCCACTGGACGACAGCGAGCGGATTCTTGATCTGCTGCAAATCAGTCTGCCGGTGAAAGTTCGGCGGTTTACCCGTTATTGGGTCAGTGTCGAGGCGCGGGTTTAGCAGCAAGATCAAAAGATCGCGGCCTGCGGTAGCTCCTACATTGGCTCGGTGTACATCCTGTAGGAGCTGCCGCAGGCTGCGATCTTTTGCTTTAGAAAATAAATGAGCCGTTTTTCAGATCTGGCGTGACAGAGAAGGAAAGCCCCCTTGATTCAACCTTCTCAGGATCAACCTTCATGCACCCCACTTGCCTCACGCCGCTGGCCCGCAGCCTGCGCAACTTCGTACTGGGCGCCAGCCTGAGCTTCAGCGCTCTGCCGGCCATGGCCGCCGAAACCAAGGTTTACCATATTGCCCCGGCATCGCTGGAAAACGCCCTCAACCAGTTTGGTCGTGAAGCCGGCGTGCTGATTTCCTTTGGCTCGCAAGTCACCAGCGGTGTGCAAAGCCGTGGCCTCGAAGGCAGCTACAGCGCTGCACAAGGTCTCGATGCGCTGCTCGAAGGCACCGGCCTGCAAGCTCGCGCCGAGGGCGACAATGCCTTCAGTCTGCAACCGACCGGCGACACCGCATTGGAGCTGGACACCTCGAAAGTCGTCGGTGACTGGCTCGGTGATGCAGCGCAGGTCAACGTCTTCGAACATCCGGGTGCCCGTGATGTGATCCGTCGCGAAGACTTCGAACGTCAGGGTGCGACTCAGGCACGCGATGTGCTCAACCGCATCCCCGGGGTCAATGCTCCGGAAAACAATGGCACCGGCAGCCACGACATGGCGCTGAACTTCGGCATTCGCGGTCTCAATCCGCGCCTGGCCGCGCGCTCGACCGTACTGATGGACGGCATTCCCGTGCCCTTCGCACCGTACGGCCAGCCGCAGTTGTCGTTCGCGCCGATCAGCATGGGCAACATGGACGCCGTGGACGTGGTGCGTGGCGGTGGCGCCGTGCGTTACGGCCCGCAGAACGTCGGTGGCGTGGTCAACTTCGTCACCCGCGCCATTCCCGATGCGCCGACGGTCAAGGGTGGTTTCCAGACCGAAACCAGTCCGTCGTCGAGCCATGACGGCTTCAAGACCAGCGCCAATCTGCTGGCCGGCGGCACCAACGAAAATGGTCTGGGCGGCGCGCTGCTGTACTCCGGCACCCGTGGCGGCGACTGGCGTGAACACAGCGACAGCGAAATCGACGACCTGATCCTCAAGGGCAAATACCAGCTCGACGAGGCCAACAGCTTCAACGCCATGGCCCAGTATTACGAAGGCAAGGCCGACATGCCCGGCGGCCTCAGCGTTGCCGATTACGACGCTGACCCGTACCAGTCGACGCGCCTGAAAGACCAGTTCTGGGGCCGGCGGACGATGTTCAACTTCGGCTATCGCTATCAGGAGGATCGCCGCGAATTCACCGCCAACACCTTCTTCACCAAGACCCTGCGCAGCGGTTATCTGGATCAGGGCAACTTCCTCTCGCTGTCACCGCGCGAGTATTGGGTGCGCGGTTTCGAAACGCGTTTCGCCCAAGGCTTCGACCTCGGCCCGACCAGCCATGAAGTCGGCGTCGGTTACCGCTACATCAACGAGGCCGGCCACGAGTTGCGCTATCGCACGCCGATCAGCAGCAACCAGTACCCGACCACCGACAGCCGCAACGACCGCGACACCCGCGGTGGCACCGAAGCCAATGCGTTGTTCGTCGACGATCGCATCGACATCGGCAAATGGACCATCACTCCGGGCGTGCGCTACGAGATGATCGAGTCGCAGCAGACCAACAACCTGACCGACGTCAAATACAAGGGCGACTACAACACCGCACTGCCAGCGCTGAATGTGCTTTATCACCTGAGCGACAGCTGGAATCTTTATGCCAACACCGAAGGTTCGTTCGGCAGCGTGCAATACAGTCAGATGCCCAACCGTGTGAGCAGCGGCGAAGTGAAACCGGAGAAAGCCCGCACCTGGGAACTCGGTACCCGTTATGACAACGGCGCCCTGCGCGCAGAGATCGGCGCGTTCCTGATCAACTTCGACAACCAGTACGAAAGCAACCAGACCAACGATTCGGTGATCGCCCGGGGCGAAACCCGCCATCAAGGCATCGAGACCAGCGTCAATTACGCGCTGGATGACTTGAGCCCGGCACTCGCCGGTTTCGATGTGTACGCCACTTATGCCTATGTTGACGCGAGCATCCGCGAAGACGGGCCGAACAAGGGCAATCGCGTGCCGTTCTCGTCGAAACACAAAGGCACGATTGGCGTCGGTTATACCGAGGGCCCGTGGAAACTCAACGTCGACAGCAGCTTCCAGAGCGACCAGTTCGCCGACAATGCCAACACCTCCAGGGAAAGCGCCGACGGCAGCACCGGTAAGATCCCCGGTTACATGCTGTTCAGCAGCCGCGCCGGTTACGACTTCGGCCCGCAACTGTCGGACCTGAATGTGGCGGTGGGGGTGAAGAACATCTTCAACACCCAGTATTTCACCCGCTCGTTCGATGACAACAACAAGGGCAAGTACGTGGGTGAACCGCGCACGGTGTACGTGCAAACCTCCCTCGCGTTCTGAGATTGAAAAAACCCTCACCCTAACCCTCTCCCAAGGGAGAGGGGACTGATTGCGGGATGCTTGCGAAGTACGCCGACCTGATTCTGCTTTGCCGAATCCATAGTCGAGTCGGACTTTCAGGTCGATGTTTCACGTCAGACACCTCGGTCGGCCCCCTCTCCCGGAGGGAGAGGGCTGGGGTGAGGGGCCGCTTTCTGATGCCCTGCGCAAAAAACGCCACAAACAAAAACGGGCCTGCTTGCGCAGGCCCGTGCTCATGGGGTGGCTTGAAAAATCAGCGCATCAACTGTTGATCGCTGCCTGCTCATTCTCCAGAAACTCTTCTTCCAGCAGTGCGTCATTCGCTTTGCTGAATGGCACGATGGCGGCGCGGGGCTTGCCTCGCAGTTTGCCAAACAGGTGCTCCAGCGCGTGCTCCAGTTTTTCGGCTGCACCGTCGATCGCCTGTTCCAGCGAATCGGCTTTATGGGTGACGGAAATCGGTTGATGGCCTTTTGGCCGCGCTTCCAGTTGGCAGCGCAAGTCATGGGGACCTGGTTTGTCGCCGTTCTCGTCGCTCAGGTGGACTTCGACACGGGTCAGGTCTTCTTCATAACGTTCGAGCGTGCTCTCAATAGTTGTACGTACCCACTCCTCCAGTCGCTTACTGCTTTGAATATGGTTATCGCTGTTGACTTGGATTTGCATAGTTCATCCCTTATTTCAGCTAGCTCGCCAGAGGCCTTGAATTGGATTTCCTGACCTCCTGGTTACAACAATCGGCCCGACTGACGAACATTTCAACCCCTGAAAAAAGATAAATATTCATTCGCAAAAAAAGCCGGACAACCGAGCAAGTCACTGGTAAGGTCGGGAGTTGGGTCGCCTCGCAACCCTGCAAAATCTGCTCACAATTGCCCGTCGTTCAACGGGTGCAAGCTGCGGAAAATCCCCGCTTCCTCCACCAGCCAGTCATGCACGGCGCGCACGCCCGGATGGCTCAACGTCCCCGGCGCATACAGCAAAACGTAACGTTTGTGGTTGGGCACCGACAATCCGAACGGCACGATCAACGTCCCGCGCTCCAGCTCATCGTTGAGCAATGTGCGTCGGGCAATCGCCACGCCCATGCCGGCAATTGCCGCTTCGATGGTCAGGTGATTGCGATTGAACGTGTGCCCACGCCGAACGTCGGCACCCTCAAAACCGATCGCGTTCAGATAAAACTCCCATTCCGCATATTCATAACTGCCACGCCAGGCGGTGATGTCGTGCAACAACGGGAAATGCACCAGATCCGCCGGCCCGTGCAGCGGAGGGCGTCCGCGCAACAAATTCGGCGCACACACCGGGAAAATCTGCTCATCGAGCAAGGCTGTGGATAACAGTCCCGGATAGCTGCCGTCGTTCAGGTCAATCGCCAGATCGAAATCGCCCTCGTGCAACGGCACGCTGCTGTCCTCGGCCACCAGGCGCAACTGGATGTCCGGATAGCGCTGCTGCAGACGCGGCAAACGCGGGGTCAGCCATTTGCTGAGGAACGACGGGATCGAGCGCACCCGCAGAATCCCGCTGATCATCCCCGCATCCAGTCGACGCAATTCAGCATCGATACTGCCATAGGCCTCATTGACCGTGATGGCCAGTCGCTGGCCTTCCGCACTCAACTCGACACCCCGCGCCCGGCGATGGAACAGGCGAAAACCGAGACGCTCTTCCAACTGGCGAATCTGCTGACTGACCGCCCCCGGGGTGATATGCAGCTCTTGCGCACAACGGGTGAAGGACAGGTGCCGCGCGGCACAGGAAAACACCTGCAGCCAGACGTAGGTCTGGGCATGCAATTGACGACTCATTGTTTAGTCCTGCTAAAGGCTTTCTTAGGAAGTTTCGTTGGTCACGTAGGACCGAGGTAGGCAGTATCGCCGACATTGCGCTTGTCCTACAAAAAATGGCAGCGATTCCTACTCCATTGCTTGTAAGGGTTTAGCATGGCTATCAGTGTTTTCGATCTATTCAAAGTCGGCATCGGTCCGTCCAGTTCCCACACCGTCGGCCCGATGCGCGCCGCTGCAACCTTTGCCCAGGCGCTGATAGACCAGCGCTTGCTCAACGATGTGCGCCGCGTGGAAATCCGTTTGTACGGTTCGCTGTCGGCCACCGGCGTCGGCCACGCCACCGACCGCGCCACGGTCATGGGCCTGATGGGCGAATGGCCGGATAGCATTGATCCGGCGACCATCGACCCTCGCATCCAGCAACTGCGCGAAAGTGGCCTGTTGCTGCTGGCCGGGCAGAGAGAAATTTCCTTCAACTGGCAGCACGATCTCCTGCTGCTGGACGAAAGCCTGGCCTACCACCCCAACGCCATGTCGTTGACGGCCTTTAGCGAAAGCGCCGAGCTCTTTACCCAGACGTACTACTCGATCGGCGGCGGTTTCATCATCGAAGCCGCGGAAGCCGAGTCCGGTGTGGCGCCGGCCGGCGACGTGGTGCTGCCGTACGATTTTTCCAGCGCCGCCGAACTGCTGAACCTGTGCAGGCAGCACAACCTGCGCGTGTCGGAACTGATGATGGCCAACGAGCGGGCCTGGCGCAGCGACGCTGAAATCCGTAACGGTTTGCTGCACATCTGGTCGGTGATGCGTGAGTGTGTCGAGCAAGGCCTGCGCCACGAAGGCGTGCTGCCCGGCGGGCTGAACGTGCCGCGCCGGGCGGCGAAATTGCACCGCAGCCTGCTGGAAATCGGCAAGCCGAATGTCATCAGTTCGACGCTGTCGGCGATGGAGTGGGTCAACCTGTTCGCCCTCGCCGTCAACGAAGAGAACGCTGCCGGGGGGCGCATGGTCACCGCGCCGACCAATGGCGCGGCCGGGATCATTCCGGCGGTGCTGCACTACTACATGAAATTCAATCCGGACGCGTCTGACGATGACGTGGTCGCGTTCTTCATGGGCGCCGCCGCGGTCGGCATTTTGTGTAAGAAAAATGCCTCGATCTCCGGCGCTGAAGTCGGCTGCCAGGGCGAGGTCGGTTCGGCCTGCGCCATGGCCGCCGCGGGCCTCGCTGAAGTGCTCGGTGCGACCCCGGAGCAACTGGAAAACGCCGCCGAAATCGGCCTGGAACACAACCTAGGCCTGACCTGCGACCCGGTCGGCGGCCTGGTGCAGGTGCCGTGTATCGAACGCAACGCCATCGCCGCCGTGAAAGCGATCAACGCCACGCAAATGGCCCTGCGCGGCGACGGCAAACACTTCATTTCCCTCGACCGGGTAATCCGCACCATGCGTGATACCGGCGCCGACATGCACGACAAATACAAAGAGACTTCACGGGGCGGCCTGGCTGTGAACTGGGTGGAATGCTGACGCGCATTGCCTGACCGTCCCGGCGGGCCGCAACTTGCGGCCCGCCAACCGTGAGCCCGAGCAAAAATAATAACGAGGCAAAAACGATGACCGATGTACGTACACCTGCTGCCGAAAATCCCGCTGTAGATCGCACACGCAACACCGAAATTGCCCACAAGGGCTGGAGCAAATCCGACACCACCTGGATGCTCGGTCTGTATGGCACCGCCATCGGCGCCGGCACTTTGTTTCTGCCGATCAACGCCGGCGTCGGCGGTTTCTGGCCGTTGCTGATTCTGGCACTGCTGGCGTTCCCGATGACCTTCTTCGCCCACCGGGGACTGACTCGCTTCGTGCTGTCCGGGCGTTCCGGAGACATCACCGAAGTCGTCGAAGAACACTTCGGTATCGGTGCCGGCAAGCTGATCACCCTGCTGTATTTCTTCGCGATCTTCCCGATTCTGCTGGTGTACAGCGTCGCGCTGACCAACACCTTGAGCAGCTTTCTCGAACACCAATTGCACATCGCCCCGCCACCTCGGGCAATCCTGTCGCTGGTGCTGATCCTTGGCCTGATGGCCATCGTGCGTTGCGGGCAAAACGTGATCGTCAAAGCCATGAGCGTGCTGGTCTATCCGTTCGTCGCCGCGCTGCTGTTGCTCGGCCTCAGCCTGATCCCGAACTGGAACGGTGCGTTCTTCGCCAGTGCCAAGGAGGCGATGCCGCTGTCGACGTTCCTCAAGACGATGTGGCTGGCGATCCCGGTAATGGTGTTCTCGTTCAACCACTCGCCAATCATCTCTGCGTTCGCGGTTGACCAGAAGCAACGCTACGGCGCCGAGGCCGAACGCAAGAGCAGCGGCATCCTCGCCATGGCCCACGGGATGATGGTGGTGACGGTGATGTTCTTCTGCTTCAGCTGTGTGCTGGCGCTGTCGCCGGCCGATCTGGCCGCGGCCAAGGCGCAGAACATTTCGATCCTGTCGTACCTGGCCAACCACTTCCAGACCCCGGTCATCGCCTACGCCGCACCGCTGATCGCGCTGGTGGCGATCACCAAATCCTTTCTCGGCCACTACATCGGCGCCAGCGAAGGCTTTCAGGGCATGATCGTCAAGAGCCTGCGCGGTCGTGGCAAGGTGATGTCGGCCAGCTGGCTGAACCGCTTGACCGCACTGTTCATGATCCTCAGCTGCTGGGCCGTGGCCACCTTCAACCCGAGCATCCTCGGCATGATCGAAACCCTCGGCGGGCCGGTGATTGCCTGCCTGTTGTTCCTGATGCCGATGTACGCCATCCGCCGTGTGCCAGCCTTGCGCCAGTACTCGGGACAGGCGTCGAACGTGTTCGTGGTGCTGATCGGCCTGATTGCACTGTCGGCGATCATCTACTCGGTTCTGCCCTGAAACGGGCCACAAATGACAAAGGCGAGCCATGGGCTCGCCTTTTTTATGCCGTATCCATTGTCCAACAATTTTCCCGGCACAGCCCTTGCAATTCCTATGTAGGAGCTGCCGCAGGTTCGGGCCGCGTTCGGACGATCTTTTGATCTTCATGACCGAAGTCAAAACAGCGCAGATCAAAAGATCGCAGCCTTCGGCAGCTCCTACAAAACGCAACAACACAGGCCACGGAATCGCCGATGATCAGGTATTGCGAACCAACCCGATCACGGCCGGTCAACAACTGCACGTTCAATCAGGCGGTGACGCATCATGGACAACCCTTTTCAGATCATTACCGATGCCTTCGCGCCGGACTATCAGATCAACCTGAGCATCCAGGGGCTGGACGGCAGCATCATGCTGACCCTGTCCAACAGTGGCCGGATCGTCGCCAAACGGATGATCAGCGCCGAACAGCGCAACGATCCGGTACGGCTCAAACGGCTGGTGCAAAGCATTCAGTTCGGCATCGCCATCGAACAGGGCCACAGCGCGATGGCGATCCTTGAAGCGATGACCGGCGGCGACGGTCTGCCACCGCCACCGCAGCCAATTGACGGCCGCTCTCGACCGTCAGCCGGGATTTAGAGTTCGCCCTTCTCGATCTCGGGGTGCTCACCGGAGCCGGCGCCGAGTTTGCGTTGCGGTTTTTCGATCTTCACCGACGGAAATTGCGACGAGGCGTAACGCACCACCAGGATCGAGAACGCCAGCAGCAGAATGCCACCGCACAGGTAGATGATGCCCATGTCCGGCGGGTTGTGGTGCGAGACATTGGAGATCAGCAGGCGAGTCAGCGCAGTGATCGCCACGTAGATCAGGAAGCGCACCGGCATGTGGTTGGTCTTGAAGTAAATCCCGACCATCGCCCCCAGTTCCAGATAGATGAACAGCAACAGAATGTCATCGATCTTGATGTGGCCTTCTTCGAGCATGCCGAGAAATTCCATCACCGCCGCCCACGCGGTCACCGCACCAATGGCGAACAGCGCCAGATAGTGGAAGGTCTCGACGAACAGGTTGCCCAGGGACTCGGCCAGTTGATGCACGTTTTGCCGCAGTTTCTCGGCCCAGTTGATTTTCACGATGATGTTCCTTAGCCCGACTCGGGCGGATGATGCGCGTTGGACGTGACGGTTTTCTGCACGTCTTGAGTTTCATGCAGAAAAGAGGCCACGCCATCATGGCGAGCCGGCACCAAACCCGCGCCGTGGCGTTTGGTCGCAGCCCTGCGCAATGGTTAGAGCGAGCCTGCTCGCGAATAGCCGCACCGCGATCCCACTGACAAATCCCGAATCCGGTCTACATTGAAAAGCCACTACCCAAAGCGCAGGGATTCGCTTATCCTTTCGCTGTATATAAATACAGTAGTCGCTAAGACAACTAAATGTGAAGGCATGTGAGGTGGTGAATGGCCGTCGAAGTGGTATACCGCAGCAGCCGAGATCTGGAGCGCTTGTTCATGGATAAAGCCGAAGCTGACCGTCATGACAAAATGCTCGAACTGGCCGAGATGCTGTCCGAAGTGTTGCAGAAAGCCGTGCCGTCGCTGAACGAGCAACAGGTTGAAGAAGTCGGGATCTACATGGCGAAGAACCGCGATGTGTTCGCCAAGGCTTTCAAGAGCCAGCCTGATGCGCTGTCGGAGCTGATCAATGCACCGGCAGAAGTCGTTGAAAAAGCCGAAACGGCCGAGCCGGAAGAGGCTCCAGTGAAGCCGGTCAAAGCGGCAAAAGCTGCCAAGTAACAACGTTTGAATCGAAAAGATCGCAGCCTGCGGCAGCTCCTACAGGGAATACGCATTCCATATGTAGGAGCTGCCGCAGGCTGCGATCTTTTGCTTTTCAGCGATACAAGACTTTCTCCGCCAACTCATCCGCCACCCGCGCCGGCGAACGCTTCTCGGCCTGCGCATGGGCAAACACTTCGGTCAGTCGCGAACTGATCTTCGACAGGTGCGCGGTTATCGTCCCCAGCTCTTCGCCGCGATGCTTGAGCGAGACATAAATCAACCCGCCCGCGTTAATCACATAGTCCGGCGCATAAAGAATCCCGCGCCGCTCCAGCTGATCGGCCACGTCCAGATGCGTCAGTTGATTGTTCGCCGAACCGGCCACCGCCGAGCAGCGCAGTTGCGTCACCGTATGACTGTTGAGCACCCCGCCGAGGCCGCACGGCGCAAGGATGTCGCACGGTGTGCTGAGCAAGGCGTCGTTGGCGATCGGGTGCGCGTTGAGTTGCTCCATCGCCAGTTGCACCTTGCCGTGGTCGATGTCGCTGACCAGCAACTCTGCGCCCGCCGCGTGCAACTGCTCGGCCAATGCATAACCGACGTTGCCCAAGCCCTGAATCGCCACGCGCAAGCCTTCAAGATTGTCGCTGCCCAGCCGCGCCATGGCGGTGGCGCGAATTCCGGTGAACACGCCCATCGCCGCATGCGGTGCCGGGTCGCCGGCCGAGGTGGTGCTGGTGACATGCTGGGTCTGCTGTGCGATGCAATCCATGTCCGCCACCGAAGTGCCGCTGTCGATGGCGGTGATGTAGCGACCGTCGAGTTGTTCGATGCAACGGCCAAACGCTTCGAACAATGCCGCGCGATTTTCCACATGCACCGGGCGTACGATCACCGCCACCCCGCCGCCCTGATCGAGCCCGGCCAGGGCCGCCTTGTAGCTCATGCCCTGCGCCAGGCGTATGGCATCCTCGACTGCGGATTCGTCGTTGGGATAGGCAAGATAACGGCAACCGCCCAGAGCAGGCCCGAGGCGACTGTTATGAATGGCAATGACCGCCTTCAACCCGGTGACCGGGTCAACGCTGAGGTGCAGCGATTCCAGGCGAGTGCTTTGCATGAGAGCGAACATCGGCAGGCTCCCGAATCACTTCTGGTAGACGCCAGTATAGGCTTGCGCCCAAAAATTGCTGAAGCGCGCCGGAATAAGCGCAGGCGTCGATGGTGACTTTGCGGCATAACCTGCCCGGTACTGGACGAATGGCGCGGACGGGGCTAAAACGAGGCATTCCCCGGAGATTTCGATGAGCCCGCGCCAACGTTTTTTCGAATGCCTGCACCGTTCACCGCCCGCGCTGTTCGAAGCGGCGTTGTGGATGGCTGCCGAACACGAAAAAGGCCTCGATGTCGAAGCGCTGCAACAGGACTTCAAGGAGCTGCAGCAGCGCGTCAGCTACGGCTTGCCGATGCTGCCGGTCAGCGAATTGGCGCAGCCGTTGCTGCGGCGGATGAATGATCTGGGGTTCGCCCAGGATGATTTTTTGCCGCTACGCCCGCAGGTCGCGTTGTTGGACAAAGTGTTGCAGACCCGTCGCGGCCAGCCGCTGAGCCTGTCCTTGATTGCTCTGGAATTGGCCCGTGGTCTGGAGATTCCGCTGGTTGGGGTGAACTTCCCCGGGCATTTCCTGCTGCGGGTGCCCGGCGCTGATCACCTGCTGGATCCCTGCGGTGGTCGGCGGCTGTACCCCAATGATTGTCGCGAGTTGTTGCAGCGTCAGTACGGCGCGCACCTCAAACTCAACGCCGACCATCTGGCCACCGCCAGCCCGGAGCAGGTGCTCCAGCGCCTGTCACGCAACCTGCGACAGTTGCATCTGGCGCATGAGGATTACATTGCCGCGCTGATCGATGCCGAGCGCGTGCTGGAACTGGGCGGAGCCAGCGCCGCCGATTATCTGGCCCGCGCCAGCCTGTACCAACGCCTCGACTGCCCGAACGCCGAGCGCTTCGATCTGGAGCATGCGCTGCTGCTCAGTGACGATCCGATCCAGCGCCTGCGCCTGACTGAACGCCTCGGCCACCTGCCACCCAATTCCGTTGTGCACTAAACGCTTTTTGTAGGAGTGAGCCTGCTCGCGAAGCGTCGTGTCAGCGATGAATGCATCGAAACCTGGATCGCCTTCGCGAGCAAGCCCGCTCCCACAGGGTTCAGCGTGGCCCCATCCTTCTGCCTCACAACGATCCCTTGTGGGAGCGTGGCTTGCCCGCGAAGCAGGCGCCACCGTTGTTCCTGTCAGACTGCGTTATCGTTCTTCGCGAGCAAGCTCGCTCCCACAGGGGATTGCGGGATATCTGAGGGCGAGCGCACCTGAATGATCAGTAGCGCCGCAACAACCGCCGGAATCGCGCAGAAGAAGAAAATTTGCGCCACCGGAATGTGCATCGCCAGCAGCATGCTGCCGAACAGCGGCCCGAGGATCGAACCGAAGCGCCCGACCCCCAACGCCCAGCCGGTGCCCGTGGCCCGCACGTGGGCCGGGTAGAAATTACTGGCGAAGGCGTTCAACGTCAGTTGCCCACCGATGATACAGAAGCCGGCGGCAAACACGCAGGCCACCAGATAGCGTGGATTGTCGTGGTTCAAACCCAGCAGAATCGTGCACAGCGCCGCCCCTGCCAGCACCGCGCAGAGCAGCCGCACCTTGCGTTTCAAACGGTCGGCGAACCACGCCATGCACACCGCGCCCAAGGTACCGGCGAACAGGAACATCGAGGTCACCAGATTCGCTTCATTGAGTTTCAGACCGCTTTCCAGCAACAGCGTCGGCAGCCAGCTGATCATGAAATACAACAGAATCAGGCTGACAAAAAATGTCGCCCAGATCAGCAGGGTCGGTCGTGCATAACCGTTGCGGAACAGCTCGACCACGGTCAGCTTGCTGCCCTGCTCGCGCTCGTTCTGTTCAACGGTCGCGGCCGGCGGTTGCCAGTCCGGCAGCATTCGCGCGGTGACTTTGCGCAGGCGCACATAGGGCGGTGCATCGCGCAGCAGACGCGGCAGCGATTCTGGCAGCATCCACCACAGGAACGGGAACAGCAGCAACGGCGTGACACCACCGGCAAGGAACACCGCTTGCCAGCCAAAGCGGTCGATGAAGCCAGCGGCGACAAAACCACCCGCCGCACCGCCAAACGAAAACCCACAAGCGGCCAGCGTCACCATCAAGGTGCGCAGACGAGGCGGTGAATATTCTGACATCAAGGCCATGGCACTGGGCATCGCACCGCCCATGCCGATACCGCAGATGAAGCGCGCGATCATCAAGGTGTTCAGAGAATCGGCGAACACCATCAGCACCGTCAGGCTGGCGTAGATCAGCACGCAGGCAAGCAGGATTCGCCGCACGCCGAAGCGATCGGCCAGCGGCGTCACCGCGAGCGAGCCGAGCGTGAGGCCCAACAGGTTGGCGCTGAAAACCGGCCCGAACGCGGCTTTCTCCAGCCCCCAGTCCTGGGCCAGGGCCGGCACCACGTAACCGAGCACCTGGGCGTCATAACCGTCGGTGACCAGCAACAAGGCGAGCAGGATCAGGAGCAACCACTGATAGCGGGACACAGGACGGGCGTCGAGTGCCGCGCGGAAGCTGGCAATCTGGTTATGCATCGCAAGGTACCTGTTTTGTTTTTATGATTTTTGTGTGCGGCGCTGATCCCTTTTAGGAGTGAGCCTGCTCGCGAAAGCGGTGTGTCAGTCAACATCCTCGTATCTGACACTCCGCTATCGCGAGCAGGCTCACTCCTACATTGGGCAGTGTGGCGCTTTAAGGGGTATCGGGCTGATTGGCCGGATGCGCCTTGATGAACGCCGGATGCTCAGCCGCCAACGCCGCCACCCGCCGGATCCGCGGGTAAGCCTCCAGCGAAACACCGAAGCGCTCGGCCGCATACAACTGCGGAATCAGATAGACATCCGCCACACACGGCCACTCGCCAAAGCAGAAACCGCTGTCACCGATCAATTGCTCGACGGTCGCCAGCCCCTGACTGATCCAGTGCGCGATCCACTCCACCACCTGCGGCTCTTCATGGCCCAACTGGCGCAGGCGATTGAGCACGCTGACGTTGTGCAGCGGATGCACGTCGCAACCGATCACCGCCGCCACACCGCGCACATGAGCACGGGCGGCGAGGTCTTCGGGTAGCAATGGCAGCTGTGGATAACGCTCTTCCAGGTACTCGATGATCGCCGGGGACTGAATCAGCAACTCGCCGTCATCGGTGCGCAAGGCCGGCACCCGGCCCTGCGGATTGATCGCCAGATACGCCGGCTGGCGATGCTCGCCTCCCGACGGCGCAATCAGGTTGACCGGCAACGCGGTGTAGTCGAGCCCTTTCAGCGCCAACGCGATACGCACCCGATACGACGAGGTCGAGCGGTAATAGGTGTAGAGATCCATGATCCGCTCCTGTCAGCGCGCCGCCAGCACTTTGCCGCGGCATTCGCCGAAGCCGATCGAGGCAAAACCGTCACGGGCGCAGCGCGCACGCAGAATGATTTCGTCGCCGTCTTCGAGGAATTTGCGCACTTCGCCGGACGCCAGTTCGATCGGCTTTTTACCGCCCTCGGTGATTTCCAGCAGGCTGCCGAACTGACCGCTTTGCGGGCCGGACAAAGTCCCCGAACCGAACAGGTCGCCGGCCTGCAACTGGCAACCGTTGACGCTGTGGTGCGCGACCATTTGTGCGACGGTCCAGTACATGTAGCGAGTGTTGCTCAGGGTCAGGCGATGGGCTGGCAGATTCTGTTCGCGCATGGCTTCGGTGAGCAGCAGCACTTCCAGTTCGATGTCAAAGGCGCCGCCATCTTGATCACGTTTGTCGAACAGGTATGGCAGCGGCTGCGGATCACCTTCCGGGCGCGCAGGTTGCGCCGTGCGGAATGGCTCCAGCGCTTCGGCGGTCACCACCCAAGGCGAGACACTGGTGATGAAGCTCTTGGAGAGGAACGGGCCGAGCGGCTGGTATTCCCAAGCCTGGATGTCGCGGGCCGACCAGTCGTTGAGCAGGCAGAAACCGGCAATGTGTTCGGCGGCGTCACCGATGGCTATCGGCTCGCCCATTTCGTTGCCCTGACCGATCCAGATGCCCAGTTCCAGTTCGTAATCCAGTCGGGCGCAAGGGCCGAAGGTCGGCTCGCTGGCACCAGCCGGCAGGGTCTGACCTTTCGGGCGGCGCACGTCGGTGCCGGAGGCGCGCACCGTGGAGGCGCGACCGTGATAACCGATCGGCACGTGTTTGTAGTTTGGCAGCAGCGGGTTGTCCGGACGAAACAGTTTGCCAACGTTCTGCGCGTGCTCGATGCCCACGTAGAAGTCGGTGTAATCGCTGATGCGCGCCGGCAGGTGCATCTGGCAATCGGCAGCCAGTGGCAGCAGTTTGGCGCCCTGGGCTTCGATCGCGCAACGATGAGTGCTGCCCTCGCTGAACAATTCCAGCAAGCGGCTGCGCAAGGCTACGCGGGCTTCACGACCGAGGTCGAAGAACGCATTCAGCACGCCGCCGTGCGTGGCTTCGACCGCGCTGCGTGCCGGGCCGTCGAACAGGCCGGCTTCAAGCGCCACCTGCAGATCGAAAATATGTTCACCGATCGCCACGCCCGCGCGCGGCGCCGAGCCGCCAGTGCTGAACACGCCCAGCGGCAGGTTCTGCAGCGGGAAATCCGCGTGGCCGTTGGCCGAAGCAACCCAACTGCGGGTGATGGAAGTTTGAGTCATGGGTTATCTCCGGGTCGGGTCGAACGTGGCGGGCAGCGTGGCCCAGCAGGCGTCGTAAGTGGATTGCAGTTGCGGGCAGTCGAGGGCGAAGCGGCTTGGGCGCAGCACCTGACTGGTCTCGAACATGAAGGCCATGGTGTTGTCGATCTTCGCAGGCTTGAGTTCGGCGTTGATCGCTTTGGTGCAGGTTTCGCCATCCGGGCCGTGGGCGCTCATGCAGCTGTGCAGCGAGGCACCGCCGGGCACGAACCCTTCAGCCTTGGCGTCGTATTCGCCCTGGATCAGGCCCATGAATTCGTTCATCAGGTTGCGATGGAACCACGGTGGACGGAAGGTGTTCTCGGCGACCATCCAGCGTGGCGGGAAGATCACGAAGTCGAGGTTGGCCAGTCCGTGCACGCTGGTCGGCGAGGTCAGCACGGTGAAGATCGACGGATCCGGGTGATCGAAGCTCACCGTACCGATGGTGTTGAAACGGCGCAGATCGTATTTGTACGGCACGTTGTTGCCGTGCCAGGCGACCACGTTCAGCGGCGAATGATCGAGCTCGGTACCCCACAACTGGCCGAGGAATTTCTGCACCAGCGTGGTTGGCTGCTGCAGGTTTTCGTAAGCGGCGACCGGCGCCAGGAAGTCCCGTGGATTGGCCAGACCGTTGCTGCCGATCGGCCCCAGGTCCGGCAGACGCAACGGCGCGCCGTGGTTCTCGGCAACGTAACCGCGCGCCTGCGCATCAAGCAGTTCGACGCGGAATTTCAGACCGCGCGGCAGCACGGCGATTTCCAGCGGCGCGACTTCGAGCACACCGAGTTCGGTGGCAATGCGCAGCCGCCCCAGTTGCGGCACCAGTAGCAACTCGCCGTCGGCGTTGTAGAACACCCGCTCCATCGAGCGGTTCGCGCAATAGTTATAGATGCTGATACCGGCCGGTTTTTCCGCTGCCGAGTTGGCCACCATGCCGACCAGACCGTCGATGAAATCGGTCGGCTCGGCCGGGATATCCAGAGGATTCCAGCGCAGGCGATTGGGCGTCACTTCACCCAACGGGCCGCCGGCCAGTTGCCGCTCCAGTTTGACGAACGCCGGGTGATTGGCCGACGGCTGAATCCGGTACATCCAGGTTCGCCGCGCTTCACTGCGGGTCATGGTGAACGCAGTGCCGGAGAGCAATTCGGTATAGAGGCCGTAGGGGGCTTTTTGCGGGGAGTTCTGGCCGATGGGCAAGGCGCCGGGCAACGCTTCACTGCTGAATTCGTTGCCGAAACCGGACTGGTACGCCAGCTCCGACGCGTTTGAATCGAGGTTCATGGAGCCTCCTGAACAGGGAGTCGGCAGTGGCCCATCGCTCTGGCTCAGAGCTTTGCGCACGCCGGGGTTGTTATTATCGTAATTCGATTACGCATAACGTAATTTGCTCGCTATCCAGCGTCAAGCTATAAAGACGCCCATTCGTTTTCGGATCCCGGCCGCACCATGGAAAAAACCAGCGACAGCAACGGCAAACAGAAAGTCCGCTCCGCCGAGGTCGGCACCGACATCCTCAAGGCGTTGGCCGAGTTGTCGCCCTCCACCTCACTATCGCGTCTGGCCGAACATGTGCAGATGCCGGCGAGCAAGGTGCACCGCTATCTCCAGGCACTGATCGCCAGTGGTTTCGCCGAGCAGAATGCCGCCACCAACCACTACGGTCTCGGCCGTGAGGCGTTGCGCGTGGGCCTCGCAGCCCTGAACAGTATGGACGTGCTGAAAGTCGCCGCCCTGCCCCTGTCCGAGTTGCGCGACGAACTGAATGAAACCTGCTTTCTGGCGGTGTGGGGCAATCAGGGCGCGACCGTGGTGCACATCGAGCCGGCGGTGCGCGCGGTGACAGTGGTGACCCAATTGGGCTCGGTGTTGCCGCTGCTCAGTTCATCCACCGGGCTGGTGTTCAGTGCCTTTCTGCCACATCGGGAAACCGATGAGTTACGCGAGCAGGAAATCGCCGTCGCCGGTCATCCACTGGCTGATGAAAACGCCTACAGCGGTTTGTGCGATCAGATCCGCGAGCGCGGTCTGCATCATGTGCATGGCTTGTTGATGCCTGGGGTGGACGCGTTGTCGGCGCCGGTGTTCAACGCTGTCGGGCAGATCGCCGCGGTGCTGACCATCGTCGGCCCGACCTCACTGTTCCACGCCGATGAAAACGGCCCGGCAGCCCGGCGACTGCTGGCTGCGGCACGCGCCGTGAGTTGGCGCATGGGCTATCAGGCCGACGACCTGCGCCCTTGAAGCAACGGCCACAATCCCTTCAGTGACCCGATGGCGTGGCCGGTCCCGACTGTTACATGCCCCGTAACAGTGCATGTCCGGAATCGCTATTTTTCCTTCTGCCTCAAGTGCTTATTCTGAGCGGGCTTTCACGGCACACGTCGCAAAGCACCCAGCCCTGGCTGCTGAGCAACTCGCGCCATCGCTGACCGATTTCAGATGAGTCGATGCTTCGATTGATCGCCCCGGTGTTCACTGACGTTGATTTGTAGCTCCTTGATCCAACGTCTTACCTTGGCCGCTGCGTTTGCAGCGGCCTTTTTTATGGGCGAAGGTTTTACCGATGAGTTGCTCATTAGCCGGGCATGACACACGTCACAGCGAATACTTCTGCAGGTTCGCCATCATTTCCTTCAGCGCTTCGATGTTGTCCTGCGGATGCGCCGCGCCTTCGAAGTCGCAGATCTGCTGCCAGTGCGCCGCGACATCTTCAGGGGAGAAACCGTTGCGTGGATCGAACCCGGCGCCGAGGCTGCGTTCCCAGCGCACCTTGCCCATCCAGCCACCACCGACTTCAAACAGGCCGGAGGTTTCCTGGCACTGTTCACTGGCCAGGTACACCACCAGCGGGCTGACCAGCTCCGGTTTGAGCTGTTCGAACACTTGCGGCGGGATCAGGCCTTCGGTCATGCGCGTGCCGCCGGTAGGGGCGATGGCGTTGACTAGGATGTTGTTTTTGCGACCTTCGATGGCCAGGGTCCGGGTCAGGCCGTAGAGGCCAAGTTTGGCCATGCCGTAGTTGGACTGGCCGAAGTTGCCGTAGATGCCCGAGGTCGATGCCGTGAAGATCACCCGGCCATAGTTTTGCTCACGCAAGTGCGGCCACGCGGCGCGGGTCACTTTGTAGGCGCCTTCGACGTGGACGCGATAGACCAGATCCCAGTCGGCGTCGTCCATCTTGTGAAAAGTCTTGTCGCGCAGAATCCCGGCGTTGTTCACCACCACGTCGACACGGCCAAAGGCGTCGAGGGCGTTCTGTACCAGTTTGTCGCCGTCGGTGACCGAGTCATGGTTGGCCTCGGCGATGCCGCCGGCTTCGCGAATCTCCGCCACCACCCGGTCGGCGGCGGAGGCGTTGGCGCCTTCGCCCTGGGTCGAGCCGCCGAGGTCGTTGACCAGCACTTTGGCGCCGTGCCGGGCGAACAGCAACGCGTGCGCCCGACCCAGACCACCACCGGCACCGGCACCGGTGACGATCACGACTTTATCTTCGAAACGTACGGATTCATTCATCGCAGGAACTCCAGCAGGCCAGTATTGAGTCCGAGTGTCAGGCACAGGGCTTTGGGTCACAACGAATACGGCTGAGGCTGAATGGTGCGCGATAAGGGTGAGGGATGATGAGGGCGTCAAAAGACCAAAAGATCGCAGCCTGCGGCAGCTCCTACAGAAGATCGGTGTAGGAGCTGCCGCAGGCTGCGATCTTTTGACCTCTCAGGAGCATGCGACCTTGCGCGGCGGCAACTCCAGGCGCTCACGAAACGCCAGGTAATGCTTGAGCACCTGCACTGGCGCTTCAATTTGTGGGTAATGGCCGATGCCCGGCAACAGCACCGTATCGGCGTCGGCAATCAGCTCGCGGTAACGCTCAAC
This sequence comes from Pseudomonas sp. MWU318, assembly GCF_016756945.1. Classification (NCBI taxonomy): domain Bacteria; kingdom Pseudomonadati; phylum Pseudomonadota; class Gammaproteobacteria; order Pseudomonadales; family Pseudomonadaceae; genus Pseudomonas; species Pseudomonas sp. MWU318. The sequence continues at coordinate 100,088 of NZ_JAESJL010000007.1, forward strand.
CATGTGCGCACCGGAAATCGGATCGACTTCGCCATCGATCACCCGCAGCGGCACGTCATTACGCTGCATGGCCGCCACCCAGCGATCACGTTGCACCCGCCGCTCAGGGATGTAGCCGATCAGTTTGTGCAGAATGCGTGGGCCACGATGGGTCTCGATCAGGCTCCAGAAATCATCCAGTTCACTTTCACTGGGGCCGGTCTGCGGGCCGAAAATCTGTCGGAAGCTTTTCACCAGCGCATCACGGGTAAATGCACGGCCGATCATCCAGCCCAAGGGGCTGAGCAGCAGCTTTTGCATCAAGACCGGGCGATGGGTTTCCGGAAACAGGCCGCCATTGAGAAAGACACAACTGGCCACCTCGATCCGGTTTTCGTAATGCCGGGCGAGCAGTTCCTGGGCAACGCTGTCACCGTAATCGTGAGCCAGCACATGCACCGGCTGTTCGATCTGAAGATCCGCCAATAGCGCCTGCTGCAGGTCGGCCTGTTCCAGCAGGCTGTAGCGGTGATTCAACGGTTTGGCCGAATCCCCAAAACCCAGCATGTCACAGGCGATCACCCGGTAGCGCTGGGCCAGAGGCTGCCACAGGTAGTGCCAGTCCCAACTGGCCGTCGGGAAACCGTGGATCAGCAGCAGCGGCTCACCCTGCCCCGCCGTCCAGTAACGGATCGACTGGCCGCGGAAGACAAACGTCCGGCTGCGTTTGCGCCAGACACACAGAGGAATCTCGGCAAGAGGCATCAGAGTTTATATCCGGGGTCTTGTTTATCGAGTTTGCGCAGCAACGCCGGCCAGGCCAGCGCGCCACCCATGCCTTGAGCACTTTTGGTCACGCCGGCGATCATCGCTTTGGCTCCGGCGAGGATCTGCGGTTCGATGGCGATCAGTTCAGCACCACCGGTTTGCGCCATGACCTGAATATCGCAGGCGCGCTGGAAGGTGAACATCATCAGAAAAGTGTCGGCGATGGTGCCGCCACAGGTCAGCAACCCGTGGTTGTGCAGCATCAGGAAATTGTTCTCGCCAAGGTCGGCCTGCAAGCGCGCCTTCTCTTCGTGATTCAGCGCCACACCTTCGTAGCCGTGATAGGCCAGGCTCGACAACACGAACAGCGACTGCTGACTGATCGGCAACACGCCCTGCTTTTGCGCCGACACCGCGACACCGGATGCGGTGTGGGTGTGCAGCACGCAAACCACATCGTGCCGCACTTCGTGCACGGCGCTATGGATCGTGTAACCGGCGGGATTGATTTCGTAGGGACTGTCCATGAGCTTGTTGCCGGCCTGATCGACTTTGACCAGGCTGGACGCGGTGATCTCATGGAACATCAACCCGAACGGGTTGATCAGAAAATCTTCGGTGCCCGGGACCTTGGCCGAGATGTGGGTGAAGATCAGGTCATCCCAGCCATGCAACGCCACCAGTCGATAGCAGGCGGCGAGATCGACCCGGGTCTGCCATTCCGCGGCACTGACCTGGTCTTTGACATCAAGGGACGATTGGACGGGGGCTACGCTCACTGTATGCACCTCTGCGTTCTTATTGTTCTGCACGTACGAGCAGTCTAGTCAGGCGCAAAGGATCGCGGAGTTGCATTGCCAGCCAGCTTGATGACTGAGCGGGTCAGCCATGCAAACACCTTGGATCCATGTCAAAGCAACGACGCCAACAAAGGCGCGGCGAACAGATTGAGCAGCCCGGTCAGCACCATCACCAGTCCCGCCACCGAGCCCTCCTCACCGCCCACTTCATGCGCCCGGCTCACCCCTGCGCCGTGCGCGCCAACCCCGAACAACGCACCGCGCGCCAACGCACTGCGCAACGGCAACCACTTGAGCAATACGCCGCCAAGCATCGCGCCGAACACGCCAGTGAACATCACAAACACGGCGGTCAGTTCCGGCACACCACCGAGATCCTGCGCCAGCGGCATGGCGAACGGCGTGGTGATCGAACGCGGCACCAGCGACATCGTCACCGAGCTATCCAGCGCCAGCGCCTTGGCCAGGCCGAACGACGTAGCGATCGACGCCGCGCTGCCGGCGAGCATACCCAACAGCAGCGCCGACCAGTGCCGCACCAGCAGACGCCGCTGCTGCCAGATCGGTACGGCGAAGGCCACCGTCACCGGCCCGAGCACCAGCATCAGCCAATGCGTGTTGCTGGCGTATTCGGCATAGGCGGTGTGCAACGGCACGGCGAGCGCCAGCAGCAGCGCCGGCACCAGAATCAGCGGCGACAGCAAGTAACGCCCGGTGCGCCGGTAAATCCAGCGACTGAACAGGTACGCCAACAGGGTGAAGGCGAGCCAGAACATCGGCATCCATTCAAGCTTCATGGGACCGCCTCAGGCGCACGGCCAACTCTACGGTGAAGGCTGTCACCAGCATCACCATCAGGGTACTGACGCCGATCACCAGCAATATCCGCCAGCCGTCATCGCGCAACAGCGCGCCGTAGTCGAGCAGACTCATCAGCGCCGGAATAAAGAACAGCAGCATCTCGGCCATCAGCAATCCGGCACCCAGTTGCAGTGCCGCCGGCTTGACCCAGCCAAACGCGAACGCCAGCAGCAACAGGGCCATGCCGATGACTCCACCGGGAATCGGCCAGGTCAGCCACGCGGCGATCTGACAGCCGAGCAGATAGAGACCGAGCAACACGGACAGTTCGACGCAGAGACGGGAAAGATACTTGAGGGATGCAGCGTTCATGATGGGCTCCTTACAGGGGCTTATTTTACGAAGCGGCCTGTCATCCCAGAAGCGAATTGTTAGACTCGGCGCTATTCCAAAACGGAATCGAATTATGGAATTCAAACAGCTGCGCAGTTTTGTCGAAGTCATGCATCAGGGCGGCTTCACTCAGGCGGCGAAAACCCTGCACATCAGCCAGTCGGCGGTGAGCAAGCAAGTCGCGCAACTGGAGCAGAGCCTCGGCACGCCGCTGCTCGAACGACTCGGCTCGCAATTGCGCCTGACCGCCGCGGGCAGCGTGGTGCTGCAGCGCGCCGAGGGCATGTTGCGCCTGCGCAATGAATTGCTCAGCGAACTGGATGATCTGAGCCAACTGGCGCGAGGCGAATTGCGCCTCGGTCTGCCGCTGTTGGGTAGTGATGCGCTGTTCGCCGGGTTGTTCGCCGAGTATCGCCGGCGCTATCCGAACATCAGCATTCAATTGCTCGAGGGTGGCAGCCGCAATGTCGAGCAAGCGGTGCTCAGCGGCGAACTGGAGTTAGGCGGGAGCCTGCTGCCGAAAGATCCGCAGTTCGATTTCCAGCCGTTCTGCGATGAAAAACTCGATGCGCTGCTGCCGGTGGATCACCCGTTGGCAGCACGCGGCGAGATTGGTCTTGAGGAATTGGCCGACACGCCGTTCCTGCTGTATCAGCGCAGCTTTGTGCTCAATGACCGTTTACTGCAGGCCTGCCAGCAACTGGGCTTTACCCCGAAAGAAGGCGGGCGCAGTGGCCAGGCGGATTTTCTCGTGGCACTGGTGGCCGCCGGGCAAGGCGTGGTGCTGCTGCCCAGCGTGGTGGCCCGGGCTCTTGAGCGTTCGGGCGTGGTGCGCCTGACCTTGCGCGCGCCAGATTATTTGCGCTGGGACATCGCCTTCATCTGGCGCCGGGGCGCCTATCTGTCGAAAGCCGCGCAGGCCTGGCTGGCTCTGCTGCGTGAGCGCGCGATCAGCCCTTGAGCGTGGCGATCAATTGCGCCAGCCATGGCTCGGCGTCGGTTTCCGGGGTCACGCTTTCGCTGGCGTCCAGACGCAGCATCTCTTGCACCTCGCGCACACCCAGCTCGGCGAACAATTCACGCATCAGTTCGCCGCCACCGCAGAAGGTATCGCCGTAACTGGCATCGCCCAAGCCGATCACCGCACCCGGCAAACCGCGCCAGGCCATTGGCAACTGATCGCGAAGGCTGAAATACAGCGGTTGCAGGTTATCCGGCAATTCGCCCATGCCGGTGGTCGAGGTCACCGCGAGGAACGCTTCAGGGCCAAACGCCTGAATGTCCGCCAGGCTGGTGCGCGAGTTGTAGAAGGTTTCAAAACCGGCGTCTTTCAGCAGGTTCTGCGCGTGACGGGCGACTTCTTCGGCCGTGCCGTAAACCGAGCCGGAGAGGATGGCGACTTTCATCAATCTGATCCTGAAGCTGAAAAAAAGAGCGGCGATAGTAGCAGTCCTACCTAAAAGCCGCGATCAAGGCCCGATTAGCCGTGATGGCCAGTAGACAGGCCCGCTGGAACTTCTAGAATGCCAGCCAATATCGACACTGAAAGGATTCATTGATGATCAATGCCAGTCTGCTGCAAATGGTGATCAACGCGTCGAACGATGGAATCGTGGTGGCCGAAAAGGAAGGCGAGCAGGACAATATCCTGATTTACGTGAACCCGGCCTTCGAACGCCTGACCGGTTACACCAGCGAGGAAATTCTCTATCAGGACTGCCGTTTTCTGCAGTCAGGAGACCGCGATCAGGCCAGTCTGACGCTGATTCGCGACACCTTGCGCAATGGCGGGGCGTGCCGAGAAATCCTGCGCAACTACCGCAAGGATGGCACCCCGTTCTGGAACGAACTGTCGCTTTCGACGGTGAAAAATGCTGATGACGGCCAGACTTATTTCGTCGGTGTGCAGAAAGATGTCACGGTTCAGGTCAAGGCGCAGCAACGCGTAATTCAGCTCGAGGCTGAGGTCGCAGCGCTGAAAGCGGAACTGGCAGCGTTGAAAGCGACGAACGGCGTAAACAAAACTGCGAACTAAGTGTCAGTAACTACAATCACCAATGACTTTGTAACTATTTCTTTCGAGCCAGGCCATGCAACGCGACGCACTCCTGACCCAGGATGAGCTGGATTTCATCCAGACCATGCAGCACAACCCGCAGCTCAATGTGCGGGATGCGACGTCGAGCCTGTTGGTCAATGGAGGTTCGCAGATCCGTGATCTGCTCACGCGCCTGGCTGCTCATGAGCAAGTAACCATCCAGGCCAACTTCGAAAATCAGCAGATGACCTTCCCGCTGCACCTGGTGGAAGACGAATTCCACGCCTTGCACCTGCGTCTGGGCGTACCGAGCATTTATGAAGACGGGCCGATGGTTCGCCCATGGCGTCTGACCCTCGAAGAGCCGGTAGCGCTGGAAAATGCCAAGGGCCAACCGGGCATGATGTGGGTGCACGAGGTGTCGCACAAAGGCGTACTGCTGGAAATGCGCAACAAGACCAAACCGCCCAAGCATTTCGCCCTGTGGTTCAGCCCTTCAGGTTACGAGCGGATTTCCCTGCGCGGCAACTTCGAGCGCGAAACCGAGCACGGCTTCTACGCCTACGAGCTGAGCCAGACCGACGCCGATGAAACCGAACGGCTGCGCCAGTTCATCCTGCAACAACATCGCCTGACCCATCCCGCCCTGCACACCTGATATTCAGGTATCCAGCGTACCTGCGAGAAATTGCGTCATGCGCTGACGCATCGTCGCTCCTTCATTGCCCAGACAACCGATCGACGACCCGGCCAGGCTGTCCTGTGCCAGATCAGCAGTATCACCGGCCAGCATGACCTGACAATCCAGACTTAACGCCAGACGGTTCAACCGTCGCGGCAAATCGGCTGTCGGGGCGTGATTGGAAAACAGCACCAGCGCCTGCGGCTTGATCCGCTCGCACACCAGCGCCAACTCATCGAATGGTTGACCGGTGGTCAATACCCGAACCCCGGCGTCATTGCCACTGAGAAACAACGCGGCGACCAACAGCTCCAGCTCACGACACTGACCGGCCAGTGCGCTGACGACCACCTTGCGCGGTTGTGTGCCGCGCAGCGCGACAATCCGCTGCAACACCCGCGCCCGCAGGAACCCGTCGAAAAACAGCCACTCGCTGGTCTGCCCGAAGGCATCCTGGCGCTGCAGCATCTGCAGCCACAAAGGCATGAGGATGTCCTGGAACACCACCGGCAGCGAGTACGAAGAGAAAATCTGGTTGTAGACCTGATCCAGCGCGCGGTCATCGAACGCGCTGATCGCAGCCTGCACCTGTTGCTGCCACTGCGCGTAATCGGTCTGAACCAGATCATCAGGGATGATATGGGCCAGCACTTTCAGCGGCTCGGTCTTGGCGAGGATCTTGCCGACCTTGCTCACGGCCACGCCGCGATCAATCCAGTCGACGATGCTGCGCACGCGCTCGATTTCGGTCATCGAATACAACCGGTGCCCGCTTTCGGTGCGCGTCGGCTGGATCAAACCGTAGCGGCGCTCCCATGCACGCAGCGTTACCGGGTTGACGCCGGTCAGCCGCGACACCTCCCGAATAGGGAACAACTCTTCGCGCTCAAGTGCGACAGAGGCCTGCGAGGCAGGGTTAGCGTCCGTGATAACAGCCATGGTGCTGATGTGTCCGCTCGGTAAATTTGGATCCCATTCTACATCCGATGCCCTCTGTCGGTTCAACCCAATAAACAGAGACGAAAGTCTCTGAAACTGTCATCAAAATCGGGAATAATCCTTGCTTGTTGAAAAGCGCAGACCCCTACCCCGGTTTGCGCAATGCGAAACCTCCTACCCGGAGCGCCGCACTCGAAATATGGAGATACACAATGTCTACTTCCCCCGTCACGCTGATGGTTGCGCGTCGCGTCGCCGACGGCCGCTATCAGGACCTGATTGCCTGGCTGCGCGAAGGCGAACAACTGGCCACTGACTTTCCCGGTTACCTGGGTTCCGGCGTGCTCGCTCCGCCACCCGGCGACAACGAATTCCAGATCATTTTCCGCTTCGTCGACGAGCAGACCCTGCACGCCTGGGAGCACTCGGTCTCGCGTACCGCGTGGCTGGCGCGGGGCAGCGATCTGTTCGAGCATCCCAAGGAGCATCGGGTCAGCGGCATCGAAGGCTGGTTCGGCGCTGCCGGTCAACGGCCACCACGCTGGAAACAGGCCGTGGCGATCTGGCTGGCGTTCTTCCCGGTGTCGCTGCTGTTCAACTTTGTCCTCGGACCGCTGCTCGGCGAGATGAGCCTGCTGCCACGGGTATTGGTCAGTACGGCGTGCCTGACGCCCTTGATGGTGTATTTCTTTATTCCACTGTCGACGCGGTTGCTGGCCAACTGGTTGAACGCTGTGCCTGCGCGACCTTTGCCTGCAACACCCTCTACGCAGAATCGATGATCTCTGTGTGGGAGCGAGCCTGCTCGTGAATACGGACTGCCATTCAACATTGATATGTCGACTGAGACACCGCATTCGCGAGCAGGCTCGCTCCCACAGGTATTGGTAAGGCCGACGATAGGTGCATGGCTCATGTCGCTGTTATAGTTTTTGCTCCAACCGCGACGCGAGCCGTTCATGTCCATATCCTCCGCCCCGATCCTCATCACCGGTGCCGGCCAGCGTGTCGGTCTGCACTGCGCACAGCGTTTGCTTGAAGACGGCCATCGGGTCATCTTCACCTACCGCAGCGAACGTCCGGGCGTACAAGCCCTGCGTGATCTGGGCGCTGTCGCGGTGTTCGCGGACTTCTCCAGCGAAGCCGCCATCCTCGCCTTCATCGATGAACTGAAAACCCACACCGACTGCCTGCGCGCCATCGTCCACAACGCCTCCGAATGGCTGGCGGAAACCCCGGGCAGTGAAGCCGAGGCCTTCTCGCGCATGCTCAACGTGCACATGCTCGCGCCGTATCTGATCAACCTGCACTGCGCCGACCTGCTCAAAGGCTCGACCCCGGCCGACATCATCCACATCAGCGACGACGTCACGCGCAAGGGCAGCAGCAAACACATCGGTTATTGCGCCAGCAAAGCCGGGCTCGACAGCCTGACCCTGTCCTTCGCCGCACGCTATGCGCCGGCAATCAAGGTCAACGGCATCGCGCCGGCCCTGCTATTGTTCAATCCCGACGACGACGCGGCGTACCGCGCCAGGGCGCTGGCCAAATCCGCACTGGGCATCGAACCCGGCAGCGAAGTGATCTACCAGAGCCTGCGCTATCTGCTCGACAACCCCTATGTCACCGGCACAACCCTGACCGTCAACGGCGGACGGCACGTCAAATAAGCTGCTGCGCGAGGATCTCCCATGACCCGTTCCCTGCCCGAGAATTACCGCGAGATCCTCATCGGCCTCGGCGAAGACCCCGACCGCGAAGGTCTGCTCGATACCCCGGTGCGCGCGGCCAAGGCCATGCAATACCTGTGTCACGGCTATGAACAGAGTGTGGATCAGATCGTCAACGGCGCGCTGTTTGCCTCCGACAGCGACGAGATGATCATCGTCGCCGACATCGAGCTCTACTCGTTGTGCGAACATCACCTGCTGCCCTTCATCGGCAAGGCCCATGTGGCTTATATTCCGACAGGCAAGGTGCTGGGGCTGTCGAAGATCGCGCGGCTGGTGGACATGTTCGCCCGGCGCCTGCAGATTCAGGAAAACCTCACCCGGCAGATTGCCGATGCGGTGCAACAGGTCACCGATGCCGCCGGCGTCGCGGTGGTCATCGAGGCCCGGCACATGTGCATGATGATGCGCGGTGTCGAGAAACAGAATTCGACCATGAACACCTCGGTCATGCTCGGCGCCTTTCGCGACTCGAGCAACACCCGCCAGGAGTTCCTGCAATTGATTGGACGGAGCAAGTAAATGTCACAACTTCAACCGGGAATGGCGCGCATCCGGGTCAAGGATCTGCGCCTGCGCACCTTTATCGGGATCAACGAGGACGAGATCCTCAACAAGCAGGATGTGCTGATCAATCTCACGATCCTGTACGCGGCGCAGGAAGCGGTGCGCGACAACGACATCGATCACGCGCTGAACTATCGCACCATCACCAAGGCGATTATCGCCCACGTCGAGGGCAATCGTTTTGCGCTGCTCGAACGCCTGACCCAGGAACTGCTGGATCTGGTGATGACCCATGCTGCGGTGCTGTACGCCGAAGTCGAAGTCGACAAGCCGCATGCACTGCGTTTTGCCGAGTCGGTGTCGATCACCCTCGCCGCCAGCCGCTGAGCGTGTCTGGCGCATCGCGCACCAGACTTTTATCATCCGCGCCACGAATAGACTGCACAGAGCCCATCATGACCGAGCAACAACGCCTCGAACTCGAAGCCGCCGCCTTCCGCCGGCTGGTCGCCCACCTGGACAGCCGCAAGGACGTGCAGAACATCGACCTGATGAACCTTGCCGGGTTCTGCCGCAACTGCCTGTCCAAGTGGTACAAGGCTGCCGCCGATGAACAGCAGATCGAGGTCAGCCTCGACGACGCCCGTGAAGTGGTTTACGGCATGCCTTATGCCGAATGGAAAGCCCAATACCAGCAAGAAGCCAGCGCCGAACAACAGGCGGCGTTCGCCAAAGGAAAACCCAATGAGTGATCTGAACACCCTGCGCGCCAGCCTCAAAAGCGGCGAACACTTTTTCGCCGACACCCTGGCTTTCATCGCCGCCGGTTACGACTATCAGCCTCAAGCGTTCAACAACGGTGGCGTGGAAAATGCTGCCGGGCAGAACGAAGGTTCGTGCAAGACTTTGGGTCTGGCACTGCTGGAAGGCTTGAGTGATGAAGAAGCGCTGCTGGCGTTCGGTGAACATTACCGTTCGGTGGTGGCGACGCCTGAGGGCAGCGACCACGGCAATATCCGCGCGCTGATCAAGCACGGGCTGGCCGGTGTGAAGTTCGAAACACAGCCGCTGACCCGCCGCTGATTCAAGATCAAAAGATCGCAGCCTGCGGCAGCTCCTACACCGATCCCTGTAGGAGCTGCCGCAGGCTGCGATCTTTTGACTCTCATAAAAAAACCGGCCGAAGCCGGTTTTTTTGTGCCTGCGATTTAGAACGAAGCGTTCTGCAGACCGTCCAGGTAACGCTCGGTGTCCAGTGCCGCCATGCAGCCGGCGCCGGCCGAGGTGATGGCCTGACGGTAAACGTGGTCAGCCACGTCACCGGCAGCAAAGATGCCTTCAACGCTGGTGGCAGTGGCGTTGCCGTCACGACCGCCCTGCACAACCAGGTAACCGTCCTTCAGGGTCAGTTGGCCTTCGAACAGCGAAGTGTTCGGGGTGTGGCCAATGGCGATGAACACGCCATCGACTTTGATCTCGTCGAAGCTGCCGTCGTTGTTCTTCAGGCGCGCACCGGTCACGCCCATGTTGTCGCCCAGCACTTCGTCGAGGTTGGCGTTCAACTTGAGGATGATCTTGCCTTCGGCCACGCGGGCGTTGAGCTTGTCGATCAGGATCTTCTCGGCGCGGAAGGTTTCGCGACGGTGGATCAGGGTCACGGTGCTGGCGATGTTGGCCAGATACAGCGCTTCTTCAACAGCGGTGTTGCCGCCACCGACCACAGCCACTGGCTTGTTGCGGTAGAAGAAACCGTCGCAGGTCGCGCAAGCTGAAACGCCTTTGCCCATGAACGCTTCTTCCGACGGCAGGCCCAGGTAGCGAGCGCTGGCACCGGTGGCGATGATCAGGGCGTCGCAGGTGTAGGTCGCGCTGTCGCCGGTCAGGGTGTAGGGCTTGGCGGCGAAGTCCACGGCATTGATGTGATCGAAAACGATCTCGGTTTCAAAACGCTCGGCGTGCTCGCGCATCCGCTCCATCAGCACCGGACCGGTCAGGCCGTGTACGTCACCTGGCCAGTTGTCGACTTCGGTGGTGGTGGTCAGTTGACCGCCAGCCTGCATGCCGGTGATCAGCAGTGGCTTGAGGTTGGCACGGGCGGCATAGACCGCAGCGCTGTAACCGGCAGGGCCGGAACCGAGAATAATCACTCGCGAATGACGGACTTCAGACATGACCTGCTCCTGTTGACCGGGCCGAAAAACGGGCGCGGAACGCCGGACTGCCGGCGGGAATAAAAAAGGACTGTGGATAACCTTGGGGAAGGCATGAGCTCGACAGTCCTGTAAAAAGTTGGGTGCAGCGTATCGAGGGGGGCAAGATTAAGGAAATACGGTTTAACAATCCAGCTCATAGGTGGTCTCTATCCCGACACACTGACGAGATGGACGTCTTTGTTACAGTGAATGTCGATCCCGCTGCCGCGCTTTCACGTCTTGAGCAAAGTCGGTAAGGTCGGCGCGTTTTCCCTTGCTCGGAGCACCTTATGCCTGCCCCTGTTCTGTCCGGCCCGCAATACCTGCGCGAAGGACTCAAACTGGTCCTCAGCCCTGGTCTGCGCCTGTTCGTGCTGCTGCCGCTGGCGATCAACCTGGTGCTGTTCGTCGGATTGATCTATCTGGCCGGCCATCAGTTCAGCCTGTGGGTCGGTTCCCTGATGCCGTCGCTGCCCGACTGGCTGAGCTTCCTGAGCTACATCCTGTGGCCGTTGTTCGTCGTGCTGGTGGCGTTGATGGTGTTTTTCACCTTCACCATGCTGGCTAACGTCATCGCGGCGCCATTCAACGGTTTTCTCGCGGAAAAGGTTGAAGTGGTGGTACGCGGCACCGATGATTTCCCGACCTTCAGCTGGGGCGAACTGATTGCGATGATCCCGCGCACTCTCGCACGGGAAATGCGCAAACTCGGCTACTTCCTGCCCCGGGCGATCGGTCTGTTCATCCTCTCGTTCATCCCCGTGGTGAACATCGTCGCCGCCCCGCTGTGGCTGCTGTTCGGCGTGTGGATGATGGCGATCCAGTACATCGACTACCCGGCGGACAACCACAAACTGGGCTGGAACGAGATGCTCGCCTGGCTGCGGCAGAAACGCTGGCAGAGCATGAGTTTTGGCGGGATCGTCTATCTGGCGCTGCTGATTCCGGTGGTGAACATCCTGATGATGCCGGCGGCGGTGGCGGGAGCGACGTTGTTCTGGGTGCGTGAACAGGGCGAAAAGTCGCTGACGAACCCGCCAATCGCTTGAGCGACTCTGGCGCAGATGCCTCGTATCACCGTGGCCTCTGCGCTGCAACCTGTTACTTATGACAGTTGGCAGTTGCCAATTTCCAGCATCAACTACACCTTCGGCTGATCCGTCATCGAGAGTGTTCCAGTTGTCCGGTCAAGTGAAGCCTTCATGCATTTGGAGATTGCACTTATGACCAGGATTTCAGCCGCCAAACCCCGAGAACTCGTCAGCAGGCAGTATCCCTGGCTTGAAATGAGCCCTTGCGTACTGTCCGCCACCGGCCACACCGGCGTCCCCTACAACATTCTCGCGACCACACGTATCTACATCTCTCACGAGAGCCTGCGTCCGCTGGCTACCCGCCTGGCGCAGGGTTTTGCCGGAGCCGCCGAGCTGACCACTCCGCCAGCAATCGTGCTGATGTCGGGCTCACCGGAACAAGCAGGCAGCGGTGACGTGGAGCTGAGGCTTGAGGTTCCCGACACCAGCGGCGTGGTGATCCCCGTGCACGGAGAACCAGAGAAATACCGAATCGATGTCACCGCGTTCATTCGCGTTGCAGCGTCCAACCTGACGGCCATGGCGCGAGCACTCACGACGCTGCATAAAGCCGTCAGAATCTCAACCGAGCTGACGCGATGCAAAGTCATCGATGCCCCGGCTTTTGCCGAACGCTCAGTGATGATTGATATGGGACGTCGGCAATTCACCCCGGACTGGATGATCTGCCTGATTCAGGAAATGGCCTGGAACCAGCTCAACACCTTGCATTTGCACCTCACTGACAATGAGGGTGTCCGCGTCATCTTTCCTTCTTATCCTGACCTGTCGAGCAGCGATGCCTGGAGCGCCGCGGACCTCAAGCGCGTGCTCGACACGGCTGCCAGTTATTACGTCCAGTTGATTCCCGAACTGGACATGCCCGGCCACATGAACTGGATCCTGCGCAACCGACCAGAACTCCAGTTGAAACTGAGCAACGGAACGGTCGTCACCAAAGCCCTCGACTTCAGCCTTGCCGCCGCGAGGGCGTTCATGAAGACACTCTTCAGCGATTTGATGAACCTGTTCCCTGACAGTCGTTACATCCACCTCGGTGCCGATGAGTATTTTCTGAGCCCGATCACACCGGCAAATACCCCGCAACTGGCGGCCTACGCCCGTGCTGCGTCAGGCAATCCGAGCGCAACTTCGGAAGATGCCGTGCGGTATTTCGTCAACGATGTCGCAAACCTGATAAAGGGAAAAGGCAAAATCGCTCGCGTCTGGAACGATGGCGCCGTGCAAACTGTTCAACACATTACGTTGGATAAACAGGTGCAAATCGAGTGCTGGAGCATATGGGGCAGCGTTCGCGGGAATTTGAACGTGAAGGATCTGGTCGATTCCGGGTACAGCGTCATCAACGCCCATGGTGATTTTTACTTTATCGTCAACCGGAGCTGGGACAACCGCTATCACCCCCTGCACTCACCACGCGGGATCCACGATGTGTGGCGCCCCAACCGGTTCATGGACGAAGCGGGAAACAAATACACCGAGATTGCCGTAGGGCATCCGGCAATGGTCGGGGGCGGCATTCAGTTGTGGATCGAGCGACCGACCTTCAGCTCCCCCGAGGAAATGTGGACTCAGCTGGGACCCTGGCTATTGCCGCTAGGCCAGCGTACCTGGGGTTCACCGCATGCCGTCGAGCGCTTCAGAAACCTGCCGCTTCTGTCACGCGTCATGCAAACTCCACCGCCCGTACCTTGGTGGTGATGCCTGGCTGACGCCTGCACGAGCACTTCAACCGCCGTCTGGGCAGCAGTCATAAATCCATCATCCGAACGTCACAAGCACGACATGGCCTCAGCCGACACTGAGGTCATGACGACAGCTCTGCATATCACCCTGATCAGCGAAACCTTCCCACCGGAAATCAACGGGGTGGCCAATACCCTTGGTCGCTTGTGCGATGGCTTGCGCGCGCGTGGGCATCAGGTTGAACTGGTGCGACCGCGCCAGGCGGGCGATCCGCAGCGCGTCGAGGACGATGCCTTGCTGTTGTGCCGGGGCTGGCCGTTGCCGGGTTATCCCGGTCTGCAATGGGGACAGTCGTCGATGCACAAGCTGCTGCGGCGCTGGAAGCGTCATCGCCCGGACGTTTTGTACATCGCCACCGAAGGCCCGCTCGGTTTGTCGGCGTTGCGTGCGGCGCGACGTCTGGGGATCTCGGTGGTCAGCGGTTTTCACACCAATTTCCAGCAATACACCAATCAATATGGGCTGAGTTTGCTGACGCGCTTGCTCACGCATTATCTGCGTTGGTTTCACAATCGCTCGGCGATGACCCTGGTACCCAGTGTCAGTCAGCGCCTGGAACTGGAGCGTCGGCATTTCGACCGACTCGCCCTGCTCTCACGCGGCGTGGACAGCCAGCTGTTTCACCCGGCCAAGCGCCTGAACGGCTTGCGTGAGCAATGGGGCCTGAGCGAGCAGGACATCGCGGTGATTCACGTCGGCCGGCTGGCCCCGGAAAAGAACCTCGGCCTGCTCAAGCGCTGCTTCGACACCCTGTGCCGCACTTATCCACAGCGCAAACTGAAGCTGATCGTGGTCGGCGACGGACCGCAACGTGTGGCGCTGGAAAAGGACATTGCGCAAGCGATCTTCTGTGGCTCACAACGCGGCGAAGCGCTGGCGGCGCATTATGCGTCCGGCGATATCTTCCTGTTCCCGAGCATGACCGAAACCTTCGGCAACGTGGTGCTTGAAGCACTGGCGTCCGGTCTGGGGGTGGTGGCTTACGATCAGGCTGCGGCGGCGCAGCACATCCGTCACGGCTACAACGGCGTGTTGGCGATGCCGGGGGATGAGGAAGCGTTTTGCGATGCGGCGGCGTGGTTATTGGAAGAGGACGAGCGCTTGCGCTGTGTGCGTCTGAATGCGCGGCAGCATGCCAGTCGCCAGGGCTGGGCGGCGATCATCGAGCAATTTGAAAAGCATTTGCGTGGGGCGTGTGTACGGGAGCAGGTGTTGCCGAATGCGCAGACATTGCCTTAGATCTTTGCTGATTTTGAAGCCGCCATCGCTGGCAAGTCAGCTCCCACAAGGGGCTGTGATGAACACAACTTTTGTGAACACCCGCAAAACCTGTGGGAGCTGGCTTGCCAGCGATAGCGTCAGTGAGAGCGACGCTTAAACCAGCGTCATCAACGCCTCACGGCTGAACGGCAGAATGTCCTGCTCACGCCCTTCGCGGACTTTCAGGGCCCAGTCCGGATCCACCAGCAGCGCACGGCCAACCGCCACCAGATCGAACTCGTCGTTATTCAGACGCTCCAGCAGTTTCTCCAGGCTCGCCGGTTGCGCGACCTTGTCGGTGTTGACCATGAACTGCAGGAACTCGCCGTCCAGGCCGACACTGCCTACGGTGATGGTCGGTTTGCCGGTCAGCTTGCGTGTCCAGCCTGCCAGGTTCAGATCCGAACCGTCGAACTCAGGCTCCCAGAAACGCCGCGTCGAGCAGTGGAAAATGTCCACGCCGGCGTCGGACAGCGGCTTGAGAAATTCGCCCAGCGCCTGCGGGGTCTGCACCAGACGCGCGGTGTAATCCTGCTGCTTCCACTGCGAGAAACGGAAGATGATCGGGAAGCCTTCACCGACTGCCGCGCGCACCGCTTGAATCAATTCAATGGCGAAGCGCGAACGGTTGGCCAGGCTGCCGCCGTATTCGTCGGTGCGCTGGTTGCTGCCTTCCCAGAAAAACTGGTCGATCAGGTAACCGTGGGCGCCGTGGATTTCCACGCCGTCCATGCCGATGCCTTGCGCATCTTTGGCGGCCTGGGCGAACGCGGCGATCACGTCCTGAATGTCCTGTTTGCTCATGCCGTGCACCACGAGCTGGCCGTCCTTGAGTTTTTCCGTCGGACCGTAAGCCGGCACGCTGGCGTCCGGCTCGGTGCCAATGCGGCGCACACTGCCGACATGCCACAGTTGCGGAACAATCTTGCCGCCCTCGGCATGCACCGCGTCGACGACTTTTTTCCAGCCGGCCAGTGGCGCTTCACCGAAAAACTGCGGCACGTTCGGGTAACCGTTGGAAGCCTTGTGACCGACAGTGGTGCCTTCGGTGATGATCAGGCCAACACCGGCCGCAGCGCGGCGACGGTAGTACTCGATCACTTTGGAATTGGGTACGCCACCCGGGGAAAACGAGCGGGTCATCGGCGCCATCACCACGCGGGTCGGCAGTTCGAGGGCACCGAGGTGGAACGGTTTGAACAGGGCTTGCACCGGCATTGGAAGGCTCCACAGGGAATGACTTTATGACGGAGATAATATGAACAGTCAGCGCCTTTTAACAGCACTATTGATTTGAATGATTAAGGGTCAAAAGTCAGGCAAAAAAATCGCAGCTCGATGGCTGCGATTTTTGTGTTTCAGCCCAGCGCTTTTTCAATCGCGTGGACAATGGTCGGATCATCCGGCGGCGTGCGCGGCGAGAATCGCGCCAATACCCGGCCATCCTTGCCGAGCAGAAATTTCTCGAAGTTCCAGGTGATATCCCCCGGAAACTCCGCACCCTCGCCCGCCAGCAAGCGGTACAACTGATGACGATCATGGCCGTTGACTTCAAGCTTGCTCGACAACGGGAACGTCACGCCATAGTTCAGGCTGCAGAACTCCTGGATTTGCTGTTCGGTACCTGGCTCCTGACCGGCAAACTGATTGCACGGCAGGCCCAGCACACTGAAGCCCTTGCCCTTGAATTGCTGGTAGAGGTTTTCCAGCGCCGCGTACTGTGGGGTCAAGCCGCATTTGGAGGCGACGTTGACCACCAGCACGACTTGGCCTTTGAAAGGCGCCAGCGGTAGCTCCTGACCATCCAGGGCTGTCAACTTAAGGTCGTGAAAAGCACTCATGACGGACTCCAGATTCCCGTGTTCTACTCGAAACAGCCACTTGGCGAGAGCACCAAGGACAGCCGCGGACTAAAAAGGCGCCCGCAGGCGCCTCTCCAGTACTCGAAGCTTAGCGCAGAAAATCAGTGGTGATGGCCACCTTCGCCATGGACGTGGCCATGAGCGACTTCTTCCTGGCTGGCGTCACGGATAGCAACGACCTTCACTTTGAAGTTCAGGCGCTGACCGGCCAGTGGGTGGTTACCGTCAACGGTGACGTCGTCGCCGTCGAGGTCACGGATGGTCACGATCTGCATCTGGCCGTCCGGCGCCGAAGCGTGGAACTGCATGCCGACTTCCAGCTCATCAACGCCTTCGAACATGCTGCGGCTCAGGGTGCTGACCAGTTCGGCAGCGTATTCGCCGTAAGCGTCTTCCGGCTCAACGGAAACTTCCAGCTCGTCACCAACAGCCTTGCCTTCCAGAGCTTTTTCCAGGCCCGGGATGATGTTGCCTGCGCCTTGCAGGTAGACCAGCGGAGCGCCGCCGGCGGAGCTGTCGATGACCTCACCAGCGTCGTTGGTCAGGGTATAGTCGATGGAGACAGCCTTATTGGCGGCGATCAGCATGGGGCGAGACCTTTTGCAGAAGAATATAGAAAGACCAAGTTTAGCGAAGCCATCGCGCGAAAGCGAACACAACCCGGACAAACGGGATTCGACGATCACCGGTTTCCATCAGGACGAGGACGGTCACTGGGTGGCCGAGCTTTCCTGCGGTCATACTCAACACTTGCGTCACCAGCCGCCGTGGCAATCACGAGCCTGGGTTCTTGATCCGGCGCAACGTATTGAAAAAATAGGCCAACCCTTTGCCTGCGGTTGGTGCGCACAAGGCTCGGTTAGCGATAACCTTGGCGACTGAAATGCGGTAGGCGGTCACGTATAGATCGCCACCATTGCCATGCACCCTTAGAGAATCCGCATGCAAACTTTTTTTATCGCGCCCACCGATTTTGGCGTGGGTCTGACCTCCATCAGCCTCGGGCTGGTGCGTACCCTGGAGCGGGCCGGACTGAAAGTCGGCTTCTTCAAACCGATTGCCCAGCCGCATCCGGGCGATACCGGGCCTGAACGCTCCACCGAACTGGTGGCGCGCACCCACGGCCTGAAACCGCCGCAGCCACTGGGTCTGGCCCACGTCGAGCGGATGCTCGGCGACGGCCAGCTCGATGAGTTACTCGAAGAAATCATCGCCCTTTATCAGCAAGCCGCCATCGGTAAAGACGTGCTGGTGGTCGAAGGCATGGTACCGACCCGCAGCGCCAGTTACGCCGCGCGGGTCAACCTGCACCTGGCCAAGAGCCTGGATGCCGAGGTGATTCTGGTCTCGGCGCCGGAAAACGAAGTGCTCGCCGAGCTCTCCGGCCGCGTCGAATTGCAGGCGCAGCTGTTCGGCGGCCCGAAAGACCCGAAAGTCCTCGGCGTGATCCTCAACAAGGTCAAGACCGACGAGAGCATGGACGCCTTCGCCACGCGCCTCAAAGAGCATTCGCCATTACTGCGCAGCGGTGATTTCCGCCTGCTCGGCTGCATTCCGTTTCAACCCGAACTCAATGCACCGCGTACCCGCGACGTCGCCGACCTGATGGGCGCGCAGGTGCTCAACGCCGGCGATTACGAAACCCGGCGCATGACCAAAATCATCATCTGCGCACGGACCATGCGCAACACTGTGGAGCTGCTCAAGCCCGGCGTACTGGTGGTGACCCCGGGTGATCGCGACGACATCATCCTCGCGGTCAGCCTCGCGGCACTCAATGGCGTACCGCTGGCCGGGCTGTTGCTGACCAGCGACACCCTGCCCGATCCACGCATCATGGATTTGTGCCGAGGCGCGTTGCAGGCTGGCCTGCCGGTGTTGTCGGTGAGCACCGGCTCCTACGACACCGCCAACCTGCTCAATGGCCTGAACAAGGAAATCCCCATCGATGACCGCGAACGTGCGGAGATCATCACTGACTTCGTCGCCAGTCATCTCGACGCCAAATGGCTGCATCAGCGCTGTGGCACCCCGCGGGAAATGCGCCTGTCGCCAGCGGTGTTCCGCTATCAACTGATTCAACGGGCGCAGTCGGCGAACAAACGCATCGTCCTGCCCGAAGGCAGCGAGCCGCTCACCGTGCAAGCGGCGGCAATCTGCCAGGAGCGCGGCATCGCCCGTTGCGTGTTGCTGGCCAAACCCGAGGACGTCGAAGCCGTGGCCCGCGCGCAAGGTATCGAATTGCCGCCGGGGCTGGAAATTCTCGATCCGGACTTGATCCGCGAGCGCTACATCGAGCCGATGGTCGCGCTGCGCAAAAGCAAAAGCCTCAACGCGCCGATGGCCGAGCAGCAACTGGAAGACACCGTGGTGATCGGCACCATGATGCTCGCGCTGGATGAGGTCGATGGCCTGGTCTCCGGTGTGATCAACACCACCGCCAACACCATCCGCCCGGCCCTGCAACTGATCAAGACCGCACCGGGCTGCACGCTGGTGTCGTCGGTGTTCTTCATGCTGTTCCCGGAAGAAGTGCTGGTCTACGGCGACTGCGTGATGAACCCGCACCCGAGCGCCGCCGAACTGGCGGAGATCGCTCTGCAAAGCGCCGATTCGGCCGCCGCATTCGGCATCAGCCCGCGCGTGGCGATGATCAGCTACTCCAGCGGCGAATCCGCCAGCGGTGAAGAAGTCGAGAAAGTCCGCGAAGCCACCCTGCTCGCCCACGAGCAACAGCATTCGCTGCTGATCGACGGCCCGCTGCAATACGATGCCGCTGCCAACGCAGACGTCGCCCGGCAACTGGCGCCGAACAGCCAGGTGGCCGGGCGCGCCACGGTATTCGTGTTCCCCGACCTCAACACTGGCAACACCACCCACAAAGCCGTGCAGCGCAGCGCCGACTGCGTCAGCCTCGGCCCGATGCTGCAAGGCCTGCGCAAACCGGTGAACGATCTGCCGCGCGGCGCGCAGGTCGACGACATCGTCTACACCATCGCCCTGACCGCGATTCAAGCCGCCAACCGACCTATGGATGTGTAAATGCTGGACTTCCTGCCCGCCCCGATCCGCGGCGTGATCGCCGCGCTGCTGTTGGCGCTCAATACGATTCTGCTGTGCTCGTTCCTGTTCTGCGTCGCGCTGATCAAAGTGCTGCCCTTCGACCTCGCCCGCCGCGCCTCACTGTGGCTGATGAGCCACACCCACGAAGCGTGGATCAGCAACAACAAAGCCTGGATGAACCTGGTGCGCCGCACCCGCTGGCACATCAGCGGCCTGCAAGGTCTGGACTACCAACACTCGTACCTGATCACCAGCAACCACCAGAGCTGGGTCGACATTCTGGTGCTGCAATACGTGCTCAACCGCCGTATCCAGCCGCTGAAATTCTTCCTCAAGCAGGAGCTGATCTGGGTTCCGGTGATCGGTCTGGCGTGGTGGGCGCTGGGCTTCCCGTTCATGAAGCGCTACTCCAAGGCGTACCTGGAAAAACACCCGGAGAAGAAAGGCAAAGACCTGGAAACCACGCGCAAGACCTGCGCGAAATTCCGCAACAACCCGGTGGGAATTTTCAACTTCGTCGAAGGCACACGCTTCACCGAAGGCAAACATGCGCAACAGCAGTCACCGTTCAAATACCTGCTCAAACCCAAGGCTGGCGGCATCGCCTTCGTGCTGGACGCAATGGGTGAGCAACTGGAGTCGATCGTCAACGTGACCATCCACTATCCGGGCGGGCGTCCGGGTTTCTGGGATCTGCTGTGCGGCAACGTGCGCGACGTGGTGGTGCACTTTGAAGAACTGAAAATCCCGCCGGCCTTCATCGGCAAGAACTACGACCAGGACGGTGAGTATCGCCTGCAATTCCAGGGCTGGATCAATCAGCTGTGGCAGGACAAGGATGCACTGCTGGAACAGATGCACCGCGAATTCGCAGACAAACGCTAATCCCCTGTAGGAGCGAGCCTGCTCGCGATAGCGGTGGAACAGCCACTCCCAATGTTGAACGACATACCGCTATCGCGAGCAGGCTCACTCCTACAGTTGGATTGGGTGTGTTCAGTTGGAGATTGGTCGCTCGCAGGCCGCCTTCGCTGGCAAGCCAGCTCCCACAGTTGGAATGGGTGCGTTCAGTTGGGGATTGGTTGGGTGGCAGGCCGCCTTCGCTCGCAGGCCAGCTCCCACAAAATCAAGATCAAAAGATCGCAGCCTGCGGCAGCTCCTACAGAGAAGATAAGTACAACCCGCACGCGGCGCATGCCGCCCCACTCCAGGATGAGCGCAAGCTCGGCTGCCGCTCTTGATCTTGATCCACGGGCGACATCGGAAGGCTGAGTGGAGGGATTGATCCGGGGGTGGGAGCGCAGCGACCGTTTGGCGCAGCCAAACACAGCGAGAGGAGGTGCAGCGAAGCAAACCGTAGGCGCTGCGCCCGGATCAATCCCGGAGCGAAGGGACCCCGAGCCCCAGCGAGCGGGCCGCACGTAGGAGCAAGCCTTTTTGGTTACTTTTTCGGCGTCTGGAAAAAGTGACCCGCCGTAAGGGCGGAACCATAATCAGCCGTTACCGCAGCAACGGATATTCACCCAAAACCCAAGAGCATGGTCAGCCCAAAAGCCGCCACCGCCGAAAACCAAATGCCCCCCAATAAAAAACCCGCCGATGATCACTCATCCGCGGGCCTTTCATTTCCGGCTAAAGCTTAAATCGCGCCACGCTTGCGCAGCAGATCCAGCACCTGCTTGACGCTCTCTTCCAACGACAGCGACTGCGTGTCGATCACCAGATCAGCATTCAGCGGCACGTCATACGGGAACGACTCACCCGGAATATTATCGCCACCCGCAGCATACAGCCCTTGCGGATCACGCTCGGCACACACCGCCGGCGAGGCCTGCACATAAACCGTCAGCAGACGCTCCTTGCCGATCAGATCCTTGGCCTGCTCACGACCTTCCGCGCTCGGCGCAACAAACGCCGCCAGGGTCAGCAAACCGGCCTCGTTGAACTGACGCGCCACATGCGCCGCACGCCGCCAGTTCTCGGTACGACCGGCACGATCCTGCGGCAGACCTTTGTTCAGGTCGTGACGCAGATTCTGACCATCCAGCACAAACACCGCACGGCCCATGTCGAACAGCTTGCGCTCGACCGCATAGGCCAGCGTGCTCTTGCCCGCGCCCGACAGGCCGCTGAACAACACGGTGGCTGGCTGCTGGCCGAAACGCTGAGCACGCTCTTCAGTCGCAACATGAGCCAGTTTGCCGTGGTGCGAAGCAGTGCCGTGAGCCACTGGCTGAGCGACGATCATGCCGGCGCCGACGGTGCCATTGGTCAAGCGATCAATAACGATGAACGCGCCGGTGGTGCGGTTGCTGTCGTAACCGTCGAGGGCGATCGGCGCGTCGAGCGCGATCTTCACCTTGCCGATTTCGTTGAGCTGCAACGCGCTCGCCGAGCCTTCTTCGAGGGTGTTCACGTCAACCTTGTTGACGATGCTGGCGATCGAGCCCGGCACGTAACTGGTGGCGCGTTTGATGTCGTATTTCTTGCCCGGCAGCATCGGCTCTTCAGCCATCCACACCAGCATCGCTTCGAAGCTGTCAGTGACCGGCGGCACGTTGTCGGCATGCACCAGCAGGTCGCCACGGGAGATGTCGATCTCGTCTTCCATGGTCAGGGTCACCGCTTGACCAGGACCGGCCTGCTCCAGCTCACCTTCGAAGGTGACGATGGATTTGACGCGGCTGCTCTTGCCCGACGGCAGAACGACCACTTCGTCGCCCTTGTGCACGATGCCGCTGGCCAGTGTGCCGGCAAAACCGCGGAAGTTCAGGTTCGGACGGTTGACGTATTGCACCGGGAAACGCAGATCGGTGAAGTTGCGGTCGCCCGCCACTTCCACGGTCTCGAGGATTTCCATCAGCGACTGCCCTTTGTACCAAGGCGAGCGCTCGGACTTGTTCACCACGTTGTCGCCCTTGAGGGCAGACATCGGCACGAAGTGCATGCTGGTCGGCTTCATCTTCAAGCCTTCGGCGAACTTCAGGTAGTCGGCCTTGATCGACTCGAACACGCCTTCATCGAAGTCTTTCAAGTCCATCTTGTTGATGGCGACGACGATGTGCTTGATGCCCAGCAACGAGGCGATGAAGCTGTGGCGACGGGTCTGGGTCTGCACGCCGTAACGCGCGTCGACCAGGATGATCGCCAGGTCACAGGTGGAGGCACCGGTGGCCATGTTGCGGGTGTACTGCTCATGGCCGGGGGTATCGGCGATGATGAATTTGCGTTTGGCGGTGGAGAAATAGCGGTAGGCGACATCGATGGTGATGCCCTGCTCACGCTCGGCCTGCAGGCCGTCGACCAGCAATGCCAGGTCGATGTCATCACCGGTGGTGCCGACTTTCTTCGAATCGCGGGTAATCGCTTCCAGGTGATCTTCGTAGATCATCTTCGAGTCGTGCAGCAGGCGCCCGATCAGGGTGCTCTTGCCGTCATCGACGTTACCGCAGGTCAAAAAGCGCAGCAGCTCTTTACGTTCGTGCTGGCCCAGGTAGGCGAGGATGTCCTCGCTGATCAAATCAGATGCGTGCGACATGACAACCCCTTAGAAATAACCCTGACGTTTCTTGTCTTCCATCGAGCCTGCGCCATCGTGGTCGATGACCCGGCCCTGGCGCTCGGAAGTTCGCGTCAGGAGCATTTCCTGAATGATGTCCGTCAGCGTCTCGGCTTCGGACTCCACCGCGCCCGTCAACGGGTAGCAGCCAAGGGTACGGAAACGCACTTTCTTTTTGACGATGCGTGCCTTGTCCTCGTCGGACAGGTGTTCGAGGATACGGTCGTCGTCGATCATGATCAGCGTGCCGTTTTTCTCGATCACCTCACGCTCGGCGGCGAAGTACAGCGGCACAATCGGGATGCCTTCGAGGTAGATGTACTGCCAGATGTCCAGCTCGGTCCAGTTCGACAACGGGAACACCCGAATGGACTCGCCTTTGTTGACCTTGCCGTTGTAGACGTTCCACAGCTCCGGACGCTGGTTCTTCGGATCCCAGCGATGCTTGCTGTCGCGGAACGAGTAGACGCGCTCCTTGGCGCGGGACTTCTCTTCATCGCGACGGGCACCGCCGAACGCGGCGTCGAAACCATGCTTGTCGAGCGCCTGCTTGAGGCCCTCGGTCTTCATGATGTCGGTGTGCTTGGCACTGCCGTGGGTGAACGGGTTGATGTTCTGCGCCACGCCATCGGGGTTGATGTGGGTGATCAGGTCCAGGCCCAGCTCTTCGACCATCTTGTCGCGGAACTTGTACATCTCCTGGAATTTCCAGCGAGTGTCGACGTGCATCACCGGAAACGGCAGTTTGCCCGGGAAGAACGCCTTGCGTGCCAGATGCAGCATCACGGCGGAGTCTTTACCGATGGAGTACAGCATCACCGGGTTGTCGAACTCGGCGGCCACCTCGCGGATGATGTGGATGCTTTCCGCCTCCAGCTGTTTCAGATGCGTCAGTTTGTCGACCATGGCTACTCACGAAAGCTTTCTTATGAACGGCCAGCGGGCCGTGTTCGAGCGGGGAATCCTAGCACAGCGACCTCTTCTAATCAGGACGCCTACTAGATCGAAAGGGCATATCAATATGCCCACCGGTTTGCCCCCATTCTCCCCTGTAAGAGCTGCCGCAGGCTGCGATCTTTTGCCTTTGTTTTTAAGATCAAAAGATCGCAGCCTGCGGCAGCTCCTACAGGGCAGCATTTCAGATCAAATTCGCCGGGAGTCGTCAGATCGGGTTCGGGCAGTCGATGAAGGTGTGTTCGAGGGCAAAACGCTTCGCCAGATAATCACCCAACGCCTGCACGCCATAGCGCTCGGTGGCGTGGTGACCAGCGGCGATGAAGCTGATGTCGTTTTCCCTAGCGCTGTGGAAGGTCTGCTCGGAGGCTTCACCACTGAGGAACAGATCAACACCCGCCGCTACGCCCTGATCGATATAGCCCTGCCCGCCGCCAGTGCACCAGCCGACCCGACGGATCATCGCGCAGCCCTCGACCAGCAGCGGCTCGCGGCCCATGACTTCCTGAACTTTTCGCGCGAAATCACGCGCAGTCATGGGCTCGCTCAACGAGCCAACCAACCCGACAATTTTGAGGTTGTCCGGATCCAGCGGCCCTTCAACGGTGATGTCCAGCTGACGCGCCAGTTGCACGTTGTTGCCGACCTCCGGGTGCAGGTCCAATGGCAAGTGGTAGGCGAGCAGACTGATGTCGTGCTTGAGCAAAGTCTTCAAGCGCCGCTGCTTCATGCCGGTGATGCACGGGTTCTCGCCTTTCCAGAAATAGCCGTGATGCACCAGTATCAGGTCGGCCTCGGCCTCCACCGCCGCGTCGAGCAGCGCCTGACTGGCGGTGACGCCACTGACGATGCGCATCACCTGCGGGCGGCCTTCGACCTGCAGGCCGTTCGGGCAATAATCAGCGATTTTTGCACTGCCAAGGTAACGGTCGGCTTCTTCGACGAGGGTGCTGAGAGCGACGGCCATGAAAGACTCCTAAATATCCCGTTCAGAGGCGCGCGCGGCCTCGTATAATGCGCGACATTATGGGCGGTCTGCCCCCGCCTGCAACTTTTCCAGGACGTGCTTAATGCTCAAGGCGCTGCGTTTTTTTGGCTGGCCGCTGTTGGCCGGTGTGCTTATCGCTCTGTTGATTATTCAGCGTTACCCGCAGTGGGTCGGGCTGCCGAGCCTCGACGTCAACCTGCAACAGGCCCCGCAAACCACCAGCGTGCAGCAGGGGCCGGTGTCCTATGCCGACGCTGTGACCATCGCCGCACCCTCGGTGGTCAACCTTTACACCACCAAGGTCATCAACAAACCGGCGCACCCGCTGTTTGAAGACCCGCAGTTCCGGCGCTTCTTCGGTGACAACTCGCCGAAGCAGAAACGCATGGAATCGAGCCTCGGTTCCGGGGTGATCATGAGCCCGGAAGGCTACATTCTGACCAATAACCACGTGACCACCGGCGCCGACCAGATCGTGGTGGCACTCAAGGACGGTCGCGAAACCCTCGCCCGCGTCATCGGCAGCGACCCGGAAACCGACCTCGCGGTGCTGAAGATCGACCTGAAAAACCTGCCGGCGATCACCGTCGGCCGCTCCGACAGCATCCGCATCGGCGACGTCGCGCTGGCCATCGGCAACCCGTTCGGCGTCGGCCAGACCGTGACCATGGGCATCATCAGCGCCACCGGGCGTAACCAGTTGGGCCTGAACAACTACGAAGACTTCATCCAGACCGACGCGGCGATCAACCCGGGCAACTCCGGCGGCGCGCTGGTCGATGCCAACGGCAACCTCACCGGCATCAACACGGCGATCTTCTCCAAGTCCGGCGGCTCACAGGGCATCGGTTTTGCGATCCCGGTGAAACTGGCGATGGAAGTGATGAAGTCGATCATCGAGCACGGTCAGGTGATTCGTGGCTGGCTGGGTATTGAAGTACAGCCGCTGACCCAGGAACTGGCCGAGTCGTTTGGCCTGTCCGGGCGTCCGGGGATTGTCGTGGCGGGGATCTTCCGCGATGGCCCGGCACAGAAGGCCGGCCTGCAACTGGGTGACGTGATTCTGAGTATCGACGGCGAACCGGCCGGTGATGGGCGAAAGTCCATGAACCAGGTGGCGCGGATCAAACCGACCGACAAGGTCACCATTCAGGTCATGCGCAACGGCAAAGAGATCAAGCTGACTGCTGAAATCGGCCTGCGTCCACCGCCGGCGCCTGTGAAAGAAGAAGAGTAAGCCGCCAGTACAAATCAATGTGGGAGCGAGCCTGCTCGCGAAGAGGTCGTCACAGTCAACAATGATGTTGAATGACAGACCGCTTTCGCGAGCAGGCTCGCTCCCACAGGTTTAGCGGTGTTCTACAGGTCGCCGAGGCCGTCGATCAGCGCCTGATTCTGCTCCGGCGTACCAATCGAAATCCGCAGGAACTGGGCAATCCGCTCCTGCTTGAAGTGGCGAACGATCACGCCCTGCTCACGCAGTTTCGCTGCCAGCCCCGCTGCATCGTGTTGCGGGTGACGGGCGAAGATGAAGTTGGCCGCCGACGGCAGCACTTCAAAGCCCTTGGCCTGCAACTGCGCAACGACCCACTCGCGACTTTCGATGACCAAACGGCAGGTCTTGTCGAAATACTCGCGATCCTCGAACGCTGCCGCCGCACCGACAATCGCCAGACGATCAAGCGGGTAGGAGTTGAAGCTGTTCTTGATCCGCTCCAGCGCTTCGATCAGATCCGGGTGCCCCACCGCCAGACCGACGCGCAGGCCGGCCAGCGAACGGGACTTGGACAGGGTCTGGGTCACCAGCAGATTCGGATAACGATCCACCAGACTGATCGCGGTTTCGCCGCCGAAGTCGATGTAGGCCTCATCCACCACAACCACCGAATCCGGGCTGGCCTTGAGGATCTGCTCGACCGCCTCCAGCGCCAACAGGCAACCGGTCGGTGCATTCGGGTTCGGAAAGATGATCCCGCCATTCGGCTTGGCGTAGTCCGCCGGATTGATCTGGAACTGCGCATCCAGCGGCACCGCATCAAACTGAATGCCGTACAGACCGCAATATACCGGGTAAAAGCTGTAGCTGATGTCCGGGAACAGCAGCGGCTGCTCGTGTTGCAGCAGGCCGTGGAAGATGTGCGCGAGCACTTCGTCCGAACCGTTGCCGAGGAATACCTGATTGGTCTGCACGCCGTAGTAGTGGGCGACGGCGGTTTTCAGCAGATCGCTGTTCGGGTCCGGGTACAGGCGCAAGTTGTCATTGAGTTCGGTCTGCATCGCCGCCAGCGCTCTGGGCGACGGGCCATACGGATTTTCGTTGGTGTTGAGCTTGACCAGTCTGGTCAGCTTCGGCTGTTCGCCCGGCACATACGGCACCAGATCCTTGACGAACGGGCTCCAGAATTTACTCATGTTCACTCCCCCTGCCCTGGCAGAAAGTCTGCGTCTTTAATGCGGTATTCGGCGCTACGCGCGTGTGCGCTGAGAGATTCGCCACGGGCCAGCACCGAAGCGGTCTTGCCCAGCTCGGAAGCACCGGCCTCGGAGCAGAAGATGATCGACGAGCGTTTCTGGAAGTCGTACACACCCAGCGGCGAGGAGAACCGCGCGGTGCCGGAAGTCGGCAACACGTGGTTCGGACCGGCGCAGTAGTCGCCCAGCGCCTCGGAGGTGTGGCGGCCCATGAAGATCGCGCCGGCGTGGCGGATCTGCGGCAACCAGGCTTGTGGGTCGGCGACCGACAGCTCAAGGTGTTCCGGGGCGATGCGGTTGGCGACTTCGATGGCTTGCGCCATGTCGCGCACATGAATCAGTGCTCCGCGACCATTGATCGAGGTTTCGATGATGGTTGCGCGGTCCATGGTCGGCAGCAGTTTGTCGATGCTGGCGGCGACCTTGTCGAGGAACTCGGCGTCGGGGCTGACCAGAATCGCCTGGGCGTCTTCGTCGTGCTCGGCCTGGGAGAACAGATCCATGGCGATCCAGTCCGGATCGGTCTGACCGTCGCACACCACGAGGATTTCCGACGGGCCGGCGATCATGTCGATGCCGACCTGACCAAACACGTGACGCTTGGCGGTGGCGACATAGATGTTGCCCGGGCCGACGACCTTGTCCACCTGCGGCACGCTTTCAGTGCCGTAAGCCAGCGCGGCAACCGCTTGCGCACCGCCGATGGTGAACACTCGGTCAACGCCGGCAATGCACGCCGCCGCCAGCACCAGTTCATTGATTTCACCGCGCGGGGTCGGCACCACCATGACCACTTCGGTCACGCCAGCGACCTTGGCCGGAATCGCGTTCATCAACACGGACGACGGATACGACGCCTTGCCGCCAGGCACATACAGACCGGCGCGATCCAGCGGTGTGACCTTCTGGCCGAGCACGGTGCCGTCGGCTTCGGTATAGCTCCAGGAATCCTGTTTCTGTTTTTCGTGGTAGCTGCGCACCCGCGCCGCGGCTTTTTCCAGCGCTTCGCGCTGTGCCACGGTGATGCGAGTCAGGGCCAGTTCCAGACGCTCGCGTGGCAGGATCAAGTCAGCCATGGAGGCGACTTCGAGGCCGTCGAACTTCTGGGTGAACTCGACCAGCGCCGCGTCGCCGCGCTCGCGCACAGCCTTGATGATGTCCAGCACGCGCTGATTGACCGAGTCGTCAGACACACTTTCCCAGCTCAACAGATGATCCAGATGATGCGCGAAATCCGGGTCAGCAGCGTTGAGTCGGCGAATTGCAGTCGGTGCGGTCATAGCGAGAGCCTCATAGGAATGGCAAAAACTCAGGCGCCCTAACTTAGCAGTCGTTTCCGCTTGGGCACCTGAGATTCTGGCTATGAGGCGGATAGACGGGCGCGACTCAAGGTCGCGCAGGTGAATCAGCCGCGGTGTCGCGATTCCACTGCGTTGCGCAGGGTATCGATCAACGCCTGGATTCGGGCGTGTTGCATCTTCATCGAAGCCTTGTTGACCACCAGGCGCGAGCTGATCGTGGCGATCAGTTCCTGGGGTTCCAGGCCGTTGGCGCGCAGGGTGTTGCCGGTGTCGACCACGTCGATGATCTTGTCGGCCAGACCGATCAGTGGCGCCAGCTCCATCGAACCGTAGAGCTTGATGATGTCGACCTGACGGCCCTGCTCGGCGTAGTAACGCTTGGCGACGTTGACGAACTTGGTCGCCACGCGCAGACGGCCCTTGGGCTCGGCCGCGCCGATCTTGCCGGCGGTCATCAGCTTGCACTGGGCAATCTGCAGATCCAGCGGCTCGTAAAGGCCCTGACCGGTGTATTCCATCAGCACGTCTTTACCGGCGACGCCGAGGTCGGCCGCGCCATGCTCGACATAGGTCGGCACGTCGGTGGCACGCACGATCAACAGACGTACGTCATCCTGAGTGGTGGGGATGATCAGCTTGCGGCTCTTGTCCGGATTCTCGGTCGGCACAATGCCGGCTTCAGCGAGAAGCGGCAGGGTGTCGTCAAGGATGCGGCCCTTGGACAGTGCGATGGTCAACATGGGAAACGTCAGTCCTTATCAAGGTACTCATGTCCGGTCGCAATCGGCGCCGGACACACATCGAGCCGGATACCGGCTCGACTCGAAACAAATTCAGTGGACACGTCCCTGTGTCCGCATGCAGCAATCAGCCCGGAACGCGACGGATCTTGGCGCCCAGCATCTGCAGTTTTTCTTCGATGCACTCGTAACCACGGTCGATGTGGTAGATGCGATCGATCAGGGTGTCGCCTTCGGCAACCAGTGCCGAGATCACCAGGCTGGCCGAAGCACGCAGGTCGGTGGCCATCACTGGCGCGCCCTTCAGGACTTCAGTACCGGTGACGATCGCGGTGTTGCCTTCGACCTGGATCTTGGCGCCCATGCGGTGCAGTTCGTACACGTGCATGAAACGGTTTTCGAAGATCGTCTCGATCACTGCACCGGTGCCTTCGGCAATGGCGTTGAGCGAGATGAACTGCGCCTGCATGTCGGTCGGGAACGCCGGGTACGGCGCGGTACGCACGTTGACCGCTTTCGGGCGCTTGCCGTGCATGTTCAGCTCGATCCAGTCGTCACCGCTGGTGACTTCAGCGCCGGCTTCACGGAGCTTTTCCAGAACGGCTTCGAGGATGGTCGGATCGGTGTCCTTGACCTTCACACGGCCACCGGTGACCGCTGCGGCCACCAGGTAGGTGCCGGTTTCGATACGGTCAGGCATGACTTTGTAGAAGCACGAACCCAGACGCTCGACGCCATCGATGGTGATGGTGTCGGTACCGGCGCCGGAAACCTTGGCGCCCATGGCGTTGAGGAAGTTAGCCAGGTCAACCACTTCAGGCTCACGAGCAGCGTTCTGCAGCACGCTGCGGCCCTTGGCCAGGGCAGCTGCCATCATGATGTTTTCGGTACCGGTCACACTGACGGTATCGAAGAAGAAGCTTGCGCCGCGCAGGCCGCCTTCAGGCGCCTTGGCCTTGATGTAACCGCCTTCGACGTCGATCACCGCGCCCATGGCTTCGAGGCCACGAATGTGCAGGTCAACCGGACGCGAACCGATGGCGCAACCGCCAGGCAGGGCGACTTCGGCTTCACCGAAACGGGCAACCATCGGGCCCAGTACCAGGATCGAGGCACGCATGGTTTTCACCAGTTCGTACGGCGCGATCAGGGTCTTGATGGTGCGCGGGTCGATTTCGACGCTGAGTTTCTCGTCGATCACCGGCTCGATGCCCATGCGACCGAACAGCTCGATCATGGTGGTGATGTCGTGCAGGTGCGGCAGGTTGCCAACGGTCACCGGGCCATCGCACAGCAGGGTGGCAGCCAGAATCGGCAGGGCGGAGTTCTTCGCCCCGGAGATGCGGATTTCGCCATCAAGACGAACGCCACCGGTAATAATCAATTTATCCATAAGAATCTCGACGCCCTTGGGCTCAGGTGCGCTCGGCCCAGGCCGCGCTGCTGAAAAATTTCATAGTGACCGCATGGATGCTGCCATCGGTGATCCATGGGTTCAAATGGGCATAGACCTGCTGCTGACGCTTCACCGGGCTCAACGCCGCCAGTTCATCGCTAATCACGTTCAGCTGGAAATTGCAGCCTTCGCCCTCAACTTCTACCAACGTTCCGGGCAGCTTTCCTTCAAGGAAGCTCTTCACTTCTACGGCCTGCATGCTCAACCTCAATCGGCGCCCTGTGCGCACGGGTCGGACATCATACAAAAAAGCCCCGCGCCTGCGAACCCCGCATTGGCAGGACTCTGACGGGGGGCTTCTTTATCGATGCGGGTTCAGGGGTGCGCCAGCAACTCGGTCAGTTCACTGACCTGAGCGATTTCGCGCATATCTTCCGGCATCGCGCGGATGCTGACGGCCTTGCCGGCCGCCTGGGCATCGCGCATGAAGCACAGCAGCAAGGACAAGCCGACGCTGCTGGACTTCTTCACTGCCGAGCAATCGATGACCAGCGATGCCGCCTTGCTGGACTTGATCAGCGCCTGGCCTTCCTTGCGCAGGTCGGGACCTGTGCGGTAATCCAGCACTCCGCTGAGCAATAGCTCGTCGACGTCACTCATACGAACTGCCGCCTCACTCATTGCGCTGGCTTCGCAGCAGCTTTGTCGGTTTCTTCCTTGGCTTTGGCGACTTCGCCGGCCCAACCATTGATGGTCTTGTCCAGATCGTTGCCATTGCGCTGCATCGCGTCGGCGAACTGGTCACGGAACAGCTTGCCGATGTTGATGCCGTTGATGATCACATTGCGCAGTTTCCACTCGCCATTGATCTTCTCCAGCGTGTACTGCACAGGGTAGATCGCGCCGTTGTTGCCCTTGACGGTCATGCCGACGCTGGTGCGATCGCCGGACTCATCCTTGGCCGGATCAACCGTGATGCCCTGGTTGTTGTATTCGAGCAAGGCATTGCCATAGAACTGGAACAGGCCGCGCTTGAAGTTTTCCTGGAAGGTCTGCATCTGCGCCGGCGTGGCCTTGCGCGAATACTTGACCGTCATGATGCTCTTGGAAATGCCTTCGGCATCCACCACAGGTCCGACGATGGTGTTCAGCGCCGTGTAGAAGTCCTGCGGATCCTTCTTGTACTTCTCTTTATTGGCCGACAAGTCGGCCAGCATCCGGTTCGTGGTGTCCTGAATCAGGTCGTGCGCCGACTGTCCGGGCGCAGCGTTAGCCAGCATCGGCAGTGCCGCGAGCAACACCAACAGGCCACGTCGCAAGGTAGAGATCATTCAAAAGCTCCTCATTTGGCGTCTTTGCTAACGGTATTGAGCAGGAATTTACCGATCAGGTCTTCCAGTACCAGAGACGACTGGGTGTCGTGGATGGTTCCACCATCCTTCAGACGGGTGTCTTCGCCGCCCACGCTGATACCGATGTACTTCTCGCCCAACAGGCCAGCGGTCAGGATAGACGCTGTGGAGTCGGTCGGCAGGTTGTCGACCTTTTTATCCACTTGCAGGGTTACCCGACCGGTGAAGCTGTCGCGATCCAGATCGATGGCCGTGACCTTGCCGATGGTCACACCGGCCATGGTCACTTTGGCTCTGACCGTCAAACCGGCGATATTGTCGAAGTAGGCATACAGTTTATAGGTGTCGGTGGTCGAAGTCGGAGACAGGCCACTGACCCGCAGAGCAAGCAGCAACAAAGCCAGGATCCCTGCCAGCAGGAACAGGCCGACACCGATTTCCAGGGTGCGGTTTTGCATCAGAAATCTCCAAACATCAAAGCGGTCAGAATAAAGTCCAGGCCCAGTACCGCCAGCGAGGCGAATACCACGGTCTTGGTGGTGGCGCGACTGATGCCCTCGGAAGTGGGCTCACAGTCATAGCCTTGGAATACGGCGATCCAGGTCACGACGAAGGCGAAAACGACACTTTTGATGACGCCGTTGAGCACATCGCTGGTGAAGTTCACGCTGTTCTGCATGTTTGCCCAGTAGGAGCCTTCATACACGCCAAGCCAGTCGACAGCCACCCACGAACCGCCCCAGATTCCCACCACGCTGAAAATCATCGCCAGCACCGGCAGGGAAATGAAACCGGCCCACAGACGCGGGGCAATAATGTATTTGAGCGGATCGACACCGATCATTTCCAGGCTGGAAAGCTGTTCGGTGGACTTCATGTTGCCAATTTCTGCGGTCAGCGCCGAACCGGCACGCCCGGCAAACAGCAACGCCGTCACCACCGGCCCCAGTTCACGCAGCAACGTCAGGGCGACCATCTGCCCCACGGCCTGCTCCGAACCGTAGCTCGACAGAATACTGAAGCCCTGCAGCGCCAGCACCATGCCGATGAAAATCCCCGACACGACGATGATCACCAGCGACATCACGCCGACCGAATGCAGCTGCTTGACCAGCAGGCCAAATCCGCCGCTGATGCCACCACGACCGAGCAGGGCGTGAAACAGGAACAGGGTCGCGCGGCCAAACACCGCGACAGCGTCGATCGCCGCCTCGCCGAAACGGCGTACGCGTTCTATTAGTGAAATTCTGCGCATCAGCGCTTCCCCAGAAGATCTGCGCGGTAATCCGTCGCTGGAAAATGATACGGCACCGGGCCATCGGGGTTGCCGGTCATGAACTGGCGAATACGCGGCTCATCCGAATTCATCAACTCGTCCGGCGTGCCCTGCCCCAGCACCTGACCATCACCCACTACATAGATGTAGTCAGCGATGCTCGCGGTTTCGGCCAGGTCGTGGGAGACCACGATACTGGTGATTCCCAGCGCATCGTTGAGCAGACGGATCAGGCGTACCAGCACGCCCATGGCGATCGGATCCTGACCGACGAAAGGCTCGTCATACATGAGAATCTGCGGATCGAGCGCAATCGCCCGGGCCAGCGCCACCCGACGCTTCATGCCCCCGGACAGCTCGTCGGGCATCAGCTCGATCGCACCGCGCAGACCGACCGCCTGCAATTTGAGCAGGACGATGTCGCGGATCATTTCATCCGGCAATTGCGTATGAACGCGCAGGGGGAAAGCGACGTTCTCGAAGACATCGAGATCGGTGAACAGCGCGCCGCTTTGAAACAGCACGCCCATGTGCTTGCGCGCATCGAACAGATCACTGCGCGACAGCGTCGGCAGGTTCTGACCGTTGACCCAGACTTCGCCGCTGGAAGGACGCAACTGTGCACCCATCAAGCGCAACAAAGTGGTCTTGCCGCACCCGGAAGGTCCCATGATGCCGGTAACCTTGCCACGCGGGATGCGAATATCGACGTTATTGAAAATGCTGCGCGCACCGCGCTTGAAGGAGACTCCCTTCAGCTCGACCGCGTAGGCGTTATCGGCACTCATCTAAACTCCTTGCGATGCAGCCTCTCACTCGGACGCCTGGCTTTCCGCAGAAAGCACATACCTCCCGGGCAGGCCGAACTGGCGGCGAACTATATCACTGCAAAGGCCAAGCGCCCAAGGCCCATGCCCCCCTGTGTTCAGCGATATGACAGGCGCGGCCGCGCTTTTTCAGGGTTTTGGTTACGAGGAATGACAAAGCACGACGAACTTGCGTGAGGCTTTTCAACATAACCGCTATAATCGCCGCCTTTTCATCGGGCTATACGATTTCTGACATGAGCCAATCCAGCGACCTGATTCAATCGGCACAACGCACCATCCGCCTCGAAGTGGAAGCCGTACAAGGCTTGTTGCCCCATATCGACGCCGATTTCGTACGCGCTTGCGAGATGATTCTGGCCAGCAAAGGCCGTGTGGTCGTGGTCGGCATGGGCAAATCCGGGCACGTCGGCAACAAGATTGCCGCGACCCTGGCCAGCACCGGCACCCCGGCATTTTTCGTCCACCCCGCCGAAGCCAGTCATGGCGACATGGGCATGATCACCCGTGACGACGTGATTCTCGCCCTCTCCAACTCCGGCTCGACCAACGAAATCGTCACCTTGCTGCCCCTGATCAAGCGCCTGGGTATCCAGTTGATCAGCCTGACCGGCAATCCGCAGTCGCCTTTGGCCAAGGCCGCCGAAGTCAATCTCAATGTTCACGTCGAGCACGAAGCCTGCCCGCTGAACCTGGCGCCGACTTCCTCGACCACCGCAGCGCTGGTCATGGGCGATGCCCTGGCCGTGGCGCTGCTGGAAGCGCGTGGTTTCACCGCCGAAGATTTTGCTTTTTCGCACCCGGGCGGCGCTCTGGGTCGACGTCTGTTGCTGAAAGTGGAAAACGTCATGCATGCCGGGCAAGAGCTGCCGCAAGTGCAGCGCGGCACCCTGCTCAAGGACGCGCTTATGGAAATGACCCGCAAGGGTCTGGGCATGACCGCGATCGTTGAGGCCGATGGCAAGCTGGCCGGGATCTTCACCGACGGCGATTTGCGCCGCACCCTGGATCGCAGCATCGACATCCGCAGCGCCACCATCGACCAGGTCATGACCGCACACGGCAAGACCGCACGGCCGGAGATGCTCGCCGCCGAAGCCCTGAAAATCATGGAAGACCACCGAATCAACGCACTGGTGGTCGTGGACGAAGAAGATCGCCCGATCGGCGCCTTCAACCTCTCCGATCTGCTGCGTGCAGGAGTGATGTAATGACCACCGATCTGCTGCAACGCGGCAAAGCGATCAAACTGGCGGTGTTCGACGTCGACGGCGTCCTCACCGACGGGCGCCTGTACTTCCTCGAAGACGGCAGCGAATTCAAGACCTTCAACACCCTCGATGGCCAGGGCATCAAGATGCTGATGAATGCCGGTGTCGAGACCGCCATCATCAGTGGCCGCAAGACGCCGGTGGTTGAACGCCGGGCGAAGAACCTCGGCATCCCGCACCTGTTTCAGGGCCGCGAAGACAAATTGGTGGTTCTGGACGGTCTACTGGCGCAACTGGGCCTAAGCTATGAACAGGTCGCCTACCTGGGTGACGACCTGCCTGACCTGCCGGTGATCCGCCGCGTAGGCCTGGGCATGGCCGTTGCCAATGCTGCCGACTTCGTGCGCGAACACGCCCATGGCGTCACTCGGGCCCGCGGTGGCGAAGGTGCCGCCCGTGAATTCTGCGAATTGATCCTGCGCGCCCAGGGCCGCCTTGATGCGGCCAACGCCGCGTACCTGTGAGCCAAATCATGTTTAGCAAAAAATTTCGCAACTTCCTGCTGTTCGGCTGCATCGCTGCGATGTTTGCGGCGGTCGGCTACTGGAACATCAGTCCGGAACGTTTCCTCGACAAGCCTGTGGCCAAGGTCGAAGACACTGCCATCGACTGGTACGCCACCAATACGCATACCCTGCAATACCTGCCGGACGGCAAAGTGCAGTACGAAATGACGTCGGACAAGGCCGAACACCTGAAAGCGACGGATGTGACTCTGGTGACCAAACCCGATCTCAACATGTATCGCGGCACCGAGTTTCCGTGGCACGTGACCAGCGAACGCGGCGAAGTGAATCCGGACGGAACGCAGGTAGAATTGATCGACTCGGTACGCATCAAGCGCACCGATGAAAAGAAACGCGACACCCTGATCACCAGCACACGCATGACGGTGTTCCCTCAGCAGCAATATGCGCAGACCGAGCAACCCGTTAGAATCGACGGCGCTGGCGGTGTATCGACTGGCGTGGGAATGAAGGCGTATTTGAAGGACAGCAGGATACACCTGCAATCGAACGTAAGAGGACAGTATGAGGCTCGTTAAAACCCTCCCTATTTTGCTCAGTCTGGGCGCAGCACTGGGAAGCGTGAGCGCCTGGGCTCTGCCGAACGATCAGCAGCAACCTATCCGCATTCAGGCCGACGACGCCCAGCTGGACGACAAGAACGGCATCGCCACCTATAAAGGTGACGTGATCATCACCCAGGGCTCGATGATCGTTAAGGGCAATACGGTGACCATCACCCGTACTCCGACCGGCGATATCGACGTGGTGACCTCGGTGGGCAACCTTGCCTACTTCGAGCAACTGCAAACCCAGGGCGACACCAAGCCTGTACAGGGTTGGGGCGTGACGATCCAGTACCACGCCGCGCAAAACCGCGTCGTGCTGATCGACAAGGCCAAGGTTGTCGACAAGGACAACAACACCACCCAGGGCGAAAAAATCGTCTATGACACGGTGAGAAAACTGGCCAGCGCCGGTCGCGCTACCGGCAACAAAGTCACCGAGACGCGTCCGCGCATCGATATGGTGATCCAGCCGAAGAAGAAAACCGACGAGAAAACCCAGTAATGGCAACTCTGAAAGCTCAACACCTGGCCAAGGCCTATAAAAGCCGCCAGGTTGTGCGCGACGTCAGCCTGTCGATCGACAGCGGCCAGATCGTTGGCCTGCTCGGCCCGAACGGCGCCGGCAAGACCACCTGCTTCTACATGATCGTCGGTCTGGTGCAGGCCGATCAGGGTCGCGTGCTGATCGATGATCTGGACGTCAGCCATCAGCCGATGCACGGCCGTGCCAAGGCTGGTATCGGCTATCTGCCGCAAGAAGCGTCGATCTTCCGCAAACTGTCGGTGGCCGATAACATCATGGCCATCCTCGAAACCCGCACGGAACTCGACAAGGCCGGTCGTCGCAAGGAACTGGAAAGCCTGCTGCAGGAATTCCACATCAGCCACATCCGCGACAACCTCGGCATGAGCCTGTCCGGTGGTGAACGCCGCCGGGTGGAAATCGCCCGTGCCCTGGCGACCGCACCGAAATTCATCCTGCTCGACGAACCGTTCGCCGGTGTCGACCCGATCTCGGTCGGCGACATCAAGCAGATCATCCACCACCTCAAGGCCAAGGGCATCGGTGTACTGATCACCGACCACAACGTGCGTGAGACCCTGGATATCTGCGAGACCGCCTACATCGTCAACGATGGTCAACTGATCGCTGAAGGCGATGCGGCGACCATCCTTGCCAATGATCTGGTGAAGGAAGTGTACCTGGGCCACGAGTTCCGCCTCTAAAGCGCGATCGCATTCGGCCAGCCGTTCGGGTGCTGTAACGTTGAAGCTGATTTTTTATACGCTTTTATTGTTACAGCGCTCTGGGCAGACACGACGCCTCAAAGATGTTCACCGCGCTTCGACGCGCTGCGTCAACAAAGTTTTATACGCTTTTATTGTTACAGCGCTCTAGGCAAACACGACAGTTTCAGGCATATAATTTGCTTAAGTTTGGCGCTCCGGCGCCCTGTAGTGGATGGCGCATGCGCGCCGGCGAATAAGGTGTTAAGCCCCTGCCATGAAACCATCGCTAGTCTTGAGAATGGGCCAGCAGCTGACGATGACACCGCAGCTGCAACAGGCCATCCGCCTGCTCCAATTGTCGACCCTGGACCTGCAACAGGAAATCCAGGAGGCCCTGGAATCCAATCCGATGCTCGAACGCCAGGAAGAAGGCGACGACTTCGACAACTCCGATCCTTTGGCCGACAACGTCGAACAAAAACCCAACACCGACATTCAGGAACCCTCCTATCAGGAAACCGCCCCGACGGTGGACAACCTGGAGGAAGGCGAATGGAACGAGCGTATTCCCAACGAGCTGCCGGTCGACACTGCCTGGGAAGACGTCTACCAGACCAGCGCCAGCAGCCTGCCCAGCAGCGATGACGACGAGTGGGATTTCACCACCCGCACCTCTGCCGGGGAAAGCCTGCAAAGCCATTTGCTGTGGCAATTGAATCTGGCGCCGATGTCCGACACCGACCGCCTGATCGCCGTGACCCTGATCGACTGCATCAACAATCAGGGCTACCTCGACGAAACCCTCGAAGAAATTCTCGACGCCTTTGATCCGGAGCTCGACATCGAGCTGGACGAGATCGAAGCCGTTCTGCACCGCATCCAGCAATTCGAGCCAGCCGGCATCGGCGCACGCAACCTCGGCGAATGCCTGTTGCTGCAACTACGTCAGCTCCCGGCCAAGACCCCGTGGCTCAACGAAGCCAAACGTCTGGTCAGCGATTACATCGACCTGCTCGGCAGTCGCGACTACAGCCAGTTGATGCGGCGCATGAAGCTCAAGGAAGACGAGTTGCGCCAGGTCATCGAACTTGTGCAAAGCCTCAATCCGCGCCCGGGCTCACAGATCGAATCGACCGAAGCCGAGTACGTGGTGCCCGATGTCATTGTGCGCAAGGACAACGAGCGCTGGCTGGTCGAGCTCAATCAGGAGTCAGTGCCCCGCCTGCGGGTCAACGCGCAGTACGCCGGCTTCGTCCGTCGCGCCGACACCAGCGCCGACAACACCTTCATGCGCAACCAGTTGCAAGAGGCACGCTGGTTCATCAAGAGCCTGCAAAGCCGCAACGAAACCCTGATGAAAGTGGCCACCCAGATCGTCGAGCATCAACGCGGCTTCCTGGAATATGGCGACGAAGCCATGAAGCCGTTGGTCCTGCACGATATCGCCGAGGCAGTCGGCATGCACGAATCGACGATTTCCCGGGTCACCACGCAGAAATTCATGCATACCCCGCGCGGTATTTATGAACTGAAATACTTTTTCTCCAGCCACGTCAGCACCTCCGAAGGCGGTGAATGCTCGTCGACGGCGATCCGCGCGATCATCAAAAAACTGGTTGCGGCGGAAAATCAGAAAAAGCCGTTGAGTGACAGCAAGATCGCTGGTTTACTGGAGGCACAAGGCATTCAGGTGGCTCGCCGCACCGTCGCCAAGTACCGCGAATCCCTCGGGATCGCGCCTTCGAGCGAACGCAAGCGGTTGATGTAAGCCACGTTACAGCGTTCCAGTGGCAGGCTTTTCGGCCTGCCGCTTTATGCACTGGCAACGAAGGAGAAGCTGTATGCAAGTCAACATCAGTGGACACCAACTGGAAGTGACCGAACCTCTGCGCACCTACATCAACGAGAAACTCGAACGATTGGAGCGCCATTTCGACAAGATCACCAACGTGCAAGTCACGATGTGCGTCGAAAAGCTCAAGCAGAAAATCGAAGCCACCTTGCATATACCCGGCAGCGAAGTGGTCGCTAACGCAGAAGATACTGACATGTACGCTGCGATCGACTCACTGACCGACAAGCTGGATCGCCAACTCAAAAAGCATAAGGAAAAGACCCAGAGCCTCCTTCAGGGCGCGACAGGTCGTTAACACTCCCAACCCATGATCCGACTTGAAAGTATCCTGACCCCCGGCCGTTCCTTGGTGAACGTGCCGGGCGGCAGTAAAAAGAAAGCCCTCGAACA
Source organism: Pseudomonas sp. MWU318 (assembly GCF_016756945.1). Lineage (NCBI taxonomy): Bacteria > Pseudomonadati > Pseudomonadota > Gammaproteobacteria > Pseudomonadales > Pseudomonadaceae > Pseudomonas > Pseudomonas sp. MWU318. The sequence continues at coordinate 140,628 of NZ_JAESJL010000007.1, forward strand.
GATTGCCAACCTGATCGCCCGCGAAGTGTCGGGTCTGGAGATGCAAGATGTCTTCGAAGCGCTGGTCGCCCGTGAGAAACTCGGTTCCACCGGTTTCGGCAACGGCATCGCCATCCCCCACTGCCGCCTCAAAGGCTGTGAAGCGCCTATCAGCGCCTTGATGCATCTTGAGGCGCCCATCGATTTCGACGCAATCGACGGCGCGCCGGTTGACCTGCTGTTCGTCCTGCTGGTCCCGGAAGCCGCCACCGATGCTCACCTGGAATTACTGCGCCAGATCGCCAGCATGCTCGATCGCAAGGAAGTGCGCGAAAAACTGCGCAGCGCACCGAGCAATGAAGCCTTGTATCAGGTCGTCCTGAGCGAGCAGAACGGTCACTAATCATGCGTTTGATCATCGTCAGTGGCCGCTCCGGCTCGGGTAAAAGTACTGCGCTGAATGTTCTTGAGGACAACGGCTACTACTGCATCGACAACCTGCCGGCCGGTCTGCTGCCGGAACTCGCCGAACGCGCCCTGATTCATACCGAGCTGGCTCAGCCGTTGGTGGCTGTGTCGATCGATGCACGCAATCTGCCGAGCCACCTGTCGCGTTTCCCCGAACTGCTTGAAGAAGTCCGTGCCCGGCACATCCAGTGCGATGTGTTGTATCTGGATGCCGACGAAGAAACCCTGCTCAAGCGCTTCTCGGAAACCCGCCGGCGCCATCCGTTGAGCACTGCCGATCGCTCGCTGGCCGAGGCAATCAACGACGAGACCGCCCTGCTCGGCCCGATCGCCGATCTGGCCGACCTCAAGGTCAACACCACCAATCTGAATCTGTACCAGTTGCGTGACACCATCAAGCTGCGCCTGCTGAACCAGCCGGAGCCGGGGACGGCGTTTCTGGTCGAATCGTTCGGTTTCAAGCGCGGCATGCCAGTGGACGCGGATCTGGTGTTCGACGTGCGCTGCCTGCCCAATCCGTACTGGAAGCCTGAATTGCGCGCGCAATCCGGACTCGACGCACCGGTTGCCGAGTATCTGGCGACGCAGCCGGAGGTCGAGGAGATGTTCCAGGACATCTACGGCTACTTGAATAAATGGTTGCCGCGCTTTGCGGCGAGCAATCGCGCCTATGTCACCATTGCCATTGGCTGCACCGGCGGGCATCACCGCTCCGTTTACCTGACCGAACGCCTGGGTCAGGCCCTGCAGAAAACCCTGAAGAACGTCCAGGTTCGCCACCGCGACCTCACCTAAAGGATTCACACCGCGATGCCTGCTCTGGAAATCGAAATCATCAATAAACTGGGCCTGCATGCCCGAGCGTCGGCCAAGTTCGTCGGGGTGGCGGGCCAGTTCCCGGATTGCACGATCAGAGTGGGTCGCACGCCAGAAACCACAGTGGATGGCAAAAGCATCATGGCGATGATGATGCTCGCCGCCGGCAAGGGCACGAAGATCTATCTGAGCACCGAAGGCCATCAGGAACAGGAAGCGCTGGATGCGCTGGTGGCGTTGATCAACAACTACTTCGATGAGGGTGGTTGATCCTTAAAAGATCAAAAGATCGCAGCCTGCGGCAGCTCCTACAGTGAACGCATTCCAATGTAGGAGCTGCCGCAGGCTGCGATCTTTTGATATTCAGCCCAACGCGGTATCCATCACCATCATCAGACAGAAGCCGATCAGCAAGCCAAGACTGGCGAGCTTGTCATGACCATTGCGTCGCGACTCGGGAATCACCTCGTGCGTCACCACCAGCAACATCGCCCCCGCCGCCAGCGCCAGCCCCAACGGCAATAAAAGCTCCGCCAGACTGACCAGCCAGGCACAGAGCAGTGCAAACACCGGTTCGACCAGTCCTGACGCCGCACCGATCAAGAATGCCTTGACCCGCGACATTCCCGCCCCCGCCAGCACCAGCGCAATCACCAACCCCTCTGGCACATCCTGCAAGGCGATGCCCATCGCCAGACTGTCGGCATCTGGCATGCCGCCGCCAGCGGACACCCCCACCGCCATGCCTTCCGGGATGTTGTGAGCAATGATGGCGAAGACGAACAGCCAGATGCGCGGCGGAATCACCGGGTGCTCGGGGGTACCGACGAGCATTTCCGGTGAGGCGCCGGACAGTTTCAGATCCACCAGATACAAACCGAATGCACCAAGCATGATGCCGAAGCAGATCAACCCGCTGGCGGCCCACGGTGTCAGGCCCAGACTTTCGGCAGCAGCGATGCCCGGCACGATCAGCGAAAACGCGGTCGCCGCCAGCATCACCCCGGCGCCGAACCCCAGCAGCGTATCGCTGAGCCTCTGCGGCATGCGCCGGATCACCAGCACCGGCACCGCGCCGAGCGCCGTGCCGAGGGCGCAGATCGCGCCGCCCTGCAATGCGCGGGACAATCGCGGCTGCAGATCCAGCCACTCCAGCCCGTGCACCGCCAGCAGGCTCATGCCCGCCAGCAGTAACAGCGACCCGACCGCGTAACGAAACATGCGCCCACCGCCAATCGCCAGTGTTTCAGTGCCCATAGTCAGCCTTGGATTGTTTTTATGGATGACTTAAACCAGCGCAGCCTGATAACGCGCGGCAACTTCAGGCCAATTGATCACGTTGTAGAACGCGTTGATGTATTCCGGGCGGCGGTTCTGGTAACGCAAGTAGTAGGCGTGCTCCCAGACGTCCAGACCGAGAATCGGCGTATTGCCGTTCATCAACGGGCTGTCCTGATTGCCGCTGCTTTCCACGATCAGCTTCTTCTCGGGAGTGACGCTGAGCCAGGCCCAGCCGCTGCCGAAACGGGTCAGCGCAGCTTTGGTGAAGGCTTCCTTGAAACTGTCGAGACCGCCCAATTGCTCATCGATTGCCTTGGCCAGCACGCCATCCGGCTTGCCACCGCCGTTGGGCACCATGACTTCCCAGAACAACGAATGGTTGGCATGCCCGCCGCCCTGGTTGATCACCGCCGCACGGAGTTTTTCCGGCAACTGCTGAACGCTGGCGACCAGTTTTTCTACCGGCCATTCGGCGTACTCGGTGCCTTCGACGGCGGCATTGAGGTTATTGATGTAGGTCTGGTGGTGCTTGGTGTAGTGAATCTCCATAGTTTGCGCATCGATGTGCGGTTCCAGGGCGTCGTAGGCGTAAGGCAAGGCAGGCAAGGTAAAAGCCATTTCAATGGACTCCATGGTGATGTGAGGCTGACGCACGGCGTGCATTGCCGGTGTCCGGGTGCAGCAGACGCTGGGTGCGCGGGTATTCGCCGTGCTCGCTGATGAAATTCAGCAGTTCGACGTAGGTCTTGCTGCTCTGGCGCAACGCCGCTTCACGCAGCGCCGAGCGCAGGCGCTCGTCCTGCATGGTCTGCAACAGCCGCTGATGAATCGCGCAAAGGTACTCGGCACTCTCCTCCGGCTGATTCAGGCGCAGGTGCAAGTCCGCCAGGTTGTGATGGGAGATGACGCACGCCGCCACCGCTTCGTCGGCGTCCGCCCAGCGTTCGAACAGTACTTGCGCCAGGGCCAGGGCTTGCAGATAAGCCTCGCGGGCATCAATCAGCTCGCCCAGCATGAAGCAGCGATTGGCCCGTTCGATCGTGCGTTTCCAGTGCTCCATGGTGAGCCTCCAAAGCGGTTGCGGGGTTTACACGCCGCCGGCGGTGAGTTTCTCGGGGTTGAGCAACTCTTCCAGTTGGCTGCGCGACAGGTCGGTGTGTTCCAGCGCGACGTCGATCACCGGGCGCCCTTGTCTGTAGGCCTGCTTGGCGATTTCAGCGGCTTTCTGATAGCCGATGATCGGGTTCAGCGCGGTGACCAGGATCGGATTACGCGACAGCGCTTCCTTGAGCCGCGACTCGTTGACCTTGAAACTGGCAATCGCCTTGTCGCCGAGCAGGCGGCTGGCATTGGCCAGCAGTTCGATGCTGCTCAGCAGGTTCTGGGCGATGATCGGCAGCATCACGTTCAGTTCGAAGTTGCCCGACTGGCCGGCGATGGTGATCACCGAGTCGTTACCGATCACCTGCGCGGCGACCATCGCGGTGGCTTCCGGAATCACCGGGTTGACCTTACCCGGCATAATCGAGGAGCCCGGTTGCAGGGCTTCCAGTTCGATCTCGCCAAGGCCGGCGAGCGGACCGGAGTTCATCCAGCGCAGGTCGTTGGCGATTTTCATCAGCGACACGGCGGTGGCCTTGAGCTGACCGGAGACGGCGACGGCGGTGTCCTGCGAGCCGATCAGGGCGAACAGATCCTTGCCCGGAGTGAATTGCACATTCGTCAGTTGGCTCAATTGGCGGCTGAAACGCGCGGAGAATTCCGGATGCGCATTGATCCCGGTGCCGACCGCCGTGCCGCCCTGCGCCAGCGATTGCAGGCTCGGCAGCAAGTCCTGCAGATGACCGATGTTGGCCTTGAGCTGCTGCGCCCAGCCATTGAGCACCTGGCTCATGCGCACCGGCATCGCGTCCATCAAGTGCGTGCGGCCGGTTTTGACGTGGTGGTGCACCTGTTCGGCTTTGTTTTCGATGACCTGCACCAGATGCAACAGCGCCGGCAGCAGCTGCTCATGCAGGGCCAACGCCGCGCTGACGTGGATGGTGGTTGGAATGATGTCGTTGCTACTCTGGCCGCAGTTGACGTGATCGTTCGGGTTGACCGGCTCGCCGAGCAGCCGGCTGGCGAGGGTCGCGATCACTTCGTTGGCGTTCATGTTGGAGCTGGTGCCGGAGCCGGTCTGGAAGATATCCACCGGGAAATGCTGCATGAAATCGCCTTCGAGCAGGCCTTGCGCGGCATCGCTGATGGCTTTGCCCTGGCCGGCGCTGAGCTGGTTGAGTTCGACGTTGGCCCGGGCGGCGGCGGCTTTGGCGAGGATCAGCGCACGAATGAATTGCGTCGGCATCGGTTTGCCGCTGATCGGGAAGTTATCCACTGCACGTTGGGTCTGCGCGCCATAGAGAGCGTCCACCGGCACCTGCAGTTCGCCCATGCTGTCGCGCTCAATACGAGTCTTGGTCATCGGTAAATCCTTGGACTAATTCAATGAGAGGAATCGAGGGAAGCAACTCGCAGGTCGCCAGTTGCCAGGTGTAGCGCTGCCAGCGCTGGAGCCGGCAGTTGCACAGCGACAGGCGCTCCATTTCACGCAACGGCCGCCAGGCTTGATCGAGACACAGGCTGCGCCAGTGCCACGGCAAGGCGATATCGGTGGCCGTGTCGAGCAGCAAACGGAAGGAGGTTTCAGCGATGGTCCACGGGGAAGTCGCCGTGCAGCAGGCCAGATAACGGCCTTCGGCCAGGTAATGTTCGATCAGGCGCGGTTCGTCAGAATCCATCGCGCAACGGATCTGGCGACTCATCCAGCGCCAGCTTTCGAGGTACGGCTGCTCGTGCAAGGCAGAACTCATGATCCGGGACTCGTTCGGAGATGAGATTTATTATTAGATGATAATGAGAAGCAAAACAAGAGCGCCTGGTTACACAAACTCCATTGTGGGTGCGAGCCTGCTCGCGAAGGCGCCGTGTCAGTACCCGCTGCGGTCGGCTGCTATCGCTTTCGCGAGCAGGCTCGCTCCCACAAGGTTTTGTGTGGAGCCAAGAAAAAAGGCGCGCCACCCGATGAGGTGGCGCGCCTTTCTTGTCTGACCGCTGGGGCTTAGCTACCCGCCACAGTCATTCGCTCGATCAATACCGAACCCGTGCGAATATTGCTGCGCAATTCCAGATCATTACCGATTGCAACGATCTGTTTGAACATGTCGCGCATGTTGCCGGCGATGGTCACTTCCTGCACCGCGAACTGGATTTCGCCGTTCTCGACCCAGAAACCCGCCGCACCACGCGAATAATCGCCGGTGACCATGTTCAAGCCATGGCCCATCAACTCGGTAACCAACAAGCCACGGCCCATGCGCTTCAACAGCGCCGCCTGGTCTTCATCACCGTGAGTGACGAACAGGTTGTGCACGCCACCCGCGTTGGCGGTGCTCGGCATGCCGAGTTTGCGCCCGGAGTACGTGCCAAGGATGTACGACACCAACTCGCCCTTCTCGACGAACGGTTTGGCGTAGGTGGCCAGACCATCACCGTCGTAGGACGCACTGCCCATGGCGCGCATCAGGTGTGGACGCTCATCGATGGTCAGCCATTCCGGAAACAGCTTCTGCCCCAGCGTGCCTTCGAGGAACGACGACTTGCGATACAGGCTGCCGCCAGACACCGCCGACAGGAAGCTGCCGAACAAGCCGCCCGCCAGCTCGGCGGAAAACAGCACCGGCACTTCGCAGGTCGGCACCGGACGCGCGCCCAGACGGCTCGCCGCCCGTTGCGCGGCACGCTGGCCGATGCTCACCGGATCCGCCAGCAAACTGCCCTGACGGTTCACGTCATACCAGTAATCGCGCTGCATCTGGCCATCGGCTTCGGCGATCATCACGCAGCTCAGGCTGTGCCGGGTCGACGCGTAACCGCCGATGAAACCGTGGCTGTTGCCATACACACGGCAGCCCTGATGCGTGCTGAGGGTGGTGCCGTCGGCGTTCTTGATCCGCGCATCGGCGTCGAACGCGGCCGCTTCACAGATCAGCGCCTTCTCGATGGCCTGCTCAGGGGTGATGTCCCACTCGTGAAACAGATCGAAATCCTGCTGATCCCTGGCCATCAGCGCCGCATCAGCGAGGCCCGAAGCTTCGTCTTCAGAGGTGTGTTTGGCGATCGCCAGTGCAGCGGCAACGGTTTCACGAATCGCGTCCGGCCCGGTGGCGGAGGTGCTGGCCGAGCCTTTGCGCTGGCCGACGTACAGGGTGATGCCAAAGCCCTGGTCGCGGTTGAACTCGACCGTCTCGACCTCACGCTGGCGCACCGACGTCGACAAACCCTGCTCCAGTGACACCGCGACTTCACAGGCACTGGCGCCCTGACGCTTGGCTTCGGCGATGATCTGCTCGACCTGTTCCTGCAGTGCCGGCAATGCTTGCGGGCCGACGCTTTGAACTGCACTCATGCTCATCTCCACTCAAATTCTGCTTTCGGCTGGGGCCATCGAGCGACCGGGCCGGACAAGCGGCCCCCGACTGGTTATCATGGCGGCGTTTCTTTGCGGACTGCCACCATGGTTGATTCTTACGACGACTCCCTCGATACGGGAGAAAAAAGCAAATCTCAGGTCAAACGCGAGCTGCATGCTCTGGTTGACCTTGGCGAGCGCCTTACAACACTCAAGCCCGACTTGCAGGCAAAACTGCCATTGACCGACGCCTTGCGCCGGGCCCTGGCTGATGCGCCGAAGCACACCGCGAACATCGCGCGTAAACGGCACCTGCAGTTCATCGGCAAACTGATGCGCGATCAGGACACTGACGCGATTCTGGTCCTGCTCGATCAACTCGATGCCTCCACCCGTCAGTACAACGAGCGTTTCCACAACCTCGAACGCTGGCGTGACCGCCTGATCGCCGGTGACGATGCCGTGCTGGAGAAATTCGTCGTTGAATACCCCGACGCCGATCGCCAGCAATTGCGTTCCCTGATCCGTCAGGCTCAGCACGAGGTTGCGCAAAACAAACCTCCTGCTTCCAGCCGCAAGATCTTCAAGTACATCCGTGAGCTGGACGATACGCAACGCGGTCTGCGTTGATATCTCGCTCTTGTAGGAGCTGCCGCAGGCTGCGATCTTTTGACCTTGATTGTCAAAAGCAGATCAAAAGATCGCAGCCTGCGGCAGCTCCTACAGCTTTTTTGTTTATGCGCCCGTGCCACCCACGGTAATCGCATCGATCTTCAGCGTCGGCTGACCGACACCTACCGGCACCGACTGCCCGTCCTTGCCGCACGTGCCCACACCGCTGTCCAGCGCCAGATCGTTACCGACCATCGACACCCTGCTCATCGCCTCGGGACCGTTGCCGATCAACGTCGCGCCCTTGACCGGCGCGGTGATCTTGCCGTCCTCGATCAGGTACGCCTCGCTGGTGGAGAACACGAACTTGCCGCTGGTGATGTCGACCTGACCGCCGCCAAGGTTGGCGCAGTAGATGCCCTTCTTCACCGAAGCGATGATTTCCGCCGGATCGCTCTCGCCACCGAGCATGTAGGTGTTGGTCATGCGCGGCATCGGCAGATGCGCGTAGGACTCGCGACGACCGTTGCCGGTACGGGCCACGCCCATCAGGCGTGCGTTGAGCTTGTCCTGCATGTAACCCTTGAGCACGCCGTTTTCGATCAGCGTGGTGCACTCGGTCGGTGTGCCTTCGTCGTCGACGCTCAGCGAACCGCGACGGCCGCTCAACGTGCCGTCATCGACAATGGTGCAGAGCTTGGAAGCGACCATTTCGCCCATGCGCCCGCTGTAGGCCGAACTGCCCTTGCGGTTGAAATCGCCTTCCAGACCATGACCGACCGCTTCGTGCAGCAGCACACCGGACCAGCCCGAACCGAGAACGACAGGCAAGGTGCCGGCCGGTGCCGGAATCGCTTCCAGATTCACCAGTGCCTGACGCAGCGCTTCCCGGGCGTAGCCCATGGCGCGGTCTTCGGCGAGGAAATAACGGTAGTCGGTACGCCCGCCGCCGCCATGTCCGCCACGCTCGCGACGGCCATTCTGCTCGACGATCACGCTGACGTTGAAACGCACCAGCGGGCGCACGTCTGCAGCCAGGCCACCGTCGGTGGAGGCCACCAGAATCCGTTCCCAGACCCCGGCCATGCTCACGCTGACCTGCTGAATCCGTGGATCGAGGGCGCGGGTAGCGACGTCGATGCGCTTGAGCAACTCGACTTTCTCGGCGCGGCTCAGCACTTCCAGCGGATTGTCCGGCGCATACAACTGCGCGACATCCTGGGTGCTGAACGCCTGCACCGTGCCGTTCTGCCCGGCGCGGGAAATCGAGCGCGCGGCACGGGCCGCAGCCCCGAGGGCTTCGAGGGTGATCGCGTTGCTGTAGGCAAAACCGGTTTTCTCGCCGGACTGGGCACGCACGCCAACACCCTGGTCGAGGTTGAAGCTGCCTTCCTTGACGATCCCGTCTTCCAGCGACCACGACTCGGAGATCTGGCCCTGGAAATACAGATCGGCAGCATCGATGCCCGGGCCCGCCAGGTCACCGAGCACGCCTTGCAGGCTCTCGATGGTCACGCCGCCGGGCGCCAACAGGTGATCACTGACTGAGGACAACAACTCGCTCATAGGTTTACGCCTTAAATTCATGTTCTGAAGCAGGCCGCTGGGCGCCCTGCGAGAAAAACCGCCGATGACTCGTCACCGGCATTCGCGCCCTGATAGACGCTTGTTCATCACTGTCGCGTGCGGCCAACAATACCGCCTCGCCTTGATCCTGATGCGCCAGCACACGGCCCCACGGATCGATGATCGCCGCATGACCGAAGGTCTCACGCGGTCCCGGGTGGGTTCCGCCCTGCGCTGCCGCCAATACATAACACTGCGTCTCGATGGCACGGGCGCGAATCAGCACGTCCCAATGCGCCGCACCGGTCACTGCGGTGAAGGCCGACGGCGCGGTGATCAACTCGGCACCGGCGGCGCGCAGCTCACTGTACAGCTCCGGAAAGCGCAGGTCGTAACACACGGTCAGGCCAACTCGGCCGACCGGCGTGTCCGCTACCACCACGCCACTGCCATAAGCATAGTCATCGGATTCGCGATACCGCCCGCGATTGTCCGCCACATCGACATCGAACAGGTGCAATTTGTCATACCGCGCTACGGTTTCGCCCTGATCGTTGACCAGCAGCGAACAGGCGTGGGACTTGGCGTCCGGCTGCCCGAGCGGAGGCAACGGCAACGTGCCGGCCACTATCCATAACTTGAGGTCGCGGGCGGTCTGTTTCAACCATGGCAGGATCGGCCCTTCGCCGAGCGCTTCGGCACGGCCGATGTCGGCGATGTCGCGACGGCCCATGGCGGCGAAGTTTTCCGGCAGCACCGCCAGCTGCGCGCCGCCAGCCGCAGCCTGTTCGAGCAGGCGTCGAGCCTGCGCCAGATTGGCCAGCACATCACTCTGGCTGACCATTTGAATCACCGCAAAAGACATGGCCGCTCCTCAGAATCTGCACATAACCGTGTAGGAGCTGCCGCAGGCTGCGATCTTTTGATTTTGCTTTTAAAAACCAGATCAAAAGATCGCAGCCTGCGGCAGCTCCTACATAGGGGATAGCCTCATGCTACTCAAAAAGGCTTGTCGAAGGTGATTTTCGGCTCTTTCCACGGACCTTTGACGGTGTACTTGACGCTGGCGAAGCGTGCCACGCGGTCGCCGATCAGCTTGTCGATCAGGAACAATGCCCCGCCGACCGCCGGTGCGCCGACGATCAACGCAGCAATTGGCAGATTGTTGGTTACCGGCAAGGTCACCAGCAATTTTGCATCGACCTGATCGCCGACCAGATCCAGCGTACCGTCCAGCTCAAGGTTGCTCGAAGGACCGGTCAGACGAATCGGCTCGCGGGTGACATACACGCCGTTATTTGCCACCAACAGGCCCTTGACCCGATCGTAGCTCAAGCCTTTGCCAAACAAGTCGGAGAAGTCCAGACGCAGGCGACGGCCGATGGAGTTGAAGTTGAGCAGGCCAAACACCCGCAACGCCTGCGCGCCGCCCTCCACTTCTACGAACTGACCTTTATTGAGCGAAGCGTCCAGCGTGCCGGAGAAGCGCTTGGTCGCCAGCCATGCCGGCGAACCGGGCCAGCGGCCATCGACGTCCATGTGAAACTCTTCACTGGTCACGCTCGGCGCAAAGCCCCAGCCCTTGAGCACATCGGCAAGGTTCTTGCCGCTGATCCGGCCCTTGAACCAGCTGTTGGTCGAACCCGGCGCCCCTTCCCAGCCGCCATTACCCTGCAACAGGATGCCCTTGAGGCCCATGTCCAGATTGTTCAGGGCGATGCCTTTGGCCGTCGGGCGAACTTTCAGCGACCAGCCGCCCACCAGATCCTGGCCCAGAAACAACTGATTGATGGTGATATCCAGCGCGGGAATTTTCGTCGGGTCGACCGAAACCAGCGGATCGGGCGAATTCTCGTCAGCCTGCACCGTCGGATCCGGTGCCGGCAGGCGTACGTATTGCAGATTGACCGCGATCGGCGCGCCCTTGGCATCGGGCAGGCTGGCCGAGCCCTTGGCCTGCTGGCTGTCGAGCGCCAGATTCCACGCCCATGGCTTGCGATTGACCTGTACCGCAGCCTGATCCAGCGTGGTGCCGAAGGCTGTGAGCTTGCCCACCTTGAAGTCGGCACTGTTGAGTAATTGTTTGGCACTGCCGCCCGGATCGTTGCCGGCGTACTTATTGACCAGATCCTGCCACGGCGCGACGTCCAGCTCCGACAGCACACCGCGAATGCGCAAGCCCTTGGCCTCCGGCAGAACCGCGTCGCCCGTACCGAGGAACAATTCGCCTCGGCCATCAGCGATATTGCTCGGCGGCGCGGCGAAGGTGAAGCTCGCCAGTTGATCGTAGTTGACCCAGTAACGCCGCTCCGCACCTTGCAACGTCATGCGGAACACCGTGTCACGACCCTGCTCGGCCGACATGCCAAACGGTGCCGGCAGATCCACTGCCACACCTTTCATGCTGGAGCTGACAGTGAGCTGACTGTCAGTGCCATCGAGGTTGACCTGCAACTGATAGGGAATGGTCCCGGACACCGGCAACGGCTGAGTCACGCCCAGCCAGTCAGTAAGTTTCTTGACCTCGACCTGCCCGGAAGCCGCGACCCGAGTCTTGAGCTTGTTCGGGCTGCCATCAGCGAAAATCTGTGCGGTCACGGGCTTGTCGAAAGCCCTGGCGGCGATGTTCTGCCCGCTCAGTCCCTTGGCGCTGTCAAAACGGAAATCGCCCTTGAGCTGGCTCAGTTCCAGCTTCGGCTCAGCCAGTTTCAGGCGCGCATTGGCGGTCTTGAAATCGACGAGGATCTTCGGCAGATCGCCCTTTTCCAGCGGAATGTCGAGTTTGACCTTGCCCTGCAAATCGCCCTCGCCTTCCCAGCCGGCAAAGGTTTCGCCAGTGCCGATCGGCGCGGTCTGCAGAATCTTCAAGCCATCGCCCAGCCCGCCGACAAATCCGCCGTCGAGCAACAGATGGGTGGGCTGCCCGGCCGGCACATGGGGAATGTTGACGAAAACGTCGCTGACCTGGGTGTCTAGCAACTGGCCCTTGTCGGCCACGATGCGCACCCCGCTGTCCTCGATGAACACGTCGCCGCTGACCTTGCTCACGTGTGGCCAGCCCGGCTGGAACGCCAGCTCGGCGTCATGCACCTTGAAGAACAGGCTGATGCTGCGATCCACGTCCTTGGCGTTTTTGCTCAGCGACCCCTGGTACTGGAAGAAGCCCTGGTCCACGGCGCCCTTGAGGATCGCTGTACGCAGCCACTCGTCGAGGGCCGGGCTCAACACTTCGGGCAGGTATTTGGCGGTGTAGCGACCATCGCCATCGACCAGCCCGACGCGCAGGTCCATGTAGTCTTCCTGGCTATGGTCGAAGTGCAAGCGGATCAGGAAGTCGCCGGCAATCTTGCCCTCTTCGCCCAGCACTTTCAGGTACGGCGCGATCAGGGTGAAACCTTCTTTATCGAGCTTCCAGGTCAGTCGGGCATTGGCCTGGATGTATTGCCATGGCTTGGCGAAGATCGGGTCGAGGTGCAGGACGAAATCCTTGCTGTCCAGGCGCAACTCGCCACCGTCGAGGTTGCCGCTGAGGCTGCCACTGACGTTTCGCGCAGCCGGGGCACCGTGATAGGCATCGAAACCGACATTATCGAGGTTGGCCGCAAAGCCGAATTTCGATCCGTCGGTGGCATTGGGACGAAAATCCAGCAGCACGTTGCGCAGTCCACCCGTCACCTTCAGGTGGTCGACCACCGTGGCGACGTTCTCTGGCAACGGTCCCAGCGCATTGAGCAGCGGCGTGATCGGTGTCAGATCGAGGCGGTCGGCCTGCAAATGCCACAGCTCATCGGCCTTATCGGTGGCCACCGTCTGCTTGAGTTGCACATGGGATTCCCAGCGGGTCTCGCCAAAGTTCATCGCCAGCGAATCGAGAGTGACAATCGCGCCCTCGTCATCCCGCAGGTAATAGCCGTTGAGTGCCAGATTGCTGATCTTGATCGGCTTGCGCTCGGCATAAGCGCCGCTCACCTGTGGTGCGTTCAAACGGATGGCGGCGCTTTGCAGAGCGCCGTCGTTCCAGTTCACCCACAGCTCGCCGCCAGCCTTGATCTCGGAGAAATTCCACTGTTGAGTCAAACGCTCCGGCAGCCACTTTGACCAGTCGCTTTGCGGCAGACTGACATAGCCCTCCACCGAACTGTCCGGCAATTGAGAGGGGCGAATCCGCGTACGCAGGCTCATCGCCACCGGTTGCCCGTCGGGCAAGGTCAGACGAGCATCGAGACGCTGACGGCTGCTACCGGTTTTCAGATTGAGGCCGACATAAGTAAAGGTCATCGGCGCCTGATCCAGCGGCTGCACGGTCACCTGACTGTCGAGCACCGACAGTTGCTGAACCATCTGCGAGCGTTGGAACAATTGTTCGGGATCAAGCGGCTGGTCGCTCTGCACCGGCAGACCTTCCAGCGCCCAGGTGCCGTCCTGCGCTTCCTTGACGCTGATCTTCAGGCCGTTCAATTCCAGATGGGCGATGCGGACTTCGCGCGCCAGCAGACTGGCCCAGAGGTCAGGCACCACGCGCACCCGATCCAGACGCAGGGCATTGGCGCCGTCACCGACCATCACATCATGGGCCAGCAGAATCGGGGCGAAGCCGCTCCAGTTGCCTTCCAGCTCGCCGATCTGCAACGGCATGCCGAGCGCAGCCGTGGCCCTGTCTTCGATATCGGTGCGGTATTCCGCCACCAGTGGCGTCAGTTCCCGACCGAGGCTGACGTACAACGCCATCAACACCAGAACCAACGCGCACAGGCCCAGCCCCCAGCGGGTCAGTGCGGCCAAAATGCGTGTCAGACGCTCCATGTCAGTTGGCTCCCATGGCAAAAAAACTACTGAAAGCTGAGGCCAGCCGTTGTGGATTAAATGTGCTGCAGGGGTTCAGAGCAGCACCACGTCATATTGTTCCTGGGAATACATGGTTTCGACCTGAAAGCGTATGGTGCGGCCGATAAACCCTTCAAGCTCGGCGACGTTACCGGATTCTTCATCGAGCAAACGGTCCACCACTTTCTGGTTCGCCAGCACCCGGTAACCTTCGGCCTGATAGGCCCGGGCTTCGCGCAGAATCTCGCGGAAAATCTCGTAACAGATGGTTTCCGGGGTCTTCAACTTGCCCCGGCCCTGGCAACTGCTGCACGGCTCGCACAGCACTTGTTCAAGGCTTTCACGGGTGCGCTTGCGGGTCATCTGCACCAGGCCCAACTCGGTGATGCCAATGATGTTGGTCTTGGCGTGATCACGTTCGAGCTGTTTTTCCAGGGTGCGCAGCACCTGGCGCTGATGCTCTTCATCTTCCATGTCGATGAAGTCGATGATGATGATCCCGCCCAGATTGCGCAGGCGCATCTGCCGGGCAATTGCGGTGGCGGCTTCGAGGTTGGTCTTGAAGATGGTTTCTTCAAGGTTGCGATGGCCTACAAACGCGCCGGTGTTGACGTCGATGGTGGTCATGGCTTCCGCCGGATCGACCACCAGATAGCCGCCGGACTTGAGCGGCACCTTGCGCTCGAGGGCTTTCTGGATTTCGTCTTCGACGCCATACAGGTCGAAAATCGGCCGTTCGCCCGGATAGTGTTCCAGACGATCGGCAATCTCCGGCATCAGTTCGGCGACGAACTGCGTGGTTTTCTGGAAAGTTTCCCGGGAATCGATGCGGATTTTCTCGATCTTCGGGCTGACCAGATCGCGCAACGTGCGCAGGGCCAGACCGAGGTCTTCGTAGATCACACTCGGCGCGCCGATGGTCTGGATCTGCGCATTGATCTGATCCCACAGGCGGCGCAGGTAGCGGATGTCCATGAGGATCTCATCGGCCCCGGCACCTTCGGCGGCGGTACGCAGGATGAAGCCACCGGCCTCTTTGATCCCTTCTTTGGCCACACAATCGCTGACCACCTGCTTGAGGCGCTCGCGCTCGGCTTCGTCTTCGATTTTCAGGGAAATGCCGACGTGAGCGGTGCGCGGCATGTACACCAGATAACGCGACGGAATCGACAACTGCGTGGTCAGGCGCGCGCCCTTGGAACCGATCGGGTCCTTGGTGACCTGCACCACCAGGCTCTGCCCCTCGTGCACCAGCGCGCTGATGCTCTCCACCGCCGGGCCTTCGCGAAGGGAGATTTCCGAGGCGTGGATGAATGCCGCACGATCCAGACCGATATCGACGAATGCCGCCTGCATGCCCGGCAGCACCCGGACAATCTTGCCCTTATAGATGTTGCCGACGATCCCGCGTTTCTGCGTGCGCTCAACGTGGACTTCTTGCAACACACCGTTTTCGACCACCGCCACGCGCGATTCCATCGGCGTGATGTTGATCAGAATCTCTTCACTCATGGCAGGGTCTCGTTCAGGCATGTTCACGATAATGGCCGCATCTTGATTCGTACGACGCTTATTGCGCGTTCAGGTTTTGCCAACAGGGTATGCCGAAATGGCCCAACAGTTCTGCGGTTTCGCAAACCGGCAGCCCGACGACGGCCGAATAGCTGCCATTGAGCCCGGCGACAAACACCGCACCGAGGCCCTGAATGCCATAACCGCCGGCCTTGTCCCGGGGTTCGCCACTGGCCCAGTAGGCCGCAGCCTCTTCGCGGCTGATCGGGCGGAACCGCACCAGACTGCGCACCACGCGCGACTCACAGCGCTCGCCTTCGAGCACGGCGATGGCGGTCAGCACTTCATGCTCCTTGCCGGACAACATCATCAGCATGGCGCATGCATCGGCTTCGTCCACCGGTTTGCCAAGAATTTTGCCGTCGAGCACCACCGCGGTGTCCGCGCCCAGAACGCAAAATGCCGCGTCGGACACCCGCGTGCGTCGACCGGCCTCGGCCTTGCCACGCGCAAGGCGTTCGACATAGGCCGAGGGCGATTCTTCAGGGAGCGGGGTTTCATCGATGTCCGCACTGATGGCGGAGAACGGCACGCCGATCTGCGTGAGCAACTCACGCCGACGCGGCGAACCAGAGGCGAGGTAAAGCGGCTTCATCAAGACATCTCCCTTGTCGAGGTGCGGGCACATGCCTGACCGAATCAGTTGATTTTGTAGCGCCGGCGCAATCCACGCAAAGCGAAGCTGACCCAAGGCCAGAGCAAGGCACTGACCAGTGCCGGCAGTACCAGCGCCAGGGTTGGCTGACGGTTGCCGGTCAAGGCGCTGAGCCACAATTGAACCAGTTGAGCGAGGCCGAAGATCACCAGAATCACCAGGCATTGCTGCCACATCGGGAACATCCGCAGACGCTGCTGCAAGGACAGCACGAGGAAGGTGATCAACGTCAGGATCAAGGCGTTCTGACCGAGCAGATCGCCCTGCAGCACATCTTCGGCCAGCCCCAGGCAGAACGCGGTGACCATGCCGACCGTATGCGGCATGTACAACGCCCAGAAAGTCAGCAGCAACGCCAGCCAGAGGGGACGCAGGATTTCCATGAACATCGGCAGCGGTGAAACACTCAGCAGGATGCCGACGACAAACGTCAGCCAGACAATCCAGCCGTTACGCGAAGCAGTAGCCCCGACCATTATTCTTGTCTCCCGGTGTTGGCTGGCGTGGCGGCAGGTGGTTTCGCCGCCGGTCGCGCAGCCGGCTGGGATGCTGGCGGTTTAGCCGCCGCAGGCTTGGTCGCAGCAGGTTTGCTCGCTGCAGGTTTGGCCGGCGTGGTGCTGGCCGCAGCGGCCGGTGCGGCTGGCGCTGCAGCGGCAGCCGGCGTGTTGACAACTTTCGGCACTGTGGCCGGGAGCATCGGGCCACCCCCCTGCGCATCGAGATTTTCCTGGGCCTGCGCCGCATCGTTGGCGCGCTCTTCGGCGGTGCGGTTGTCACTGAACACCAGCAGCAGATAACGGCTGCGGTTCAACGCAGCGGTTGGCACCGCGCGGACAATCGCGAACGGCTGGCCGGAGTCGTGGATGACTTCCTTGACCGTCGCCACCGGATAACCGGCCGGGAAGCGCTGACCGAGGCCGGAGCTGACCAGCAGATCGCCTTCCTTGATGTCGGCGGTATCGGCAACATGCCGCAGTTCCAGGCGTTCCGGGTTGCCGGTGCCGCTGGCAATCGCCCGCAGACCGTTACGGTTCACCTGCACAGGAATGCTGTGAGTGGTGTCGGTCAGCAGCAGCACCCGGGAGGTGTACGGCATCAACTCGACCACCTGGCCCATCAGACCGCGTGCATCGAGCACCGGCTGACCGAGCACCACGCCATCGCGCTCACCTTTATTGATGATGATGCGATGGGTGAAGGGATTGGGGTCCATACCGATCAACTCGGCCACTTCGACCTTTTCGTTAACCAGTGCGGAGGAATTGAGCAACTCGCGCAGCCGCACGTTCTGCTCGGTGAGGGCGGCAAGCTTCTGCATGCGCCCCTGCAACAGCAGGTTTTCGGTCTTGAGTTTTTCGTTTTCGGCGACCAGCTCGGTGCGGCTGCCGAACTGGCTGGCGATACCTTCCCACAGCCGTCCGGGCAGGTCGGTGATCCAGTAGGCGTCCATCAACACCAGCGACGCTTGTTTGCGCGCGGGTTTGAGCAGGTCGAAGCGGGCATCGACCACCATCAGCGCGACCGACAGCACGGCCAGCACCAACAGGCGCACACCCAACGAAGGGCCTTTGGCGAAAAGCGGTTTAATAAGCCGCTCCTCCCAGGCAAATGTTCTGTTTATTCATACGGCATCAAACCGGCCTGGATGAAGACTGACAGAAGATAAACGCCAACAGGCAGCACTGCAAAGTGCTGCCTGTGCGCTCACCCACGTATTGCAAACCGGCGCTTATTCGCTGGAGAGCAGGTCCATGGTGTGCTTGTCCATCATTTCCAATGCACGGCCACCGCCGCGAGCAACGCAGGTCAGCGGATCTTCGGCAACGATCACCGGCAGACCGGTTTCCTGGGCCAGCAACTTGTCGAGGTCACGCAGCAGCGCGCCACCACCGGTCAGCACCAGGCCACGCTCGGCAATGTCGGAAGCCAGTTCCGGCGGCGATTGCTCCAGCGCGCTTTTCACCGCCTGAACGATGGTGGCCAGGGACTCTTGCAGAGCTTCCAGCACTTCATTGGAGTTCAGGGTGAATGCACGAGGAACGCCTTCGGCCAGGTTGCGACCGCGAACGTCGACTTCGCGAACTTCGCCGCCCGGGTAGGCCGTACCGATTTCCTGCTTGATGCGCTCGGCAGTCGATTCACCGATCAGGCTGCCGTAGTTGCGGCGCACGTAGGTGATGATTGCTTCGTCGAAGCGGTCGCCACCCACGCGGACGGATTCGGCATAGACCACACCGTTCAGGGAGATCAGCGCGATTTCAGTGGTACCACCACCGATATCGACGACCATCGAACCGCGTGCTTCTTCAACCGGCAGGCCGGCACCGATCGCAGCAGCCATCGGCTCTTCGATCAGGAACACTTCACGGGCACCGGCACCGAGGGCCGATTCACGGATGGCACGACGCTCAACCTGGGTGGATTTGCATGGAACGCAGATCAGCACACGAGGGCTGGGCTGCAGAAAGCTGTTTTCGTGAACCTTGTTGATAAAGTATTGCAGCATCTTTTCGCAGACGCTGAAGTCGGCGATCACGCCGTCCTTCATCGGACGAATGGCAGCAATGTTGCCCGGCGTACGGCCGAGCATGCGCTTGGCTTCGGTGCCGACAGCAACGACACTTTTCTGGTTACCGTGTGTCCGAATGGCCACAACCGATGGCTCATTCAGGACGATACCGCGCTCGCGCACGTAAATAAGGGTGTTGGCAGTGCCCAGGTCAATGGAAAGATCGCTGGAAAACATGCCACGCAGTTTCTTGAACATGGGAAAGGGACCCTAGGCAACGCGTGGGTAAAAAAGTGCGGCAAACTCTAACAACGACAGGGATTTTGGGCAAGGCGCCAATATGTTAAATTGGCCGCTTTTCTGTGCACCAAGCCCCACAATCGCGGCCTTATGACCGTAGAAGTGCGGTAGTGTTCCGACAATCTAACACACGGACGCCGTCCGTTCTGTTTTCCACTGGAGAATCCCGATGGCGCTAGAACGCTCCGACGTGGAAAAAATCGCACATCTGGCCTGCCTTGGCCTGAATGATGCCGATCTTCCGCACATTACTTCCGCCCTCAACAGCATTCTCGGGCTGGTCGACGAAATGCAGGCCGTCGACACCGACGGTATCGAGCCTTTGGCCCACCCGCTGGAAGCCAGTCAGCGCCTGCGCGCCGACGTCGTGACCGAGACCAATCACCGCGAGGCCTATCAGTCCATCGCACCAGCGGTCGAAAACGGCCTGTATCTGGTTCCGAAAGTCATCGACTAAAGGGAAAGAGCCTGCAATGCATCAAATGACTCTGGCCGAGATCGCCCGCGGTCTCGCCGATAAAAAGTTTTCCTCCGAAGAGCTGACCAAAGTCCTGCTGGCGCGTATTACCCAGCTCGATCCGCAGCTCAACAGTTTCATCAGCCTCACCGAAGAGCTGGCACTCGAGCAGGCGAAAGCCGCCGACACGCGCCGGGCCAACGGTGAGAGCGGCGCCCTGCTCGGTGCGCCGATCGCCCACAAGGACCTGTTCTGCACCCAGGGCATCCGCACCAGCTGCGGCTCGAAGATGCTCGACAACTTCAAAGCGCCGTACGACGCCACCGTGGTCGCGAAACTGGCCGCTGCCGGCGCCGTGACCCTGGGCAAGACCAACATGGACGAATTCGCCATGGGTTCTGCCAACGAGTCGAGCTGGTACGGCGCGGTGAAAAACCCGTGGAACCTGGAACACGTGCCGGGCGGTTCGTCCGGTGGTTCGGCGGCGGCGGTTGCCGCTCGTCTGTTGCCGGCGGCCACGGCCACCGACACCGGCGGTTCGATCCGTCAGCCCGCTGCATTCACCAACCTGACTGGCCTGAAACCGACGTACGGTCGTGTTTCGCGCTGGGGCATGATCGCTTACGCCTCCAGCCTCGATCAGGGGGGCCCGTTGGCGCGTACGGCCGAAGACTGCGCGATTTTGTTGCAAGGTATGGCCGGGTTCGACCAGAACGACTCCACCAGCATCGATGAGCCGGTTCCGGATTACTCCGCCAGCCTCAACACTTCGCTGCAGGGCCTGCGCATCGGCGTGCCGAAGGAATACTTCAGCGCCGGTCTCGACCCGCGCATCGCCGAACTGATCCAGAACAGCATCAAAGAGCTGCAGAAGCTCGGTGCCGTGATCAAGGAAATCAGCCTGCCGAACATGCAGCACGCGATTCCTGCGTACTACGTGATCGCCCCGGCCGAAGCGTCCTCGAACCTGTCGCGTTTCGACGGCGTGCGCTTCGGCCATCGCTGCGAAAACCCGGAAAACCTGATCGACCTGTACAAGCGCTCCCGTGGCGAAGGTTTCGGGCCTGAAGTGCAGCGCCGGATCATGGTCGGTGCCTACGCGCTGTCCGCCGGTTACTACGACGCCTACTACCTGAAAGCGCAGAAGATCCGTCGCCTGGTGAAAAACGACTTCATGGCGGCCTTTAATGAAGTCGACATCATCCTCGGCCCGACCACGCCGAACCCGGCCTGGAAGCTCGGCGCGAAGAACAGCGATCCGGTCGCTGCCTATCTGGAAGACGTCTACACCATCACCGCCAACCTCGCAGGCCTGCCGGGTCTGTCGATGCCGGCCGGTTTTGTCGACGGTCTGCCGGTGGGCGTGCAGTTGCTTGCGCCGTATTTCCAGGAAGGCCGTTTGCTCAACGTTGCGCACCAGTATCAGTTGAACACTGACTGGCACACCCGCACCCCAACCGGCTTCTGAGGAGACACACATGCAATGGGAAGTCGTGATCGGGCTGGAGATTCACACTCAGCTCACTACCCGGTCGAAAATCTTTTCCGGTAGTTCCACCCAGTTCGGCTCCGAGCCGAACACCCAGGCCAGCCTGATCGACCTGGGCATGCCCGGCGTATTGCCGGTGCTGAACCAGGAAGCGGTGCGCATGGCGGTGATGTTCGGTCTGGCGATTGACGCCGAGATCGGTCAGCACAACGTGTTCGCCCGTAAAAACTACTTCTACCCGGACCTGCCGAAGGGCTACCAGATCAGCCAGATGGAATTGCCGATCGTCGGCAAGGGCCACCTGGACATCGCGCTGGAAGACGGCACCGTCAAACGTGTCGGCATCACCCGCGCGCACCTGGAAGAAGACGCCGGCAAGAGCCTGCACGAAGAATTCAACGGTGCCACCGGCATCGACCTGAACCGTGCCGGCACGCCGCTGCTGGAAATCGTTTCCGAGCCGGACATGCGCAGCGCCAAGGAAGCCGTGGCGTACGTCAAGGCGATCCACGCGTTGGTACGTTATCTGGGCATCTGTGACGGCAACATGGCCGAAGGCTCGCTGCGTTGCGACTGCAACGTCTCGGTACGTCCGAAAGGCCAGGTCGAGTTCGGCACCCGCTGCGAGATCAAGAACGTCAACTCGTTCCGCTTCATCGAGAAGGCGATCAACTCCGAGATCCAGCGGCAGATCGAGCTGATCGAAGACGGCGGCAAAGTGATCCAGCAGACCCGTCTGTACGATCCGAACAAGGACGAGACCCGTCCGATGCGCTCCAAAGAGGAAGCCAACGACTACCGTTACTTCCCCGATCCGGACCTGCTGCCGGTGGTCATCGAAGAGTCGTTCCTCGGCGAGGTGCGCGCCACCCTGCCGGAACTGCCACCGCAAAAACGCGAGCGCTTCCAGAGCCAGTTCGGTCTGTCGGCCTACGACGCCAACGTGCTGGCCACCAGCCGTGAGCAAGCGGACTACTTCGAGAAGGTCGCAGCCATCGGCGGCGACGCCAAACTGGCGGCGAACTGGGTGATGGTCGAGTTGGGCAGCCTGCTCAACAAGCAAGGCCTGGACATCGACGAGTCGCCGGTTTCCGCTGAACTGTTGGGCGGCATGCTGCAGCGCATCAAGGACAACACCATCTCCGGCAAGATCGCCAAAGTGGTGTTCGAAGCGATGGCCAACGGCGAAGGCACGGCGGACGAGATCATCGACAAGCGCGGCCTCAAGCAAGTGACCGACACCGGCGCGATCTCGGCGGTTCTGGACGAAATGCTCGCGGCCAACGCCGAGCAGGTCGAACAATACCGTGCGGCAGACGAAGCCAAACGCGGCAAGATGTTCGGCTTCTTCGTCGGCCAGGCCATGAAGGCTTCGAAAGGCAAGGCCAACCCGCAGCAAGTGAACGAACTGCTGAAAAGCAAGCTCGAAGGCTGATGCAAATGGGGCCAGACCTGAAGCCTGGCTCCATCCCCTGTGGGAACAATCCATGGCTGAAGGGGTTTTGTGGTGAGGGGATTTATCCCCGATGGGCTGCGAAGCGGCCCCAATTCTTCTGTATCTGGAATTTGGGGGCGCTGCGCGCCCCTTCGGGGATAAATCCCCTCGCCACAGACGCTGATCTCCACATTGGGTTGTTTCCACATTTGTTTTGTGGAGCTTTCGAATGAAACGCCTGCTCGGCGCCTGCGCCCTGCTCTCCTTGCTCGCCGGTTGCGCCAGCAACGACATCATCGACCCGCACGGTTACGACCAGACCGGTGTCGCCTCTTATTACGGTGCCAGGCACCACGGTAAACGCACCGCCAGTGGCGAGCCGTTCAACCAGCATTCCCTGACCGCCGCCCACCGCCAATTGCCATTCGGCACACGGGTGAAGGTCACCAACCTGAAAAACGACAAATCCTGCGTTGTGCGCATCAATGATCGCGGCCCGCACACCCGCGGCCGCTTGATCGATGTCTCGCGTGAAGCGGCCGAACGCCTCGGCATGCTCGGCAGCGGCACGGCGCGGGTGCGCATACAGGCCCTCGACGACTGATGGAGCGCTGACCATTTTTGCTCTAGCCGATTTACCGCTGATCAATGTGATCGAACTGCTCAGCGGCCTGGTCCTGCTGATCCTCGGTGCCGAACTGATGGTGCGCGCCGCGGTGCGTCTGGCCGCGCGCCTGCATGTGCGCCCGCTGATCATCGGCCTGACCATCGTCGCCCTCGGCAGCAGCGCCCCGCAGATGGCGGTCAGCCTGCAAGCGACGCTGGCGCACAACCCCGACATCGCCGTCGGCAGCGTGATCGGCAGCAGCATCTTCAACATCCTCGTGACCCTCGGCCTGTCGGCGCTGATCATTCCGCTGCGGGTCTCGCGGCAACTGGTGCGCCTGGATATTCCGCTGATGATCGGCGCCAGCCTGCTGGTGTTCGTCCTCGCCTGGAACGAACAGATCGGCCGCTTCGACGGTGTACTGCTACTCGCGGCACTGGCGTTGTATCTGGGCCTGCTGCTGCGCCAGTCGCGGCACTCGGCGCGCCCGCATTCGGAATTGCCGCAAGCCCCGCAGGCACCGTGGTTCAGCAGTCTGCTGATGATCGTTGTCGGCCTGGCGCTGTTGGTGTTCGCCGGGCATTTGCTGCTCGGCGCAGCGGTGGCGGTGGCGACCGATCTGGGCTTCTCCGAACGGGTGATCGGACTGACCGTGGTCGCGGTCGGCACCTCGCTGCCGGAACTCGCCACCTCGCTGATCGCCGCATTGCGCGGCCAGCGTGACATTGCCGTGGGCAACGTGATCGGGGCCAACCTGTTCAACTTGCTCGGGGTGCTCGGGGTCACTGCGTTGATTGCGCCGACGCCGTTGTCGGTCTCGCCCAACGCGCTGGATTTCGACTTGCCGGTGATGCTCGGCGTCGCCGCGCTGTGCCTGCCAGTGTTCTATTCCGGCTATCGCGTGACCCGCGCCGAAGGTTTGTTGCTGCTCGGTTTGTACGCGGCATACGGGCTGCACGTGGTGTCGTTCACCACCGGCATGCCGCTGGCCGGCAAACTGGAAAAGCTGATGCTGTTCTACGTGCTGCCGACGCTGCTGGCGTTTCTGTTGTTCACGTCCGTACGCGCCTGGCGCCGCCAACACCACAAGAGGGATGTGCCATGACCGATTCGCAGAAAACCGGGGTTGAAATCCGCCGTCAGGTAATGGGCGATGCGTTCGTTGATCGCGCGCTGGGCAACGCCACCGAATTCACTCAGCCGTTGCAGGATTTCGTCAATGAACACGCCTGGGGCGGCGTGTGGAATCGCGAAGGTCTGCCACTGAAAACCCGCAGCCTGATCACCCTTGCTGCGCTGACCGCGTTGAAGTGCCCACAGGAGTTGAAAGGCCACGTGCGTGGTGCGCTGAACAATGGCTGCACGGTCGAGGAGATTCGCGAGGCGCTGCTGCATTGCGCGGTGTACGCCGGCGTGCCCGCAGCGATTGATGCGTTTCGCGCGGCGCAGGAAGTGATCGACAGTTATCAGAAAAACTAAAAGATCGCAGCCTTCGGCAGCTCCTACAGGAGAACGCATTCCAATGTAGGAGCTGCCGCAGGCTGCGATCTTTTGATCTTGCCCTTCAGATCCACCCACCCCACTGCAACAGAAAGATCCCGATATTGGTGGTCACCGCCGCCATCAGCGTGGTCAGCACAATGATCGCCGCTGCCAGCTCATGATTGCCCTGCGCCGCCCGGGCCATGACGAAACTGGCCGCCGCCGTCGGGCTGCCGAAGTACAGAAACAGAATCCCCAGCTCCGCCCCGCGAAAGCCCCACAGCCACGCGCCAAGTGTCGCCAGCACCGGCAGGCCGATCATCTTCACCAGACTCGAACTGAGCGCCATGCTGCCGCTCTTGCGCAGCGCCGCCAGTGACAGCGTGCCACCAATGCAGATCAGCGCCAGCGGCAAAGTGGTTTGCGCCAGATACTGGCCGGAGGTTTCCAGCCAGCCCGGCAGGCTGATCTGAAAATACGCGAACGGCGCGGCGGCAATCACGCTGATGATCAGCGGGTTGCTGAACACGCTTTTGCAGATGCTCCACGGATCGGACTTGATCACCGGGCTGTACACCGCGAGCACGATGGTCGACAGGGTGTTGTAGAACAGGATCACCAGCGCCGCGAGAATCGCCCCGAGGGAAATCCCGTAGTCGCCGTACATGCTCGCCGCCAGCGCCAGACCGATCACCCCGTTGTTGCCGCGAAACGCACCCTGGGTGTAGATGCCGCGATCTTCACGCGGACACTTGATGATCGCCCAGCCCCAGGCCAGGGCAAAACTCACCAGCGTCGCGATCGCAAAATAGATCAGCAGCGCCGGTTGCAGTGCGGCATGCAGGTCCGCATGCAGAATCCCGAGAAACAGCAGCGCCGGCATGCTGACGTTGAACACCAGCGCCGAGGCGGTGTGGATGAAGTTGTCGTTGATCCAGTCGATGCGCTTGAGCAACACCCCGAGGAACAGCATGGCGAACACCGGCGCGGTGATGTTCAAGGTTTCGAGGAAGATTGCCAGCATGCCGGGGGGAGCCTTTGGGTGAGCGTCGTCAGGGCTTAATGATAAGCCAAAAGCTTGAAAAGCCCCTCACCCTAACCCTCTCCCGGAGGGAGAGGGGACTGACTGAGGTGTGGTGCGTCATACATCGACCCGAGAGACCGAGTCGATTATGGATTCGGCAGATCCCTTTCAGGTCGGTGTATTACTAGAATATTCCCGGATCGGCCCCCTCTCCCTCCGGGAGAGGGTAGCTTTTGCCTTACAAACCATCAGGTAATCGGCGCCGGATTGAACAGGGTGATGTCGTTATGCAGCTTGTGCTTCTCCGCCCAGGTCTGCTGCTTGCCGCTCGCCACATCCAAGTAGTAGTGGAACAACTCCCAGCCCAATTCCTCGATGGTCGCGCGCCCGGTGGCGATCCGTCCGGCATCGATGTCGATCAGGTCCGGCCAGCGCTGCGCCAGCTCGGTGCGGGTCGAGACCTTCACCACCGGCGCCATCGCCAAACCATACGGCGTACCCCGCCCGGTGGTGAACACATGCAGGTTCATCCCCGCTGCCAACTGCAAGGTGCCGCAGACAAAATCACTCGCCGGGGTCGCGCAGAAAATCAAACCCTTCTGCTTGAAACGCTCGCCCGGGCCGAGCACGCCATTGATCGCGCTGCTGCCGGATTTGACGATCGAGCCCAGCGACTTCTCGACAATGTTCGACAACCCGCCCTTCTTGTTGCCCGGCGTGGTGTTGGCGCTGCGATCCGCTTCGCCCTTGGCCAGATAGCGGTCGTACCAGTCCATCTCGCGCACCAGTTCCTGCGCCACGGTCTTGGTTTCGGCACGGGAAGTCAGCAGATAAATCGCATCGCGCACTTCGGTGACTTCGGAAAACATCACCGTCGCCCCGGCGCGCAGCAGCAAGTCCGAGGCATAACCCAGCGCCGGGTTGGCGGTGATGCCGGAGAACGCATCGCTGCCGCCGCACTGCATGCCGAGGATCAGCTCGGAGGCCGGCACGGTTTCGCGGCGGCGCTGGTCGAGCTTCTTCAAACGGACTTCGGCCAGCGCCATGATCTGCTCGATCATCTCGGTAAAACCGTGGCTGGAATCCTGAAGGCGATACAACCACGGCTCGCTGAGATCCACCGAGGCATCGTCCTCGTGCATCACCTGCCCGGCCTGCAATTTCTCGCAGCCGAGGCTGATCACCAACGCTTCGCCACCGAGGTTCGGGTTGCGCGCCAGATTGCGCACGGTGCGGATCGGGATGTAGGCGTCGGTGGCGGTGATCGCCACGCCGCAGCCGTAACTGTGGGTCAGCGCCACCACATCATCGACGTGCGGATATTTCGGCAGCAACTCGTCCTTGATGCGTTTCACCGCGTGATCGAGCACGCCAGTGACGCACTGCACCGTGGTGGTGATCCCGAGAATATTGCGCGTGCCGACGGTGCCGTCGGCGTTGCGATAACCCTCGAACGTGAAGCCTTCCAGCGGGGCCTGCGCGGCCGGTACTTCGGTGGACAGCGGCAAGCTGTCCAGCGGCGGCGCGGTCGGCATGCGCAGTTGATCTTCCTTGACCCAACTGCCACGCGGGATCGGCTGCAACGCGTAGCCGATGGTCTGGCCGTAGCGAATCACCTGGCCGCCCTCGGGAATATCCTCGAGGGTGACCTTGTGGCTCTGCGGCACAAAATCCACGGTCACCAGACCGTCCGGGAACTCGGTGCCGGCCGGTACGCCCTGGTCGTTGACCACAATCACTACGTTGTCCCGCTCGTGCAGGCGGATGTAGCGCGGCGAGTCGGAATGTTCAATCAACTGCATGACGCCGCTCCTCAGGAATGCGCTTGAGACAATTTGCCGGTGATTTCAGAACCACCGTTGGTTGGCGGCTCTTTGAGCACCACCCGTTTGATCGGGCCGACGATCACCAGGTAGCTGAACACCGCGACCAGTGCGTTGGCACCGACGAATACCAGCGCCCACTTGAACGAACCGGTGGAGCTGATGATGTAGCCAATCACGATCGGCGTGGTAATCGAAGCGATGTTGCCGAAGGTGTTGAACAGGCCACCGCTCAGACCGGCAATCTGTTTCGGCGAGGTGTCGGACACTACCGCCCAACCCAGCGCGCCCACGCCTTTGCCAAAGAATGCCAGGGCCATGAAGCCGACCACCATCCATTCAACATCGACATAGTTGCAAGCGACAATGCTGCTCGACACCAGCAGACCGGCGATGATCGGTGCCTTGCGGGCGAAGGTCAGCGAATGGCCCTTGCGCAACAGGTAATCGGAAATCACCCCGCCAAGCACGCCCCCGATGAAGCCGCAGATCGCTGGTAACGAGGCAATGAAACCGGCCTTGAGAATGGTCATGCCGCGCTCCTGCACCAGGTACACCGGGAACCAGGTCAGGAAGAAATAGGTGATGCCGTTGATGCAGTACTGGCCCAGATATACACCGAGCATCATGCGGTTGGTCAGCAACTGGCGGATGTAATCCCACTTCGGCCCGTCGGCTTTTTTGCCTTGCTTGACGTCCATGTCGACCATGCCGCCGTTGTCGGCGATGAACTGCACTTCGGCTTCGTTGGCCAGCGGATGTTGACGCGGGCTGTGGATAACCTTGAGCCAGATCCCCGAGAACACGATGCCGAACACGCCCATGACGATGAATACGTGTTCCCAGCCGAAGGTGTAGACGATCCAGCCCATCAGCGGTGCGAACAGCACGGTGGCGAAGTATTGCGCCGAGTTGAAGATCGCCGAGGCAGTACCGCGCTCCGCAGTCGGGAACCAGGCCGCGACAATGCGCGCGTTGCCGGGGAACGATGGCGCCTCGGCCAGCCCCACCAGAAAGCGCAGCATGAACAGCGCAACGATCGCCGTGGACATGCCGAACTCACCGACGAAGCCTTGCAGTACGGTGAACAGCGACCAGGTGAAAATGCTCAGGGCGTAGACTTTTTTCGAGCCGAAGCGATCGAGCAACCAGCCACCGGGAATCTGCCCGGCGACGTAGGCCCAACCGAAAGCGGAGAAGATATAACCGAGGGTGACCGCGTCGATGCCGAGGTCTTTTTGCAGGCTTGAACCGGCGATCGCGATGGTCGCGCGGTCGGCGTAGTTGATCGTGGTCACCAGAAACAGCATGAGCAGGATCAAATAGCGGACGTGAGTCGGCTTGGACGATTGCATGTAGATGTACTCCCACTGATTATTTTTATGCGCGGGTGAATCTGTTGTGCTGCGTATTCCCTGTAGGAGCTGCCGAAGGCTGCGATCTTTTGATCTTCAAAAGCAAAGATCGCAGCCTTCGGCAGCTCCTACAGGGGTATTGCTGTATCAGGAGCCGATGTAGCTGGTTTTCACCACGGTGTAGAACTCTTGTGCATAGCGGCCTTGCTCACGTGAGCCATAGGATGAACCCTTACGGCCACCGAACGGAACGTGGTAATCGACACCGGCGGTCGGCAGGTTGACCATCACCATCCCGGCCTGCGAATGGCGCTTGAAGTGGTTGGCGTACTTCAGCGACGTGGTGGCAATACCGGCCGACAGACCGAACTCGGTGTCGTTGGCCATCGCCAGCGCCGCCTCGTAATCGGCCACGCGAACGACGTTGGCCACCGGGCCGAAAATCTCTTCACGACTGATGCGCATCGACGCTTCGCTGTCGGCAAACAGCGTTGGCGCGAGGAAGTAGCCTTCGGTGTCGCAGGTCACCAGACCACCGCCGCTGACCAGACGCGCACCCTCGCTCTGGCCGATGTCGATGTACTTCATGTCCTGTTCAAGCTGCGCCTGGGAAACCACCGGACCAATATCGGTGCCGGATTTCAACGCGTGGCCAACCTTGATCGACTGCATGCGCTCGGCCATGGCTTCGACGAATTTGTCGTGAATCCCGGCGGTGACGATCAGGCGGCTCGACGCCGTGCAACGCTGGCCGGTGGAATAGAACGCGCTCTGCACCGACAGCTCGACCGCTTGTTTGAGGTCGGCGTCGTCGAGAATGATCTGCGGGTTCTTGCCGCCCATTTCCAGCTGCACCTTGGCTTGGCGCGATACGCAACTAACAGCGATCTGCCGACCCACGCCGACCGAACCGGTGAAGCTGATGCCATCGACTTTCGGGCTGTTGACCAGCGCTTCGCCGACCACTCGACCGCTGCCCATTACCAGGTTGAACACGCCGGCCGGGAAGCCTGCACGGGAGATGATTTCCGCCAGCGCCCAGGCACAACCCGGTACCAGATCCGCCGGTTTCAGCACCACGCAGTTGCCGTAGGCCAACGCCGGAGCAATCTTCCATGCCGGGATCGCAATCGGGAAGTTCCACGGAGTGATCAGACCGACCACGCCGAGGGCTTCGCGGGTCACTTCGACGTTGACGCCCGGGCGCACCGACGGCACGTAGTCGCCGGACAGCCGCAGGCATTCACCGGCGAAAAATTTGAAAATATTGCCGGCGCGGGTCACTTCGCCGATGGCTTCGGGCAGGGTCTTGCCCTCTTCCCGGGCCAGCAGGGTGCCGAGTTCTTCGCGACGTGCGAGGATTTCCGTGCCGACTTTATCCAGCGCATCGTGACGGGCCTGAATGCCCGAAGTCGACCACGCCGGAAACGCGGCGCGGGCCGCATCGATGGCGGCGTTAACCTGAGTCAGGTCAGCCTTGGCGTAATCGCCGATGGTATCGCTCAACTCGGACGGGTTGATGTTCGCCGAGTAGTCGGCACCGGCGACCCATTCACCGTTGATGTAGTTGTCGTAACGCTTGGAATCAGCCACAGAAAATTCTCCTCTCTACGCAAAAGCCGCTGATTGCTCAGCGGCCTTGTGGGTCGGTGTTTATTGCGCGCCTTGCTTGTCGATCAGCGCAGCGAGCATTTCGTACTCTTCGCGGGTCAGGTCGGTCAGCGGTGCGCGCACCGGGCCTGCGTCATAGCCGGCAATTTTTGCCCCGGCCTTGACGATGCTCACGGCATAACCGGCCTTGCGGTTGCGGATGTCGAGGTACGGCAGGAAGAAGTCGTCGATGATCTTGCCGACGGTGGCGTGATCTTCTCGGGCAATCGCGTGGTAGAAGTCCATCGCGGTTTTCGGGATGAAGTTGAACACCGCCGACGAGTAGACCGGCACGCCCAGCGCCTTGTAGGCAGCGGCGTAGACTTCGGCGGTCGGCAGGCCGCCGAGGTAGCTGAAGCGATCACCGAGGCGGCGACGGATCGACACCATCAACTCGATATCGCCCAGACCATCCTTGTAGCCGATCAGGTTCGGGCAGCGCTCGGCCAGACGTTCCAGCAGTGGCGCGTTCAGGCGACAGACGTTGCGGTTGTAGACCACCACGCCGATATTTACCGATTTGCACACCGCTTCAACGTGGGCGGCGACGCCGTCCTGGCTGGCTTCAGTCAGGTAATGCGGCAGCAGCAACAGGCCCTTGGCGCCCAGACGCTCGGCTTCCTGTGCGTATTCGATGGCTTGACGGGTCGAACCGCCGACACCGGCCAGAATCGGCACGCTGGTGGCGCAGGTATCGACTGCAGTCTTGATGATTTCCGAGTATTCGCTGGCTGCCAGGGAGAAGAACTCACCGGTGCCGCCGGCGGCGAACAGTGCCGACGCGCCGTACGGGGCCAGCCATTCCAGACGTTTGATGTAGCCAGCGCGGTTGAAATCGCCCTGGGCATTGAAATCGGTGACCGGGAACGACAGCAGACCGGCGGAGAGGATGGACTTCAGTTCTTGTGGATTCATTTTTCGAACACCCTGGGTAGCAACATTTTTTTGTGAGTTTTATAGTTCAGCCAGCGCTGAAGTTGTAGGTCATCGTACAACTTAAAAGATAACCGTCAACTGCATTTCATCGTCGCCTCACACTTTTTGTCGGACAAGATTCGTTCTTGACGTAGGAAAAATCTGGGCTAGGCTCGTCTTGACTGTATATCCATACAGCTAAAAATAAATCACCGACGACATATCAAGGAGCCAGAAATGTCCGGACTGCACCCGAAACCACAGGAAAGGCCTCAACCGGTCGTCGCCCGTTTCGATGATCTTTTCACCGTAAATGGCATCCACTTCAACGCTGACAATCCGCACCTGCTGCTGCATATTGCCGACGCCCAAAGCGATGTCGAACCGGCCACCGCCCTCCCCGGCAACGCCTTGAGCATTCGACCGCCACTGCGCTTCGAAGGCGCTGAACACACGGCCATCGGCGACAACACCTTGCTGCGCTTAAGCGAAAACGCCGAACCGGTTCGCGCACAAAACCTGTCCTTGCACCTGCCCAACGGCCTTGCGCTGACCTACGGCCAGGTGGTGGCGCTGGCTGGAGATTTCTACGGCGTGGTCGACCGACCGATCAACGAAGGCGCGACCCCGGCCGATCGCCTGAACCGTTTCAATGCCGCCTTCGACTCTCTCGCCGTGCTGCCGGCCTCCCGCGCTGAGGCCACACAGATTCTCGCGGTCATGCAAAAAGAGATCGACGCGGTTAAACAGGCGATCAAGGACGGCAAATCACCGCACGAAGCCTACGACGCGCTCGGAGATACGTTGTCCGAAGAGTGGAACAAGATCACCGGTGGCGGCAGTTTTGTCTCCGCGCTGTTCCCGCTTGGGCGTTATCTGAAACTGGCGGCAAACAACGCCGACCACTTCGGCGAATGGGCCAGACTCGCCTACATCGCCGGCCACACCGCCGCCCTGCAAACCGCCGTCGCGGCCCGCGCCACTCACGATCAACAACAATTGGAACGGGCCTACGCGATGAACGCGTTTGCCGACCACTTCCTCACTGACCTGTTCTCTGCCGGCCACCTGCGGGTACC
The DNA here is from genome assembly GCF_016756945.1 of Pseudomonas sp. MWU318. Classification (NCBI taxonomy): domain Bacteria; kingdom Pseudomonadati; phylum Pseudomonadota; class Gammaproteobacteria; order Pseudomonadales; family Pseudomonadaceae; genus Pseudomonas; species Pseudomonas sp. MWU318. The sequence goes on from NZ_JAESJL010000007.1 coordinate 172,976, forward strand.
GCGTAAAGAGATGGCGGCGGTGGTCACGCCGAGCGATCTCGGCTCGCTGGTGACCCGTTTCATGCACGACGAGGACAGCAAATTCGGCCTCAAAGTGCGCAACGCCCATGGCGATCAATGGCGCGCCTACGGCGACAAACGCTACTTCGACGCCAGCGATGCGGACAACCGCACCCAGGTCAATCTGGCGGTGCAGGCCTCGGCGGATGAAGTCTTCGCCGCTTACCTCAGCGGCAACGTGCTCGCCCCTTCGACGTTTGCCGCGCTGCAACGCCTGCCGGATCTGGCGGCGGTGCTGAATCTTGCCAGCAACTTCTCGCCGCTGTTCCGCGTCGAGGGCGGCAAGGTGCTGCGGCGAAAGGACGTAAACAACCTCAACGACACCGCCACCGTCGACGACTGGTGGGGCTGGAGCACGTACCTGCTGCTCAAGGACTACCACCCGACGGGCAACGTCAATCAAGGAGAATGAGCATGACGATCAGATTGAAACTGGAATTGGCGTCGGGGCAGTCGCTGCAAGGTGCGCCTTTAGAGTTGCTGGCGGACGGCAAACCGATTGCGCGGGGGGTTGTGGATCAATCAGGTGAGGTGGCATTTGCTGCCAAGCCGGGGAAAGCGCAATTGGCGGTGCGGGTGGATCGCTCGATATTGCCGCGCTGAACTCTCAGGCCCCATCGCGAGCAGGCTCACTCCTACACAAAGATGTGATGAACACTGAGTGTGTGAACGACATCAATCATTGTAGGAGTGAGCCTGCTCGCGATAGCGCTATATCAGCCCTGGCTCAGGCCTGCTGATTCACCCGCGCTGCGCCTGCGCCTCTTCATGCGCCTGACGCAACCGCTCACGGCTGTTGGTCAGGTGCAGGCGCATGGCCGCGCGCGCCGCATCGGAATCCTGGCGGGCAATTGCGTCATAAATCTCTTCGTGCTCACGGCTCAGGCGGTTCATGTAGTGCTGCTGATCATCGTGGGCCAGGCGCGCCGAATTCAGCCGCGTACGCGGAATGATGCTGGTGCCCAGGTGGGTCATGATGTCGGTGAAATAGCGGTTGCCGGTGGACAGCGCGATTTCCAGATGGAAAGCGAAGTCCGAGGCCACCGCATCGCTGGCGTGGGCCACGCTGTCGTTCAGCGCATCGAGGGCGGCGCGCATGGTTGCCAGTTGTTCGGGGCTGCGGCGTTGCGCGGCGAGGCCGGCGGACTCCACTTCCAGGCTGATGCGCAATTCGAGAATCGCCAGCACGTCACGCAAAGTGACGACGGTCGCCGGGTCGATGCGAAAACCGCTGGGGCTCGGCGTGTCGAGCACGAAGGTGCCGATGCCGTGGCGGGTTTCCACCTGGCCGGCGGCTTGCAAGCGGGAAATAGCCTCGCGCACCACGGTGCGGCTGACGCCATGCTCCTGCATGATCGCCGACTCGGTGGGCAATTTGTCGCCGCGCTTGAGCAGACCGTCGCGGATCTGTTCGGTCAGCACCGTCACCAGCTCCTGGGCCAGGCTGCGGCGCTTGCGCGGGAGGCGTGGGGTGTCGATCGGGTTTTCCATGGTTAACGTCTGGTCTCGAAAATTCGGCTTGGTGAGCATCATAGCTCAGGCGGGTTGTACGATCACTCGTCACAGACTTCCCCTGTAGGAGCTGCCGCAGGCTGCGATCTTTTGATGTTGTTTTTCAAGATCAAAAGATCGCAGCCTGCGGCAGCTCCTACAGGGGGATTTCTGTGGGTCAGGCGGTCACGGCCTGTTCCACCAGATGCCCGCTGTCGATCCGCACGTGCCGTGGATGGAAACGCTTGAGGCTGCTGCGATGGCCGACGCTGACGATACTCAGGCCCGGCAACTGATCGATCAGCGCCTGATACAACGTTGCCTCATCCTCTTCATCCATCGCCGACGTCGCTTCGTCCATGTACAGCCATTGCGGTGCATACAGCATGGCACGAGCGAAGGCCAGGCGTTGCTGCTCACCCGGCGACAGCATGCGCTGCCAGTGATTGGCTTCATCCAGACGCGCGACCAGATGCGGCAACCGGCAGATTTCCAGCACCTCGGCATAACGCTCAGGCGCGTAGGTCTCACTCGGTTGTGGATAACTCAAGGCCTCGCGCAGGGTGCCGATCGGCAGATATGGCTTCTGCGGCAGGAACAGATAACGCGCCGCCGGCAGGCGAATATTACCGTGGCCCGCTGGCCACAAATGTCCCATCGCTCGCAGCAACGTGGACTTGCCGCTGCCGGAACGACCGCTGAGCATCACCCGCTCGCCCGGCTCTACCGTCATGTCGGCATTGGTCAGCAGGTGACGACCATCGGCCAGATCCAGGCCAAGGTTGTGCACTTGCAATTCACTGCCCTGATTCTGCACGTCGATGGCCGGAACGCGCTGCTCGTTATCGGTCATGGCCTGACGGAAGCTCAGCAGACGATCACAGGTAGCACGCCAGGACGCGAGGCTCTGATACGCACTGATAAACCAGCTGAAACTCTCCTGGACGTTGCCGAATGCCGAGCTGATCTGCATCAGCTCACCGAGCTCGATCTTGCCGGCGAGGTAACGCGGCGACGCCACGATAAACGGGAAAATGATCGCAGCCTGGCTGTAACCGGCGGTGAAGAATGTCAGACGCTTGGACACTTTCATGATGTCCCAGAAGTTGTGCCAGACATTGCCGAAGCGGCCGCTCAAGCGGCGATTTTCGTTCGGCTCGCCGTTATACAGCGCGATGCTCTCGGCATTCTCGCGAATCCGCACCATGGAAAAACGCAGGTCGGCTTCGAAGCGTTGTTGTTGGTTGTTCAGGCCGATCAGGCGACGACCGATCAAATGCGTCAGCCAGCTGCCCACCACGGCGTAGACCAGCACGCACCAGAACATGTAGCCGGGAATGGTGATGCCGTAGAACTCGATGCTGCCCGACACGCCCCACAAAATGATCGAGAACGACACCAGGCTGACGATATTGCGCAGCAGCCCGATCCCCAGCTCAAGGGTATTGGAGGTGAAGTTGTTGAGGTCTTCGGAAATCCGCTGGTCCGGGTTATCGGTATAACCGCCCTGCTCCAGCTGGTAGTAATTCTTGTCGGCGAGCCAACGGGAGAAATGCTTTTCGGTGAGCCAGGCCCGCCAGCGAATCGTCAGCATCTGGGTCAGATACAGCCGGTAAACGGCACCGATAATCGCCACGGCCGCAATGCCGCAAAAATACAGAATCAAGCGCCAGAACGCCGCTTCATCCTTCTTTTGCAGGGCGTTGTAAAAATCCTTGTACCAGGTGTTGAACCACACCGAGATGCCCACGCTGAGCAGCGAGAGTGCGATTACCGCAATCAGCAGCGTCCAGGCCTTGCCCTTCTCTTCACTGCGCCAGTAAGGCGTGATGATCGCCCACACCTTGCGAAAAAACTGCCCGCGCACAGCATCGTTGACCGCGGAATATTCAGCGTTCTGATTCATGGAAAAGGCTCGATAAAGAAAAGAACAGACACGCACCGATCATAGTTGATCGGTGCGCGTTATCGCGAGAGCTGGCGATGGCCGTTCAGCGCAGGTTCAGCGACGAACCGGGCGCTTCTGCAGTTTGCGCTGCAGGGTGCGGCGGTGCATGCCCAGGGCGCGGGCAGTGGCGGAGATGTTGCCTTCGTGCTCGGTCAGCACGCGCTGGATGTGCTCCCACTGCAAGCGGTCAACCGACATCGGGTTTTCCGGCACCAGGCTGTCGAGGTCGGCGTGCTCGGAGAGCAGCGCGGCCAGTACGTCGTCGGCGTCGGCCGGTTTGCACAGGTAGTTGCAGGCGCCGCGCTTGATCGCTTCGACCGCGGTGGCAATGCTCGAATAACCGGTGAGGATCACCACGCGCATTTCCGGATCCAGCTCCAGCAGCTTGGGCAGCAGCACCAGGCCGGAGTCGCCGTCCATTTTCAGGTCCAGCGCGGCATAGTCCGGCAGGTCAGCCTGGGCGATGGTCAGGCCTTCTTCGGCGGAACCTGCGGTGCTGACGCGAAAGCCACGGCGGGCCATGGCACGGGCCATCACTCGGGTGAAGGTCGCGTCGTCGTCAACCAGCAGCAAATGCGGCAGTTCTTCGCCTTCGACTTGGATTTCGTCACTCATGTTGGTCTCCTCGGGCGCCGTGGGGCAGGCGCAGCTCGGTGAGCGTGCCGCCTTCCTCATGACTATAGAGTTTCACTGAGCCGCCGGCGCGTGTCACGCTGGCCTTGCTCAAAAACAGGCCCAGGCCGAAACCTTTGCCCTTGGTGGTAAAAAACGGTTTGCCGATCTGCTCGGCAATGGCCAGCGGCACACCGGCGCCGTGGTCACGAATACTGATGGTCACGGTTTCCGCGTCCCAGTCCAGCGTCACCTGGAGATTTTCCGGGCAGGCGTCGGCGGCGTTGTTCAGCAGGTTGAGCAGCGCCTGAGTCAGATCCGGCGGCGGTGCCATGCGCGGGACTGCGCCCTGGCCGAGACGCTGGAAGCGATAACTGGCTTCCGGACGCATCAGGTGCCAGCGGTTCAGCGCTTCGTCGAGCCATTGGGTGACGTCCTGCATCTCCACGGCCATACGACGGTTGGCTTCGGCGGCGCGCACCAGTTGCTGCAGGGTTTCTTTGCACAGTTTGACCTGATCCTGCAGCACCTTCAGATCATCCTGCAACATCGCGTCGGGGTGGTCCTGCTGCATCTCCTTGAGCAACACGCTCATGGTCGCCAGCGGTGTGCCGAGTTCATGCGCGGCGCCGGCCGCCTGGGTGGCGACGGCCAGCAATTGCTGATCGCGCAGGCCTTCTTCGCGACGAATCGCGCGCAATTCTTCCTGACGACGCAGCTCTTCCGCCATGCGCGCAGCGAAAAACGTGATCACCGCAGCGGCCAGCGCGAAGCTCAGCCACATGCCGTAGATCTGCAGGTTCTCGCGGGCCACCGGCAGAGTTTCCAACGGATAGAAACGCGTGAGCATCACGGTGTACAGCGCCAGCGCGATACCCGACAGAATCACCGAATAACGCCACGGCAGCGTCACCGCCGCGATGGTCAGCGGCACCAGATAATAGGAAACGAACGGGTTGGTCGAACCGCCGGAGAAATACAGCAACGCACTGTGGATCACCAGATCGCAGGCCAGCTGCAGGGCGTATTCGAGTTCAGTCACCGGCCATGAAGTACGCAGGCGCACGGCAGTGAACACACACAGCAGAATCGAGCAGCCAAGGGTCATCGCCAGTTGCACCCACGGCAACGGCAGCAGTTGCAGCCAGTAGGCCAGGCCGACGGAACCGGCCTGCGCGGCGAGCACCAGGGTGCGAATGAAGGTCAGCCGCCAGAGGTTCTGGCGAGTGGCGGAAGTCAGTTGTACGGGGGCGAGCATGAGCTCTCCTGATGAGCGCTCCAGGCGGATCGCACGGAGTATAACCAAGCCGCGGCTTTGAGAGGCGAAAGTGCGGCAAATGACCACATGGCGAAAACATTTTCGGCGGCTATAAGGGCGCCTTCGCGAGCAGGCTCGCTCCCACAGAGGAATGCATTTCAAAAGTGGGAGCGAGCCTGCTCGCGAATGGCCGCGCAGCGGCCCGCTGCATCTGTATAGAAGTTGTAACTGGGCGAACCGGATCGCAGAAGCTAGAGTCTGATGGTTTCACGCAGGGACGAACCAACACCTGCGCATTATTCAAGGAGCCTTCATGCACAACTTTCGCCGCAGCGCCGCCCTTATCGCCCTGACCGTCGGCAGCATCGCCAGCCTTCCGGCGCTGGCCGCCGATGAGCTGCACTACAACCAGATCTCCCTGCGCGCCGAAGTCAGCCAGGAAGTGGCCCGCGACCTGATGATCGTGACGCTCTATACCGAAGCGCAAAACACCGACCCGGCCAAACTCGCCGCCGACGTCAGCACCACCATGAACAAGGCACTGGCCCAGGCCAAGCAAGTCAAGGACATCACCCTGCGCCAGGGCAGCCGCAACAGCTACCCGATCTACGACACCAAGGGCCAGAAAATCACCGGCTGGCGTGAACGCGCCGAACTGCGCCTGGAAAGCGCCGACTTCGCCGCCCTGTCCAAACTCACCGGCGAACTGCTGACCGACCTGAAAATGGGCGGCATGGACTTCGCCATCGCCGAGCCGACCCGCAAGGCCAGCGAAGACAAACTGCTCAAGGAAGCCGTCAGCGCCTTCAAGGCCCGCGCGCAACTGGCCACCGATGCCTTGGGCGGCAAGGGCTACAAAATCGTCAACCTGAACCTCAACAGCAACGGCTACCCACAACCGTACATGCGCGCCCCGATGATGATGAAAGCTGCCGGCATGGCGGATTCGGCACCGGTCACGCCGGAAGTAGAAGCCGGCACCAGCCAGGTCAGCCTGACCGCCGATGGCTCGATTGAAGTGCTGATGCAGTGAGTTGATGTGGGCTGAATGCGAAACCGGCGATCAGTGAATGATCGCCGGTTTTTTTGTGCCTGGATTTTGTGGTGAATGTTCCGCCGCCATCGCGAGCAGGCTCACTCCTACAATTTGGAATGCGTTCCCCTGTAGGAGTGAGCCTGCTCGCGATGAACGATAACGCGGTCTCAGGTCTGCGGATCCACCCGATCCAGCGCCCGGTTCACCGCAGGCTCAGCCAGCATGATGATCTGCTGAATCGCCAGCGCCGTATTGCGCTGCGGGCGACTGAGCTGATCGGCGAAATCGCTGGCCATGGTGTTGGCCGAGGCCAGGGACTCACAGGCATGCGCCAGCAGACTTTCCGTATCGATGCCCGGATGGACGAGGAACATCGAACTGGGTGGACGCGGTTTTGTGGCTTCGGGGCTGAGGTAGAAATCGAGGGCACGTTTGATCGCTTCGCGGTTTTTTGCGAGGTCTTCGGCGTGGAGGGCTTCGGTGAGTGGGGTTGTGGGTTCGAGCGGTGGATCTGGGACTGGCTTAGTCATTGGATAACCCTATTTTGCAAATGAATGCCAGCACTTGCCGTTTCTCACGCGGCGAAGTGGGTGGCAGCTATGTGCGAGGTGAGAAACCGGAAAAATAGGAAACCGGCCAGACCGAAGTCTGCCCGCACACAGCCGCCATGAAGCATTTGCAGGCAACAGATAAGCCGCCGGCAATTATGCGGACACATGGACTGAATCACTAATTTTTCCAGGCTCTCACACCCGATCGCTGAGTTTTCAGCGACAGCTCAAGGCTAGAGAGCTGGCGTCCGAGGGACAACCTGAAAACCTTGTGGGAAGGTTCTGGTTATCCCACACACCCTTAAACACAACCCCACTCACTGTAGGAGCTGCCGAAGGCTCGGGCCGCGTTCGGACGATCTTTTGACTTTGACTCTCACAATTAAAAGCAAGATCAAAAGATCGCAGCCTTCGGCAGCTCCTACAGGGGGATCGGGTTTATTCAGTTAGAGACCGGTCGGCTGTCAGGCCGCCATCGCTGGCAAGCCAGCTCCCACAGAAGAGCCAGAGCCGAACGCATGCTTTTCACCACTCAATGGCCGAGTGTCAGCTCGCCGAAAGCTTTTGATCTTGATCCACGGGCGACGTCGGAAGGCTGAGTGGAGGGATTGATCCGGGGGTGGGAGCGCAGCGACCGTTTGGCGCAGCCAAACACAGCGAGAGGAGGTGCAGCGAAGCAAACCGTAGGCGCTGCCCCCGGATCGATCCCGGAGCGAAGGGACCCCGAGCCCCAGCGAGCGGGCCGAACGCAGGAGCAAGCGTTTTTGGTTACTTTTTAGGCGTTTGTAAAAAGTGACCCGCCGTAAGGGCGGAACCATAAGCCGCAGCACCCGAAGAAACGGATATGCCCAAACAGCGCTGGATATACCGAGATAGACGCATCCCCTCAAAAAACGATATTTCCGAACACCCCCGAATCCCCGCTAACCTCAAGGAACAACCACCTCCAGACCCACGGGCCAGACATGCAAAGATCCACCCTCAAACCACTCCTGATCACTTTGGCCCTGACCGCCATAACCCCAATCGCCAACGCAGCAACAACCCTGGTCTACTGCTCCGAAGCCAGCCCCGCCGGCTTCGACCCCAGTCAATACACCAGCGGCACCGACTTCGACGCCTCCGCCGAAACCGTCTTCAACCGCCTCACCCAATTCCAGCGCGGCGGCACCGACATCGAACCCGGCCTGGCGACAAAATGGGACGTCTCCAGCGACGGCCTGCAATACACCTTCCACCTACGGCAAGGCGTGAAATTCCACACAACGGAATACTTCACCCCAACCCGCGATTTCAACGCCGACGACGTACTGTTCACCTTCCAGCGCCTGCTCGACCCGGACAACGCCTTCCGCAAGGCCTACCCCGCCGAGTCCCCGTACTTCACCGACATGGGCCTGAACACCACGATCAAATCGGTCGAAAAGCTCGACGACAACACCGTGCGCTTCAACCTCAACAACGTCGACGCCGCGTTCGTGCAAAACCTCGCCATGAGCTTCGCCTCGGTGCAATCGGCCGAATACGCTGCCCAGCTATTAAAGGAAGGCAAAGCCGCCGACCTCAACCAGAAACCGGTGGGCACCGGCCCGTTCGTGTTCAAGCGCTACCAGAAAGACTCACAAATCCGCTACGCCGCGAACAAGGCCTACTGGAAACCCGAAGACGTAAAAATCGACAACCTGATCTTCTCGATCACCCCCGACGCCGCCGTACGCCTGCAAAAACTCAAGACCGGCGAATGCCAGGTCAGCGGCTATCCACGCCCGGCCGACATCGAAGTGATGGAACAAGACCCGAATCTGCGCGTATTGAAGCAGGCCGGTTTCAACCTCGGCTTCCTCGCCTACAACACCACTCACCCGCCATTGGACCAGCTCAAGGTACGTCAGGCGCTGGACATGGCCATCGACAAACCGGCGATCATCAAAGCCGTCTACCAGAGTGCCGGCCAGTTGGCGCAAAACGCCCTCCCTCCCGCGCAATGGTCATATGACCCGAACATCAAGGACGCGCCCTACGACCCGGTAAAAGCCAAGGCGCTACTCAAGGAAGCCGGGGTTGCACCGGGTACCACCATCAACTTGTGGGCGATGACCGTGCAGCGCGCCTCCAACCCGAACGCGCGGATGTCGGCGCAGATGATCCAGCAGGATTGGGACAAGATCGGGATCAAGGCCAACATCGTCAGCTACGAATGGGGCGAGTACATCAAGCGCGCGAAAAATGGCGAACACGACGCGATGATCTATGGTTGGACAGGTGACAACGGCGACCCGGACAACTGGCTCGGCGTGCTCTACAGCTGCGCGGCGGTCAAGGGCAGCAACTACGCCAAGTGGTGCGACCCGGCGTACGACAAACTGGTGCAGCAGGCCAAGGTGACTACTGACAAGGCGCAACGGGTAAAACTGTATCAACAGGCGCAACTGATCCTTAAACAGCAGGTGCCGATCACCCCGATCGCCAACTCCACCGTGTTCCAGCCGCTGCGCAAGGAAGTCACCGGCTTCAAGATCAGTCCGTTTGGCCTTACGCCCTTCTACGGCGTGGGTATAAATAAGTAACACCAAGCCCCAAGGCGGCGCGCACAACGTGACCGACGCACCGTTTTGGGGCCCGTTTTGCACCGTAAAAAACGGCCGCAAACGGTCAAATGCGTCAACTCTTATACAAATGCGACATTAAGGTACGTTCGTGCCACGCTTTGAGGCCGGCAGTCGCTCTGGATCTTGCATTGGGTATGGCCCCTGCATAAGTATCCGCAGGCACGACTCACGAGGTCGTACCTCAATATTAAAAAATGACAACAAATCATGAGGCCAACATGCTTAAACACGCGGTCATTCCGTTTTTAGTCGGCGCAGGCTTGTTAGCCTCCGCACCTTTCGCATCCGCTGCGACTAACCTGGTGTTCTGCTCCGAAGGGAGCCCGGCCGGTTTTGATCCAGGCCAGTACACCACCGGAACCGACTTCGACGCCTCAGCCGAAACCATGTTCAACCGTCTGAGCCAGTTCGAGCGTGGCGGCACCGCCGTTATCCCGGGCCTGGCCACCAGCTGGGACATTTCCCCGGACGGCCTGACGTACACCTTCCACCTGCGTGAAGGCGTCAAGTTCCACACCACCCCGTATTTCAAGCCGACTCGTGAGTTCAACGCCGACGACGTGCTGTTCACCTTTAATCGCATGATTAACAAGGATGACCCGTTCCGTAAGGCGTACCCGACCGAATTCCCGTACTTCACCGATATGGGGATGGACACCAACATCACCAAGATCGATAAAGTCGACGACCACACCGTCAAGTTCACCCTGAAAGAAGTCGACGCCGCGTTTATCCAGAACATGGCCATGAGCTTCGCCTCGATCCAGTCCGCCGAATACGCAGCCCAACTGCTCAAGGAAGGCAAGGCTGCCGACATCAACCAGAAGCCGATCGGCACTGGCCCGTTCGTGTTCAAGAGCTACCAGAAAGACTCGAACATCCGCTACACCGGCAACAAGGATTACTGGAAGCCTGAGGACGTGAAGATCGACAACCTGATCTTCGCCATCACCACCGACCCGTCGGTGCGTATCCAGAAGCTGAAAAAGAACGAGTGCCAGGTCACCCTGTTCCCGCGTCCGGCGGATCTCGCGGCGCTCAAGGCCGACAAGACCCTGAAGATGCCTGACCAGGCCGGTTTCAACCTGGGCTACATCGCCTACAACGTGATGGACAAGGTCAAGGGCAGCAACGAGGCTAACCCGCTGGCTGACCTGCGCGTACGTCAGGCGCTGGACATGGCGGTGAACAAGCCGCAGATCATCGATTCGGTTTACCAGGGCGCCGGCCAGCTGGCCGTCAACGCCATGCCACCGACACAGTGGTCCTACGACACCACCATCAAGGACGCCAAGTACGATCCTGAGAAGGCCAAGCAGCTGCTCAAGGAAGCGGGCGTCAAGGAAGGTACCGAGATCGTTCTGTGGGCGATGCCGGTGCAGCGTCCGTACAACCCGAACGCCAAGCTGATGGCTGAAATGCTCCAGTCCGACTGGAAGAAGATCGGCCTGAACGTGAAGATCACCAGCTACGAGTGGGGCGAGTACATCAAGCGTTCCAAAGGTGGCGAGAACCAGGCCATGATCATTGGCTGGAGCGGTGACAATGGTGACCCGGACAACTGGCTGAACGTGCTGTTCGGCTGCGACTCGCTCAGCGGCAACAACTTCTCCAAGTGGTGCGACAAGAAGTTCGACGGTCTCGTCAAGGAAGCCAAGCGCACGACCGACCAGGCCAAGCGCACCGAACTGTACAAACAGGCGCAACACGTCCTCAAAGATGCAGTCCCAATGACACCTATCGCTCACTCGACGGTGTATCAACCCATGCGCGCCAACGTGCAGGACTTCAAAATCAGCCCATTCGGCTTGAACTCCTTCTACGGCGTCAGCGTCAGCAATTAAAAACAGACAGCGGCGACGTTTCAGGCGGCGCCGCTGTTTTTTTTCTGCCGACTAGCCAGGAATTTGCCTACGGCCATTTCCACCCTGCTCTAACAGGGAGGTACATGACGTGTTGCCTTTTCCTACGAGTCTTTAGGACTCAGCGCATTTACTGCCAGACCCACGGACCATACCGTCGGGTTCTGACCAGTTTCTGCGTGGGCCATCGGCTTGCTGTACGTACTGGATTGAGCTCAATGCGACCTCAACGTCCCTGGACGGGATCGCGGTGCATTGGACAACACTACAAAAAAGAGGGAGCGTCATGCGCCATACCTTGATTTTTTCCGCATTGCTGGGCGCCGGCCTGTTGGCCGCCACGTCCGCCAGTTACGCCGCCAGCGACAGCCTGGTGTTCTGCTCCGAAGGCAGCCCGGCGGGTTTCGATACCGCGCAGTACACAACCGCGACCGATAACGACGCCGCCGAACCGCTGTACAACCGTCTGGTCGAGTTCGAAAAAGGCGCAACCAACGTCGTACCGGGACTGGCAACCAAGTGGGATATTTCCGAGGATGGTCTCAAGTACACCTTTCACCTGCGTGAAGGTGTGAAATTTCATACAACGCCGTACTTCAAACCGACGCGCGATTTCAATGCCGACGACGTGCTGTTCACGTTTAACCGCATGCTCGATCCGCAACAGCCATTCCGTAAGGCTTATCCGACCGAGTTCCCGTATTTCAACGGGATGAGCCTGAACAAGAACATCGCCAAGGTTGAAAAGACCGGGCCGCTGACCGTGGAGTTCACACTCAACAGCGTCGATGCCGCGTTCATCCAGAACATCGCCATGAGCTTCGCTGCCATCCTGTCCGCCGAATACGCCGACAAGCTGCTGGCCGAAGGCAAGCCGAGCGACATCAACCAGAAGCCGGTCGGTACCGGGCCGTTCGTATTCAAGAGCTATCAGAAAGACTCGAACATCCGTTACACCGGCAACCCGCATTACTGGGATCCGAGCCGGGTCAAGCTGAAGAACCTGATCTTCGCGATCAACACCGACGCTTCGGTGCGCGTGCAGAAGCTCAAGGCCGGCGAATGCCAGATCACCCTGCATCCGCGCCCTGCCGACGTCGAAGCGCTGAAGGCCGATTCGAAACTGCAGCTGATTTCCAAGCCCGGCTTCAACCTCGGCTACATCGCCTACAACGTGCGCCACAAGCCCTTCGATCAGCTCGAAGTGCGTCAGGCGCTGGACATGGCGGTGAATAAACAAGGGATTCTCAACGCCGTTTATCAAGGCGCCGGGCAACTGGCCGTCAACGCCATGCCACCGACCCAGTGGTCTTACGACGACACCATCAAAGACGCCGCCTATAACCCGGAAAAAGCCCGCGAGCTGCTCAAGGCTGCCGGCGTGAAAGAGGGTACCGAGATCACCCTGTGGGCGATGCCGGTACAGCGTCCATACAACCCGAACGCCAAATTGATGGCCGAAATGCTCCAGGCTGACTGGGCCAAGATCGGTCTGAAAGTGAAGATCGTCAGCTACGAATGGGGCGAGTACATCAAGCGCACCAAGAATGGCGAGCACGACATCAGCCTGATCGGCTGGACCGGCGACAACGGTGACCCGGACAACTGGCTGGGCACCCTGTACAGCTGCGACGCGATTGGCGGCAACAACTATTCCATGTGGTGCGACCCGGCTTACGACAAGCTGATCAAAGAGGCCAAGGTCGTCACCGACCGCGACCAGCGCACCACGCTCTACAAACAGGCGCAGCAGTTGCTCAAGCAGCAAGTGCCGATCACGCCTGTGGCCCACTCGACGGTCAACCAGCCGTTAAGCGCCAGGGTTGAAGGCTTCAAGGTCAGCCCCTTCGGTCGCAATGTGTTCTCGGGCGTCAGTATCGATTAACCCAACCGATTAGCCGCAACGCTGAGGGGGACCGTCTACCCCCCTCACGCAAGCGCTTTGCCGAAATTCGCCGATCCGGCCTTTTGCAAACGTTTGCGATGTGTGAAATGAGTTCTAAACCAATAACCGGCCAACCTAAAAAAGCCGGCATAAAAAGAAAGTAAAGGAGCTTCACCCATGAAACTGAGCAGCACCGCGATCCTGGCCCTGGCCATAAGCAGCGTCACCGCCACCGCGTATGCGGAAGAGCAGAGCCAGGCGTTCACCCCGGTGACCGTCAACGAGAAGAGCGCCCAGGCTGACGCCAAAGGTTTCCTCGAAGGTTCGACAATCAGCGGCACGACCCGCAACTGGTACGCCAACGAGCAACTCAAGCGCGGCGGCAAGTTCACCTACCGCAAAGATGGCGTCGCCACCCCGACCGATCGTCGTATCAACTGGGTACAGGGCACCATTGTCAACTTCAGCTCCGGCTTCACTGAGGGCACCGTCGGTGTCAGCACTGAAATTGCCGCTTACAACGCTGTAGCACTGGAGCGTAATCGCAAGGATCTGGCCTCCAACAACGGTGGTGCACCGGGTTCTCGTCCAGGCGCGGGCAACAACCGTACGCTGACCAAAGAAGGCGGCGACGCTGAAGGCCAGTGGAGCAAACTGGGTCTGGCCAACGTCAAGTTCCGCGTATCGAACACCACGCTGACCGCCGGTCGTCAGAACTTCAGCACTCCAATCGTCGATAACATCGGCAACCGTGCGCTGCCTTCAAGCTTTGAAGGTGTAAGCCTGCACAGCGAAGAACTGAACAACCTGTCGTTCGACGCCGGCAGCTTCGACCGCGTATCGCCGCGTACCGAAGAGAGCCTGTCCAAGTTCCGCTCCGAGTACACCAACAACAACGCTGAAACCGATCGCGTCAGCATCGTCGGCCTGAACTATCAGCCGCTGAAAAGCCTGAAGACCAGCCTGTACGCCTCCAAGGTGGAAGACTTCTGGAACCAGTACTACTTCGGCGCCACCCACGAACTGGGTGACAGCAATGTCGTGAGCCTGACTACCGGCCTGAACTACTACAAAACCGTCGATACCGGCAAAAAAGAGATGGGTGAAATCGACAACGACACTTACTCGCTGTCGTTCGGCCTGACTCACCAGGCCCACAGCCTGACCTTCTCGTACCAGGCCATCAACGGTGACGAGTACTTCGACTACCTGCACGAAACCAACGGCATCTACCTGGCCAACTCCCTGCTGTCGGACTTCAACGGCCCGAACGAGAAATCCTTCCAGGTTGCCTACGGTCTGAACATGGCCGAATACGGCGTGCCAGGTCTGAAGTTCAACATCTACCAGGCTCGCGGCTGGGGCATCGACGGCACTCATTACACTGGCACTGCGTATGACGTACGCAACATGGACGGCGAGCACCACTACGAATACGGCATTGGTGCAACCTACGCCGTACAGAGCGGCCCACTCAAGGCGACCACCATCCGTGGCACCTACACCGCTCACCGCGCCAGCGAAAACCAGTCCGATGGCAGCATCAACGAGTTCCGTCTCGTGACCACGATTCCATTCAACATCCTGTAAAAACCGCCAACCGACGGCTGACTCATGACGAGTCGGCCGTTCGGTTTTTTGTCTTCAACCGATTGCAGAGGGTTATCGATGAAAATGCTTCCCCTACGTGCGGCCGTCGCGGCCGCGTTGTTGAGCGCCGCCATCGGCGTCTCGGCCAAACCCTTGGTGGTCTGCACCGAAGCCAGCCCGGAAGGCTTCGATATGGTCCAGTACACAACTGCAGTCACTGCCGATGCGGTGGCCGAAACGATCTTCAACCGCCTGGCCGACTTCAAACCCGGCACCACCGAAGTGATTCCGGCACTGGCCGAGTCCTGGGACATCAGTGAAGACGGCCTGACCTATACGTTCCACCTGCGCAAAGGCGTCAAGTTTCACACCACCGAATACTTCAAGCCGACCCGCGAAATGAACGCCGACGACGTGGTCTGGAGCTTCCAGCGTCAGCTGGACCCGAATCACCCATGGCACAAACTGTCGAGCGTCGGCTTCCCGTACTTTGAAAGCATGGGCTTCAAGGAACTGCTCAAAAGCGTAGAGAAAGTCGACGACAACACGGTCAAGTTCACCCTGACCCGCCGCGAAGCGCCGTTCCTGGCCGACATCGCCATGGCGTTCTCCTCGATCTACCCGGCCGAATACGCCGACCAGTTGCTCAAGTCTGGCAAAACTGCCGACCTGAACAGCAAGCCGATCGGTACCGGACCGTTCATCTTCCAGCGCTACGCCAAGGATGCGCAGGTGCGCTTCAAGGCCAACCCGGACTACTTCCGTGGCAAGGCACCGGCCGACGCGCTGATCCTGGCGATCGCCACCGACAACAACGTGCGCCTGCAGAAGCTCAAGGCCAACGAGTGCCAGATCGCGCTGTATCCGAAACCGGACGACATCCCGAGTATCAAGAAAGACAGCAACCTGAAAGTCGACGAGATGGACGCGATGACCGTCTCGTACATCGCCATGAACACCCAGCACAAGTACATCAGCGACGTGCGCGTGCGCAAAGCGATCGACATCGCCTTCGACAAGGAAGCCTACGTCAACGCGCTGTTCGGCAAAGGCAACGCCAGCGTGGCGGTCAACCCGTACCCGCCGACGCTGCTGGGCTATAACCACGACCTGAAGAACCCGCCACGCGATCTGGACAAGGCGCGTGCCCTGCTCAAGGAAGCCGGGGTACCGGAAGGCACCGTGTTTACTCTGTTTACCCGTAACGGTGGCGGCCCGACCAACCCGAACCCGATGCTCGGCGCGCAGATGATGCAGGCTGACCTGGCGAAAGTCGGGATCAAGATCGACATCCGCGTCATGGAATGGGGCGAAATGCTCAAACGCGCCAAGGCCGGCGAGCACGACATGGTCTCGGCCGGATGGGCGGGCGACAACGGCGACCCGGATAACTTCCTGACGCCTATGCTCAGTTGCGAAGCGGCCAAGAACGGCGAAAACTACGCGCGCTGGTGCAACGAGAAATTCCAGGCACTGCTCGACGAAGCACGGGCTAAAGTAGATCCGGCCGAACGCGCGAAGCTCTACGAACAGGCCCAGGTGTTGTTTAATCAGGACCAACCGTGGATCAGCATGGCCCACACCCGGATGTTTACCGCAATGCGCAACAACGTAGAGGGTTATCACATCAGCCCTCTCACAACCAATAACTTCGCCACCACCCAGGTGAAGTAGATAAGAAACTCCCGGCCTCCCTGACCCCAGGGTCGCCGGGCACGCCTAACCGGCTGATGAGGTACCACACAAGATGTTTAGTTTTATTGCCCGCCGACTGGGGTTGTTGATCCCCACGTTTTTCGGCATCACCTTGCTGACTTTCGCGTTGATTCGCATGATTCCGGGCGACCCCGTGGAAGTGATGATGGGCGAACGTCGGGTCGACCCCGAAATGCACGCTCAGGCAATGGAACGCCTAGGTCTGAACAAACCGCTGTATGCCCAGTACCTGGACTACATCGGCAAACTGGCCCACGGCGATCTCGGCGAATCCCTGCGTACCCGTGAAAGCGTATGGACCGAGTTCACCTCCCTCTTCCCGGCGACCCTGGAACTGTCCATGGCCGCCCTGCTGTTCGCCGGCATCCTCGGTCTTCTGGCCGGGGTGATCGCGGCACTCAAGCGAGGATCCCTGTTCGACCACGGGGTGATGGGCATCTCCCTGGCGGGGTATTCGATGCCGATCTTCTGGTGGGGCCTGATCCTGATCATGTTCTTCTCGGTGAGCCTGGGCTGGACCCCGGTGTCCGGGCGGATCGACCTGCTCTACGACATCGAGCCGCGCACCGGTTTCATGCTGATCGACACGCTGCTGGCCGATGACATGGGCGCGTTCCTCGATGCGCTGCATCACCTGATCCTGCCGGCCATCGTGCTCGGCACCATTCCGCTGGCGGTGATCGCGCGGATGACCCGTTCGTCGATGCTCGAAGTGCTGCGTGAAGACTACATCCGCACCGCCAAGGCCAAAGGCCTGTCGCCGTCGCGCGTGGTGTTCGTGCACGGTCTGCGCAACGCACTGATTCCGGTGCTGACCGTGGTCGGCCTGCAAGTCGGCACCCTGCTGGCCGGTGCAGTCCTGACCGAAACCATCTTCTCCTGGCCCGGCATCGGTAAATGGCTGATCGAAGCCATCGGCGCCCGGGACTACCCGGTTGTGCAAAACGGCATCCTGTTAATCGCCTGCCTGGTGATTCTGGTCAACTTCGTAGTGGACATCCTCTACGGCTTTGCCAACCCACGCATCCGTCATCAGCGCTGAGGTCCATACCATGAGCACTCCAACATCCTCAGTAGCCACTTCCGCCCCAAACGCGGATCAAAGCCTGCTGTACCCGTCACCGTACAAAGAATTCTGGCAAGCCTTCTCCAAGAACAAGGGCGCGGTTGCCGGCCTGCTGTTCATGCTGCTGGTGATTTTCTGCGCGATCTTCGCGCCGTGGGTCGCCCCGCATAACCCGAGCGAGCAATACCGGGACTTCCTGCTGACGCCACCGGCGTGGCTCGAAGGCGGGCAGATGCAGTTCCTGCTCGGCACCGATGAACTGGGTCGTGACCTGCTGTCGCGGCTGATCCAGGGTTCGCGCCTGTCGCTGCTGATCGGTCTGTCGTCGGTGGTGATGTCGCTGATCCCGGGGATCCTGCTGGGTCTGTTCGCCGGTTTCTTCCCGAAAATGATCGGCCCGACCATCATGCGTCTGATGGACATCATGCTGGCCCTGCCGTCCCTGCTGCTGGCTGTGGCGATTGTCGCCATCCTCGGCCCTGGCCTGATCAACACCGTGATCGCCATTGCTGTGGTATCGCTGCCGTCCTACGTGCGTCTGACCCGTGCTGCGGTGATGGGCGAACTGAACCGCGACTACGTGACCGCCGCACGCCTGGCCGGTGCCGGTCTGCCGCGCCTGATGTTCATCACCGTGCTGCCCAACTGCATGGCACCGCTGATCGTACAAGCGACACTGAGCTTTTCCTCGGCGATTCTCGATGCCGCCGCCCTGGGCTTCCTCGGCCTTGGCGTACAACCGCCAACCCCTGAGTGGGGCACCATGCTGGCCTCGGCCCGCGACTACATCGAACGCGCCTGGTGGGTCGTGAGTCTGCCTGGTTTGACCATTTTGCTCAGCGTGCTGGCAATCAACTTGATGGGCGACGGCCTGCGCGATGCGCTGGACCCGAAACTCAAGAACGCCGCCTGAGGAGATTCCCATGTCACTGCTAGAAATCAAGAATCTCAACGTTCGCTTCGGCGACAAGAACGCCGTTCCGGTGGTCGATGGCCTCGACCTGAAAGTCGACAAGGGCGAAGTCCTGGCGATCGTCGGCGAGTCCGGTTCGGGCAAGTCTGTGACCATGATGGCGCTGATGGGCCTGATCGAGCACCCGGGGATCGTCACTGCCGACGCCCTGAGCTTCGACGGCAAGAACATGCTCAAGCTGAGCAACCGTCAGCGCCGGCAGATCGTCGGCAAAGACCTGGCGATGGTGTTCCAGGACCCGATGACTGCGCTCAACCCGAGCTACACCGTCGGTTTCCAGATCGAAGAAGTGCTGCGCCTGCACCTGAAAATGTCCGGCAAGCAAGCGCGCAAACGCGCCATCGAACTGCTGGAAAAAGTTGAAATCCCGGGCGCCGCCAGCCGTATGGACGCCTACCCGCATCAACTGTCCGGCGGTATGAGCCAGCGTGTCGCGATCGCCATGGCGATTGCCGGCGAGCCGAAACTGCTGATCGCCGACGAGCCGACCACGGCACTGGACGTAACGATTCAGGCACAGATCATGGATCTGCTGCTGGCGTTGCAGAAAGAACAGAACATGGGCCTGGTGCTGATTACCCACGACCTCGCCGTCGTCGCCGAAACCGCCCAGCGCGTGTGCGTGATGTACGCCGGCCAGGCGGTGGAAGTCGGTCAGGTGCCGCAACTGTTCGACATCCCGGCGCACCCGTACAGCGAAGCGCTGCTCAAGGCGATTCCCGAGCACAGCCTGGGCGCCGCGCGCCTGTCGACCCTGCCAGGCATCGTCCCGGGCCGCTACGACCGTCCGCAGGGTTGCCTGCTGTCGCCGCGCTGCCCGTACGTGCAGGACACCTGCCGCGCGCAGCGTCCGGCCCTTGATCCGAAAAGCAACAGCCTCGCGCGCTGCTTCTTCCCGCTGAACCAGGAGGTGGCGTAATGGCCGTCGTACTTACCGCCCGCGACCTGACCCGTCACTACGAAGTCTCCCGTGGCCTGTTCAAGGGCCACGCAACCGTGCGCGCCCTCAACGGTGTGTCGTTCGAACTGGAAGCCGGCAAGACCCTCGCTGTTGTAGGCGAATCGGGTTGCGGCAAATCCACCCTCGCCCGTGCCCTGACCCTGATTGAGGAGCCGTCGTCCGGCTCGCTGAAAATCGCCGGGCAGGAAGTTGCCGGCGCCGACAAGGCCCAGCGCAAGCAACTGCGCAAAGACGTACAGATGGTGTTCCAGAGCCCGTACGCCTCGTTGAACCCTCGGCAGAAAATCGGTGATCAACTGGCCGAGCCGCTCCTGATCAACACCAACCTGAGTGCCGCGGAGCGTCGCGAGAAAGTCCAGGCGATGATGAAGCAGGTCGGCTTGCGTCCTGAGCACTACCAGCGTTATCCGCACATGTTCTCCGGCGGTCAGCGCCAGCGTATCGCCCTCGCCCGGGCGATGATGCTGCAACCGAAAGTGCTGGTGGCGGACGAACCGACCTCGGCGCTGGACGTGTCGATTCAGGCACAGGTGCTGAACCTGTTCATGGACCTGCAGCAGGAATTCAACACCGCCTACGTGTTCATCTCGCACAACCTGGCGGTGGTGCGTCACGTCGCCGATTCGGTGTTGGTGATGTACCTCGGCCGGCCAGTGGAAATGGGCCCGAAAGAGGATATCTACACCCGTCCCCTGCACCCGTACACCCAGGCCTTGTTGTCGGCAACGCCTACGATCCACCCGGATCCGGACAAGCCGAAAATCAAGATCGTCGGCGAATTGCCCAACCCGCTGAACCCGCCACCGGGCTGCGCGTTCCACAAACGTTGCCCGTACGCGACCGAGCGTTGCAGCACTGAAGAGCCGGCCCTGCGCCAGCTCGACAACCGGCAGGTGGCTTGCCACTACGCCGAGCAGTTCCTCGACGGCGCCGCGTAAGCAAAACCGGAGACCGGCACAAAACCTGTAGGAGCTGTCGAGTGAAACGAGGCTGCGATCTGTTGGTTTTCAGCATCAGGATCAAAAGATCGCAGCGTGCCGCAGCTCCTGCAGGGATCGTGTTTATCCGGAAATAATGTGTTAACCCAAACCCCTTCTCTCTCGATTGCGCATCAGTCGGGGAAGAAGGGGTTTTCTTTTACCGGCGCTTTACGACTGGCTGTCGCCTTCGTCATCGTCGGTGTCCGGCTCATCAGTGGTCGAGTCGTCATCATCCTTGCTGCCGCCCTGATCCTGATCGCCAGGTTCGGATTCGGACTTGGCCAGCATGACCACACCGGCTTGTCCGTGGGCGGCATTAAAACCCTGCGATGGCGTGGCGGAACTTGCCCACGCCGCCGTGGTGCCAAGCGTCAACATCACCAAAACCTTAAGCAACAGCACAATGCGTTGAAAAATGCTCATAGCCATTTCCATCCTTTCGTGGTTGAAGCCTGGGTGCCGATCCGGCGCTGAATGAAATCTAGTTCCGATCAGCCGGGTTCACCAGATAGGACGCTAACGAGCCTGCTGAAATGCCCCGGCAGGGAAGATCACTTGTGAATAACCTCTATAACCGAATCAGCTAAGTGAGGTAGCGCGTGGACTGGCGACTTGCGCCTTGGCTTGGGTCGAAGAGCGTGTTGCGAGGTAGATCAGAGGCAAGGTCAACAAGGCCAGTGTCGCGCTCGCAAGCCATACGCTGTGCCCTCCGAAGTGCCCATACAGCTGACCACTCAGCACCGGCGACAACAAAGCACTGGCACTCCAGCTCATGAAAAACAAGCCGAAATACTGGCCGCTTTTGCCGCCCTGCGCATGCCGCATGACCAGCACATTCATCGGCGGCATGAAAAAAGCTTCACCCAACGTCCAGATCACCGTCGACAAACACACGTAAAACAGCCCCGAACCAAACGGCAGCATTCCCAACCCGACCGCCAGCAACACACAACCCGCCAGCAATTGCCGACGCAAGCCCCAGCGCTCGCCCCAATGCGTCAGTGGTATCTGCAGCGCCACCACCAGCATCGCATTAAGCCCGAACTGCCAGCCGATGGCTTCGGTGCTCAAGTGGTAGTAGTCACGCAGATAGTTGCCCAGCGTGCTGTAGACCGTGTCGAAGGCCATCCCCAGCAACACGGCCGCACCGAGCAGCCAGAGGAACGCCGCGTCGCGCAACGGTGTGCCAGTGCCAGCCTCGGTCACCTCATCGGGCTCGAGCACCTCACGGTGCCAGGTAGTGCGCACAAACCACAGCAACGCCAGCAACGTCATCGCCGCACTGACAAAAAACACCCAACGGAAATCCGTCTGCGCCAACACCCCGCCGGCAATACCGGCAGCCGCCATGCCAAGGTTTCTTGCAACCCGGCTCAAGGCTTGGGCGCGCGAACGCTGCGCAGGCTCGCAATACTCCATGATCAGCCGCTGATGCAGCGTTCGAATCGCCCCGTCGAGGGTGCCGCTGAGCAACAGCAAACCGGCCAGCAGCGGCACCTGCGTCACCAGCCCCAGCAGAATCAACACAAACGCAGAAACAAAGAACAACGCCGCCGTCAGCCGCGCCGTCCGCACATGGTCACTGAGCAAACCACCCAGCATCGAACCGACCAACAACCCGGCGCCGTAAGCCGACAACAGCCAGCCCACCGTCTCGATCGCCAGCCCCAGTTCCTGACGCAGATACAGCGCCATGAACAACTTGACCATGCTGCTCAGACGATTGATGAACAGCAACGCCGCAAGCACCCAGGCCATCAGGCTGAAATAGCCGTTGGGGCGCAGCAGATGGATGAGGTTGCGCGTCATTCCATTGACCTCTAAAAGCGACTGGCGTGAACCTGGAACACTAACCGGCAGCAATCCAGAAGTCGCGCTCAAGTACATCGAAGCCACAAAATACAGAGTCGTCCTACAACCCCTGTAGGAGCTGCCGTAGGCTGCGATCTTTTGACTTTGGCTCTCACGACTCAAAAGCAAGATCAAAAGATCGCAGCCTTCGGCAGCTCCTACAGGAGAACTCAGATTATTCAATTAAATTCAGGTCGGCTGTCAGGCCGCCATCGCTGGCAAGCCAGCTCCCACAGTTTTGATTTGTGTATGCCCCATGCGGCGCAGCCGCCCCACTCAAAACAATGAGCGCAAGCTCGAGTACCGCTTTTGATCTTGATCCACGGGCGACATCGGAAGGCTGAGTGGAGGGATTGATCCGGGGTGGGAGCGCAGCGACCGTTTGGCGAAGCCAAACACAGCGAGAGGAGGTGCAGCGAAGCAAACCGGAGGCGCTGCGCCCGGATCAATCCCGGAGCGAAGGGACCCCGAGCCCCAGCGAGCGGGCCGAACGTAGGAGCAAGCCTTTTGGGTTACCTTTTCGGCGTTTGGAAAAGGTGACTCGCCGTAAGGGCGAAACCCCTAAGTAGCCGTTACCGAAAAAACGGATATACACCTAAAACCACCCAAAGCCTGGTCGGCCCAAAGGCCGCCAAGACCAAAGCCCCAAAAAAAAGCCCCCAAGGCCTACACCTCAGGGGCTTTCGAACAAACCAGCTCAGCGCTTAGTGATGCTCACGCGTCGCACGGAATTTCACATCCGGCCAACGCTCTTCCATCAACGCCAGGTTAACCCGCGTCGGCGCGAGGTAGGTCAGGTGCCCACCGCCATCCAGTGCCAGGTTCTCCACCGCCTTGTTGGAAAACTCCTCAAGCTTCTTCTTGTCGCTGCATTCGATCCAGCGCGCGGAGTAAACAGTGATCGGTTCATACGAGCACTCAACCTTGTATTCCTCCTTCAAACGGCTGGCGACCACATCAAACTGCAGCACACCGACGGCGCCAAGAATGATGTCGTTGCTGCGCTCCGGGAAGAACACCTGAGTCGCGCCCTCTTCAGCCAACTGCTGCAGGCCCTGACGCAATTGCTTGGACTTCAGCGGATCACGCAGACGCACACGACGGAACAGCTCCGGGGCGAAGTGCGGAATACCGGTGAAACCGAGGACTTCGCCTTCGCTGAAGGTGTCGCCGATCTGGATGGTGCCGTGGTTGTGCAGACCGATGATGTCACCGGCGTACGCCTCTTCCAGCTGTTCACGCTCGGAAGAGAAGAACGTCAGGGCGTCGCCAATGCGCACGTCCTTGCCGGTGCGCACGTGGCGCATCTTCATGCCTTTCTCGTACTTGCCGGAGCAGATACGCATGAAAGCAATGCGGTCGCGGTGCTTCGGATCCATGTTCGCCTGGATCTTGAAAATGAAGCCCGAGAACTTCTCTTCCACCGGCTCCACAGTACGCTCGTTGGCGACACGGGCCAGCGGACGCGGGGCCCAGTCAACGACGGCGTCGAGCACGTGATCGACCCCGAAGTTGCCCAATGCAGTACCGAAGAACACCGGGGTCAGTTGACCGTCGAGGAACTCCTGCTGGTTGAACTCGTGGCAGGCGCCCTGCACCAGTTCCAGTTGTTCGAGAAAGCGATCGTACTCATCGCCCAGATGCGCGCGCGCCTCGTCGGAGTCGAGTTTCTCGATGATCTTGGTTTCGGTGCGTTCGTGACCGTGACCGGCGGTGTAGACAATGATGTAGTCGTCGGCCAGGTGATAAACGCCCTTGAAGTCGCGGTAGCAACCGATCGGCCAGGTGATCGGCGCAGCCTTGATCTTGAGGACGGCTTCGATCTCGTCGAGCAGTTCGATCGGGTCGCGGATGTCACGGTCGAGTTTGTTGATGAAGCTGACGATCGGCGTGTCACGCAGACGGCAGACGTCCATCAGCGCGATGGTGCGTGGCTCAACGCCCTTACCGCCGTCGAGCACCATCAGCGCCGAGTCGACCGCCGTCAGGGTGCGATAGGTGTCTTCGGAGAAGTCTTCGTGGCCCGGGGTGTCGAGCAGGTTGATCATGTGTTCGCGATACGGGAACTGCATGACCGACGTGGTAATGGAAATACCCCGTTGCTTCTCCATCTCCATCCAGTCGGATGTCGCATGGCGATCGGATTTACGGGATTTCACCGTGCCGGCCACTGCAATCGCCTTGCCCATCAACAGGAGCTTTTCGGTGATCGTGGTTTTACCGGCATCGGGGTGGGAAATAATGGCGAAAGTGCGGCGTTTCGCGACTTCGGCGGCCTGGTTGGTCATGGGAAATCGCCTGGCGGTGATTCAAAAAAGGGCGGCGAGTATAGCTTAAAAAGTGATCGCCAGACCACCGTCCCTCGGACCCGCAAAACCCTGTAGGAGCTGCCGCAGGCTGCGATCTTTTGATCTTGCTCTTAACAACAAAATCAAAAGATCGCAGCCTGCGGCAGCTCCTACCGATGGCCAGATGGCATCCGATGTGGGAACCTTTTGAAGCACGGAGACGTCCATCCCCTGTTACGACATTTCGTCAGGGGCTGAAAAATCAGCAAGTTAGCCTGACGAGGCTGCGCTCATGGCTCGCTTTCAGACCGCTTGTTGCCGGTGCTGAGGGAGCTGCTTCTCGCGAACGTTTATTTCCCGGCAGTCAGGCATGGCATGCCACACGGGACGGCGTTCGCCGACTATAAAAAAGGAGTCCGCCTGTGGCTATCCGCTATGGCAAAGGGCTGATGGGAGGTGCGGTGGTTATCGCGCTCCTGGCCCTGCTGATCCACTGGATCGGCATCAACACGATCGAACACTACCGCGACGATTTGTTGTTTTACCTGCAAGCTCATCTGATTCTCGTCCTCGCTTCAATGCTGGCCGCCCTTGTCGTGGGCATCCCCGCCGGTATCTTCCTCAGTCGCCCGACCATGGTCGGCCGCGCTGAACGCTTCATGCAGATCTTCAATATCGGCAACACCGTGCCACCGCTGGCCGTACTGGCAATTGCCCTGGGGATTCTCGGCATCGGCAGTGGTCCGGCGATCTTCGCTTTGTTCCTCGCGTCCCTGTTGCCGATCGTGCGCAACACCTACGAAGGCCTGAAAAACGTTCAGGGTTCACTCAAAGAAGCCGCCGTCGGCATCGGCATGACCCCGCGCCAGGTGCTGTGGAAAGTTGAATTGCCCAACGCCGTGCCGATCATCATCGGTGGCGTGCGCGTGGCACTGGCGATCAACGTCGGCACCGCGCCGCTGGCCTTCCTGATCGGCGCCAACAGCCTCGGCAGCCTGATCTTCCCTGGCATCGCCCTGAACAATCAGCCGCAACTGCTGCTCGGCGCCGCGTGCACTGCGCTGCTGGCCCTGCTGCTCGATGGCGTGGTCACCCTCGCCAGCCGCCTCTGGCTGGAACGCGGTTTGCGCCCGTCTTAAGGCTTTTGCGAAGGAATATTTATGAAACGATTTAGCTTGATCTTAGGCTGCATCATGCTGTTCGCAGGATTTGCCCAGGCGGCGGAAAAACCGCTCATTCGCCTCGGCGCCCGGGTATTCACCGAGCAGACCCTGCTCGCGGAAATCACCGCGCAATACCTGCGCAGCAAAGACTACGACGCGCAGATCACCGGCGGTCTGGGCAGCAACCTCGCCCGCAGCGCTCACGAAAGCGGACAACTGGACATGCTCTGGGAATACACCGGCGTGTCGCTGGTGGCCTACAACCATGTCACCGAGAAACTCGACAGCGAACAGTCCTACGCCCGAGTGAAAGAACTCGACGCGAAAAAAGGCCTGGTCTGGCTGACCCCGTCGAAATTCAGCAACACCTACGCCCTCGCCCTGCCGCAGAAAGTCGCCGAGCAATATCCGCAGATCAACACCATCAGCGAGCTGAACAAGGTGCTGCGCGATGAGGCCAAGACCAATCACCTGGTGGCGCTGGACACCGAGTTCGCCAACCGCTCCGACGGTCTGGACGGCATGGTCAAGCTCTACGACATGAACCTGACCCGCAAGAACATCCGCCAGATGGACGCGGGACTGGTCTACACCGCGCTGCGCAACGGCCAGGTGTTTGCCGGTCTGGTCTACACCACCGACGGTCGCCTCAACGCCTTCGGCTTGAAGCTGCTGGAAGACGACAAGCACTACTTCCCCGACTACACCGCCGCGCCGGTGGTGCGTCAGGCGTATCTGGACAAGCACCCGCAACTGGCCGAGCAACTCAAGCCGCTGGCGCAACTGTTCGACGACGAAACCATGCGCCAGCTCAACGCGCGGGTCGACGTCGATCACGAAAGCCCATCGAAAGTGGCAGCGGATTTCCTGCGCCAGCATCCACTCAATTAAGGAGGAAAAGTCATGGAATTTCTGAACGCCTTTTCCCACCTCGACTGGCAGCAGGTGATGCACCTGACCTGGCAGCACATCACCCTGGTTGGCATCGCGGTAACGCTGGCGATTTTCATCGGTGTGCCGCTGGGCATCCTGATGACGCGCTTCCCGAGCCTCGCCGGTCCCTTGCAGGCCAGCGCCACAGTGCTGCTGACCGTGCCGTCGATTGCGCTGTTCGGCCTGCTGCTGCCGTTCTACTCCAAGTTCGGCCAGGGCCTGGGGCCAATGCCGGCAATCACCGCTGTGTTCCTTTATTCACTGCTGCCGATCATGCGCAACACCTACCTCGCCCTGACCGGCGTCGAACCGGGCATTCGTGAAGCCGCGCGCGGCATCGGCATGACCTTCGGCCAGCGCCTGCGCATGGTTGAGTTGCCAATTGCAGTGCCGGTGATCCTCGCCGGGGTGCGCACCGCCGTGGTGATGAACATCGGCGTGATGACCATCGCCGCGACCATCGGCGCCGGTGGCCTTGGCGTGCTGATCCTCGCCTCCATCAGCCGCAGCGACATGTCGATGCTGATCGTCGGCGCGCTGCTGGTCAGTCTTCTGGCGATCTTCGCCGACCTTCTCCTGCAGTGGCTGCAACGTACGCTGACTCCAAAAGGACTCCTCAAATGATCGAACTTCAAAACCTCAGCAAGACCTTCCAGAGCAACGGCAAAGATGTCAAAGCCGTGGACTCGGTGAGCCTGACCGTCAATGAAGGCGAAATCTGTGTGTTCCTCGGGCCATCGGGTTGCGGCAAAAGCACCACGCTGAAAATGATCAACCGCCTGATCAAGCCGACCTCGGGCAAGATCCTGATCAACGGCGAAGACACCACCGACCTCGACGAAGTCACCCTGCGCCGCAACATCGGCTACGTGATCCAGCAGATCGGCCTGTTCCCCAACATGACCATCGAAGAGAACATTGTCGTGGTGCCGAAACTGCTCGGCTGGGACAAACAGAAATGCCACGACCGCGCTCGCGAACTGATGAGCATGATCAAGCTTGAACCCAAGCAGTATCTGCATCGCTATCCGCGTGAACTGTCCGGCGGCCAGCAACAGCGCATCGGTGTGATCCGCGCACTGGCGGCGGATGCGCCGCTGTTGCTGATGGACGAGCCGTTTGGTGCGGTCGACCCGATCAACCGCGAGATGATCCAGAACGAGTTCTTCGAGATGCAGCGCGCGCTGAACA
The DNA here is from genome assembly GCF_016756945.1 of Pseudomonas sp. MWU318. NCBI lineage: Bacteria > Pseudomonadati > Pseudomonadota > Gammaproteobacteria > Pseudomonadales > Pseudomonadaceae > Pseudomonas > Pseudomonas sp. MWU318. The sequence goes on from NZ_JAESJL010000007.1 coordinate 201,000, forward strand.
AGACCGTGATCATGGTCAGCCACGACATCGACGAAGCGATCAAACTCGGTGACAAGATCGCGATCTTCCGCGCCGGCAAACTGCTGCAGATCGATCACCCGGACACCCTGCTCGCACACCCGGCGGACGACTTTGTCAGCAATTTCGTCGGCCAGGACAGCACCCTCAAGCGTCTGCTGCTGGTGAAGGCTGAAGACGCAGCGGACAACGCGCCATCGGTCAGTCCAGAGACCCCGGTGGCCGATGCGCTGGAATTGATGGACGAGCATGACCGCCGCTACGTGGTGGTCACCTGTGCCGAGAACAAGGCGCTGGGTTACGTGCGTCGTCGCGACCTGCACCGCCAGACCGGCACCTGCGCGCAGTATCTGCGCGAGTTCAATGCCACCGCGGCATACGACGAACATCTGCGCATCCTGTTGTCGCGCATGTACGAGTTCAACCGTTCGTGGCTGCCGGTGATGGATGCCGAGCGGGTGTTCCTCGGCGAGGTCACTCAGGAGTCGATTGCCGAGTACCTGAGCTCCGGCAAATCCCGCGGTGGCAAGACCAGCATCGTCTCCCCCGCCGAGACCGCGCTGGCCTGATAGAGCGCTGATGGGCCGTGCCCTGCAAGGGGCACGGTACAATTGAATGGATCAGGAAGAGATGGCCTGGTCACCGGCGATGAACTCGAACCGCACATCAGCCGATGACGTCCGGGGTAGCGTGATCCTGATTGCCGGAATCCAGATACCTGTCTGGTTCTTAAAATCCCGCTGGTCATACTGCGCATGGGCCTTGCCGGTGTCATCGATGTAAAACACCGCCTCGATCGGCAACGTGGTGCCCAGATTCTGCCCCCACTTGGCCATCCGGAATTCGTTCTGCGTACCGAAGGCGAAGTCGCCGCCCCGCCCCTGAGCCTTGATCGCCTCATTGAAAGCGGTAGTGGCGGCCTGGTTCAAATCGTCACGCACATCAAAGCCGCACAGATTCCCGTATTTGCCCGGTTGCTGATGGTAATGCGTGATGTATTGCTCGGCCGTATTGATACCTTGTGACTGGCAAGGTCGACTGGCAACTAATCCCGGACTTTGACCGCAGCCCTGACCTTCACGCTTGCTCGTTGCACCGTCCACCGGAAAGAAACAAAGTATCTCCGGCTCTATCTTACCCACGGGTTTGAAAAAGTACGGATACAAGATAAAACCATTGTTATATCCGTAGGCCAACTTGCTGAACTTCGCATCCGCCCGCAAGTAGGAAAAGGACACGCCAGTTGACGCTGGATTAGGGTTCCAGAAGTGAAACTGAGTAGAGTATTCAGTGGCTCTCAAAATGACCCCCGAACACAGGAATGCCGGGGCTGACAGGTTGTTGCGGCACATGCTCTCTTTGTTGTGGTAGGCCTCTGTAAGATAAGCGGCAATCTGTGGCCCGGTGCCGGCGCCCCTCACGCCAATCGAAGCGGTCCCGGGCATTTCCTCCCGCGGTAAGGGAGCGGACGGTTGAACTGCTTCGTGAGTGGCACAACCTGACAGTGTCAATACAACCAGCCACAGTAATATTCTGTTCATCCTTGTTACCCTGCATCCGCTTGAATTGATAGACAGGCGCACTCTCCCCATCATGCAAACGGGTCGACGGAGCCATTTCCAATAACAAAAAGAAACTGTGCTCGCCGATCACCAGACTTTATTTCAGAACTAATCGGCGCCCTCATCCTAGAAAGAAAACCGCAACTAAACACCTGTCAGAAATACTAGTCCTGACGGTTATCTCAAGGCTTTTTCGAGATTAAACGTCTGCGGCTTATTTCCATTTTTTCCAGGCATACCGACTGCGAAAATCCATGCTCGGGGGAACATCAGCCTGTCATGTCGGTCGGTTACATCAGTAAAGGAGGAAGACCGCACGACGGAAGCGTGCAAAAACGCGACATTTTTTGTTGATCTCAGGCCCCTCACGCCCTAAAGTTCGCGCCGAACGTCCATGCTGGAAACGATCCATCCGGCTCAAGTACTGACGACGAGACAGCAAGGCCAAGGGCAGCATCAGCGCCCGTGGCCTTTTTGCTTTCGGCGACATGCCTTGGGAAGTAGGCGAACCAAAGTGGGGATACGGAGGACGTTCAGGAAGGTGTGTCATCAATGCATTCACGAGTGCGAATTCATTGATGACACACCCTCGCACCCATTGATTAACGACGTTTGCCACCAGGAGTTCCAAGCATGTCGATCCAGGTCGAAGACTATTTCGCGCGCGAAACCTTTCAGAAAATGAAGGCGTTCGCCGACAAACAGGAAACCCCGTTCGTGGTGATCGACACCGCGATGATCGCCCAGGCCTATGACGACCTGCGCGCCGGTTTCGAATTCGCCAAGGTCTACTACGCGGTCAAGGCCAACCCGGCTGTCGAGATCATCGACCTGCTCAAAGAGAAAGGTTCGAGCTTCGACATCGCCTCCATCTATGAGCTGGACAAAGTCATGGGCCGTGGCGTCAGCCCGGACCAGATCAGCTACGGCAACACCATCAAGAAGTCCAAGGACATCCGCTACTTCTACGAGAAGGGTGTGCGCCTGTTCGCCACCGACTCCGAAGCCGACCTGCGCAACATCGCCAAAGCCGCGCCGGGTTCGAAAGTCTATGTGCGCATTCTGACCGAAGGCTCGACTACCGCTGACTGGCCGCTGTCGCGCAAATTCGGCTGCCAGACCGACATGGCCATGGACCTGCTGATCCTCGCCCGCGACTTGGGCCTGGTGCCTTACGGCATCTCGTTCCACGTTGGCTCGCAGCAGCGTGATATCAGTGTCTGGGACGCGGCGATCGCCAAGGTCAAAGTGATCTTCGAGCGCCTGAAAGAAGAAGACGGCATACACCTGAAACTGATCAACATGGGTGGCGGCTTCCCGGCCAACTACATCACCCGTACCAACAGCCTGGAAACCTACGCCGAAGAAATCATCCGCTTCCTGAAAGAAGACTTCGGCGATGACCTGCCGGAAATCATTCTGGAGCCGGGCCGTTCGTTGATCGCCAACGCCGGCATTCTGGTCAGCGAAGTCGTGCTGGTCGCGCGTAAATCCCGCACCGCCGTCGAGCGTTGGGTGTATACCGATGTGGGCAAGTTCTCCGGTCTGATCGAAACCATGGACGAGGCGATCAAGTTCCCGATCTGGACCGAGAAGAAAGGCGAGATGGAAGAAGTGGTCATCGCCGGTCCAACTTGCGACAGCGCCGACATCATGTATGAGAACTACAAGTATGGTCTGCCACTGAACCTGGCCATCGGTGATCGCCTGTACTGGCTGTCGACCGGTGCGTACACCACCAGTTACAGCGCCGTCGAATTCAATGGCTTCCCGCCGCTGAAATCGTTCTACGTGTAATCGACACCTCAGAGTAAAAAAGGCCCACTGAATGGGCCTTTTTTATTTTTTCAGCCAGTTTTCGAAGTGCGTCAACATCTGCAAAATCCCATCAGCGCCCGCCAGAGCCGATTCGATCTTGAAATTCAGCAGCCCCATGTTGGTCATATTTTCCGTTTGTGTGAGGGCAGTGCCCAAGCCTCTTGCACGCTCGGATACGTTTCTGAGGAATACGCCCATCTGAATATTCAGCGGTACAAACTCATTGAAGAGTTTTGCAATATCGGCCTGATACTCGGCAGCCCTGATCGTGGGGTCTGAAGAAGAGTAAGCAATGTCCCAGGGAGGCGTTGTGGCAGGATTTCTGAACAACTCTTGCGCGACAGTCGGTTGTGGATGGCAGGCACACGACTGCCAACCCATTATCTTGACAAATGCCGCGTTCAATCCAAATGATGCCTCGCCCAGCATGTCAATCTGGCCCTCAATCGGATTGATTACGCCGCTCAAGCTCCAGAAACAATTACCCAACTGGTGAACCAATCCCCTGGGGCTGGTAGGTGGAGACCGTCCCCAGTCAGTCGAGCGATACAGACTGTAACTAGTTACGTCAACCTGACTGACAGGTTCGCGTTTCGATGTTCTCTGCGTTATTTCCAAAGATTCGCGTCCAAACGTATCCAGGTCACTCAAATATCGACTGGACAAAATCCGCAAGTCCCGAATTCGCTCCCAGCTCCCTTGCAGATATTGTTCATAAAAGTTAACGCGGCTCAGGCGCGTATCCCAGGACAGTTCTGCGCGTTGATGGCCACTTTTTCGTCGTGCCTCAAAGACAACTTGTGTGTTGTCGTAGGTCGGTATCAACAGACCAAGCCAACGGATATAGCGATTCAGCACCTCGCGCTGCTGCGCCGAAAACTCATCATTCACTGAATTCATATTCCTTGTGCAGGAAGTGGACGAGCGATCACCCACTTCCTCACCTCCTTGTTATTGAGAAATGGATTTCAGAACGTTAACGGCTTCGGCAATTCGGGCAATTGCAGAGTCCGCCCGACCTTCCACCGGCACCGAAGTGTCCTGGGTAAACTCATTAGAGAGCAGATCAAAGTAGTTGATCAGGCTGGAAAACTCATTGGCGTACTTCGAACGTTCGTCATCCTGCTCGTCCAGCGTAGTGACCAGTTCGATACGCCCAACAATCCGAGTGCCATCGTTGAAGTGCTTTTGCAACTGAGCGCGCATTTCAGCTGCTTTGTCGCTGAGTCGACGGTACGCAGCCAGCATGTTGAGATAAGAAATCGCCTCACCAATACCGGAAATCAATTTTTTCAGGGTATCAATAGCCAACATGGCGATTTGAACTTGCGGAGGCGCCAGACCCAACGCCTTCAGATTTTCAAGCGATAACTGGGCTTCCTGGCCAATTTTTTCGATACCCGCCTTGGTGATCAGATCAATCGCATCGGAAATAGACTTTATTTCAGCAGTGAACGCTGCAATTTTCTCTTCTGATTGGGTCTTGAGTTCCTCGTTACTGACACGCTCTTCTTCCAGCTTGACGATCCACTCCGCCGACGCCTTGCGGTCATAGACTGCGCCAATGCTCTTGTGAATACTTTTCAAGTCTCGTGTTTGCGCAGAGACTTTGGCGAAAACATCTTTCAGTTCCACCTCCATATCCTCGCGCACCTCTTCCGCATCCTCGGGTGAACTCAATTCTTCCTGATAGGATTTTAAATGCCCCTGGGACAGCACCAGACTGATACTTAGTCTCTGCGCCTTGTCGCGCAAATCAAAAGTTGCCTTGTTCAACGCCAGCGCCACACCGTTCATGGCCCCGACAGTGCCAGGCATGTAATCGAATTGCTCAAAGAGCATTTGCGCAGTAGTGTTCAGCTGCTGCACGGACGCATTGTGTTCGCGCAGTTTTTGCATATTGAACGCTGGCTCGGCAGCGCTGATCGAAAAATTTTGCATTGCAGCCCTACTCCGAATCGCGACATTATTGTTTTGGTATTCTTTATCGGCTTCTGCAAACACCGCCAGCAACTGATCGGCCTTGGATTGTATTTGCTCCCACGGAGCGATGATGTGAATTATCTGATTCTTGAAATTGCGCAACGATACGGCCTCGTCGATGTTATTGACTTTATCAATAGAGGCTCTGACATAATCACTGAGCGCGTTCCAAACCAGCATGAGGTTTTGGGTTGCTACATCGGCCTCGAGCGCAACATAACTAAGGTTTTGCAGATCATCACGAACTTTATTCAGCGAATTCAACGTCTGATTCTTGCTGGCCATTTTTTGATTATCTGCCTGCTGCAGTTGCTTCAATACATTCCGCTCACGGCGTATTTTTTCAGCTTTGACACCTTGATAGATAGCCATGACCAGTCCACCAATGTTAAGACCCGCCGCATCTCTGATCGCATCTTGAACCAACTTTTCATATTGTTTGTTCAGCTCATCAATTTCAGCCGAACGCTGATCCATTTGACCTTGCAACTCTTTGATATCAGATGCGTATGTATTCCTGGAAACGAACTCCAGTCGCAGCTTGATTTCCGGCAGAACGGACGCTCGCATATCGGTGCCGAAACGATCCAGTTCCCCGCGTACCTGTTCGGCTTTTTGATGACAAAGCCTGATTGTCGATAGCAAGTCATTCAGATAACTTCGAATATCGGCGATATCGCCAGGCGAAAGATCAAGTTCTGGTAGTCCTGGCATTTGCCGTTGAAGTTCAAGAAATTGTTCAACAGTAGTAATATCGTGCTCTTCCAGATATTTAGAAGCCTTCAGATCTTCATACACTTCGACAATAGATGAACCCGTTCCGATGATGCTGCCAGCAAATATCTTCAGATCATTTCCCGTCAGCATTATTTTCTCGCGCAGAGGCGACCAGCGTCGAGCATGCTGATAGGTCGTGGTAAAAGTCCGCAAAAAATCCCGAGCTGTGCGTCCCACACCACCGTCATCACCGGAGCCATAGTTAAGATAAGCAATGACGTCGTCCATTTGAATTGGCAGAGACAAGCCCAGCGCCTCATATTTCCTCAGATTATTTATTTGCTCTTTGGTCACCTGGAGACCAGTTTCCCGATTGTAGTCCTCGCCCTCACCCAACGAAGCGTTCACAAAAAGCAATGGGGCTTTTATGGCGATTTCAATCACCTTGTCACTCATCTTGATGTCCATTCAGACTCCCTGTCTTTTTCGGAATTCAATATTGATTATTTGAGATCAGATAGTTCTGAATCGCTACAAGTCGCAGCAAACCAAAACCATCTAACGCAAACTTAGTGCTATAAGTTATGCACGTACAAGCCATCAAATATTAAATTTCAAGACAATCAAGCCCTGCACTTGAGCACTTCACAGCAACTTCAAGATCGGCCACTAGCAAACATGGAACTTCGACTAACAAAAACTCGAAACAACTGGACACTTCAAACCCGTATAACAGACAGTCACGTCAAAACTCTAGCGGGTAAGTAACTGGCTCAGCCGCAGCCGATACACTTCTGCCATTTCGCGGATTCGAGGATGATGGGCACTGAGTAATGATTCAATGCTCACCCGCAAGAAGTTCACGTTGCCGTGGGCGAGCGCCTTGTGCAACCAATCCAACGCCTCATCGGTCAGCCCTTCCTCGGCCAATACCGCCGCATAGCTGAACTGTCCACGAAAGTCACCACCCTGCGCCGAGCGTCGATACCATTCTCGGGCCGCCACTCGGTCCTGAGGGCAGAAAAGCCCCTCTTCCAGATAACGGCCAAACAGGTTCATGGATTTGGCATGCCCCTGTTCCGCAGCGCGACGATATAACGCCAGGGCTTGCGACGGGTCCTCTATTGTCCCGCGCCCGGTGGCAAGCAAATTGGCCAGGTTGTACATCGACCAATCCAGCCCTGCTTGCGCCGCGATACGGTAATGACGCGCGGCTAACGCAGCATTTGCCGTGCAACCCCAGCCGTGCTCAAGACAACGGCCCAGCATATTGCGCGACATCAAGTGACCCTGGCCGGCGGCAATCGCGAACCAGCGCAACGCCAGTGGCTGATCCTGAGCGATTCCTCGGCCGTCGAGCAGGATCTGCCCGAGCAAAGCCTGCGCTTCGACAATGCCTTCCCCCGCTCCCAGCACTATTGCCTGCGCTGCACGGCCCGGGCTTTCGGCGAGCATGGCACGGAGTTGTACGCCATCGAGAATCTCCTCGCGGCGCAATCGGAAGTCCGCCATTTACACCTCGACCCAGCGCCGCAAGAGATTGTGATAGGTGCCGGTGAGACGGACCAGCGACGGATGATCGGGCATGTCTTGCGTCAGTTGCTGGATCGCCCCATCCATCTCGAACAGCAGGGCGCGCTGGCTGTCTTCGCGCACCAGACTTTGCGTCCAGAAGAACGACGCATAACGCGCGCCGCGGGTGACGGCATTGACCTTGTGCAGGCTGGTGCCGGGGTACAGCACCATGTCGCCGGCGGGCAGTTTCACCCGTTGCGTGCCGAAAGTGTCCTGGATCTCCAGCTCGCCGCCGTCGTAATCCTCGGGTTCGCTGAAAAACAGTGTGGCCGACAGATCGGTGCGCACCCGCTCGATGCTGCCTTTGGGCTGACGCACGGCGTTGTCGATGTGAAAGTCGAAACTGCCGCCCGCCGTGTAGCAGTTGAGTAACGGCGGGAATACTTTGTGCGGCAGCGCGGCGGACATGAACAGCGGGTTTTTCCACAAGCGTTCGAGCATCGCTGCGCCGATTTCTTTGGCCAGTGGGTGGCCTTCCGGCAGTTGCAGATTGTGCTTGGCCTTGGCCGACTGATAGCCGGCGGTGATCTTGCCATCGGCCCAATCCGCCTGCTCCAGCGCCTCGCGAATGCGCTGCACTTCGTCTTTCGCGAACAAGCCGGGAATGTGCAGCAGCATGGCAAACGTACCTGATGGTAAAGGAGTGCCAATGGTATTGATTCTTATTGTCCGTGTAAAACCCGCACGACGGATGAATCGGCAAAAACCGTAAGGTTAAATTGTAAAGAATGTAAATTCGTCGCGAATAACAATGTTTCGCAATTGATACGAATACCCGTTTACCCTATATTCCGCGACCTCAAATCCTTGGGGAGGGGAATAAAAATGTCACGTCAACACCCACAATTGCCGGTCAGTTCACCACGTTTGCTCGCTTCGGCCATTGGTGTCGCCATCACCGCCGGTTCCGCTGGCCACATGGTCTTCGCCGCAGAAAAGACCGACAGCAAAGCCTCCGGCAATGCCATCGCCCTGGACGCTACCGCCATCACCGGCGAAGCGCAGGACTCGACGTCCTACCAAGTCGAAAAAGCCTCCTCGCCCAAGTACACCGCGCCGCTGGTCGATACCCCGCGCTCGGTCACCGTCATCCCGCAACAAGTCCTCAAAGACACCGGCGCCCTGAACATGCAGGACGCGCTGCGCACCGTGCCGGGCATCACTTTCGGTGCCGGTGAAGGCGGTAACCCGCAGGGTGATCGTCCGTTCATTCGTGGTTTCGACGCCCAGGGCGACACCTACCTCGACGGCGTGCGCGACACCGGTTCGCAGAGCCGCGAAATCTTCGCCGTGGAAAACATTGAAGTCAGCAAGGGCCCGAACTCGGCCATCGGCGGTCGTGGCGCAGCTGGCGGCAGCATCAACCTGGTGAGCAAGAAAGCGCACCTGGGCAACTCGTTCGACGGCGGCTTCACCTGGGGCTCCGACCAGACCCAGCGTTACACCCTGGACGGCAACTACCAGTTCAGCGACACCGCTGCCGGCCGCCTGAACCTGATGAGCCACGAGAGCAACGTCGCCGGTCGCGACAAGGTCGACTACGATCGCTGGGGTATCGCGCCGTCGCTGGCGTTTGGCCTGGGCACCGACACCCGCGTCAACCTCGACTACTACCATCTGGAAAGCAACGACACTCCGGACTCCGGCATTCCCTACACCATCCCGGCCGGTGGTTCGGCTGCACGCACCAAGTCCAACCCGGACAAGCCGTACGCCGGTGGCGATCACAGCAACTTCTACGGTCTGGATCGCGACTTCCGCAAGGGCCGCACCGACACCGCGACCTTCGCCATCGAGCATGACCTGAGCGACTCGCTGACCATCAAGAACACCCTGCGCCACGGCACCAGCATGCAGGATTACATCCTGACTCAGCCGGACGACAGCAAGGGCAACGTCAACAATGGCAGCGTCTGGCGCCGTGCCAACACGCGGGTCAGCAATACCGAAACCACCACCAACCAGACTGACCTGTTCGGCAATTTCTACGTCGCCGGTTTCAAGAACAGCTTCTCCACCGGTGTCGAATACACCCGCGAGGAAGGCCAGAAGTCCTCGTACAACGTCAACACTGACACCACGCCGCGCACCAGCGCCGCGACCACCAACTGCACCCCGTCGATGATCGGCGCATCGAGTGGCTACAACTGCACCTCGCTGTCGAATCCGAACCCGAACGATCCGTGGAACGGCGCGATCTCGCGCAACTACGCCGGCACCGACACCAAGGCCAACACTTACGCGCTGTATGCGTTCGACACCCTGGAGTTGTCCGAGCAGTGGCTGGTGAACATGGGGCTGCGTTACGACCACTTCGACACCGACTACAAGACCTACAACAACGCCGGCACCACCACCTCCAAAGGTGATGACACCAGCGAATTCGTCACCGGTCAGTTCGGCGTGGTCTACAAACCGGCACCGAACGGCAGCATCTACGCCTCCTACGCGACCTCCGCGACGCCACCGGGCAACACCCTCGGTGAAGGCCAGGAAGGCAACCCGCTGGGCGGCACCCCGGATCGCAACGGCAACCTGCTCAAGAGCGACATGGAGCCGGAAACCACCAAGAACTACGAAATCGGCACCAAGTGGGATCTGTTGAACGATCGCCTGTCGCTGACCGCTGACATCTTCCGCACCGAGAAAGAAAACGCTCGCGTACAAGTCGACACCACCTCCTACGAGAACGCCGGCAAGACCCGCGTGCAAGGTATCGAGCTGTCCGCCAGCGGCAAGATTACCGACAAGTGGCAAGTGTTCGCCGGCTACGCCTACATGGACAGCGAACAGGTGGACGGCGGTGACCTGCCGGCCAACAAAGCCAACAACGGTAACGAACTGCCGAACACGCCGAAAAACAGCGCCAGCCTGTGGACCACTTTTCAGGTCACGCCGAAGCTGACCATCGGTGGCGGTGCGTTCTACGTCGACGACGTGTACGGCAGCGTGGCCAACACTACGATGGTCGATTCCTATGTACGTTACGACGCGATGGCCGCCTACAAGCTAAGCAAAAACGTCGACCTGCAACTCAACGTGCAGAACCTGACCAACGAAACCTACTACGACAAAGCCTTCTCGACCCACTTCGCCAACCAGGCGGCGGGCCGTACGGCGCTGTTGAGCACCAACTTCCACTTCTAAGGAACCTGTAGGAGCTGCGGCACGCTGCGATCTTTTGATCTTGATTGTTAAAAACCAACATCAAAAGATCGCAGCGTGCCGCAGCTCCTACAAAGAACAAAGCCCCGTTCATCCTTTGAACGGGGCTTTTGTGCGTAATCAAAGAAGCTCTCGATAACCCACGGCATAATGCGCGCCGTGATGACAATTTTCGAACGGACAAGGCGAGCGACGTGTTGAAGAAAACCCTGTTCCAGTTGCACTGGTTTTTCGGCATCACTGCCGGGCTGGTGCTGGCCATGATGGGCATTACCGGTGCCGCCTATTCGTTCCAGGACGAAATCCTGCGGGCGCTGAACCCGTCGGTGTTGCAAGTGGAAAAACAGGTCGCTGGCGTCCTGCCTCCGGTCGAGTTGGTGGAGCACATCGAAGCGAACTCCGGCAAGAAAGTCGCGATGCTCTGGGTCGAGACCGACAGCGGCAACGCCGCTCGCGTCTACTTCACCCCGCCCAAAGGCGAACGCCGTGGCGAGATGCGCTACTTCGATCCGTACACCGGCGAGTTCTTGGGCGACGCTGTGGGTCAGGACTTCTTCGGCCTGATGCTGCAACTGCACCGCTTTCTCGCCATGGGCGACACCGGGCGCAACATCACCGGCGCCTGCACCCTGATCCTGCTGTTCTTCTGCCTCTCCGGGCTGTACCTGCGCTGGCCACGCCAGTGGAACAGCTGGCGCGTGTGGCTGACCCTCGACTGGAAGAAAAAGGGCCGCAGCTTCAACTGGGATCTGCACTCGGTGGCCGGCACCTGGTGCCTGCTGGTGTACCTGCTGCTGGCGTTGACCGGGTTATCCTGGTCGTACGAGTGGTACAACAAAGGCCTGACCAAACTGCTTTCCGACGCGCCGCAAAACGAGCGCGTGCGCGGTGGTCGCGGCCCGGCGCCGGAAGGTCCGGCACCGACCGCCGACTATGCAGCGATGTGGAGCAGCATCTACAGCGCTGCCGGCCCGGGCCTGTCGGCCTACAACATCCGCATGCCGCCAGTGGCCGGGCAACCGGCGATCGTATTCTATCTGCTCGACAGCTCACCGCATGATCGCGCGCTGAACCAGATCACCCTCGACCCGGCCACCGGTGTGGTCAAACGCGTTGATCGCTACGCTGACAAGAGCTTCAAGGCGCAGCTGTTGACCAGCATTTACGCGCTGCACGTCGGCAGCTATTTCGGTCTGGTCGGACGGATCATCGTCACCCTCGCCGCCGTGTGCATGCCGCTGTTTTTCATCACCGGGTGGCTGCTGTATCTGGATCGCCGACGCAAGAAAAAGCAGATACAGGACGCGCGCAAAGGTCTTCAGGCACCGAACGCAGATACACCGGCATGGCTGGTGGGTTTCGCCAGCCAGAGCGGTTTTGCCGAACAACTGGCGTGGCAGACCGCCGGGCAATTGCAGGCCGCCGGGTTGTCGGTGAAGGTGCAGCCGCTGGCGAATGTCAGCGCACAGGATCTGCGTGAGTCGAATAACGCGCTGTTCGTGGTCAGCACCTTCGGCGACGGCGAAGCACCGGACAGCGCCCGCGGTTTCGAGCGCAAAGTGCTGAGCAACGCTGCAAGCTTCGACGGCCTGAACTATGCGGTGTTGGGCCTCGGCGACCGCCAGTACCAGAATTTCTGCGGCTTCGCCCGACGCCTGCATCAGTGGTTGGGCGAGCACGGCGGCAAGACCCTGTTCGCCCCGGTCGAAGTCGACAGCGGCGACCCCTACGCCCTGCGTCATTGGCAAACCCAGCTCGGACAGCTGACCGGACAAGCGCCGGTCGACAACTGGCAAGCGCCGAGCTACGACAACTGGACGCTGGTCAGCCGCGAACTGATGAACCCCGACAGCAGCGGCGCGCCGGTGTACCTGCTGGGCCTGAAGGCGCCGAGCACCAGCAGTTGGCTGGCCGGCGATCTGGTGGAAGTGTTGCCGCGTAACTGTGCGTGGGCGATCGAACACTTCCTCGACGGCCTGGGCATTCGTGGCGAAACAACGGTGAAGATCAACGGCCTCGAAGAGCCACTGGAAGTCGCCCTCGCCAGCCGCCAGTTGCCCGAGCATCGCGCGCATCTGGTCGGCCTGCATGCACAAGCGCTGGTGGATGCGATGGTGCCGCTGGCCATGCGCGAATACTCGATCGCCTCGATTGCCGCCGACGGTGTGCTGGAGCTGATCGTGCGTCAGGAACAACACGGCGACGGCAGCCTCGGCATCGGCTCCGGCTGGCTGACCGAGCATGCGCCCGTGGGCGGCAGCATCAGCCTGCGCGTACGACGCAACAGTGGCTTTCACTTGCCGAACCAACCAGTGCCGATGATTCTGCTGGGCAACGGCACCGGCCTCGCCGGGTTGCGCAGTCTGCTCAAGGCACGCATCGCCGACGGTCAGCAACGTCAATGGCTGCTGTTCGGCGAACGCAATCGCGAGCACGATTTCCTCTGCGGGGCGGAGCTGGAAGAGTGGCTGATCAATGGCGATCTGGCACGACTGGATCTGGCGTTTTCGCGGGATCAGACGCAAAAGATCTACGTTCAGGATCGCCTGCGCGAATCTGCTGACGAACTGAAGAAATGGCTGGCTGACGGTGCGGTGATCTACATCTGCGGCAGTCTGCAGGGCATGGCATCCGGCGTCGATCAGGCACTCAACGACATCCTCGGTGCCACCGAAGTCGAACGCCTGATCGAACAGGGCCGCTACCGCCGCGACGTGTACTGACTCAGCAAAAATCCCCTCTCCCTAACCCTCTCCCGGAGGGAGAGGGGACTGATTGGGGGATGCCGGATAAATACGCCGACCTGAAGGTGATGTACCGAATCCGTAATCGACTCGGTCTTTCAGGTCGATGTACAACTCGATACAACTCCGTAGGCTCCCTCTCCCTCCGGGAGAGGGCTGGGGTGAGGGGCCTCGTCTACAGTGAGATTTCCAGCCACTTCACAAGGATCGTGAAGCATGCAAAATCGCCTCACTCTCGCTCAGTTCGCCCGCCAGTTACGCGCCAGCCAAACCGATTGCGAACAATTACTCTGGCGAAAACTTCGATCACGCCAAATCGCCAATCTGAAATTCCGCAGGCAGTTTCCATGTCCGCCCTATGTCCTGGATTTTTTCTGCGTAGAGCTGAAACTGGCGATTGAGCTGGATGGGGGTCAACACTATGAAATAGCGGGCTTGATCCACGATCAACGTCGGACGCTTTTCCTGGAACGTCAGGGCATTGAAGTTGTGCGATTCAGTAAGCTCGAAGTGATGCAGCAGATGGATGATGTACTGGAGCAAATCACAAGAATTGCCGCGAATCGAAAAATGCCCTCACCCTCCAAGCGGTCCGACGTTTCGGGAGGGCCGGGGTGAGGGTTGTTTTTGATCTTCAAACTGGCTGCAATTTCTGCTCGAAAACCGCTACCCCATTCAAATCCCGCAACACCACGCTCATCTCCCCGCTCTGCCCTTCGATGTTCACCTCACCAAAGAACTGAAACCCGGCAAACGGCGAAGCGTTCTGGGTCGGCGGGGCCTTCTGGAACACCACTTCCGGGCCGAAGGTCTTGTCCAGCGGATTAGGCCCGAAACTCCCGGCATTCAATGGCCCGGCGACAAACTCCCAGAACGGTTCGAAGTCCTGAAACGCCGCACGGTCCGGATGGTAGTGATGCGCCGCGCAGTAATGCACGTCCGCCGTGAGAAACACGAAATTGCGCACCTGCTGCGCCCGCAGAAAACCGAGCAACTCGGCGACTTCCAGCTCACGTCCCTGCGCCGGGCCCGGATCACCGTTGGCCACGGCTTCCCAGCGCGCCACACCCGGGCGGACTTCACCGTCGGGCACACCGAGGCCGATCGGCATGTCGGCGGCGATCACCTTCCACTGCGCCTTGGAATGCTTCAAGCCACGCTTGAGCCAGTCCAGTTGCTCACGCCCGAGGAACGGTTTGGCCGCGCCGAGGTTGTCGTCGTTGGCCCCGCGATAGCTGCGCATGTCGAGCACGAACACATCGAGCATCGGCCCGTAGCTGAGCTTGCGATAAATCCGCCCGCCGCCGTCGGCCGCCTGCAAACGCATCGGCGAATATTCCAGCCAGGCCTTGCGCGCGCGGCCGACCAGGGTGTGGATATCTTTTTCCTGATAACGCTCGTCGAGCTGCTTGCCCGGCGACCAGTTGTTGACCACTTCGTGGTCGTCCCACTGCCAGATCTGCGGTACTTCGGCGTTGAAGCGGCGGATGTTTTCGTCCATCAGGTTGTAGCGATAATTGCCGCGATAATCGTCAAGGGTCTGGGCGACTTTGCTCTTGGCCTCGGTGGTGAGGTTGCGCCAGATACGTCCACCTTCGGTGGTCAGTTGTGCCGGCACCGGGCCGTCGGCGTAGATGGTGTCGCCGCTGTGGATAAAGAAGTCCGGCAGGCGCAGGCGCATGGATTCGTAGATGCGCATGCCGCCGATGTCCGGGTTGATGCCGAAACCCTGGCCGACGGTGTCGCCACTCCAGACGAAACGGATATTGCGCCGTGCCTTCGGAGCGCTGCGCAAATGGCCGAGCCACGGTTCGCTGGCAACGCCGGTTTGCGCATCCTTGAAATACACCCGGTAGAAAATCGCCTGATCAGCGGGCAGCCCGGTGAGCTCAACGCGGGCGGTGAAGTCGGTGCGCGCATCGGCCAGTGGTGAGACTACACGGCGCGGGTGACGAAACTGACTGCGGGTGTCCCACTCGACCACCATCCGCGCCGGACGGTCGCTGCGGCTCCAGATCATCGCGCGGTCGCCTTGCAGGTCGCCGGACTGCACGCCGTCGGTGAGTTGCGGCCGATCCTTGACCGACGCGATCACCGCCGGCGCCAGCCCCGGCATCAGCAGCCCGGCACCGACCACTTGCATGACCCGCCGACGACCCGGATTGAAATCGCTCATGCTGTTCTCCCTGGAAAAAGGAAAACTTAAGCACGCTCACATGACCCGGAAATGACACCAGACACACCACACAACCCATGTGGGAGCGAGCTTGCTCGCGAATGCGTCCTATCAGTCGAAATCTTATTCGCTGACACACCGCTTTCGCGAGCAAGCTCGCTCCCACAGGGTTTTGTGGAGCCAGTTAAGCCTTCGCCGGTTCCAGCGCCAACTCAACGGCTTCCGGACGTTTGACCGTCGCATAGACAACGGCAGTCAACAGACTCCCCGCAACAATCGCCAGCAAATACAACAACGCATGATTGATCGCATTCGGGATCGCCAGCACAAACAAGCCACCGTGCGGCGCCATCAGTTTGCAGCCGAAGTACATCGACAGCGCGCCGGTCAACGCACCGCCGGCGATGCTCGCCGGAATCACCCGCAGCGGATCTTTCGCGGCAAACGGAATCGCCCCTTCGGAGATGAAACACAGCCCCAGCACCAGCGCCGCTTTACCGGCCTCGCGCTCGGTCTGGGCGAACTTGCGTCGGGCGATGAACGTGGCGATGCCCAGCCCGATTGGCGGGACCATGCCGGCAGCCATGGTCGCGGCCATCGGTGCATAACTCTGCGAAGCCAGCAGCCCCACCGAGAATGCATACGCGGCTTTGTTGATCGGCCCGCCGAGGTCGACGCACATCATGCCGCCGAGCAACACGCCGAGCAGAATCGCGTTGGTGGTGCCCATGCTGTCGAGAAAATGCGTCAGCGCCGCGAGCATCCCGGCGACCGGTTTACCGACCACGTAAATCATCACCAGACCGGTGATCAGGCTGGCGAACAACGGGATGATCAGAATCGGTTTCAGCGCTTCGAGGCTCTGCGGCAATGCCACATAACGACTGATCAACTTGGCCGCATAACCGGCGATAAACCCGGCGACGATCCCGCCGATGAACCCGGCCCCCAGCGTACTGGCGAGCAAGCCACCAATCATCCCCGGCGCCAGGCCCGGACGGTCGGCGATCGAGTAGGCGATGTAACCGGCGAGCAGCGGCACCATCAGCTTGAACGCGGTTTCGCCGCCGATCTGCATCAGCGCTGCCGCCAGCGTGCCCTCTTCCTTGAACGCAGTGATGCCGAAGACGAACGACAGCGCGATCATCAGACCACCGGCCACCACCATCGGCAGCATGAACGAGACACCGGTGAGCAGGTGTTTGTAGACCCCGGTCTTCTCTTGCTTGGCCGGCGCCTTGCCGTCGCTCGCAGCGCTCTCCACCTGAGCTTCGGCGAGGGCTTTTTTCAGTGTGGCTTCGGATTGCTTGAGGGCAATGCCGGTGCCGCAGCGATAGATTTTCTTGCCGGCGAAACGCTCGGTGGCGACTTCGATGTCGGCCGCCAGCAACACCACGTCAGCCTCGGCAATCGCCGTTGCGCTGAGCGGGGTTTTCGCGCCGACCGAGCCTTGGGTTTCGACGTGCAGTTCATAGCCCAGACGCTTGGCCGTCTGCTGCAACGCCTCGGCCGCCATGAAGGTGTGGGCAACGCCGGTCGGGCACGCGGTGATGGCGACGATGCGCGGCGCACGTGGCGCAGCGGCAACCGGGACGGCTTCGCTGGCGAGGTAAACTTCAGCCTCTTCAGCACCCCGCCGCAGCACCGCTTCGACATCTTGCAGAGCTTGCGCCGGGGCGATGCGGAACACGCGCTTGCCGACGAAACGGCGCATGTCGACGTCACCGGTGGCAACCAGCAACACCCACTCCGCCGCCTCAATGGTGGCGGCCGACAATTCACGTTCCGGGTGCGCCGCATCGACCACTTCAACGCTGGTGCTCCAGCCCTGACGCTGGGCCGCCGCGTCCAGCAGACGGGCGCACAGCACACTGGTGACCATGCCGTTCGGGCAGGCCGTGACGATGGCTAATTTCATGACAAACCCTCTTATTGTTCTGTCAGGGGACGCACGCGTACGCCCTGTTCGAGCTGCGCCAGTTGCGCCGCATCGTTGATGCCGAAACCGATCTGCGTCACCGCCATCGCGGCAATCGCCGTGGCCGTGCGCAGGGTCTGCTCGGGAGTCTCCGCACTGAGCAGACCGTGGAGCATGCCGGCCAGCAGCGAATCGCCGGCACCCACCGTACTGGCGACCGTGACCTTCGGCGGCGCGGCATGCAGCGCCGAGCCGACGCTGAACCAGTTCACACCGTCGGCGCCATGGGAGATCACCACGTGCTCGATACCCTTGGCGTGCAGGCACGCCGCAGCCTGCGCTTCGGCGGCGTGCGAGACCACATCGCAATCGAGCGCATCGGCGAGTTCTTCGGTGTTCGGTTTGATCAGCCACGGACGCCCTTCAATGGCGGCGCGCAAGGCTTCACCGCTGCTGTCGAGGGCGACTTTCAGACCGAGGCCGTTCAGCCGTTCGATCAACTCGCGCAACCACTGCGCGCTGACGCCTCGCGGCAGACTGCCGGCGACCACCACCGCGTCATGCCCCGGAGCGATCTGCAGCAGACGCTCAAGCAACGCCTGCTGCGCCGTCGCGTCGACCACCGGCCCCGGGCCGTTGATGTCGGTGATGCGCCCGTCGTGCTCGGCGACCTTGATGTTGCTGCGCGTCTCCCCCGGCACGCGAATGAACGCATCGACAAAGCCGCGCTTGGCGAACAGGGTTTCGAAGGCTTGCAGATTGTCTTCGCCGAGAAAGCCGCTGACCGTCAGTTGATGCCCGAGGTCTGCGAGTACCTGGGCGACGTTCACGCCTTTGCCGGCGGCGTGGGTGTGCATCTCGTCGCTGCGGTTGACCTGACCGGCCTCCAGGCGTGGCAGCTCGACTGTGAGGTCCAGCGCCGGGTTGAGGGTCAGGGTGAGAATCTTGGCCATTACAGGGCCTCCACTAATGCACGCACTTCGTTCGCGCTGCCCACGGTGAGGGCTTGTTGAGCAAGGGTTTGCGCCTGGGTCAGGCTGAGTTCGCGGATGCGCGCCTTGACCTCGGCAATGCTGCGCCCGGACACGCTCAGCTCATCGACACCGAGGCCGACCAGCACCGGCACCGCCAGCGGATCCGCCGCCAGTTCGCCGCACACACCGACCCACTTGCCATGGGCATGGGCGGCACGCACGGTGATGTCGATCAGTTGCAGCACCGCCGGGTGCAGGCCGTCAGCCTGGGCCGAAAGCGTCGGATGACCACGGTCGATGGCCAGGGTGTATTGCGTCAGGTCGTTGGTGCCGACGCTGAAGAAGTCGACTTCCTTGGCCAGCACCGGTGCCAGCAAAGCGGCGGACGGCACCTCGATCATGATCCCCAGTTGCAGATCAGCAACCGGGATTTCCAGGCGCAGACGCTCGGTCATGTCGCGGGCCTGACGCCACTCTTCGACGCTGCCGACCATCGGGAACATGATCCGCAGCGGACGGTTGTCCGCCGAACGCAGCAAAGCGCGCAGTTGCGCTTCCATGATCTGCGGACGCTGCAACGTCAGGCGAATGCCACGCACGCCGAGGAACGGGTTTTCTTCCTTGGCGATCGGCCAATACGACAGCGGTTTGTCGCCGCCGACATCAAGGGTGCGCACCACCAGCGGGCGACCGGCGAGGCCATCGAGAACGCGGCGGTATTCGGCTTCCTGAGTGGCTTCGTCCGGCGCCTGCGGGTGGGCCATGAAAATCAGCTCGGTGCGCAGCAGACCGATGCCTTCGGCGCCCTGCTCGACCGCAGCGCTGACACCGGCGCTTTCACCGATGTTGGCGAACACTTCCACGGCGTGACCGTCAGTGGTGTGCGCAGGTTGATGGCGTTGCTCGGCGGCAGCCTTGAGGCGCTGCTCGCGGGTGTCGCGCTCTTCGGCGGCGCGTTGCAGGGTTGCGGCATCGGCGTCGACGTGCAGGCGACCGCGCTGGCCGTCGAGCAGCAACGGCGTGCCCGGTTCCAGCAGCAACACCGCTGCACCCGCACCAACTAGCGCAGGAATTCCGAGAGCACGGGCGACGATTGCACTGTGCGCCGTGGCGCCGCCGCGCGCGGTGAGAATCCCCGCTACCCGCGCCGGATCGAGCCGCGCCACATCGGACGGGCCGACTTCATCCATCACCAGAATGTACGGCTGCTCGGGCTCGTTCGGCGTTTGTACGCCGCAAAGTTGCGCCAGCACCCGGCGACCGATGTCACGGAGGTCCGCCGCCCGCTCAGCGAGCAACGCGTCCTGCAGCGATTCCTGTTGTTTGGCCGCTGCTTCGATCACCGCCATCCACGCCGCTTCGGCGCTTTCGCCCTGCTTGAGACGGGTGTCGACTTCATCGGTCAGTTCCGGGTCGTCGAGCATTTCCTGGTGGGTGATAAAGATCTCGCGGATGGCCTTGGCCTTGCTGCGTTCGATCAGGCCCTGAATGTCACTGCGCACATCGCTCAGCGCTTGCTTGAGACGTTCGCGCTCGACGGCCGCGGACTCGCCGCGCAACGGGTAATCGATAGCCTGCTGCACCTGAATGTGCGCCGGGCCGATGGCGATGCCCGGTGCCGCCGGGATCGCCTGCAACTGCGCGCCAGACGCCGGGGCGATCAGCACTTCGGCGATATCAGCGATGGCTTCGCGTTGCTGGCTCACGGCCGGCAGCGGTTCGACTTCTTCGCCAAGGCCTTCTTCGATAGCGGCCAGCAATGCAGGCAAGGCGTCGGCAGCGATGCTCGGTTCAGCGATCAACTCCAGCACCTGACCACGACGCGCGCCGAGACTCAGCAGCTTGCTCAGACTTTTTACCGACACGGCACTGTCCGCGCTGTCGACGATGCGCACGCGGATTTCACCGTCAAAACTCTTCGCCAGTTGCGCAAGGATCTTCGCCGGACGTGCATGCAGACCGTGGGCGTTAGCCAGGGCAATACGCGCGCTCGGCCAATCGGCGGGCAGTTCGCCGCCGAGCACTTCGAGGACTTTGCGGCTGCTGGTGGCCCGGCCCAATTCATGGCCGCGCCCTTCGATGAGCAGCGCACACAGACGTTCGAGCAGCGCCTGATGCGCCTCGCCGAGACTGGCCAGACAGAACAGACCACTGAGCGGCTGACCGAGGTAACGCATCGGCTTGTCCGGGGTGACGAACGCCAGGCCCGGACGTTTCACGGTTTGCTCGCTGTGCAGCCACCACAGGCCATCGCCCAGCGGCAGCGCCTCGACTTGCTGCAACACACCGGCAAAACCGTTGCTCACACAATCGGCCTGACGCAGCAGACGCGCACCACGCCAGACCAGTTCTTCGAAATCGTCAGCCGACACGCCGAGGCCGATCATCTGCGCATCCAGCGCCAGTTCCTGTGGCGCGCCTTGCAGCAATTTCAGCAGCGCCTCGGGAGAACTGGCGCGACGCAGGGCCTGACCCAGATCGGTCTCGCCCAGGGCGCGGGTCAGCAACTGCAGCAGACGCAGGTGTTCGTCGGATTTGGCGGCGATGCCGATCGCCAGATACACGACCTGGCCGTCGCCCCAGTCCACGCCCTCGGGAAACTGCATCAGCCGCACGCCGGTGGCGAACACCTGATCGCGGGTTTCCGGGGTGCCGTGGGGGATGGCAATACCCTGGCCGAGAAAGGTCGAGCCCTGGGCTTCCCGGGCCTGCAAACCGGCGAGATAGCCATCGGCAACCAGACCGTCGGCCACCAGATGATTGGCGAGTAGTTGCAGGGCGGCGGGTTTATCCACAGCCGATTGGCCCATGGATATCTGCTCTATAGTGAGCTCGAGCATGCGATCTCCTTTTTGGCACATGGATGCGCCAGGATATTGTTTTGAATGGTCACAGCTTAGGCGCTGGTCAGCCTGCTTTTCAGCGGCAGTTTTGGCGGTTTCACGGCAGAACCGGCCAAAGGCGTCTAAAACGTAGAAAATACGCTTGCTGAAACGTTTAATCTAGATGGATCGGCACGTTACTCGATAATGTCTCATCCTTGAAGTCCAACTTGTCGGATGCGCTGCGACAATAGTCGGCTGCCCGAATCGGGTAGGATTGGCGAAAATGTGGCGGCAAGCTCGAAAAAACAAGGAAATACCGGGTTGAAACTCAGTGATATCGCGCGGTTGGCCGGAGTGTCCGTGACCACCGCCAGCTACGTCATCAACGGCAAGGCCGAACAGCAACGCATCAGCAACGCCACGGTCGAGCGGGTGCGTGCGGTCGTCGAACAGCACGGCTTCACCCCCAACCCGCAAGCGGCCGGGTTGCGCAGTCGGCACACCCGCACGTTGGGTTTTATTCTGCCGGATCTGGAAAACCCCAGTTACGCGCGGATCGCCAAACTGCTGGAGCAAGGCGCGCGCGCGCGGGGCTATCAGTTGCTGATCGCCAGCTCCGACGATGCGCCGGATAGCGAGCGCAAGTTGCTGCAACTGTTCAAGGCGCGCCGCTGCGATGCGCTGATCGTCGCCAGTTGCCTGCCGGCCAGTGACGACAGCTATCGCCAGTTGCAGGCCAAGGGTCTGCCGATCATCGCCATCGACCGGGTCATGGAACCCGAGCATTTCTGCTCGGTGATCAGTGACGACCGCGAGGCCAGCCTGCACCTGACCCAAAGCCTGCTCGACCCGCAGCCGAAACAGATCGTGCTGCTCGGCGCGCGTCCGGAGCTTAGCATCAGCCAGGAACGTGCGGCCGGCTTCAAGCAGGCACTGCTCGACTTCAAAGGCGAAGTGCTGATCGAGCACGCCGAGTCCTTCAGCCGTGAATGCGGCAAGCAATTGATGGAAGAACTCCTGCAACGTCTGGGGCATTTGCCGGATGCGCTGGTGACCACGTCCTACGTGCTGTTGCAGGGCGTGTTCGATGCGCTGCATGACTTCCCGCTCAAATCCCGCCCGCTGCGTCTGGGTACCTTCGGTGATACGCAGTTGCTGGACTTCCTGCCGCTGCCGGTCAACGCCATGGCCCAGCAGCACCAGTTGATTGCCGACAAGGCGCTGGAACTGGCGCTGGCCGCCGTCGAGCAATCGCAATACAAGCCTGGCGTGCAGGCCATCGCGCGGACCTTCAAGCAGCGCATTCACCGGGACTGAGCCGTGGAGCTGATCGACAGCCACACCCATCTCGACTTCCCCGACTTCGACGCCGATCGCTCGGCGTTGCTCGCCGAAAGCCGTGCCCTCGGGGTGCGGCGGATGGTGGTGCTGGGGGTTTATCAGGGCAATTGGCAACGGGTGTGGGAGCTGGTGCAGAGCGATGCCGACCTGTACGCGGCATTCGGTCTGCATCCGGTGTACCTCGATCAGCATCAACCCGAAGATTTAAGCGCACTCGGCGACTGGCTGACCCGGCTGCACGGCCATCGACAGTTGTGCGCGGTGGGCGAGATCGGCCTGGATTACTTCATCGAAACCCTCGACCGCGAACGCCAGCAGGCGCTGTTCGAGGCGCAGCTGCAACTGGCAGCGGACTTCGAACTGCCGGCGCTGATCCACGTGCGCCGCAGCCACGCCGCGGTGATCGCCACGCTCAAGCGCTTCAAGCTCAAACGCGCGGGGATCATCCACGCCTTTGCCGGCAGCCGCGAAGAAGCACGCGAATACATCAAGCTCGGTTTCAAACTGGGTCTGGGCGGCGCGCCGACCTGGCCGCAGGCGTTGCGCATGCATCGGGTGCTGACAGATCTGCCGCTGGATTCGATCGTGCTGGAAACCGACTCCCCGGACATGGCGCCGGCGATGTTTCCCGGAGTACGCAATACCCCGGCCCACTTGCCGGCGATCTGCACAGCACTGGCTCAATTGATGAAAATCAGTCCCGAGCAACTCGCCGCCTCAAGCACCGCCAACACTTGCGAAGTGTTCGGCTGGTAACACAACCTCTGTAGGAGCTGCGGCACGCTGCGATCTTTTGCTCCTGGCCCTTAAAACAAGATCAAAAGATCGCAGCCTCGTTTCACTCGGCAGCTCCTACAGTCAGTTCGCGTGGGCCTTGGCCGCCTCGAGGATCAGGGTCATGTGCTGGCGATGATGAACAAAACGCAGCAGCGCGAAGTACACGAAAAGCACGATCAGTGATGCATTCAATTGTTCCGTCACGCTGAGCAGCCCGATCCATTCCATGACCAACGCCACCAGCAGCGCGGTGCACACCGTGACTGACGCGCTGAAGCGCAGCAATCCTAGAGAGTCGAGAGATTTGAAGCGTTTGATCTGCACCGGACAGCGCAACTCCAGGGTTTTCTGGCAGTGAGTGCAGGTAAACGGTTCATTGATTGCGATGGCATTGAGTTGCCAGGGTTTGAGCACCTGCGTGGTCTGGCAATGAGCACAACGGCCCTGAACTCCCAAGGTTACAACGGACATTCGCGGCCTCCTCAGCGCAACTAACTGATCAGGGATACTGGCTCAATAATGACGAAAAGCCAGCCGCCGGAAGAAAACAGGAATTGGCTTACAAGCGTAAGCATCAATGCATTACAAAATGTTCTGACATCTGCCCTGCTCCAGCCCTGTGGTGAGGGGATTCATCCCCGATGGACTGCGCAGCGGTCCCTGATCCCTTACAGGCTTGGGAGGAAGCTATGCGTCCCATCGGGGATGAATCCCCTCGCTACAGGATCTTCCGCTGCGTCAGGACTTAGACGCGGAACGCGCTGATCAGTTGTTTCAGCTCCACTACCTGCGCCGACAGTGCCCGGCTGGCGTCCTCCGTCTGGTGCGCCCCTTGGGCCGTTCGCTCGCCAGCGCGGTTGATCTCGACGATATTCTGGTCGATGTCATGGGCCACGGCGGTTTGCTGCTCCACGGCGGCAGCGATCTGCTGGTTCTGGTCGACGATCATGCCTACCGCGCCGAGGATGTTTTCCAGCGCCTGCTGGACCTTTTCCGACTGCCCGACCGTGCCGTTGGCCATCTGATGGCTAACGCCCATGGCCTTCACCGCAGCGCCCACGCCGCCATGCAGCTTGGCGATCATCTGCTCGATTTCTTCGGTCGATTGCTGGGTGCGCTTGGCCAACGTACGCACTTCGTCCGCCACCACCGCAAATCCCCGGCCCTGCTCGCCGGCCCGGGCGGCTTCGATGGCGGCGTTGAGCGCCAGCAAGTTGGTCTGCTCGGCAATGCTCTTGATCACTTCCAGCACGCGGCTGATCGACTGGCTGTCGCTGGCCAACTGGTTGATCACCAGCACCGATTGATCGATCTCGCTGGCCAGCGCAGCAATGCTGCCCTGCTGCGACTCCACCAGTGTGCGACCGCTGACGGTTTCATCGTTGACGCTGTGCGCGCTGCTCACCGCTGCCGCTGCGCTGCGTGCAACTTCCAGCGAGGTGGCCGACATCTGATTCATCGCGGTCGCCACTTGCTCGATCTGCGTGCGCTGCCCGGCCACCGCCTGATTGCTTTGCGCCGAGACAGTTTCCACCTGCCCTGCCTGGCGCTCGACCTCAGCCACGGTCTGCCCGACTCGCTCGATCAGGTCATGGATTTTCCTCACGGTGCCGTTGAACACCTCACCCAGCTCGCCGAGTTCATCGCGGCTGTTGGCCTTGAAATTGACCGTCATGTCACCGGCCGCGACCTTGTCCATCATCGCGCCCAGGCGCTTGAGCGTGGTGCGGGTCGAGGCGTAGAACCCGCCGTAGAGATAGAAAATCAGCACGAACACCACCGCCAGCGCCACCGCCTGTAACACCATGTGCGTGCGGTTTTGCGCCAGGCGCTGCTGCAGTTGGATATCGAGGAATTTCAGGGTCGCGTCATTGAGCTGGTAGGTCTGCGCCATCAGCCCGGTGACCTGATCGTAGAACGCCTGCCACGGGGTATCGAGGGTCTCGGCCACCACGACTTTCGCCTCAAACAGTTCACTGGCCTGTTTGAGCGAAGCCTTGCTGCTGTCGGCCGGCGCGCTGAGACTGGCGCGCGCGGCCTGGCTGGAATCGAGGGCGTCTGCCAGTTTCAGCGCGTATTCGGCCTGGAGCTTTTCGATCTGCGCCAGCAACTCGTCGAAACGGCTGCTCGACGAACTGTTGAGAAAGCCCTGCCCCAACGAATACGAACCGATGGCCCGACCTTCGCCGAGAGTCTGGGTCACGGCCGGAGTGATATTGGTGAGCAGCTCGCTGAGCTGGCGGATATCACCCTGGTTGTCGCGGCTCAGACCGGCCTGACTGGCGATGATCTGGCTGAAAATCTGCGCGTTGCCGAGCAGCTTGCCGATCATTGCGCTTTTGCTTTGCAGGGAGCTTTCCGCCTGTTGGGCCTTGAACGCGCTGATCATTTCATCGCGTTTGCCGTCGAACAGTTTGATCTGCTCGGGATCGTCGGTCATCGCCTGCAAACCTTGCAGGCGCGCCAGCACGGATTGCTCCAGGCTGCTGATCTGCGCTTCGAGGTTGTCGGCTTTGCCGGACTGGCCGAGGGTGACGTTGATCTGCACCAGATTGTTCAGCGTTTCCAGATCCCGGCGCAGGCTCAGGCTGCTGCCCAGTAGATCGAGGCTCTGCAATTCGACCCGGGTACCCTGAAACTCGCGATAGGAATCGCGCACCAGATAGAAATTGGTCACCAGCATCGGTACCAGGAACAGCACGCTGATCAGGCTGAACTTCATGCCGAAGCTCAGACGGTTCATCAGCGAGACGGCGGGATAGAGCAAGCTCTTCACTGGAAGTCTCCCTTGGCTTTTCTTGTTTTTATTGGCGGGCGCGGGGCGACAGCAGAAAGCCACTATCGGGCGCTGTCTCTGTATAGCTCAAATCGGGGAGAGGTTTTGTAACTTAAGGTTAACGACAAAAAAGATCGCAGCCTGCGGCAGCTCCTACAGGAAAACCATGATCCTCGTGTAGGAGCTGCCGCAGGCTGCGATCTTTTGATCTTGCTTCGAAGTCAGTGGATCAACACTGTCCACAACGCAAACCCGGTATACCACAACACCGCCGCGCGCAGCAGCAGTTCCCACAGGCAGTCGAGGGTGTTGATGCCTTCAGGACCAACTACCGGCGGCGGGATCTCCCCCGCAGCCAACCCGACCTTGTTGATCAGCTGCGCGGCGCTGATGTTCCAGTTCAGCAGCTCATGCAACATCACCCGGCTGACCGCGACGAAATTGCCGACCAGAGCCAGACTGGCGGCGAGCAAGCGCACTGGCAACCAGTCAAAGGCGTGACGTAACTGGCCGGCACGTTCGGCGAGCGCCGGGTTCTGGCTGTGTTCTTCCGCCAATGCGAGCAAGCGATAAGCCAGCGCTGCCACCGGACCGAGCACGAAGTACCAGAAGATCACCGCGAAGAAACTCTGATAGGCCTGCCACAACAGGTGCCCTTGGACCCGATCCAGCAATTGCTCACCACTGTCGGCGCAGATATCCAGATCCCGCTTGGCCACATGCGCCGCCGCTTGCAGGTCCTCGCGCCGCCAGGCGTCACGAAACGGCCCGAGGCCGCCGAGCAGATCACCGCGCCCCAAGGCGTAAATCACCACCAGCAAGTGCACCGGCAAGGCCAGCAAGCCGTACGCGACGGGTTCCAGTACCACCAGCAACAAGCCGAGCAGCGCCACCGGCAGCAACACCAGAATCGTCAGCACCAGCCATGGTCGCAGGGCCAGGCGCGCGCTGGTTTCGAGTTTGTGCAGTTCGCGGATCCATCCGCCATCGCGTTGAACCCGATGGCGCAGGGCCGAGAATTTCTCGATCCAGACCGCCAGCAGTAACACCAGAAAACTCATTGTCCTTCCTCTTGTGCCAGGGCTGCGCGGTAACGCGCCCAGTCGAATGCCGGGCCAGGATCGGTCTTGCGGCCGGGTGCGATGTCGCTGTGCCCGCAGATACGGGCGCCGGTGATAGCCGGAAATGCTGTTTGCAACTGACGCGTCAACGTGATCAGCGCCTGATACTGCGCATCGGTAAAGGGCAGATCATCAGTGCCTTCGAGCTCGATGCCCACGGAAAAATCGTTACAGGTTTCCCGGCCTTCGAACATCGACACGCCAGCATGCCACGCCCGCTCAAGACAGGAGACAAACTGGGTGACGCTGCCGTCACGTTCGATCAGAAAATGCGCCGAGACGCGCAGGTCGGCAATCCCTGCAAAATAGGGATGTTCAGTGACATCCAGACGATTCTGGAAAAATTCATGCACCTTGCCGGTGGCGAACTGCGCCGGCGGCAGGCTGATGTTGTGGATCACCAACAGGGAGATTTCGCCCGCAGGGCGTTCATTGAAGTTGGGCGATGGGCAGACCTGTACCCCGTGACACCACCCGCTAGCGGGATCCAACTGCATACCGATTCCTTCAACGCCGACTGTGTTGGCGCCCAGTATGCCGTGATCGGCCCCCGGCGCGCGATCACTTGCCGCGATTGAGTCGCCGCAGATTGCCAAGCACCGACTCCAGCGCCCGATCGAATAGCAAGGTGTCATCCAGTGCCCGCACCGCGCCACGGCGGAACTCAAGGGCCAGATCGACGCGGCTGCGCTCCAGTACTTTCATCCCGGTGCGGTCGACAAACACGTACTTGCCGGTGGCTTCGATGATCGCTGCCAGTTTGCAGCGCAGGCTGTGCTCGTCGTCTTCCTGGAAGGCGACCCAACTGCCAAGACGCAGTTGCTGTACCTGACGCAGCCCCGGGTCGTCATGCGCCAGGCCGCTAGCATTCACGCCGATCGCGCCCTCATCAGCACTGCGCAGGGTGATGTGCTGCGACACCTCCACCAGCGTCGGCGCATCGGCCGGCGGCTGCTCGGTGAGCGGTTCAAGCACCCGCACATGCAGGGCTTCCAGCTCGCTGAAAAATTCGCTGGTGGCGAACGGATCAAACGCCGAGCTGCTCAGGCCATCACGCAATGATTTGAGCAACCCTGGCACCAGCGCCAGCAACTGCAGACCGGCGTCCGCTTCGTCGTGACGCTGTACGCTCCAGATCAATTGCTCCATGGTCTGCACATCGGCCTGCCATTCAGCACAGTGGTCGCCATGTTTGAGGCAGGTCAGCAGCAGCACTTTGCTCCACGCATCACGCACAAAGGTCACCACCGACGGCGGCAGGACTTTACCCAGCAACGCCTGGTTCAGCACATGCTCGACTCGCTGCCGAGCCAGTTCAGTTTTCGCCCGCCCTTCCTCGGCATCGCGCAAACGCTGCTCCAGCAACTCGCTGCGCCGCCGCTCATCACTGGTGAACGCCAGGAAATCGGCGAGCAACTCGGAGAAAATCGCCGGGTCGTCGACGAAGTCGCTCAGCAGGCGCTGCACCACTTGTTCGATGCGCAGATACAGGCTGTCACGCGCCTCGCCATTGCAATCGCCCCAACCCATGGCGGCATCGGCGATTTCATTGAGCAGGCGCCGCGCCGGGTGGCTGCTGCGGCTGAAGAAACTCTTGTCGAGTACTGCCACCTTGAGCATCGGAATCTGCAAACGCGCGATCAACGCCTTGAGCGAATCCGGCAGATTACGGTCTTCGAGGATGCAATCGAAGACCATGGCGATCAGGTTGATCACGTCTTCATCCGCGCCGTCGACAATGCGTGATTTGCCGCTCCTGACGCTGACCCGCGTCAGCAGCTGCTCAAGCTGATTGCGCAGATCGAAATCGTCCTGCGCCGCCAGTGCCGGGACGTATTGCTGCAAGTGTGAAAGCAGCCGCAGTAGATCGCGGGTGCTGATCGGTTGCGCCGCCGCACTCGGCTCCAGGGTCGGCGCGACGCTGCCGCGCACGTGCAGCAGCAGTTCCTGCAACGCGGCGAAGACTTCCTGCACGCCTTCGTCGGCGGGCGCGGGTTCGTCACTTTCTTCGCTGCTGATGCTTGCTGCCGCACGCTCGATTGCGCGGCGTGCGGGGGCCGGTTTCAACTCAGGCAACACGCCGGTGGCGACCAGCAATTGATTGGCTTCGGCATACAACTGCTCGGTATCGGCCAGCACATAGCGTTCGAACAGTTTGAGCAGGATCAGCTTGACCTTGATCTCCACGCCCAGGTTACGTCCGGCCTGCAGAAAAAACTCGCAGAGCATCGCCGGGCCAAGCGGGTTGTGTTGGTTATCGAAATTCTTGCCCAACAACACGTTGAGGCGCGCGGTCAGTTGATCGAGGGCAAAACCGTCGCGCTTGAGCACCCGACCGACCATGGTTTCGACCGCCACGCTGCGCTCCATGTCATCGGTACGCGGTGCCGAATCCTCGAATATCAGCGTGCCGGGCAATGCGGGTTGCACGACTTCGTATTGAATCAGCGCGACAAAGGCTTCGAAGAATTGCTCGAGAAAACCCCGTTCGATGTTTTTGCGCTTGAGGCGCAGGTCGCGCATGGCTTCGAAAAAGATGTTCTGTTCGACGTCATTACGCGCCCGGTCAGCCATTTCGAACAGGGTGTCGTCGGCGTTATCAAACAACTCCTGCAAGCCGTGGCGCAGTTGTTGGGCAGCCTTGTCGCGGACCTGAAGCAGAATCACAGGCAGGCGGGCGAGCGGCGAGTGATTCGCCTGATCGGTAGCGGCCTTGTGCAAAGGCACTACATTCCCGTCGTTGTGCATCCAAGCCTCCTGAAACGGTGATTCCACTGGTCAGTTACAACACAGGTCCCTGTGGGAGCGGGAGACGTCAAAGCTATGACGTCAAACGCAAGGCGGATTATCTTGCAAAACTTGTCCCCGGCGCTATAGCCGTCAGGGTTTCCCCTATGTCCACGACACCTTCCAGTGACCACGAAAAACGGCGCTTTGCTCACAGGAAATCGACCAGCTGCAGTCAGGCACGCGCGTTCTCGCCTTGGGTTGGCTCCTGCCATGCCCCTATAATCGGCGCACTTAGTTTGTGGAGCCCGTTATGCCGAATCTACGTCTCGCCGATCTGACCGCCGAAATCGAAGCCAACGTGCGCCGTGCGTTGCTCGAAGATGTCGGCAGCGGCGACATCACCGCACAACTGATCCCGGCCGAACGTCTGGCCAAAGCCACCATCATCACTCGCGACGAGGCGGTTATCTGCGGCACGGCGTGGGTCGACACGGTGTTTCGCCAGCTCGATCCGCGCGTCGCGGTGCACTGGCAGGTACGGGACGGTGAACGGGTCAAACCCAACCAGCCGTTGTTTCATCTGGAGGGCCCGGCCCGTTCGTTGCTGACTGGCGAACGCAGCGCGCTGAACTTCCTGCAACTGCTGTCCGGCGTGGCCACGCGTGCGCAATATCTGGCGGACTTCGTGGCGCAGACCCAGGTCAAGCTGCTGGATACCCGCAAGACCTTGCCGGGCCTGCGTCTGGCGCAGAAATACGCAGTGACCTGCGGTGGTTGCCACAACCACCGCATCGGTCTCTACGACGCGTTCCTGATCAAGGAAAACCACATCGCCGCCAGTGGTGGCATCGCGCAGGCCATCGCCGCCGCGCACAAGATCGCGCCGGGCAAACCGGTGGAAGTCGAAGTGGAGAGCCTGGAGGAGCTGAAGGAGGCGCTGGCAGCTGGCGCCGACATCATCATGCTTGATGAACTGAGCCTGGACGACATGCGCGAAGCTGTCCGCTTGAACGGCGGCAAGGCCAAACTGGAAGCCAGCGGCGGCATCAACGAAAGCACGCTGCTGCCGATCGCCGAAACCGGCGTGGATTACATCTCGATCGGGGCGATGACCAAGGACGTGAAGGCGGTGGACCTGTCGATGCGTCTGAGCCTCTGAGGCTGTCACGCAATAAAAAACGCCAGCCCGATTGAGGCTGGCGTTTTTGTATCAGACCACCAGATTATTCATCTCGCAGTACTCGTCCCACTCGACGCCCAACACCTCGGCCGCCTCCTTGTGCAGCTCCAGGCGCTTGGCCTCAAACTCTTCAGGGGTGCTGGTGTACTTGAGCGTCAGCTCCCACGGCTGCAAGCCCTGGGCTTCGGCTTCGTCCTCGAACGCCCACTGGATCTGATCTTTCTGATCATCAGGGCTCAGGTCCTTGATCTCTTCTTTCAAGTCCGGTACGTCCAGAATGTACTTTGCCAACGCTTGTTCGTGTCGTTGCTCTTGAGTTAATTCGGTCATGGCGTTCTCGCTGATCGTAAGAATGGAGGATGGATCTGGATCATCAAGGATCTCTCTGACGCGGATTGTCCGGCCTTCGGAACCATTCGGGATCATCTGAAAACTGCTAAGCGATGCTCATGCAGGCACCGAATATAGGACGTTTGCATGACGAATTACACGGCTCTTTACATCTCTCCCACAAAAAGTTGACTTGTGGAACATAAATCCGCATTTCGAGTCATAGCGATGTGCCACTTCGGCATTCACTCTTGCTGTTCACAAGGAAAACCAGTGATGCGCAGCTTTTCGAAGATTTGTTCCGTTGTGCCTGCCAGTGCCTTGCTCGCCGCCATATTGTCGCCAGCAAGCGCCATGGCGCTTGAATTGAGCAACAGCAGCTCATCCTATGGCGACAAGGTTTCGCTGATTCACAATGACTACGGCAAGGATGTTGTCATCAAAAGCGATATCAGCATCGACGAACTGCAAAAGATCCGCGATACCGTCCGCGATCAGTCACGCCAGATTGAAGAGCTCAAACGCAGCAGTGGTTCGAGCTCAAGCTCCAGCGGCAAGGAAATCGACGACTTGAGGAACAAGGTCAAGGATCAGGACCGGCAGCTGGATACCCTCGGACGCCAGGTCGAAGACCTCAAGCGCAACAGCGGCTCGAGTTCGAATTCCGCCAGCAGCGAGATTTCCAGCCTGAAGCAGAAAATCAATGATCAGGATCGCGCCATGGATCAGCTCAAACGTACCGTCGAGGATCTGAGCCGCAAGGTGAAATAAGGGAAGTGGTGCCCGAGACAGGAATCGAACCTGCGACCTTCGCGTTACGAGTGCGCTGCTCTACCGGCTGAGCTACACGGGCGGTGGGCTAAACCTAGCACCGGTTTTCATAAAAGCAAAGATCGCAGCCTGCGGCAGCTCCTACACAACAGGTGTGTAAACGATCGTGTAGGAGCTGCCGCAGGCTGCGATCTTTTGATCTTTAAGCCCGATAAAAAAATGCCCCGCCGTTTTCACGGCGGGGCATATTCATTGCACTAAAGCTGCGGGCTGATTAAACGCCCGAAGCCTTGGCCGCTGCCACGTCTTTGATGGACAGCTTGATACGGCCGCGGTTGTCCACGTCCAGTACCAGCACTTCCACTTCCTGGCCTTCTTTCAGGATGTCGGTGACTTTCTCTACGCGAGCATCGCTCAGCATCGAGATGTGTACCAGACCGTCCTTGCCCGGCAGGATGTTGACGAATGCGCCGAAGTCGACGATGCGCTCAACCTTGCCGACGTAGATCTTGCCGATCTCAGCTTCTGCAGTGATGCTCAGAACGCGCTGACGAGCAGCTTCTGCGGCATCCTTGGTTTCGCCGAAGATCTTGATCGAGCCGTCGTCTTCGATGTCGATCGAAGCCTTGGTTTCTTCGCAGATCGCACGGATGGTCGCGCCACCTTTACCGATAACGTCACGGATCTTGTCGGTGTCGATCTTCATCGCGATCATGGTCGGAGCGTTGGCCGACAGCTCGGTACGCGACTGACCGATGATCTGGTTCATCTGGCCGAGGATGTTCAGGCGCGCTTCCAGGGCTTGGCCCAGAGCGATTTCCATGATCTCTTCGGTGATGCCCTTGATCTTGATGTCCATCTGCAGCGCAGTAACGCCTTTGGCGGTACCGGCTACTTTGAAGTCCATGTCGCCCAGGTGGTCTTCGTCACCCAGGATGTCGGTCAGGACGGCGAACTTCTCGCCTTCTTTAACCAGACCCATGGCGATACCGGCAACCGGCGCCTTCATTGGCACACCAGCGTCCATCAGGGCCAGGGAAGCGCCGCAGACGGAAGCCATCGAGCTCGAACCGTTGGATTCGGTGATTTCCGAAACCACACGGATGGTGTACGGGAACACGTCAGCGGCTGGCAGCATGGCCGAAACCGAACGACGGGCCAGACGGCCGTGACCGATTTCACGACGACCGGCACCACCCATGCGACCGCACTCGCCCACCGAGAACGGAGGGAAGTTGTAGTGCAGCATGAACGGGTCTTTTTTCTCGCCTTCCAGGGTGTCCAGCAGCTGTGCGTCACGGGCGGTACCCAGCGTCGCAACGACCAGAGCCTGGGTTTCGCCACGGGTGAACAGCGCCGAACCGTGAGTCTTCGGCAGAACGCCGACTTCGATGTTCAGCGGACGTACGGTGCGGGTGTCGCGACCGTCGATACGTGGCTTGCCGTTAACGATGTTTTCGCGAACGGTGCGGTATTCGATTTCGCCGAAAGCGGCTTTGACGTCAGCAGCCGAAGGCTGGCCTTCTTCGCCGGACAGCTTGGCAACGACCTGGTCTTTCAGCTCGCCCAGACGTGCGTAGCGGTCAGCCTTGACGGTGATGGTGTAAGCCTGAGAGATCGCTTCGCCGAACTCGGCACGGATTGCGCCCAGCAGTTCGGTGGCTTCTGGAGCAGGCGCCCAGGTCCAGGTTGGCTTGGCAGCTTCAGCGGCCAGTTCTTTGACGGCGTTGATCACCACCTGGAACTCGTCGTGAGCAAACAGTACCGCGCCCAGCATCTGGTCTTCGGTCAGCTCTTTGGCTTCCGATTCAACCATCAGTACGGCGTCGGAGGTACCGGCAACGACCATGTCCAGGCTCGAAGCAGCTTGCTGCTCGTAGGTCGGGTTCAGCAGGTAGCCGGTGCTTTCGTGGAAAGCGACGCGAGCGGCGCCAATCGGGCCGTCGAACGGAATGCCCGAGATGGCCAGGGCAGCCGAGGTACCGATCATCGCAGCGATGTCCGGATCGGTCTTCTTGCTGGTGGAAACGACGGTGCAGACAACCTGCACTTCGTTCATGAAGCCTTCCGGGAACAGCGGACGGATCGGACGGTCGATCAGTCGGGAAGTCAGGGTTTCTTTCTCGGAAGGACGGCCTTCACGCTTGAAGAAACCGCCAGGGATCTTACCGGCAGCGTAAGTCTTTTCCTGGTAGTGAACGGACAGAGGGAAGAAGCCCTTGCCTGGATCGGCTTGCTTGGCACCGACTACGGTCACCAATACGCTGACGTCGTCGTCAACGGTGACCAATACTGCGCCGGAGGCCTGACGGGCGATACGGCCAGTCTCGAGGGTAACGGTCGACTGACCGAACTGGAATTTTTTGATTACCGGGTTCACGGTGTCCTACCTTCTTTGTGGCTCTTGGGGGAACTGGTTTCTTGCGAAATTCTTGGGCAATGTCGGGAATCGGCCCGCTGACTGTCCGGGTAAAACGGTAGTGCAGATAAAACTTGAGGCTGGAAGCCTGCCAGCCACCAGCGGAAAACCGCTGATGCCTGACAGACAACCAACCTCATAGCGCAATCGCTGATTAGCGACGCAGACCCAGGCGGCCGATCAGAGCGCTGTAACGGCTCAGATCTTTGCCTTTCAGGTAATCCAGCAGCTTGCGACGCTGGTTTACCATGCGGATCAGACCACGACGGGAGTGGTGGTCTTTACCGTTGGCCTTGAAGTGACCTTGCAGTTTGTTGATGTTGGCGGTCAGCAGTGCAACTTGCACTTCTGGCGAACCAGTATCACCAACAGCTTGCTGGTAGTCGGCAACGATTTGAGCTTTTTCTTGAACGTCGAGAGCCATGAGGCAATCCTTTTATCAGGAAACTGTTTCAAAAACAGTTTCAACAGGCCAGGGACAAATCCCTGTATCTATAAATGAGTAGTGACCGTGCCTGTTAACAGCCACACTCGTTCGGTCATTCTGACCGAATCAGTCGACGCGGCGCGATGCGCCCGTCTTCGCTCACTTCACCGATACCGATGAAGCGACCATTGTGATCCTGTACCCGTACCATGCCGAACTTCGGAGCATCCGGGGCGCGTACCGGCTGGCCGTTGAGCCAGTAGAACGCACTCGCTTCGGAGAAGTGCAGCAGCGGCCAATCCTGCAGGCCGCTGTCCGATGGCATCAGGAAGCGGTCGACCGCTTCGTTGCCGCCTTCGGCATGTACCGCTTCCAGCTCTTCGAGGGTCACGGTCTGCGCCAGGGTGAAAGGCCCGGCCTGGGTACGACGCAGTTCTGCGACGTACGCACCACAACCGAGTTGCTCACCGATATCCTCCACCAGGGTGCGGATATAGGTGCCCTTGCTGCAATCCACCGCAAGACGCGCAGTATCGCCTTCGAAGGCCAGCAATTCCAAGCGCGCAATAGTAACAGAACGCGGTTCGCGCTCCACTACTTCGCCTGCACGGGCCAGCTTGTACAGCGGCTGACCGTCACGCTTGAGTGCCGAGTACATCGGCGGTATCTGACTGATTTGCCCACGAAATTTCGGCAGAACCGCTTCGACATCGGCGCGACCAACGGTCACCGGACGCTCCTGCAAAACCTCACCCTCGGCGTCCGCCGTGGTAGTGGTCTTGCCCAGTTGCGCCAGGGTTTCGTAACCCTTGTCGGAATCGAGCAGGTACTGCGAGAACTTCGTTGCCTCGCCAAAGCACAGCGGCAATACACCAGTGGCCAGCGGGTCGAGACTGCCGGTGTGACCGGCCTTCTCGGCGTTGAGCAACCAGCGAACCTTCTGCAACGCGGCGTTGGAGGTGAACCCCAGCGGCTTGTCGAGCAGGATGATACCGCTGACGTTACGACGGATACGTTTGACCTGAGCCACCGAATTACTCCTTGGTGTCTTCAGGTGCAGCGGCCAGGTGCTGATTGTCCTCAGCCACGGCGCGCTCGATCAGGGCCGACAGGTGCGCACCACGCACGACGCTTTCGTCGTAGTGGAAGTGCAATTGCGGCACGCTGCGCAGCTTCATTTCACGGGCCAGCTGCATGCGCAGGAAACCTGCGGCAGCGTTGAGCACCTTGATGCTTTGCGCGATGTCTTCGGCGTTGTCCTGCCCCATCACGGTGATGAAGATCTTCGCGTGACCGACGTCACGGCTGACTTCCACAGCGGTAATGGTGACCAGGCCGACGCGCGGGTCTTTGACTTCACGACGGATCAGCTGGGCCAGCTCACGCTGCATCTGATCGCCGATACGTTGGGTACGGCTGTATTCTTTTGCCATGATTTTGTTACCTGTTACTGCCCCACGGTGAAACCCGCAAGGTCTGAAAGCGGCAAACGCCCGGCCTGACAAAAGCCAGACCGGGCGTTGCGTTTAGAGTCCGGACGCCGTGGCGCGCATCTGCATGCGGCGGCTCGGCGTGGCCCTTGAAGTGCGCGAGTCAGAGGCTGCGAGCAACCTGAACCTTCTCGAAGACTTCGATCTTGTCACCGACTTTGACGTCGTTGTAGCTCTTCACGCCGATACCGCATTCCATGCCGGCACGTACTTCGGAAGCGTCATCCTTGAAGCGGCGCAGGGATTCCAGCTCGCCTTCGAAGATAACGATGTCTTCACGCAGTACACGGATCGGACGGTTACGGTGCACAACACCTTCGATCACCATGCAACCGGCGATCGCGCCAAACTTCGGCGAACGGAACACGTCGCGCACTTCGGCCACACCCAGGATGTTCTCGCGAACATCGCTGCCGAGCATGCCGGTCAGGGCTTTCTTGACGTCTTCGATGATGTCGTAGATCACGTTGTAGTAACGCATGTCCAGACCTTCCTGCTCGACGATCTTCCGTGCGCCAGCATCGGCACGCACGTTGAAGCCGAACAGTACAGCGTTGGAAGCCAGTGCCAGGTTGGCGTCGGATTCGGTGATACCACCGACACCGCCACCGACTACGCGCACTTGCACTTCGTCGTTGCCCAGGCCGTTCAGAGCGCCCTGCAAAGCTTCCAGCGAACCACGGACGTCGGATTTGAGGACGATGTTGAGCGTCTTCTTCTCTTCCTGGCCCATGTTTTCGAAGATGTTTTCCAGCTTGCCGGCGTGAGCGCGAGCCAGTTTGACTTCGCGGAACTTGCCTTGACGGAACAGAGCCACTTCACGGGCTTTCTTCTCGTCGGCAACCACGCTCATCTCGTCGCCAGCGTCCGGCGTACCGTCAAGACCCAGGATCTCGACCGGAATGGCCGGACCTGCTTCCTTGATCGGCTTGCCGTTCTCGTCGAGCATGGCGCGCACGCGGCCATAGTTCGAGCCGACCAGCACCATGTCGCCTTGACGCAGCGTACCGTCCTGAACCAGAACAGTGGCTACCGGGCCACGGCCCTTGTCCAGACGCGATTCGACGACTACGCCACGGCCAGGAGCCGATGGAGTGGCGGTCAGTTCGAGTACTTCGGCCTGCAGCAGAACCGCTTCGAGCAGCTCGTCAACGCCGGTACCCATTTTCGCCGAGACCGGTACGAATGGAGTGTCGCCACCCCAGTCTTCGGAGGTCACGCCGTGAACCGACAGTTCGCTGCGGATGCGATCGAGGTCGGCACCCGGCTTGTCGATCTTGTTCACCGCAACCACCAGAGGAACGCCAGCCGCCTGAGCGTGCTGAACAGCCTCGATGGTTTGCGGCATCACGCCGTCGTCCGCCGCAACCACCAGAATCACGATGTCGGTCGCCTTGGCACCACGGGCACGCATTGCGGTAAACGCAGCGTGACCCGGGGTGTCGAGGAACGTCACCATGCCGCGGTCGGTTTCAACGTGGTACGCACCAATGTGCTGGGTAATGCCGCCGGCTTCGCCCGCTGCTACCTTGGCACGACGGATGTAGTCGAGCAGGGAAGTCTTACCGTGGTCAACGTGGCCCATTACGGTCACGACTGGCGCACGGGAAACTGCCTCACCTTCAAATTTCAGGGACTCGGCCAGGGAATCTTCCAGGGCGGTGTCGCTGACCAGGGTCACTTTGTGGCCCAGCTCTTCAGCTAC
Organism: Pseudomonas sp. MWU318; assembly: GCF_016756945.1. Classification (NCBI taxonomy): domain Bacteria; kingdom Pseudomonadati; phylum Pseudomonadota; class Gammaproteobacteria; order Pseudomonadales; family Pseudomonadaceae; genus Pseudomonas; species Pseudomonas sp. MWU318. Next base: position 239,542 of record NZ_JAESJL010000007.1, read on the forward strand.
CAGTTGAGCAGTTTCCTGATCGAGTACCTGGTTGATGGTCGCTGGAGTGCCCAGTTTGAACATGAACTTGATGATTTCAGCAGCCTTGACCGACATCTGCTGAGCGAGATCGCCAACAGTGATGGTCTCGCCGATCTTCACTTCACGCACGACAGGACCGGTAGGGTTCTGGAAACCGTGAGCGTTGCGTTTTTTCAGCTTGGCCTTGCCGCGACCACCACGACGGAAGCCATCGCTTTCTTCGTCGGTAGTGCGTGGTGCCACACGTGGAGCCGGCGCTTTTTCTTTGACCGATGCGCGATGCGGAGCGTTTTTGCGCTCGCCATCGCCACCACCGCCGCGACGATTGTTATCGTCGGCACGTGGCTTGTCCGGACGGCGCTGTTCGTCACGCTTGCGAGTGTCGGCAGCCGGCGCAGCAGCAACCGGCGCGGCGTCGCGCACGGGTTCAGCGACTGGCGCAGGTGCAGCAACAGCTTCGGCAGACGCGGACGGCGCAGCAGCAGGCTGGCGACGCGCTTCTTCTTCAGCGCGCTGCTTGGCTTCTTCTTCAGCCTTCTGACGAGCAGCATTTTCTACTGCGCGACGCTCTTCCAGTTCACGCTTGCGCTCGGCTTCGATTTCTTCCGGGCTACGCTGTACGAAAACTTTCTTTTTGCGAACTTCAACGCTGATGCTCTTGCTACCAGCCACACGCAGGGTGCTGGTGGTTTTACGCTGCAGCGTGATCTTGCGTGGTTCTTCCACTTTCGCCTTGTGGCTGCTCTTCAAGTGAGTCAGCAGGGATTGCTTCTCACTGTCAGTCACATTTTCTTCGGCGGCGGTGTGCGGCAGACCTGCCTCACGCATCTGCTGCAACAGGCGCTCTACCGGTGTTTTGACCTCATCGGCCAGTTGTTTCACCGTGACTTGCGTCATGCACTTCTCTCCTCAGGCCGCGCCTAATTACTCGAACCAGTGGGCTCGGGCGGCCATGATCAACTTGCCGGCACGATCATCGTCAATGCCGTCGATGTCGAGCAGGTCGTCAATAGACTGCTCGGCCAGGTCTTCGCGGGTAATTACGCCGCGCACCGCCAGTTCCATCGCCAAATCCTTGTCCATACCCTCAAGCGAGAGCAGGTCTTCGGCCGGATGGGCGTCTGCCAGCTTTTCCTCAGTAGCGATGGCTTTGGTCAACAAACGATCCTTGGCACGAGCGCGAAGCTCGTTGACGATATCTTCGTCAAAGCCGTCGATGTTGAGCATTTCTTCCAACGGTACGTAGGCAATCTCTTCCAGGCTGGTGAAGCCTTCATCTACCAGCACCTGAGCCAGTTCTTCGTCGACTTCCAGCTCGTCAATGAAGTTGCGCAGGATGTCACCGGTTTCTGCTTGCTGCTTAGCCTGGATGTCCGATTCGGTCATCACGTTCAGGGTCCAGCCAGTCAACTGGCTCGCCAGACGCACGTTCTGACCACCTCGACCGATGGCCTGAGCCAGATTGTCTGCGCCAACGGCGATGTCCATTGCATGGGCATCTTCGTCAACGATAATGGCCGCCACTTCTGCCGGCGACATGGCATTGATCACGAACTGCGCCGGGTTATCGTCCCACAGGACGATATCGACACGCTCGCCACCCAACTCGCCCGACACGGCCTGGACGCGCGAACCGCGCATACCGATGCACGCGCCCTGCGGGTCGATGCGTTTGTCCTTGGAACGGACAGCGATCTTGGCACGCGAACCCGGATCACGGGACGCCGCCATGACTTCGATCAGGCCTTCAGCGATTTCCGGCACTTCGATGCGGAACAACTCGACCAGCATTTCCGGCGCGGTACGCGACAGGATCAGCTGCGGGCCGCGGTTCTCGGTGCGGATTTCCTTGAGCAGTGCACGCAGACGCACACCGACACGGAAGGTTTCGCGAGAAATGATGTCCTCACGGGCCAGCAACGCTTCAGCGTTGTTGCCCAGATCGACGATCACGTTGTCGCGGGTGACTTTCTTCACGGTGCCGGAGATGATTTCCCCCAGGCGCTCGCGATAGGCGTCGACCACTTGAGCGCGCTCGGCTTCACGCACTTTCTGCACGATGACCTGTTTGGCGGTCTGTGCAGCAATGCGGCCGAACTCGATGGATTCGATCTTTTCTTCGACGACGTCGCCGACCTTGGCGCCCGGATGCGTTTCGGCAACCTTGCTTGGCCAGGTTTCGATCGCAGGATCGTCGAGATCATTCTCTTCGACGACTGTCCAGCGACGGAAAGTCTCGTAGGAACCGGTGTGGCGGTTAATTTCCACACGCAGGTCAACTTCGTCTTCAAAACGCTTTTTGGTAGCAGTGGCCAGAGCCAGCTCCAGCGCTTCAAAAATCACGCTTGCCGGTACGCCCTTTTCATTGGATACCGACTCAACAACCAGCAGTACTTCTTTGCTCATCGTACGCCTCGCCTTTCGCAAGCCATTGGATCCGCGGGATCCGCGTCTCAGTCAAAACTGGGAATAATGTTGGCCTTGTCGATCATATCGATCGGCAACAGGAATTCATGGTCTTCTACCTGCACCACGACATCCTGTTCTTCTACACCGCGCAGAAGGCCCTGAAAGTTGCGTCGACCTTCAAAAGGCGAGCGCAGCTTGATCTTCACTTGTTCACCGGCAAATTTTGCAAACTGCTCAAGAGTGAACAGTGGGCGTTCCATGCCAGGCGAGGAAACTTCGAGGGTGTATTCAACGGAGATCGGATCTTCAACATCCAGGACACCGCTGATCTGACGGCTGACAATGGCGCAATCGTCCACCAGCACGCCACCCTCTTTATCGATATAAACACGCAACATCGAGTGACGACCCTGAGCCGAAAACTCGATACCCCAGCATTCATAGCCTAGGGCCACGACCACCGGGGCCAACAAGGCCTGCAACTCTTCTAGCTTGCTCGACACCTGAACCCCCTCGTGCATGTAAATGCATGCGCTGCAAAATAAAAAAATGGGCTAAACGCCCATCCTTGAAACGCCGTCGAACAGCGGCGCAGAAAGTGTCCAGCTAACAAAAAGCCCCTGAAAAGGGGCTCCTTAAACTGGTTGCGGGGGCCGGATTTGAACCGACGACCTTCGGGTTATGAGCCCGACGAGCTACCAGACTGCTCCACCCCGCGACAAAGCTGGGGCGGAAGTATACGACCGATCCCTTATAGGGTCAATGTAACCTTCCACCTGCAAGAAAGCCCGCAACAGCGGGCTCTCCTGACTAATTGGTACCGAGAAGGGGACTCGAACCCCTACACCCTATGGGCACAACCACCTCAAGGTTGCGTGTCTACCAATTCCACCACCTCGGCAAAACTACGTTTGAAACCCTTCTTACTTCTGCTCTTGAGCTGGAGGTACGTCAGTCGCTGGAGTAGCCGACTTTTGCTCTTGAAGCACCGGGACATCATCAGAAGCCGGTTGTTGCTGCTTAGGTACTTCCAACACTGCTGGATCTGGCAAACCTGCTTGAGTCAGCTGATGAGCCTTCTCTTTAGCAAAGTAACCTAACCCCAAGCTGGTTATGAAGAAACCGGCGGCAAGTATAGCAGTAAACTTACTAAGAAAGGTAGAGGAACCTTGGCTTCCGAACACAGTATTTGAAGCACCTGCTCCGAAAGACGCGCCAGCGTCCGCACCTTTACCCTGCTGCAGCAAAACCAGCGCAACTACGCCCAATGCACCCAGCAGATGAAAAACGACTACGACTGTTTCCAGCATTTTTTCAGTTTCCCGCGGCGCGACAAATCGCACCGAACTCATCTGCATTCAGGGAAGCTCCACCAATGAGCCCCCCATCGATATCCGGCATGCCGAACAGTTCGACCGCATTGGCCGCCTTCACGCTGCCGCCGTATAGAAGCCGCACACCTCGTGCGACTTCAGAATTCTCTGCCGCCAACTGCTCGCGAATGGCTTTATGCACATCCTGAGCCTGTTGCGGCGTTGCAGTCATTCCGGTACCAATGGCCCAGACAGGCTCGTAAGCAATGACTGCCTTGGCAAAGGCACCAACACCCAGCTCCTCGATGATGCTGCCCAGCTGACGCCCGACAACTTCAAGAGTCTTTCCGGCTTCGCGCTGTTCGAGGGTTTCCCCTACACACAACACCGGAATCAAGCCACATGCCTGTGCCGCTGCGAACTTGCGATTCAGCATCCCGTCTCGCTCGCCCATTATCTGGCGGCGTTCGGAGTGCCCGACAAGCACCAGGGAACAACCTGCATCCACCAACTGACTCGGTGCAATTTCACCGGTCAACGCACCTTGCATGGATTCCACTGCAGAATTCTGCGCACCGACCGAAATCGATTTGCCTTTCAAGCCATCAATCACTTGATTGATATGCAAGCAAGGCGGGAATACCGCGACATCAACACCGCTTGGCAAGGCCAGATGACGAAGGCCGTTGATCAGCTCAGCGACGCTGGCGCGGGTACCGTGCATCTTCCAGTTACCAGCTACCATAGGGCGACGCATGCTGTACCTCGTCGGTCAAAGTGGGCGCAGATGTTACCCAACACAATCATGACTGGCAAGCCGAATCAGGCAGAAACTTCACTTACCAGTTTTGCCAGTTCTTCGGCATAGCTGCGAACCTGAGTTTCATCCTCACCTTCGACCATCACACGCACCAAAGGCTCTGTACCGGACTTGCGCAGAAGTACCCGGCCACGCCCCGCCATTGCCTGGGTGACACGCGCACTGGCTTCCTTGACCGCCGGATGCTCAAGCGGACTTTCACCGCCACCAAAACGCACATTGATCAGCACCTGAGGACACTTGCGCAAGGCCTGACGCGTTTGCGCAAGACCTTCATTGCGGGCCTTCAGTGCCATCAGCACCTGGAGCGCAGCAATGATCGCATCACCGGTGGTGGTGTGATTGAAGCAGACGATATGCCCCGAGTTTTCACCGCCTACCAGCCAGTCGCGCTCCAGCAGTTCGGCGATCACATAACGGTCACCGACATTGGCACGAATGAATGGAATCGAGAGCTCTGCCAGCGCGAGTTCAAGACCCAGGTTGCTCATCAGCGTACCGACTACGCCGCCCTGCAATTTGCCCCGCCCGTGCAGATCGCGCGCAATGATGAACAGCAACTCATCACCATCAACGATGGCGCCAGTGTGATCAACCATCAACACCCGATCACCGTCACCATCAAAGGCGATGCCCAGATCAGCGTGCTCGGCCAGAACCGCGGCCTGCAGCTGACCCATATGGGTCGAGCCGCAATTATCATTGATGTTCAGCCCGTTGGGCTGCGCCGACAGCACGACCACTTCAGCACCCAGCTCACGGAACACACTCGGAGCAACCTTGTAGGTCGCTCCGTGCGCACAATCGATCACGATCTTCAAACCGGAAAAACTGGTACCGGTCGGCACACTGCTTTTGCAGAATTCGATGTAGCGGCCGGAGGCGTCATTGATGCGCGACACCTTGCCGATCTTGCTCGACTCAACCACAGTCATTGGGGTATCGAGCAGCTCTTCGATCATCAGCTCCAGCTCATCAGGCAACTTGGTGCCCTTGCCGGAGAAAAACTTGATGCCGTTATCGTCATGCGGATTGTGCGAAGCACTGATCACGATCCCGGCTTCAGCCTGGAACGTGCGCGCCAGATAAGCAATGGCCGGCGTCGGCATCGGACCGAGCAGCATCACGTCCGCACCAGCCGAGGTCAGGCCTGCTTCAAGTGCCGATTCGAACATGTAGCCAGAGATGCGCGTGTCCTTGCCGACCAGCACCTTGCAGGCGCCCATCTTGCGAAAGGCCATACCCGCCGCCCAGCCGAGCTTAAGCATGAAGTCAGGAGTGATCGGATATTCACCGACACGACCACGAATACCGTCAGTACCAAAGTATTTCTTGCTCATAAGTGCTCCATCATTCTTATTCGGCTGATTCCACGGCCGCGAGCATGCGCACCACGTCTACCGTTTCCGCCACATCATGGACGCGCAATATACGCGCTCCTTTAACCGACGCGAGTGCTGCGAGAGCCAGACCACCATAAAGACGCTCACCCACGGGGCGGTTCAATGCGTGGCCGATCATGCTTTTGCGTGAGACACCGACCAATAGCGGACGCCCCAGCGCATGCAGGGCTTCCATATGCTTGAACAAGCTTAGATTGTGCTGCAGGGTTTTCGCGAAACCGAAACCGGGATCAAGAATGATCCGTTCGGCAGGAATGCCCGCCGCCGCACATTGAGTCATGCGCTCTGCCAGAAACTCACCCACTTCCCGGGTAACGTCCTGATAGTGCGGATTGTCCTGCATGTCACCCGGTTCGCCGAGCATGTGCATCAGGCAGACCGGCAACCCGGTCGCGGCTGCGGCATCCAGCGCGCCATCGCGGCGCAGCGAGCGCACATCATTGATCAACCCCGCACCCAGGCGCGCCGTTTCACGCATCACCGCTGGCGTCGAAGTATCGACCGAGATGACCACATCCAGCTCGCGATTGATCAACTCCACGATCGGAGCTACGCGCTCCAACTCTTCCAACGGCGAAACCGCTCGAGCGCCAGGCCGGGTCGATTCGCCACCGACATCGATCAGCGTCGCACCAGCAGCCACCATGGCTTCGGCGTGACGCAAGGCCACGTCGAGCTGATTGTACCGGCCACCGTCGGAAAAGGAATCGGGAGTGACATTGAGAATACCCATGACATGCGTCTGGGCCAAATCAAGAACCCGGTTGCCGCAAGGCAACCGGGTCAGGGACTGTACAGAAGTCATTTCAAACCTTAAACGTCAGCAGCCGGACCGCCGATCGGTGTTTCCGGGCGCTCATCCTGAATCACTGGAGGCGGGGGCGTACCCGTGCCACCAGTCCAGTCACGTGGCTCACGAGGTGTACGACCGGCCATGATGTCGTCGATCTGCTCGGCATCGATGGTTTCGTACTTCATCAGCGCATCGGCCATGGCATCCAGCTTGTCACGGTTGTCCGTGAGGATCTGCTTGGCCGTGCCGTAGCACTGATCGATGATACTGCGCACTTCGGAGTCGATCAGTTTGGCCGTTTCACCAGAGAAGCTTGCGGCCTGACCGCCACCGCCGCGACCGAGGAACACTTCACCCTCTTCTTCGGCGTACATCAGCGGACCGAGTTTTTCCGACAGACCCCACTTGGTCACCATGTTCCGCGCAATCTGACTGGCACGCATGATGTCGTTGGAAGCGCCGGTGGTCACACCGTCGAAACCAAGGGTCATTTCTTCAGCGATACGGCCACCGTACAGCGAGCAGATCTGACTGATCAGCGCACGCTTGGACAGACTGTAGCGATCTTCTTCCGGCAGGAACATGGTCACACCCAGCGCACGACCACGCGGAATGATCGAGACCTTGTAGACCGGATCATGCTCAGGCACGACGCGACCAACAATGGCGTGGCCAGCTTCGTGATAAGCGGTGTTCTGTTTTTCTTTCTCGGACATGACCATCGATTTGCGCTCGGCGCCCATCATGATCTTGTCTTTGGCCAGTTCGAATTCTTTCATTTCAACAATGCGCTTGCCGCTGCGTGCAGCGAACAGCGAAGCCTCGTTGACCAGGTTGGCCAGGTCCGCACCGGAGAAGCCCGGGGTACCACGTGCGATAACGGCCGGAGCAACGTCGTCGCCCATTGGCACTTTACGCATGTGAACCTTGAGGATCTGCTCGCGACCACGGATATCCGGCAAACCTACAACCACCTGACGGTCGAAACGGCCCGGACGCAGCAGCGCAGGGTCGAGTACGTCAGGACGGTTGGTCGCCGCAATCACGATGATGCCGTCATTCATTTCGAAGCCATCCATCTCCACCAGCAACTGGTTGAGAGTCTGCTCGCGCTCGTCGTGACCACCGCCCATGCCGGCGCCACGGTGGCGACCGACGGCGTCGATTTCGTCGATGAAGATGATGCACGGTGCGTGCTTCTTGGCCTGCTCGAACATGTCACGAACGCGGCTTGCGCCGACACCCACGAACATTTCAACGAAGTCGGAACCGGAAATAGTGAAGAACGGTACCTTCGCTTCGCCGGCAATCGCCTTGGCCAGCAAGGTTTTACCGGTACCCGGAGGACCGACCATCAGTACACCGCGAGGAATACGACCGCCCAGACGCTGGAACTTGCCCGGATCACGCAGGAACTCAACCAGCTCGCCGACTTCTTCCTTGGCTTCGTCGCAACCGGCAACGTCAGCCAAGGTGGTTTTCACCTGATCTTCGGAGAGCAGGCGCGCCTTGCTCTTGCCGAAGCTCATCGGTCCACCCTTGCCGCCGGCACCGCCCTGCATCTGGCGCATGAAGAACATGAACACCGCGATGATCACCAGGATCGGGAAGCTGGCCACCAGGAGCTGGGTCCAGATGCTTTGCTGTTCAGGCTGCTTGCCCTCAACCACAACGTGGTTGTCGACCAGGTCGCCGATCAGGCCATTGTCCTGAATCGCCGGACGAATGGTCTTGAAGCTGTCGCCATCATTGCGCTTGCCGGTAATCACATAGCCGTCAACGGCTACGCGCTCGACCTTGCCATCCTTGACCTGCTGGATGAAGTCGGAATAGTTGAGGGTCTGCGGCTCGTTAGGGCTGGAGAAGTTGTTCATCACCGTCACGAGGACTGCCGCGATGATCAACCACAGGATCAGATTCTTTGCCATATCGTTCAATTAACTACCCTCTGAAGCAAGCTCCGCTACTGGCGCGCGCTTCGCATGATATTCACCGGCCTAACTTACTACATTACCTACAACTCTGGCAGGCGCCGTCTGTAACCCTTTGTGAAACACTTTCTACACAATATTCGCTTATGCACGCGGGGCAAAATACGAAAAACCTATCGCCCCACCGAAAAACCTCGTTTTACTCGTTACCGCCGCGATAACCCCAAGCCAGCATGTATTGCTCTCGCGAGCTGCCACGGGAAGAATCCGGCTTGATCATCTGGATCTTGTCGAATTTCTTGCGGGCGTCTTTCAGGTAAACATCGAAACCTTCGCCCTGAAAAATCTTGATCACGAAATTGCCACCCGGTTTGAGTATCCGCTCCGCCAGATCAAGCGCCAGCTCACAAAGGAACATGGCTTTGGGCATGTCCACTTCAGGCGTACCACTCATATTGGGGGCCATATCGGAAATCACAAGGTCCACCTGCGAATTACCCACCGCTTCAAGGATTCGCGCGAGCACTTCGTCCTCGGTGAAGTCACCTTGAATGAAGGTCACGTCCGGAATGCTGTCCATTTCCAGGATGTCCGAAGCGATCAGACGCCCCTGACCACCGATCAGCCGGCTGGTGACCTGCGACCAGCCGCCGGGCGCTGCGCCCAGATCGACAACGCTCATGCCGGAACGGATCAGCTTGTATTTCTCCTGGATCTCCAGAAGCTTGTAACTCGCACGCGAGCGGTAGCCATCCTTCTGCGCCTGCTTCACATAAGGATCGTTGACATGTCGTTTCAGCCAACCAAGGCTTGTCTTGGAACGCGCCATTGGGCACCTCGATAATAAGGGTCGTGATTAATTGGGCGGATCCACGAACCCTCGGGTAAAATGGCCGCCATTTTACAGAATCCAGACGAAAGGGTCAGATTATGCCGCTCACTCCAGAGCAGAAGAAACAGTACAAATCCATTGGCCACCACCTGAAACCAGTTTTGACGGTGGCGGACAACGGTCTGACTGAAGGTGTATTAGCCGAACTTGAACGCGCCCTGGCGGATCACGAGCTGATCAAGATCAAGCTCAACATCCTCGATCGCGAGTCGCGCCTGGCGCACATTGCAGAGTTGTGCAAGGTCGGCAAGGCTGACCTGGTTCAGGTCATCGGCAAGATGGCACTGGTTTATCGCAAGAACTTCAGCGTCAACAAGCAGCTGTCGAACGTTCATCGCTTCAAGTGATGACAGGGGTCAAGGGTGTGCTTCGCGCACCCTGCCACTCCATCCCGGCAGCGGCTGCAACACCAGCACCAGCCCGGAGAAGCCCAGCAGCAGAAAACTGAATTCCTGCCAGTGCTGCGCTTGCGGCCAGCCGACATGCACGACGACAAACATCGCACACGCAAGCAACGCCATCAGCAACACCTGCCCGCGAAAATCCCGCCATAGACTGGCAAGGCCATCGGCCTGTACCAGCACCAAAGCCTGAAAAATCACGCACGCCGCGGCAAAACCCGCCACCGGCACTTCGAATGCATCGGCAACTTCATCGATCAGCAACGGTGCCAGGCCAATCTTGCCCAACACCGGTCGCAAACCGAGATGTATCAACCAGAAGCCGCCGACCCACAACATCTGGGTCAGCTGCCAAAGCATGGCGCCCGCACGTAGCGGGCGCCTGCCTTCAGATGTGACGGACTTCGACAATCTCGTACTCGATAACGCCGCTTGGCGTTTTCACGGCGACCACATCACCCTCTTCCTTGCCGATCAAGGCACGGGCCAGAGGCGAGCCAACCGAAATCTTGCCGAGTTTGAAGTCAGCCTCATCCTCACCCACGATGTGGTAAGTGACGCTTTCATCAGTCTCGACGTTGGCGATTTCGACGGTAGTACCGAAGATCACTTTGCCGGTGTGCGGGATAGTCGTGACGTCGATGATGACCTGATTCTGAATCCGGCCTTCGATGTCACGGATCCGCGCCTCGACCATGCCTTGCTGTTCGCGGGCGGCATGGTACTCGGCGTTTTCCTTCAGGTCACCCAACTCGCGAGCGGTACCGATGTCCTGGCTGAGCTTCGGACGAACGACCTTGGTCAGGTGAGCGTGTTCTTCTTCCAAGGCTTTCGCGCCCTGGACGGTCATTGGGTATTTGATCATGCCTTCAATCCTGCGTGTAGATCCTGCAAGCGACGCACGGTCTTCTCGGGACCGAACTTCAGCGCTTCGCAGATAGCTTCGCCCGCAGCAATGGTGGTGGTGCAGTAGATCTTGTGCTGCAGGGCATTACGACGAATGGAGTAGGAATCAGCGATCGACTGACGGCCTTCGGTGGTGTTGATGATCAGAGTGACTTCGTCATTCTTGATCATGTCGACCACGTGCGGACGCCCCTCGGTCACCTTGTTCACACGGCGCACTTTCAGGCCTGCAGCTTCGATCAGCTTGGCAGTGCCGGCAGTGGCGACCACTTCGAAGCCCAAGTTGATCAGATCACGGGCCACACCTGCAACCAGCGGCTTGTCATCGTCACGCACGCTGATGAATGCGGTACCGCCGGTCGGCAGCACTTCGCTGGCGCCCATCTGGGCCTTGGCGAATGCTTCACCGAAAGTGTCGCCGACGCCCATCACTTCACCGGTGGACTTCATCTCTGGGCCGAGGATCGGGTCAACACCAGGGAATTTGGCGAACGGGAACACCGCCTCTTTCACGCTGTAGAAGTTCGGGATGATTTCCTTGGTGAAGCCGATTTCCTTCAGGGTCTTACCGGCCATGACGCGAGCCGCAATCATTGCCAGGGAGACACCGATGCACTTGGACACGAACGGCACGGTACGCGAAGCGCGCGGGTTGACTTCGATGACGTAGATGTCTTCGCCCTGCAGCGCCAGTTGCACGTTCATCAGGCCGACAACGCCCAGTTCCAGGGCCATTTTCTTGACCTGTTCGCGCATCTCGTCCTGAATGTGTGCCGGCAGCGAGTACGGCGGCAGCGAGCACGCGGAGTCACCGGAGTGAACACCCGCCTGTTCGATGTGCTGCATGATCGCGCCGATCACCACGTCCTTGCCGTCGCAGACCGCATCCACGTCCATCTCGATGGCGCAGTTGAGGAAGTGGTCGAGCAGCACCGGGCTGTCGTTGGACACTTGCACCGCATCACGCAGGTAGCGCTTGAGTTCGTCTTCCTTGTAAACGATTTCCATCGCGCGGCCGCCCAATACGTAGGACGGGCGCACCACCAGCGGATAACCGATTTTCGCGGCAGCGCGAACGGCTTCGTCTTCGCTGCGCACGGTAGCGTTTGGCGGCTGACGCAGGTTCAGGCGCTCAACCATTTGCTGGAAGCGCTCACGGTCTTCGGCACGGTCGATGGCATCAGGGCTGGTACCGATGATCGGCACGCCAGCGGCTTCCAGGGCACGCGCCAGTTTCAGCGGAGTCTGGCCGCCGTACTGGACGATCACGCCTTTCGGCTTCTCGACGCGGCAGATTTCCAGCACGTCTTCCAGGGTTACCGGCTCGAAGTACAGACGGTCGGAAGTGTCGTAGTCGGTGGAAACGGTTTCCGGGTTGCAGTTGACCATGATGGTTTCGTAGCCGTCTTCGCGCAGTGCGAGAGCAGCGTGTACGCAGCAGTAGTCGAACTCGATGCCCTGGCCGATACGGTTCGGACCGCCACCCAGAATCATGATCTTGTCGCGACCGGACGGTGCGGCTTCGCACTCTTCCTCGTATGTCGAGTAGAGGTAAGCGGTGTCGGTGGCGAACTCGGCAGCGCAGGTGTCAACACGCTTGTAAACCGGGAACACTTCCAGTTTTTGACGGTGAGTACGCAGGTTCTTCTCGGTCACACCCAGCAGCTTGGCCAGACGCTGGTCGGAGAAGCCTTTGCGCTTGAGCTTGAACATCAGGTCGCGGTCGATGGCGGACAGACCGAGGGTCTTGACCTTCTCTTCGTCCTTGATCAGATCTTCGATCTGTACCAGGAACCACGGGTCGATCATGTTCATGCCGAAAATGTCTTCGACGGTCATGCCGGCGCGGAATGCGTCCGCCACGTACCAGATACGCTCGGCACCCGGCACGGTCAGCTCGCGCTTGAGGATGCTCATGCTTTCCGGGTTGCTCAGGTCGAGCTTCTCGTCCAGACCGCAAACGCCCACTTCCAGACCGCGCAGGGCTTTCTGCAGGGATTCCTGGAAGGTGCGGCCGATGGCCATGACTTCACCCACCGACTTCATTTGAGTGGTCAGGCGTGCGTCAGCGTTGGCGAACTTCTCGAAAGCGAAACGTGGCAGCTTGGTGACGACGTAGTCGATCGACGGCTCGAAGGACGCCGGGGTCTTGCCGCCGGTGATGTCGTTCGACAGTTCGTCGAGGGTGTAGCCCACCGCCAGCTTGGCTGCGACCTTGGCGATCGGGAAACCGGTGGCTTTCGAAGCCAGTGCAGAGGAACGCGATACACGCGGGTTCATCTCAATCACGACCATGCGACCGGTGTCCGGGCAGATACCGAACTGCACGTTGGAACCGCCGGTCTCGACGCCGATCTCGCGCAGTACCGCCAGCGAGGCGTTACGCAGGATCTGGTATTCCTTGTCGGTCAGGGTCTGTGCCGGAGCAACGGTGATCGAGTCACCGGTGTGCACGCCCATCGGGTCGAAGTTTTCGATCGAGCAGACGATGATGCAGTTGTCCTTTTTGTCGCGGACAACTTCCATTTCATATTCTTTCCAGCCGATCAGCGATTCGTCGATCAGCAGCTCTTTGGTCGGCGACAGGTCCAGACCGCGGGCGCAGATTTCTTCGAACTCTTCACGGTTGTAAGCGATACCGCCACCGGTGCCGCCCATGGTGAAGGACGGACGAATGATGCACGGGAAGCCCAGGCGCTCGAGGACGGCGTTGGCTTCTTCCATGCTGTGGGCGATACCGGAACGCGGGCATTCCAGACCGATGGCTTTCATCGCCTTGTCGAAACGCGAACGGTCTTCAGCCTTGTCGATGGTGTCGGCGTTGGCGCCAATCATTTCCACGCCGAATTTTTCCAGAACGCCTTCGCGCTCCAGGTCCAGGGCGCAGTTCAGAGCCGTCTGGCCGCCCATGGTTGGCAGCACGGCATCCGGACGCTCTTTTTCGATGATCTTGGCCACGGTCTGCCACTTGATCGGCTCGATGTACGTGGCGTCAGCCATGTCCGGGTCGGTCATGATGGTGGCCGGGTTGGAGTTCACCAGGATGACGCGGTAACCCTCTTCGCGCAGGGCTTTGCAGGCCTGGGCGCCGGAGTAGTCGAATTCACAGGCCTGGCCGATAACGATCGGGCCAGCGCCGAGAATCAGGATGCTTTTAATGTCTGTACGTTTTGGCATGGGTTTGTCACTCAAATCCGCAGGTCAGTCGGCAAGCCGTCTTGATCGATTTCTGAAGTCCCGAGGGGGCCGCCGGTTCCGGGGCCGCCCTCGAAGGGCTTCTCGCTACAGTCTCAAGGCGAGCGCTTAGCGTCGCTTGGCCATCTCGTTGATGAAGCGGTCAAACAGAGGGGCCACATCGTTCGGGCCCGGGCTCGCTTCAGGGTGACCCTGGAAGCTGAACGCGCTCTTGTCGGTGCGCTCGATACCTTGCAGGGTGCCGTCGAACAGCGACTTGTGGATCGCGCGAACGTTGGCTGGCAGGGTCGCTTCGTCAACCGCGAAACCGTGGTTCTGGCTGGTGATCATCACGACGCCGGTGTCCAGATCCTGTACCGGGTGGTTGGCACCGTGGTGGCCGTGGCCCATTTTCAGGGTCTTGGCGCCGGAGGCCAGAGCCAGCAGCTGGTGACCGAGGCAGATACCGAATACCGGAATCTCGGTTTCCAGCACTTCCTTGATCGCCTTGATCGCGTAGTCGCAAGGTTCCGGATCACCAGGGCCGTTGGACAGGAACACGCCGTCCGGCTTGAGTGCCAGCACATCGGCAGCCGGGGTTTGCGCCGGCACCACGGTCACGCGGCAGCCGCGCTCGACCAGCATGCGCAGGATGTTCAGCTTGACGCCGTAGTCGTAGGCAACCACGTGATAGGGCAGCTCGGACGCTTCGATGGTCGCGTGGCTGTCGGTCTTCAAGTCCCAGACAGTGGAGCGCCATTCGTACTTTTCCTTGGTGCTGACGACTTTCGCCAGATCCATGCCCTTCAGGCCAGGAAAGCCTTGCGCGGCGGCAATTGCCGCTTCTTCGGAAATGTTGTCGCCGGCCATGATGCAGCCGTTCTGTGCGCCTTTTTCACGCAGGATGCGGGTCAGGCGACGGGTGTCGATACCGGCGATTGCCACAACGTTGTTGGCTTTCAGGTAGTCGGACAGGGACATCGTGTTACGCCAGTTGCTCGCTACCAGCGGCAGGTCACGGATAACCAGGCCAGCGGACCATACGCGGTCAGACTCGGCGTCTTCCGGCGTGGTGCCGGTGTTGCCGATGTGCGGGTAAGTCAGGGTAACGATCTGTTGGGCGTAGGAAGGATCGGTAAGGATTTCCTGATAGCCGGTCATTGCGGTGTTGAACACCACCTCACCAACGGTTTGACCGTCGGCTCCAATGGCTTCGCCGCGAAAAATGCTGCCATCAGCAAGGGCGAGTATGGCTGGCTTAGTCAAGAAGACCTCCCGTAAATAACGCATGAAAGGGCAATCGCAGGTTGTAAAAAAGCGGAGTGACGTATGGACACGTCACCCCGCTTCTTCACTGAATTATTCTGCGCGCTTTTAGTGGACACACTAAAGCTGTAGCTTACAGAAAAAGGCTTTTTTGGTCCACCGCTAAAGAGCCTAAAAGGCCGGAGAATGCGACAGGCCGTCGCGCGGTGCAGAAAAACCAGCGCAAACCGGGCGTTTGCGCTGGGTAAAACAGTCAATCAATGCAGGTCGAGCACGTCCTGCATGTCGTACAGACCCGGCTCGCGACCATCCAACCACAACGCCGCACGCACCGCACCCTTGGCGAATGTCATGCGACTGGAAGCCTTGTGCGTGATCTCCAGGCGCTCGCCTTCGCAAGCGAACAGCACGGTGTGATCGCCGACCACATCACCACCACGCACGGTAGCGAAACCGATGGTTTCCCGCTCTCGCGCACCGGTATGGCCTTCACGACCATAGACCGCAACCTTCTGCAGATCACGATCCAGCGCATCGGCGATCACTTCACCCATGCGCAGCGCCGTGCCCGAAGGCGCGTCAATCTTGTGCCGGTGATGCGCTTCGATGATTTCGATGTCGGCATCATCGCCCAGCACCCGGGCGGTCATTTCGAGCAGCTTCAGCGACAGGTTGACCCCGACACTGAAGTTGGCCGCGAACACGATCGGAATATCCTTGCCCGCCTCGGCCAGCAGCTGCTTCTGCGCAGCGTCGAGCCCGGTGGTGCCGATGACCATGGCCTTGCCAGCCTCGCGACAGAACGCGAGGTTTTTCAGCATGACTTCCGGCAGGGTGAAATCGATCAGCACATCGAACTCTTCAGCCACCGATTCGAGATTGCCGGACAACGGCACACCGATGCGACCCAGCGAAGCCAGCTCACCGGCATCTACCCCGATCAGCGTACTGCCGGGACGAACGATCGCCGCGGTCAGGCCGGTCAGCGGCGCACGCTGCTGCACGGCCTCGACCAGAATCTTGCCCATGCGCCCGGCGGCGCCCATCACAGCTATACGTCGCATGCCGACTCCTTACAGATCGCCGAAGAAGCGCTTCACACCATCGAACCAACCGGTGGTTTTTGGCGAGTGGCTGTTGTCATCCGCCAGCGAGCTGCGGAATTCTTCGAGCAGTTCGCGCTGACGACGATTCAGATTGACCGGGGTCTCGACCGCTACACGGCACATCAAGTCGCCCGCACCACCGCCACGCACCGGCGCTACGCCTTTGCCGCGTACGCGGAACTGCTTGCCGGTCTGGGTGCCTTCAGGGATTTTCAGTTTGACGCGACCGTCGAGGGTCGGGATTTCCAGTTCGCCGCCGAGCGCCGCATCAACGAAGCTGATCGGCACTTCGCAGAACAGGTGCTTGCCATCGCGCTGAAAGATGTCGTGCTCGCGCACGTTGATCACCACGTACAGGTCGCCAGTCGGGCCACCTTGAGTACCCGCCTCGCCTTCGCCGGACAGACGAATGCGGTCGCCGGTATCAACGCCAGCCGGCACTTTGACCGACAGTGTTTTGTACTCTTCGACGCGACCGTCGCCGTGGCAGGAATCGCACGGATCGGAAATGATCTTGCCCTGGCCATGGCAACGCGGGCAGGTCTGCTGCACCGAGAAGAAGCCCTGCTGCATACGCACCTGACCGATGCCGCCGCAGGTCGGGCAGGTCGATGGTGACGAGCCTTTCTTCGCGCCGGAACCATCGCACGGCTTGCAGTTGACCAGTGTCGGAACGCGGATATTCACGGTAGTGCCGCGCACCGCTTCTTCCAGATTCAGCTCCAGGGTGTAGCGCAGATCGCTGCCACGCTGGGCGCCGCCACGGGAACCGCCACGACCGCCACCGAAGAAGTCACTGAAGACATCGCCAAAGATGTCGGAGAAGTTCTGCCCGCCGAAACCGGCGCCACCGCCACCCATGCTTGGGTCGACGCCAGCATGACCGTACTGGTCGTACGCCGCGCGCTTGCTCGAATCGGACAATACTTCGTAGGCCTCGTTGGCCTCTTTGAACAGTTCTTCCGACGCTTTGTCATCGGGATTACGGTCCGGGTGATGCTTCATCGCCAGACGACGATAGGCCTTCTTCAGGTCTGCATCGCTTGAACCACGCTCTACACCCAATACTTCGTAATAGTCACGCTTTGCCATAAGTCTTTTGCACTCTTGAGGACGTTCGGCAAACCCCTCCTGAGGATGGCCAAACTCGTTGAGCCCCAATACAGGCCCGGACCCAACTCACGTCAATTCAACGATCCTGGTCTTTGTTTCATTTGGTACTTGCGGCGCGAAAAGCAGGAGCATTCCCGGCCATACCAGCAGCAGGCGAACCTTGTCGCATGCTGTAAAAATTCGTGTATTCCAGATACGCCAACGCGGGAGCAAGCTCCCGCGCGGCGACATCCTACCAGTCACCGCCGCAAGGCAGTCAACCGGCCGACCAACAACTTACTTGTGGTCTTTGACTTCTTCGAACTCGGCATCGACAACATCGTCAGCCTTTTCAGCTTTCTCGTCGTGCGGCGCCGCGCCTTCAGCAGGCTGAGCCTGTTCGGCGTACATCTTCTGAGCGACCGGAGCCGAGACTTTCGACAGCTCTTCGATCTTCGCTTCGATGGCAGCCTTGTCGTCGCCTTTCACAGCGGCTTCCAGTGCAACCACAGCTGCTTCGATCGCGGTCTTCTCTTCAGCGCTGACCTTGTCGCCCGCTTCGGTAACCATTTTGCGAGTCGAGTGAACCAGTGCATCACCCTTGTTACGGGATTCAGCCAGTTCAGCAAACTTGCGGTCTTCCTCGGCGTTCAGCTCGGCATCGCGAACCATCTTCTGAATTTCTTCATCCGACAGACCGGAGTTGGCCTTGATGGTGATCTTCTGCTCTTTACCGGTCGCCTTGTCTTTCGCCCCAACGTGCAGGATGCCGTTAGCGTCGATGTCGAAGGTCACTTCGATCTGTGGCACGCCACGTGGAGCTGGTGGAATGTCGGCCAGGTCGAACTTGCCCAGGGACTTGTTCTGTGCGGCTTGCTTACGCTCACCTTGCAGAACGTGAATGGTCACAGCGCCCTGGTTGTCGTCGGCAGTCGAGAACACTTGCGATTTCTTGGTAGGAATCGTGGTGTTTTTCTCGATCAGCGCGGTCATCACGCCACCCATGGTTTCGATACCCAGGGTCAGCGGGCTGACGTCGAGCAGCAGAACGTCTTTCACGTCACCGGCCAGAACGGCGCCCTGGATCGCAGCACCCATGGCAACCGCTTCGTCCGGGTTCACGTCTTTACGTGCTTCTTTACCGAAGAAATCGGTCACCAGCTTTTGTACCAGCGGCATACGGGTCTGACCGCCGACCAGAATCACGTCGTTGATCGCGCCAACGTCGATACCGGCGTCTTTCATGGCGATACGGCAAGGCTCGATGGTGCGCTGAACCAGGTCTTCAACCAGAGCTTCGAGCTTGGCACGCGAAATCTTCACGTTCAGGTGCTTAGGACCGGTGGCGTCTGCAGTGATGTACGGCAGGTTGACGTCGGTCGACTGCGCGGACGACAGCTCGATCTTGGCTTTCTCAGCGGCTTCTTTCAGGCGCTGCATGGCCAGCGGGTCACCTTTGAGGTTCATGCCGCTTTCTTTCTTGAATTCGTCAACGAGGTAGTCGATCAGACGAATGTCGAAGTCTTCACCGCCGAGGAAGGTGTCACCGTTGGTGGCCAACACTTCGAACTGGTGCTCGCCGTCAACTTCAGCGATCTCGATCACGGAAACGTCGAAAGTACCGCCACCCAGGTCATAAACGATCACGGTGTGATCGCCCTTCGCCTTGTCCATACCGTAAGCCAGAGCAGCCGCGGTTGGTTCGTTGATAATACGTTTAACGTCCAGACCGGCAATGCGGCCGGCGTCTTTGGTCGCCTGACGCTGGCTGTCGTTGAAGTAGGCCGGAACGGTGATTACCGCTTCGGTCACAGGCTCGCCGAGGTAGTCTTCGGCGGTCTTCTTCATCTTCTTCAGAATTTCAGCCGAGATTTGTGGTGGCGCCATTTTCTGGCCGTTCACTTCAACCCAGGCATCGCCGTTGTCAGCCTTGGCGATTTTGTACGGGACCATCTTGATGTCTTTCTGTACGACTTCTTCGTCGAACTTGCGACCGATCAGACGCTTCACCGCGTACAGAGTGTTGTGCGGATTGGTCACTGCCTGACGCTTGGCCGACTGACCAACGAGGATTTCACCATCGTTGGCGTAAGCGATGATCGACGGCGTGGTACGCGCGCCTTCGGCGTTTTCGATAACTTTGGCTACGCCGTTTTCCAGCACGGAGACGCAGGAGTTGGTAGTCCCCAGGTCGATACCGATAATTTTGCCCATGTTCACTCTCCCGAAACTTTGGATTTTGTTGCCGCAGCAGTGGTGGCTAACTGCGGTAATACTTAAACGCTTGACTTCTAAATGGGGGCCTTGCGGCTAATTTCAAGCCTTCTCGTCAATCGAAGGCGAAATTGGCGCCGGCGCCTTGCTGACCACAACCATGGCCGGACGCAACAGGCGTCCATTGAGCTGGTAGCCCTTCTGGAACACCTTCAGAACGCTGTTCGGTTCGACGTCGGCGCTCTCCTGCATGGCCATCGCCTGATGGTGAACGGCGTTGAACGGTTCGCCATGCGGATCGATCGCTTCAAGCTGATAACGCTTGAGGGTGTCGTGGAACATTTTCAGGGTCAGCTCGATGCCTTCGCGCATCGGACGGATGCTTTCGTCGTCCGGGCTCGACAGCTCGAGGCCGCGCTCCAGGCTGTCAACGATCGGCAGCAGGTCACCGGCGAATTTTTCCAGCGCAAACTTGTGCGCCTTCTCGACATCCTGCTCGGCACGGCGGCGGACGTTCTGCAGATCGGCAGCTACGCGCAGCGACTGATCCTGCGCGGCGGCCAACTGCTCTTCGAGCACTTGTACACGGGTCGCCAGGTCGTCACCCGAAGTTTCGGGCGCCTGATTGGCTTCTGGATTTTGCGTATCTACTGTCTGTTCGTCAGCCATAGAATTCTCCTTTCAATTACGTCCGCGAGCTGTACTCGCGCTTCTGCCCCGATATATGGGGCCGCAAAATCAGGCTTCAAGGGCCTGCAATAATTAACCCTACAAAAAAGTGCTGCATTGTCATTCCCGCTCGGACTAAGCATTTGATCGGATCAAGCAAATCGAGCTAAGCGAGGGCATTGTCAGCCTGAAACAAAACACTGTATAAATAACCAGACCTAAAGCCTGGGAGCGGCCTTTATGCTGGTGCACCTGTCCGTACATAACTACGCCATCGTTGAACATCTCGATCTCGAACTCGATCGCGGGATGAGCGTGATCACAGGGGAAACCGGCGCCGGCAAGTCGATCATGCTCGACGCCCTGGGCCTGACCCTCGGCGATCGCGCCGACAGCGGCGTAGTTCGCCCAGGCGCCGACAAGGCCGATATCCTGGCCACCTTCGACCTGGTCGACATTCCCGAAGCCCATGCCTGGCTGGCCGAGCGCGACCTGGAAAACGATGGTCCGTGCATCCTGCGCCGGGTGATCACCGCCGAAGGCCGTTCACGCGGCTATATCAATGGCACGCCCTGCCCCCTCGGCGATCTCAAGGCTCTCGGCGAACTGCTGATCGATATCCACAGCCAGCACGAACACCAGTCCCTGCTGAAAACCGACACTCACCGGCGCCTGCTCGACGAATATGCCGGCGCTACCGATCTGGCCCGTCAGGTGCAACTGGCCGCGCAGCGCTGGCGTCAGACCCGCCAGGAGCTGGAGCGCCTGTCCAATTCCGGCGACGAACAACGCGCGCGCCACCAATTGCTCAGCTACCAGCTCGAAGAACTGGAAAACCTCGGCCTCGGCGACAACGAGCTGGAACAGCTGGAGCAGGAACACAAGAACCTGACCAACGCCGAAACCCTGCTCGGCATTTGCCGACAGGTGGTCGAGCAGTGCAGCGAAAGCGATTCCGGCAACGTACTGAACGCACTGACCGCCAGCCTCAATCGCCTGTCGAGCGTGAACAACTCGGTTGGCGCACTGGGCGAAGCCAGCAGCCTGCTGACCAGCGCGCAGATCCAGGTCGAAGAAGCCGTGGGCGAACTCAATCGCTTCCTCGACAACTTCGATGCCGACCCGGCGCGCCTGCAATATCTGGAAGAACGCCTCGACGCGATTTACACCCTGGCCCGCAAACACCGGATCCAGCCAACTGAAGTCGCCGAGATGCAGCAGAAGTTGCTGGATGAAATCGAAACCCTCAATGCCAATGACGAATCCATCGAGCGCCTGGGTGAAGAACTGGCTTCCTACGCGCGCCATTATCAAGAGAAGGCCCGAGAGCTGAGCGACTTGCGTCATCAGGCCACCGGCAGCCTTGCCAGCGCCGTGGAGCAGGAAATCCAGCGCCTGGGCATGCCGGGCGGGCGCTTCACCATCGAACTGCGCGCCAACAGCAGCGACGAATTGCTGCCCAATGGCCTGGAACAGGTCGAACTGCTGGTCAGCGCCAACCCTGGCCAGCCACTGAAGGCATTGGCCAAAGTAGCCTCCGGTGGCGAGCTGTCGCGGATCAGCCTGGCGATTCAGGTGATCACCGCGCAGACCTCACGGGTGCCGACCCTGGTATTCGACGAAGTGGACGTGGGCATCGGCGGGCCGACCGCCGAAATCGTCGGCCAGTTGTTGCGGCGTCTTGGCGATCGCGGGCAGGTGCTGACCGTGACGCACTTGCCGCAAGTGGCGGCGCAGGGTCATCAGCATTTATTCGTGCACAAGGTACGGGGCGAACAAGCGACTCACACCGCCGTGTCCAAGCTGAGCAAGAACGACCGTATAGAGGAAGTGGCGCGGATGCTGGGCGGCATCGACCTGACCAAAGAATCTTTGGCTCACGCAAAAAAAATGGTGGTCACCGCAAAAGTTTAAGAGCAGCAGAAAGCACGAAGGCGACCCTTGGGTCGCCTTCGTTCGTTTCGCGAACCTGAAATTCGCGCGACATGCTTACTTTTTCTTGCGTACGTACAGCACCAGATTGTGATCTACCAGATCAACACCGTGCTCCTCGGCGATTGCCTTCTGGAGCTTTTCGATTTCCGGACTGACGAATTCGACGACTTCACCGGTTTCCACGTTGACCATGTGGTCGTGGTGGCCACCGTCGGCCAGTTCGAATACCGCGTGGCCACCGTCGAAGTTGTGACGGACCACGAGGCCAGCGGCTTCGAACTGGGTCAGAACACGGTAAACCGTGGCCAGACCGACGTCCTCGCCCGCCTCCATCAACGCCTTGTAGACGTCTTCGGCACTCATGTGACGCTGCTCGGTAGAGTCGAGCATTTGCAGGATCTTGACCCGTGGCAGGGTCACTTTGAGGCCGGCTTTGCGTAGTTCGCTATTTTCAACCATGGTCAGCTTTCTCGCGATGCTGCTTCGCAGCTTCTCTTAATGCGGGTATGATCGGCGTTTACGTTGTCCCAGCCAAGATAGTGGAAGTCGCCCACCGATGCAAAACACCAAGCTCTTGCTAACCAGTTTCACCTTTGTGGGACTGCTCGCACTCGCCGGTTGTTCATTCCCCGGGGTTTACAAAATCGACATCCAGCAGGGCAATGTCGTCACGCAGGACATGATAGACCAGTTACGCCCGGGAATGACCCGTCGGCAAGTACGGTTTATCATGGGTAACCCTCTGCTGACCGACACGTTCCATGCCGATCGCTGGGATTATCTGTACAGCCTGCAACCTGGTGGCGGTGAACGCCAACAGGAACGCGTGAGTGTTAATTTCAACGCCAACGACCAGCTTGTCAGCCTGTCCGGTGACTTCATGCCGGGCGTAAGCCGTGACGAAGCCATTCTCGGCAAGGACAGTGGCACCAGCGTGACCGCCCCTGCTGAAAACGCCGAGAAGCCGAAGCCGGAACAACCAGCCAAACCAGGCTCCTTGCTGGATTCGATCCAGAAGGACGTGGACGGTGTTGAAACCGTTCCGGTTCCGACGCCTGAGCCGCTGGACACCTCGCCGCAGTAAGGTGCGAGGCAATAAAAAACCCGGAATTTCCGGGTTTTTTATTGCCTGCGATTTGCTCGTCCTACTGATTTCGCGCCTTGGCTTCGGCAGCCTTGGCCGCCCGCAAGCGTCGAACCTCTTTCGGATCCGCCAGTAACGGCCGGTAAATCTCGATGCGATCCCCCGTCTGAATCAAGCGGGCCTGTGGATCAACCACCACCTTTCCGAAGATCCCCAGTGGACAATCACTCAGATCCAGCTCAGGAAATTCACCGCCGATACCTGACTTGAGCACCGCCTCACGCACTGTCGTCCCTTGAGGAACGCTCAAAGAGCGCAGAACCTGGCGATCCACGGCGGCATACACCACTTCAATCTCGATCACCGGATCAACCATGCATCTGCTTGGCACGCTGGCAGAACGCATCCACCAACGTATTCGCCGCCTGATTGAACAGCGGGCCGAGTGTCGCACGCACCAGAGGGCCGGCGTAGTCGAAAGACAGGTCAAGACTGATCTTGCAGGCCTTCTCGTTCAACGCCTTGAAGACCCAGACGCCATGCAGCTGGTTGAACGGGCCTTCTTCCAGGTTCATCTCGATCGATTGCCCCGGCACCAGCGTATTGCGCGTGACGAAGTGCTGACTGAGACCGCCCTTGGCCACGCCAACGCTGGCGCGCATGTGCTCGGGCGAACTCTCCAGCACCTCGGCGGACGAGCACCACGGCAGGAATTCCGGGTAACGCGCGACGTCGTTGACCAGGTCGTAGAGGAATTGCGCCGGGTATGGCAGCAACGCCGAACGTTGAATATGTGTCGTCATGTAAGCGTTACTTCCAGAGCTGAGCGGCAAACACTACAAGAATGCCGATAGGCGCCACGTAGCGCATCAAGAACAAGGACAGGGCAAACAGCGCCGGGTTACGAATCGACAACTCGTCACGCACCGCCTCACGCCCCATCACCCAACCGGCAAACAGCACGAAGCACAGGCCACCGAGCGGCAACATGATCCGCGAGGTGAAGAAATCGATCACGCCGAAGAAGTCCAGACCGCCCGCCGCACCCCATTGGTAGAGGTGGAACAGGCCGCCATCGTTCACGAAAAATTTGGCTTCCTTCCAGATATTGAAGGAGAAAACCGTACCCAGACCGACGAACCAGCAGATGAAGGCAAGCCAGAAAGTCACCCAGCCACGGCTGATTTTCGTGCGTTCAACCAGATAGGCAACCATTGGTTCGAGCAGGGAAATCGCCGAACTCCAGGCGGCAATTGCCACCAGGACAAAGAACACCACGCCCATCAACTGGCCGAAAACCACGTTACCGAAGGCAAATGGCAGACTGACGAACATCAGGCCCGGGCCTTCGCTAGGGTTCAAACCGCCAGCAAACACAATCGGAAACAATGCCAGCCCCGCCACCAGCGACACGAAGGTGTCGAGCAGTGCCACACCGACCACGGTGCCGGACAACGAGGCTTCCTTGGTCATGTAAGCGCCGTAGATCATGATCGAGCCGACGCCCACGCTCAGGGAAAAGAACGCATGACCCATGGCGGGCAGCAAGCCGTCGAGGACTTTTTCCGGGTGGAAATCGAACATGAAATGCACGCCTTCCATGAAATGCCCGGTGGTCATGCTGTAACCCAGCAACACCAGCACCATCACGAACAGCAGCGGCATCATGATCCGCAGACTGCGCTCAAGCCCGGCAACCACGCCTTTGGCGATCACCACGGCCGACAACAGCATGAAAACTGTGTGCCAAAGTGTCAGGCGCCAGGGATCGGAGATGACATTGCCGAAATAAGCGCCGACCTGCTCCGCCGTGGCGCCCTGGAAGTCGCCGCGCCCCATGTCGATGATGTAATCCAGCGACCAGCCGCCAACCACACTATAGAAAGACAGGATCAGCAACGCCGTGATCATCCCGGCAAATGCGCCCCACGACCACTTGCCCGAATGCCCGGCTTCCAGCGCCAGCACCTTCAGGGCGTTCGCCGGACTCTGCCGTGCGCGGCGGCCGATCAGGGTTTCAGCCAGCATGACCGGGATCCCGATCAGGGCGATGCAGGCCAGAAACATCAGCACGAAGGCGCCGCCGCCGTAGACCCCGACCATGTAGGGGAATTTCCAGATGCTGCCCAGTCCCACGGCCGAACCGGTCGCGGCGAATATGAAAACCCAGCGGCTAGCCCAACTGCCGTGGACAGAAACCTTGTCTGTCGACATTGAATATCACGCCCAAGCGTTAGAAAAAGAGGCCGCATTGTCCGGGATTCACTCAACGTGCTCAAGCACGCAGCATCACCGTAGCCGAGGACCGTTTATCTCCATATAATGCCGCCCCTATGGCTAAACAGAAGAAACACCCAACAGGGACTATCGCGCAGAACAAAAAGGCGCGACACGATTACTTCATCGAACATCGTTTCGAGGCTGGTCTGGTCCTGGCCGGCTGGGAAGTAAAAAGTCTGCGGGCAAGCAAGCTGCAACTGGTCGACAGTTACGTGCTGCTCAAGGATGGCGAAGCCTGGCTCCTCGGCAGTCACATCACGCCGTTGATGACCGCCAGCACCCACGTCATCGCCGATCCGACCCGCACCCGCAAACTGCTGCTGAACAAGCGCGAGCTGGAAAAACTCGCCGCTGCCGTGCAACAGAAAGGTTACGCCTGCGTGTGCCTGTCCTTCTACTGGAGCAAGCACATGGTCAAGTGCGAGATCGCTCTGGGCAAGGGCAAGAAGGAATACGACAAGCGAGACACCGAGCGCGAACGCGACGCCGGTCGCGAGTTGCAGCGCGCAGTGCGCAACAAGGGCAAGGAAGAATAATTTTCCTGCTTTAAAAGATCGCAGCCTGCGGCAGCTCCCACACAGGAATGAGAATTTCCCTGTAGGAGCTGCCGTAGGCTGCGATCTTTTTGCTTCTAAAAGCTACATCCCCTTGCGCCGCTCCGCCCGAGCCATGCGCTGAACCTCCTGCCGCACCTCTTCCAGCACTTCCTGCACATACAGAATGTGTCGACTGGAAACCTCGCGCGCCTGCTCCGCGCGCCCCTCGATAATCGCCAGATACAACTCCCGGTGCTGAGAGATCAGCATGTCGCGGGTTTCCGTGCGCTGCTTGTACATGCCGCCAATGTTGGTCACCACGTTGCGCTTGAGCAGATCGAACAGACCGCGAATGGTGTGCAGCAGCACCGCGTTATGACTGGCTTCGGCGATCGCCAGATGAAACCTGGCATCCGCCGCGCCCTCTTCCGCCCGGCTCACTTCGTCATGCCGCGTATAGCAATCCTGCAGCTCGTTGAATGCCGCGGTCAGGCGTTCACGATCCACGTCCGTAGCGCGCAATGCTGCGTAATAGGCACACGATGCCTCCAGAGTATGCCGAAACTCCAGCAAATCACGCTGCGCCTCGGGATTGCTCTCCAGCAGCAATAGCAAGGGATCGCTGAAGGTCGAGCCGAGCGTTTCCACCACATAGTTGCCGCCGCCCTGGCGACTGACCAGCAAACCTTTGGCCGCCAGTTTCTGAATCGCTTCGCGCAACGACGGACGCGATACGCCGAACTGCTCGGCCAAGGCGCGCTCGGCCGGAAGCCGCTCACCGGACTTCAGCGTGCCCTCGAGGATCATCCCCTCGAGGCGCTCGACAATATCGTCAGACAAACGGCGCTGACGAATCTGATCAAACCCCATAACTCATTTCTCCACGATCCCGACCGCTCGCCGGGCTCTCTATTCTGGCCTATCGGCGCCCCGCCGACACCTGTCAACGCACATTCGCCCGACCGGATCAGATGCCCTCTGCACCGCTTATTCGACAAAAGTTTCAGGGCGACAAATTGACACACCGACATCAAGGCTTTTACCCTAGCCAACAGCGATTGTAAATTGGTATTACCAATTAACCAAGAACGCTGACAGTGCCTGACCAACAACAATTAGGGGCCACCCCATATGCAAACCTGGCAACAGCTCTATACCCCGCTCGGCAGTCTCGGCGTCTCCGCACTCGCGGCCGTCATCCCCATCGTTTTCTTCTTTCTGGCTCTGGCGGTGTTCCGCCTCAAGGGGCATGTGGCCGGCAGCATCACGCTCGCCCTGTCGATTGCCGTGGCGATTTTCGCCTTCCACATGCCGGTCGACATGGCCTTCGCCGCCGCCGGATACGGCTTTGCCTACGGTCTGTGGCCGATTGCCTGGATCATTGTCGCGGCGGTGTTCCTCTACAAACTGACAGTCAAGAGTGGCCAGTTCGAGGTCATTCGCAGTTCGGTGCTGTCGATTACCGACGACCAGCGTCTGCAGGTGTTGCTGATCGGTTTCTGCTTCGGTGCGTTCCTTGAAGGTGCTGCCGGCTTCGGCGCGCCTGTAGCGATCACCGCCGCGCTGCTGGTCGGCCTCGGCTTCAATCCGCTGTACGCCGCCGGCCTGTGCCTGATTGCCAACACCGCGCCAGTGGCGTTTGGCGCACTGGGCATTCCAATCATTGTTGCCGGGCAAGTGACCGGCATCGACGCGTTCAAGATCGGCGCCATGACCGGCCGCCAACTGCCACTGCTGTCGCTGTTCGTGCCGTTCTGGTTGGTGTTCATGATGGACGGCCTGCGTGGCGTGCGTGAAACCTGGCCGGCAGCACTGGTCGCAGGCCTGAGTTTCGCCGTGACCCAGTACTTCACTTCGAACTTCATCGGCCCGGAGCTGCCGGACATCACCTCGGCCCTGGCCAGCCTGATTTCCCTGACTCTGTTCCTTAAAGTCTGGCAGCCAAAACGCACCGCCGGTGCACAGATCGCCGGCGCCACCTCGAGCGCAGCGATTACCGCCAGCGTCGGCGGTTTCGGCCAGAAGCGCACCACCGTCGCTTCGCCTTACAGTCTTGGGGAAATTTTCAAAGCGTGGTCGCCGTTCCTGATCCTCACCGTGCTGGTGACCATCTGGACCCTCAAACCCTTCAAAGCCATGTTCGCCGCCGGCGGATCGATGTACGCCTGGGTATTCAACTTCGCCATCCCGCACCTTGATCAACTGGTGATCAAGACCGCGCCGATCGTCGCCACCCCGACCGCGATTCCTGCGGTGTTCAAACTCGATCCGATTTCCGCAACCGGTACAGCAATTTTCTTCTCGGCGCTGGTCTCGATGCTGGTGCTGAAGATCAACTTCAAAACTGGTCTGACCACTTTTAAAGAGACCTTCTACGAACTGCGCTGGCCAATCCTGTCGATCGGCATGGTGCTGGCCTTCGCCTTCGTCACCAACTACTCGGGCATGTCTTCGACCATGGCTCTGGTATTGGCCGCGACCGGCGCAGCCTTCCCGTTCTTCTCGCCGTTCCTCGGCTGGCTGGGCGTGTTCCTCACCGGCTCGGATACCTCGTCCAACGCGCTGTTCAGTTCGCTGCAGGCGACCACCGCGCACCAGATCGGTGTCAATGACACCCTGCTGGTAGCCGCCAATACCAGCGGCGGTGTGACCGGCAAGATGATCTCGCCACAATCGATCGCCGTTGCCTGCGCCGCGACCGGGCTGGTGGGTAAGGAATCGGATCTGTTCCGCTTCACTCTCAAGCACAGCCTATTCTTTGCCACGATTGTCGGCCTGATCACTCTGGCCCAGGCCTACTGGTTCACCGGCATGCTGGTGCACTAAACCTATAAACAAAACGGAAATAACCGACGCCGGCTGGTGATTCCGGCGTCAGCAATTCACACCCCGGTCTGTAAGGCTGCTGAAAGCAAGGCTCTTTATATTCAGCAGTCTCAACAGACGGATAACCGGGCCCACCCGGAGACACGCCTGATGAGCGAGCTTTTTTACAACGCTGTGCCCAACGCCACCCGCGTCGCACCGCCACTGCCCGAACCTCGGCAGTACCCCAGCGAGAAACCGTCGCGGGTCTACCTGTTCGGCACCTGCGTGGTCGACCTGTTCTACCCCGAAGCCGGGATGGACGCGATCCACTTGCTGGAGCGCGAAGGCATCCGCGTCGAGTACCCGCAGGGGCAGAGCTGCTGCGGGCAACCGGCCTACACCTCGGGTTACACCGAGCAGGCGCGGACGGTGGCGCGCTCGCAACTGGCGCTGTTTGCCGGGGATTATCCGGTGGTGGTGCCGTCGGGTTCCTGCGCGGGCATGCTGCGCGAGCATTACGCCGACTTGTTCAAGGACGAGCCGCAAACGTTGAAACAGGTGCAGGCACTCGCGGCCCGCACCTATGAGCTGGCCGAGTTCCTGCTGTTCGTCTGCAAAGTGCAGCTCAAGGACAGCGGCGAGCCAGTCAAAGTCGCGCTGCACACCTCGTGTTCGGCACGCCGCGAAATGAACACCCACCTGCATGGCCGCGAGTTGTTGGCGCAGTTGAGCAACGTGGAACGGGTCAACCACGACCACGAAAGCGAATGCTGTGGCTTCGGTGGGACATTCAGCGTCCGTATGCCAGATATTTCCGGCGCGATGGTGGCGGACAAGACCCGGGCGTTGAAGGAATCCGGTGCGCATAAGGTGTTGAGCGCCGACTGTGGCTGCTTGATGAACATCAACGGCGCATTGGAGAAACAAAAGGAAGCGCTGCGCGGGCAACATCTCGCCAGCTTTCTGTGGCAACGAACCGGAGGTGCGCAATGAGCACCTCGACGATTATTCCTACGGTTGCCGTAGAAGAAGATTTCCGCACCCGAGCACACAACGCCTTGGGTGATCAGCAGCTACGGAACAACTTCCGCACTGCGATGGATTCACTGATGACCAAGCGGGCAGCGGCTTTCAGCGATGCCCACGAAAGAGAACACTTGCGCGCCCTGGGCAACTCGATCAGGGCGCGTGCGCTCTCCAAGTTGCCCGACTTGCTCGAGCAACTGGAACAGAACCTGACCCGCAACGGTGTGACAGTGCACTGGGCGGAAACGGTGGACGAAGCCAATGGCATCGTCCTTTCGATCATCCGCGCTCACGAGGCGCGGCAAGTGATCAAGGGCAAATCGATGGTCAGCGAAGAGATGGAGATGAACCATTTCCTCGAGGCTCAAGGTGTTGAATGCCTGGAGTCCGACATGGGGGAATACATCGTCCAGCTCGACCACGAGAAGCCTTCACACATCATTATGCCGGCGATCCACAAGAATGCCGGTCAGGTCGCGTCCTTGTTCCACGACAAACTTGGCGTGGAGTACACCAAGGACGTTGACCAACTCATTCAGATCGGTCGCAGAGTCCTGCGGCAGAAATTCTTCGAAGCGGACATCGGCGTTTCCGGCGTCAACTTCGCCGTGGCCGAAACCGGCACCCTGCTGCTGGTGGAAAACGAAGGCAACGGACGCATGACCACCACCGTGCCGCCGGTGCACATCGCCGTCACTGGCATCGAAAAGGTTGTGGAAAACCTGCGCGACGTAGTGCCACTGCTGTCGCTGCTGACCCGCTCGGCGCTGGGCATTCCGATCACAACTTACGTCAACATGATCTCCGGCCCGCGCAAGGAACATGAACTCGACGGCCCGCAAGAAGTGCATCTGGTGCTGCTCGATAACGGTCGCAGCCAGGCCTTTGCCGACAGCGAACTGCGCCAGACCCTCAACTGCATCCGCTGCGGCGCCTGCATGAACCATTGCCCGGTTTACACCCGCGTCGGTGGTCACACCTATGGCGAGGTGTACCCGGGACCGATAGGCAAAATCATCACCCCGCACATGGTCGGTCTGGCGAAAGTCCCGGATCACCCGAGCGCTTCGTCGCTGTGCGGCGCCTGCGGTGAAGTGTGCCCGGTGAAAATTCCTATCCCGGCGATCCTGCGGCGCCTGCGCGAAGAAAACGTCAAAGCCCCGGACTCGCCGCATCAAGTGATGCGCGGCCAAGGCAGCAAGTATTCGCGCAAGGAACGCTTCATCTGGAACGCCTGGGCGAAACTCAACAGCTCGCCGACGCTGTATCGCTTGTTCGGGTTCTTCGCCACGCGCCTGCGCGCCCTGACCCCGAGCAATGTCGGGCCATGGACGCAAAACCACAGCGCACCGAAACCCGCCGCCCGCTCACTGCACGACATGGCCAGCGAGCATCTGGCCAAACAGGGAGATCGCTGATGAGCGCCAAGCAAAACATCCTCGCCAAGCTACGGAAAAGTCTGACCGGCGCCACACCGATTGCCGACGAGTTCGACGTCGATCTGGTGACCCAGCCTTACACCTACAGCACCGAGCAACGCATCCCGCAGCTGCGCAAACTGATGGAAGCGGTACACACTGAAATCCATCTGACCTCTGACGCAGACTGGCCGGTGCTGCTCGCGCAATTGCTGCGTGACCGTCAGCTACCGAGCCTGCTGATCGCACCGACTACACCCCATGGGCAGCGCATCACACAACACTGGGCGAACAATCCTGATCTGCCGACGCTGAAGTCCTACAACCGGCCGATGGAAGAATGGAAAGCCGAGCTGTTCAACGACACCCCGGCCAGCCTCACCGGCACCCTCGGCGCCATCGCCGCGACCGGTAGCCTGATCCTCTGGCCCACTCGTGAAGAGCCGCGATTGATGAGTCTGGTGCCGCCGGTGCATTTCGCCCTGCTCAAGGCCAGCGAAATCCGCGACAACTTCTATCAAGTGCAACAGGAATTCGAGTGGGCCCAAGGCATGCCGACCAACGCGCTGCTGGTGTCCGGCCCGTCGAAAACTGCCGACATCGAACAAGTGCTGGCCTACGGCGCCCACGGCCCGAAAGATCTGGTGGTACTGATCCTGGAGGACCAATGACGCTTCCGGTGAATTTCCTGCGTGATGCGCAGCAACTGATTCCTGCGGATCGCCGTTTCGACGATCCACTGTCGACCTTGGCCTTCGGCACCGACGCCAGTTTTTATCGGCTGATTCCCAAACTGGTGATCCGCGTCGAGTCCGAAGACGAAGTGGTGGCGCTGCTGAAACTGGCCCAGCGCGATCAAGTCCCGGTGACCTTCCGCGCCGCCGGCACCAGCCTTTCCGGGCAGGCGATCAGCGATTCGGTGCTGATTGTGCTGGGGGATAACTGGAACGCTCGCGAGATTCGCGGCCAGGGCATGCAGATTCGCCTGCAACCGGGCGTGATCGGCGCGCAGGCCAACGCGTGGCTGGCACCGTTCGGGCGCAAGATCGGCCCCGACCCGGCGTCGATCAACGCCTGCAAGATTGGCGGCATCGTCGCCAACAACGCCAGCGGCATGTGCTGCGGCACCGCGCAAAACACCTACCACACCCTGGCCGGGATCCGCCTGGTACTCGCCGACGGCACCCGTCTCGACACCGAAGACGCCGCCAGCGTCGCCGCTTTCCGCGTCAGCCACAGCGATCTGCTGGAGCGCCTGGCGACATTAAGCCGCGAGACCCGCGCCAATGCCGAACTGGCCGCGAGAGTCCGCCACAAATACCGTCTGAAAAATACCACCGGCCTGTCACTCAACGCCTTGGTGGATTTCGACGAGCCTGTGGATATCTTGAGCCACCTGCTGGTCGGTTCCGAAGGCACCCTTGGCTTCATCAGCGCGGTGACCTACGACACGGTGATCGATCACCCGCACAAGGCCTCGGCGCTGATTGTGTTCCCGGATGTGGAAACCTGCTGCAACGCGGTCACCGTGCTGAAAAGCCAACCGGTGTCGGCGGTAGAACTGCTGGACCGGCGCAGTCTGCGTTCGGTGCAGGACAAACCGGGCATGCCGAATTTCGTACAACATCTGTCGAACAATGCCTGCGCGCTGCTGATCGAATCCCGCGCCGCCTCTTCCACTTTGCTACAGGAACAACTAGCGCAGATCATGGCTTCGCTGGCCAGTTTCCCGGTGGAAAAACAGGTCGATTTCACTGAAGACCCGGCCGAGAACGCCAAACTCTGGGCCATCCGCAAGGACACCTTCCCCGCTGTCGGCGCCGTGCGTAAAACCGGCACCACGGTGATCATCGAAGACGTGACCTTCCCGGTCGAGCAACTGGCCATCGGCGTCAATCGACTGATCGCGCTGTTCGACAAACATTCCTACGATGAAGCGATCCTTTTCGGACACGCACTGGAAGGCAATCTGCACTTCGTCTTCACCCAAGGCTTCAACAGCCCGGAAGAAGTCGCACGCTATCAAGCGTTCATGGACGACGTCGCGCAACTGGTGGCGGTGGAGTTCGGCGGTTCGCTGAAGGCCGAACACGGCACCGGGCGCAACATGGCGCCGTTCGTTGAGCTGGAATGGGGCAGCGATGCCTATCAGTTGATGTGGCAGCTTAAACGTCTGCTCGATCCCAACGGCATCCTCAACCCGGACGTGGTGCTCAGCGAAGATCCGCAGATTCACCTCAAGCACCTGAAACCGCTGCCGGCAGCGGACGAGATTGTTGATAAATGCATCGAGTGCGGCTTCTGCGAACCGGTCTGCCCGTCGAAAGGCCTGACCCTGAGTCCGCGCCAGCGCATCGTGATCTGGCGTGACATTCAGGCGAAAAAACGCGCCGGCGTTGACACCACCGAGCTGGAACAAGCCTACGAGTATCAAGGCATCGAAACCTGTGCGGCGACAGGTTTGTGCGCTCAGCGTTGCCCCGTAGGCATCAATACCGGCGAGTTGGTGAAAAAGCTCCGCGCCCGCAACGCCACGCATCAGAAAACCGCTGACTGGATCGAAGGAAATTTCGCCAAGACCCTGCAAGGCGCTCGTTTCACCTTGCACGTGGCCAACGGCGCACGAATGCTGCTTGGCGCACCGCGTCTGGCCAAGCTTTCGGCGACCCTGACACGCTTGTCCAAAGGTCAGGTACCGCTGTGGACCAACGCGATGCCGCAACCGGAAAAAGCCATTCGCTTCAGCCCGAGTGTGTCGGATCAACGTCCGCGCGTGGTCTATCTGGCAGCCTGCGTTTCGCGGGTGATGGGCCCGGCAGCCGGCGACAAAGAGCAAATGTCGCTGTACGACAAAACCCGTGGCCTACTGGAAAAGGCCGGTTACCAAGTGGTGTTCCCGGACAATCAGGACAACCTCTGCTGCGGTCAGCCGTTTGCCTCCAAAGGCTACGCCGAGCAGGCCGAACACAAACGCCAAGAACTGATCAGCGCCCTCCTCCATGCCAGTCGTGGCGGGCTCGATCCGATCTATTGCGACACCAGCCCCTGCACCTTGCGCCTGGTGCAGGACGTGGGAAATGTGCGCCTGGATCTGTACGACCCGGTGCGCTTCATTCGTACGCATCTTCTCGATCGACTGGAGTTCACCCCGCAAGAGGCACCGATTGCGGTTCATGTGACCTGCAGCACCCAGCATCTGGGCGAGAGCCAGGCGCTGATCGATCTGGCGCGCAAATGCAGCAAAACCGTGGTGATTCCGGAAGGCATTCATTGCTGCGGGTTTGCCGGTGACAAGGGCTTCACCACCCCGGAGTTGAACAGCCATTCGCTGCGCACCCTCAAGGACGCGGTGCAACATTGCAGCGAAGGCATTTCCACCAGCCGCACCTGTGAGATCGGCCTGACGCAACACGGCGACATCGACTATCACGGACTGGTCTATCTGGTGGATCGGGTGACCCGGGCCAAGGCCTGCTGAAGAAAAATAGAACCCTTGCGTGCGACCGTAGTCCACAGAACAGACCCCGAAAATCGGGGCTTTTCTTCCACTCGGTTGCCCGTCCTGACGGCCAGCGCAGTCTGGATCCCTCAGTTCAAGGAGATACACATGAAACGTTCTGTACTGTTAGGTCTGTTCGTTACTGCCTCGATGATGGCCTCCACCTCGTTCGCCGCCGACAAACCTGCCGACCTGTGCGATGCCAATATCCAGACCATCAACAATGCCAAGGGCCAGCTGTCAGCGAACCCGGAACTCAGTCAGCGTGCCGAAGCCAGTGTGAGCAAGGCACAGGCGCTGAAAGCCCAGGGCAAGATTGATGACTGCGTAGCGGAAACCTCGCAAACCATCATAGAACTGCGTAAATCCACCGGCACCAACAACTGATTCACGCCCCGGCCAACCTTCGGGTTGGCCTCGTGGGCCGTTTGGCGTACACTGCGCAGGCTTGTTGCCTCATCCGATGTACGAGGCAATGAGTTCGGGGCCGATTAGGATTCGACGCCGGTGACGAAACTTTAGGTGCATGCCGACTTGGTAACAGAAGTCGTAAATCCACTGTTGCAACTTCTTATAGTTGCCAATGACGACCAATACGGTGCTGCTCTCGCTGCTTAATTGCAGCTGACATGCACTCCTGGTGCCTTCGGGCCCAGCAATCATCAGGGGATGTCTGTAAACCCGAAATGATTGTCATATAGAACAGAATCGCCGTGCAGTACGTTGTGGACGAAGCGGCTAAAACTTACACAACTCGCCCAAAGCACCCTGCCCGTCGGGTCGCTGAGGGTTAACTTAATAGACACGGCTACGCATGTAGTACCGACAGCGGAGCACTGGCGGACGGGGGTTCAAATCCCCCCGGCTCCACCAACTTTCAACGACAAAGCCCGCCTAGTGCGGGCTTTGTCGCATCTGGACATCAGCCAAACCGGGCACACAAACCCACAGCCTGCAGGCGATCAAACTCGACAACCCTGGCAATGCTCTGCCTACTCACAAAAAAGGACGACACGATGTCGTCCTTTTTTGTACCTGCATTCATCAAAATCAATGAGCCGCGCTGAGCAGATCCGGACGACTGGATTTGAGCATTGCCTCATTGACCTTGCCTTGAATCGAGCAGGTAAACATCCCCTTGCTGCCAGTCGTCAGCTCTTGCGGAGCAGGCTCGATCAGGAACACGCGCTCGGCACTGTCGACAACCAGCTTGCCCGCCGTTGCGGATGGGTCTTCCGGCTGCCAGTTGGATTTGCCGTGGGACCAGATTTCCGCGCGTGCGTAGAGTCCCTGCGACATGTCCATACGCGGCCCGCCCGCTTTTTCCAACTGGGTGTGGAGTTCATTCGGCGTCTGTTTGGCGTAGAACCCCCAACTGATGATGCGAGTGCCCATCAGGTCTGTATCTTCGGCGTAGAAGCCGGTCAACGACATGCCGTCAATTTCGACCGGCTTGGCGAACATCCAGCGCTGCCCCATATCGCTTTTGGTGCCGCCGGACAATTTGATCTGGCCATTTTCGACAGTGCTCGGCACCAGATCCTTGAACAAAGGTGATTGCACGACTGCCAGGGAATGATCGTCACAAGCGGCAAACGACGCCACCGGCGAAGGTGCAGCGGCAACGCTGAAAGCAGAAAAAAGGGCCACAATGGGCAACAACAGGAAAATTGGTTTCATGGAATGACTCGAATGAAAGACTGAAGAAATCGACAGGGACGATATCACAATGACATCAATCGACAGACTTCAGAGTTTCAATCAATGCCCATGCCGATGATGCACATCCGGAAAATGCGCATGACTGTGCCGCATCGGCGCATGCACATGCGGATGGCTATGCGGCTCCACCCCATCCCACTCAAACCCATGCGTGTGCTGGTGATGCTCATCGTGTGTATGCCGATGATCATGCTCAAGCAGTTCGTGCTGATGCTCATGAACATGGTTTTCCATCAGATGAATCCATACCCCCACGGCCATTAACGCCGCTGCGAGCAGGAACATCAGCGATATCGATTCGCCCAGCAGCAGAATCGAGATGCCTGCGCCGAGAAACGGTGCGGTGGAAAAGTAGGCGCCGGTGCGTGCGCTGCCGAGGCCGCGCAGGGCGAGGACGAACATTACCAGGCTGACGCCGTAGCCGAGAAAGCCGACCAGCATGATCGGCACCAGCGAGGTGGCGGCGGGTAGTTGGGTGCCGATGAACAGGGCCAGTGTGCAGTTGACCAGACCGGCCACGAGGCCTTTGCTGCCGGCGATGAACAATGCGTCCGAGGCCGAGACTTTACGAGTGAGGTTGTTGTCGATGGCCCAGCAAAAGCAGGCGAAGGCCACGGCCAGTGGGCCGGTCCAGTCTTGCGCCGAGACGGCCTCTTGTGGCCAGGACAGCACAACACCGCCGGCGACGATGGCGAGCATGCCGATCACGATTCGTCGGTCGGCATTTTCCTTGAACACCACCCACGCCAGCAGCGCCGTGAGCACTGATTCGAGGTTGAGCATCAGTGACGCGCTCTCGCCGGACGTTCGGGTCAGACCGAACATCAGCGCCACCGGCGCCAGCACTCCGCCGAAGCCGATGGCACCGAGCAGCCATGGCCATTCACCGGTGCCGAGCCCGGAGGGTTTCCAGCCACGATCGCGGGCAAAACGCAGGACGGTCAAGCCCAGACCGCTACCGAGATAGAGCAACCCGGCCAGCAGAATCGGCGAAATCTGTACCCCCAGCAGTTTGGCGAGGGGTGTACTGGCGCCAAACAGCGCTGCCGCAATCAATGCGTAGAGAACGCTCACATTCATGCCGGGATCACTCGCTCGGGCCGATGGAATACCGGCTCCTATCATAGAAAAAATCAGGTGAGAATTATGTGAACAGCTGATTCGTGTCAGCGAACATCACCTCTGGCACGTGCTCAAATCCAGCAACATTTAATCCGCGCAATCTCTGGGCGGTCGCTCGAAGCAGGCTCTATGCTGCGAACATCGAGATGTAATGGAGTTGAAGATGAAGAGCTTGATTGCCGCAGCGCTGGCCGCGCTGATTTCCTTGTCCGTCCATGCGGCCGACGCCCCCACCGTGCACGTCGAACCGATCGCGTTCACAACCAGTGTCGACAGCGTCCAGCGCAAACAGTCGATCAAGGGTGACCAGACCGCGCAGTACACATTCAACGCCAAGGCCGGCCAGATACTGACCGTCGACTTCAAACCGTCCAACGCCTCCGCTTACTTCAACATCCTCGCCAAGGGTGCCGATTACGCGCTGTTCAACGGCTCGATCATGGGCAATCACTTCCTCGGTCCATTGCCCAGTGATGGCGAGTACACGGTTCAGGTCTACCTCATGCGCAACGCCGCGCGACGTAATGAAGTGGCCAAGTACGACTTGTCTCTGAAGCTGGTTAATGACGATGCTCGATCTGGCGCGAGGACAAAGTGACGGAGTTCTGAAGTGACATCGCTCATTGTCGCCGGCGGATAAACCCCTGAACCACTTCTACACTCACACCGCCCCCACTGCCACGACGAGCCCCCATGACAACCCTCCAAACCCGCATGAAGCAAGGCAAGAGCGCCCGCAAGCATTGCTCGCGCAGCGCCCACGCCACCACCGGCAAAATGAACCGCGATCCGATCCCGCTGATCAAGGCCTCCAGTCAGGGCCGCGTCGCCTCGCTGGTGGAACTGCGTTACGGACGGATGCTGGTGTCGCCGTTCGCCTTCTTTCGCGGCAACGCGTTGGTGCAGGCGCACGATCTGTCGGACACCGAGAACATGGGGCTGGTCGGGCCAATCTGCGGTGACGCGCATTTGATGAATTTCGGCGGATTTGCCACGCCCGAGCGCAATCTGTTGTTCAGCGTCAACGATTTCGACGAGGCTCACCCAGGGCCGTGGGAGTGGGATCTGAAGCGTCTGGCGGCCAGTTTTGTGATCGCCACCCGTGATTTGCGCCATGGTGATTCGGTTCAGGAAGAGGTGTGCCGGCAGATGGTGGGCGCCTATCAGGCGACGATGCTGGAGTGCGCCGAGCAGAGTGCGCTGGAAACCTGGTACGAATCGATCAAGTACGAAGACTTGCTCGATCAGGCGCGCAA
This sequence comes from Pseudomonas sp. MWU318, assembly GCF_016756945.1. Taxonomy (NCBI): domain Bacteria; kingdom Pseudomonadati; phylum Pseudomonadota; class Gammaproteobacteria; order Pseudomonadales; family Pseudomonadaceae; genus Pseudomonas; species Pseudomonas sp. MWU318. The sequence goes on from NZ_JAESJL010000007.1 coordinate 278,638, forward strand.
GAGTGCGTTGGAGCATGTGCAGCGTGCCGTCGATAAAGCCGAGCGGCGCACCCACGCCGAGTTGCTGCCGAAGATCAGCGAGCGCGACGCGAATGGGCGGCTGGTCATTCGTGACGATTTGCCGGAGATTTTCCACCTGCACAAGAACACCACACTGCTCGACGCCGATGATGACTGGCTGCGGCTGGCGGATTGGCGGCCGTTGTTCGATACGTTCATGCGTGACTATCGCACCACGCTGCAGGCTGACCGGCGGGAATTGCTCTCGCGGTTTCACGTGCAGGATTTGGCGTTTAAAGTGGTCGGCGTGGGCAGTGTCGGCACTCGGTGTCTGGTGGCGCTGCTGACCGACGATCAGGAGTTTCCGTTGTTCCTGCAGTTCAAGGAGGCGCGGCGCTCGGTACTCGCCGACTATGTGAAGGCCAAGTCCCGCACGCGCCATGAGGGCCAGCGGGTGGTCGAAGGGCAGCGCTTGATGCAGTCGGCGAGCGATCTGTTTCTCGGCTGGACCACCGGTCCCAACGGTCGGCATTTCTATGTGCGGCAGTTGCGCGACATGAAGATCTCCGCTGAGCTGGAAAACTTCGACGCCGAAACCTTCGCCGCCTATGCACGGGTCTGTGGTCGCGCGCTGGCCCGAGCGCACGCCAAAGCCTCGGGTAATGCGGCGGTCATCAGCGGCTACATCGGCAAGGGCGATGCCTTGGCTGACGCCCTGTTCAAATACGCCCGCAGTTACACCGCGCAGAACGAACGCGACTTCGAACGCTTTCAACAGGCCTGTCGCAAGGGTCGGCTACGGGCACGTTCGGAAGCCGATTTCGCTGCGGATCACTTGCCTTGATGCGTTGCAGAGCGGTCGCTGCCGAGATGAATTTTTCTTCACTGCCCCCGTTCGATCAACACGGTACAGTCCGCTCGCTCATTCAAGAAACTACGGTTCGCCCGCGCTCTCCCGCGGGCTTTTTTTTGTCTGGCGTTTGCTGCCGAAGCGATACACCCAAGTGTCCTGCACGCCGTGCTGTGACGATTGCCGCGCCTCTGGGTGAACCCTGATCAGCGTAAATCCCGCCGCTTCAGCCAGACGCTGACTGCGGCTGTTGGCCGACGATGTGGTCAGGTAAAAGGTGCACTCAGGCAGGCGCCTGACCAGTTGCTGGAGCACTTCGCGCATGTAGCCCTTGCCGGCAAACGCGCTGTTGGCCCAATAACCGACGACATAACGCTTGCGTCGACGCGGCACGAGGCCGATGCAGCCAACGACGGCTTGTCCGTCTTCAGTCACGATGAATAAGCGCCGCTCACCGGTCTCGCTGGCGAAATCATCCCGCGCCTGCAGCATGGACGACAGCGCCCGCTCCTCACTGGTGTGTTCAACCGCCCACTCGAGAAAAGGCGCATGCTCACGGTAACTTGCGTTCAGCGCCTCCCGCACCGGAGCGACCAGCGCTGGGTCCGGTGCCCGAACACACAGTGCCAATCCATTCACCGTCAATGCAAATTCCATTGCTTGTTCCTCCAACCCCAGAAATGCCGCAGTCGATAACCCTGTGCACTCCACCAAAGAAATTTACAGAGCGCCAGCGCGGTTTGTTTTTTTCCATCTCCTAGGCAATCCTGTCCATCGACCCTGCCCTCCGGAGCGCCCGATGCCGCTGCTGACCTTGCCATGCCAACGCCTGACGCTCGCCATCCTCGCCCCGGAACAGGCCGAGCTGGAAAGTGACTTCTATGCACGCAACCAGCGCCACCTCGCGCCATGGTCGCCGATCCGCACCACCGAATACTTTTCCACCGAGCAGATTCGCCGACGCCTTGAAGTTCAGGCCAGTGCTTTCGAGGCCGGGCTGGCGATGCATTTCGCCCTGCTGACGGCGGACGGCCAACAGATGATCGGCGCGTGCAATTTCAGCGGGATCATTCGCGGTGCATTTCAGGCGTGTTATCTGGGTTATCACATTGACCACGCGCATCAGGGTCAGGGTTTGATGCAGGAAGGCCTGGAGGCCGGCATCGGCTATATGTTCGACACGCAGAACCTGCACCGGATCATGGCCAATTACATGCCCTGCAACGAGCGCAGCGCGCGCTTGCTGGAGCGCCTGGGTTTCGAACGCGAGGGCTACGCCAAGGCCTACCTCAACATCGCCGGGCGCTGGCAGGACCATGTGCTGACGGCGCTGGTCAATCCGCTGTTTGAAACGCCGGAGAAGCGTTGGTCGCGTCAACTGGCGTGAGTTTCACAATTTGTTAAGCATTGGCGAAGTATGCTCAAGGCTCCTGCCCTTTCCGGTTGCCTGAAATCCATGCCGCGTGCCGCCACCTCCCTGTTTCTACTCGCCGCCCTGCTGTTTTTTTTCGCTTTGGGTAACCACCAGTTGCAAGGCTCCACCGAAGCCCGGGTCGCCGGGATCGCCATGGAGATGCATCTGGACGATGACTGGGTGACGCCGCGCCTGTTCGGCGAACCATTTCTGGAAAAACCGCCGCTGAGCCTGTGGCTGGATGCTGGCGCCATGCGCGTGTTCGGCGTTTCGCCGTGGGCGGTGCGGCTGGCGTCGGCGGTGGCCGGGTTGCTCAGCGTGATGCTGCTGTACGGCATGTTGCGCCGTTTCGGACGCCCGAAAGCGGTCGCGTGGACGGCGGGGATTCTGCTGGCGACCATGGCCAGCTACTGGAGCAACGTGCGCGGGGTCGGCGAAGATGCACTGCTGGCGCTCGGCGTAACCACCGCGCTGCTGGCGTTCTTTCAGGCGCAACGCGCACCGAACGCCGGTAGCTCGCTGCTGTTTATAGTCGGGATCGCCATCGCTACGTTGAGCAAAGGCGTGCTCGGCCTGGCGATGCCCGGGGTGGTGATTTTTGCCTACCTGCTGGCCGACAACCTGATCGACAAACGCCTGAAGATCGGCGCCTGGCTGCGTCCCGGCCTGCTGACGGCGGTGGGTCTGATTCCGTTGCTGATCTGGCTCGCCGTGCTCTATCAACGCGGTGGTTCGCACGCTGTCGCTGAAGTGCTGCTGACCAACAGCGTCGGTCGCTTCAGCGGCTCGTTCGTCGAGGCCGGGCATTACGAGCCGTTCTATTACTATCTGGCCAAACTGCCCGAAGCATTCCTGCCGTGGAACATTCTGGTGTATCTGGGGCTGTGGCATTTCCGCAAGGAGCTGAAGGCCAACCGTTACCTGCTGTTTTTCAGCCTGTGGATCGTGGCGCAGTTCATCATGCTGACCCTGGCTTCGAGCAAGCGCACGGTGTACCTGATGTCGATGACCCCGGCGGCGGCGGTGATTGCCGCCGAGTACGTGCGCGTGTTGTTCGAGCGCCTGCAGGCGCGCGAAACCACTGACCGTTTCATCGGAAAAGTCGCCCGTCATCGTCAGGCAATTGCCGCAGGACTGCTCACAGTGGTGATCGCCAGCTACCTCGGCGCCGCGCAGTGGGCACTGCCCAACGCCGACAAGGAGCTGTCGTTCCTGCCGTTGACCGAACACATTCAGAGCTTGCAGGCCAACGGTCAGCAGGTCGCACTGTTCCAGGCCAATGAGCGGGTTGGCGGCGCCAGCGTGTTCTACACGCAACACGTGCTCAAGGGCCTGGACACCGACGCACAACTGCACGATTTCCTCAGCGCCTCGCCCGCCAACGTCGCGGTGATCTCGGCAGACAGCGAACCCGCCGCGCCACTCAAAGTGCTCAAGACCATGATGGTCGGGCGTCAGGCGTATTACTTCGTCGGCTACTGACGCCCTTCGTGCCAGGCAATAAAAAACCCGCCGTCACTGGCGGGTTTTGTTTGCGCTGACGCTAGGCAAACGTCAGTTCATCGGGTGCTCACTGAGTGCCAGTCGGAGGCTTCGATGAAGCCAAGCACCCGCGGGTCTGCTTTGTTTGCGGCAGACACAAACAGTGAGGAGCCGTAGCCAGGGTCAGAAACCGGCGTATTCAAGTCCTTTTCCAGCTCCGCCATGCACTCGCTGTGGGTCACCAGGATCAGGTTGCGCCCCGGAAGCTTGTGCGCCAGCGCTTCCTGCAGGATGTGGCCCTTGCAGCTGATCAGCCAGTCTTCGCCGCTGGCCGCGCGGTTGAACATGTAACCGGCGGTCTGCACGGTGCGCAGCATCGGGCTGTTGTAGATATCGGCGTTATTCAGGCCCAGATGCTCGAACTGTGCGCCGACACCAACCGCAACACTGCGCGAGCGGTCGGTGATGCCGTCGTCGCCACTCAGGCACGGCGCCGGCGAGTGATCGCAGCGTTCGACGTGCCGCACCAGCACAATCATGTCGCCCTTGGCCCATCCGGCCGCCAGCGCGCGGGCCCCGGACACATTGCCATGGGCCAGATCCGGCACCGCCGCCGGGGCGAGCAGCCACAGGGTCAGCGGAATCACCAACAGCGATGCGCCAAGCACGGCCCAGGTATTGCGATAGCGGGCCAATCCGCTCAGGGAAATCGAGCGTTTGACGCCGAACAGACTCAGTCTCAATTCCACATCGGGCCGCCTCGTCGGCATCCATCACAGTCAATTCGATGCGGCGAGGGTAGAGAAGCGGGCGTAAGTGGCGAGTGAAACGCATGTGAAAAAAGTCTTGAAGCGCCCTTGTTACAAATTCCGTAGGACAAAATCCTTTCAGCTCTCGTGTTTGCGGCCGATACAAACCTGCTAACACCCTTGCTGGCTCAAAAAAACAACAATCTTCCAGCCTGACCGACGATCAAGTAGCTCTACGTTCCTGGAGGAATTGTGATGAATAGCTGGTTCGGCAACATCAGCGTGAACATGAAATTGGGCCTGGGCTTCGGCCTGGTCCTGGCCCTGACCTGCGTGCTGGCCCTGACGGGCTGGACCAGCCTCGGCGGCCTGATTGACCGCAGCAACTGGATGAGCGACATCACCCAGCTCAATGCCGGTCTGACCAAGCTGCGCGTGGTGCGCCTGCAATACATGCTGACCAACGGCGACGAAACCGCCGCGCAGAATGTACAGACCACCCTCGAAAGCTTTGCTGCGCAACAGCAAGCACTGATCAACAAGTTCAAGAGTCCGGAAAACGTCAAACTGCTGAAAGAGCAGGCCGCGACCATCGCCGAATACCAGACCTCGCTGAACAAGATGCGCAACGCCTACCGTACCGGCAACAGCGCCCGCGACGTGATGGGCACTAACGCCGACACCGCTTACAACCTGATCGAAACGATCAGCAAGCGCGTGCAGCAAATGGACATGAGCGAGCAGCGCTTCGAGCAGTTCCAGGCCATCACCCAGGCCAAGGAAGCCTTCATCCTCGCGCGCTATGAAGTGCGTGGTTACACCGCCACCACCAACGCCGAAACCGAGCAGAAAGCCGTCGGCCAACTGGACGCGGCGATTGCCAGCCTCAAGCAACTGAACGTGCATTTCGCCGCCACCCAGCAAGACGCCCTGCGTCAGCTGGAAACCGCCCTGAGCAACTACCGCAGCGCGTTGCAGGCCTACAAGAACGCCAACAGCGAAGCGGTGCAGGCGCGTAAAGAGATGACCGATCAGGGCACCGCGATCGTCAATACCAGCGAGCAGCTGTACCAGATCCAGCTCGACCGCCGTGACATCGAAAGCGCCCAGGCCCGTACCTTCCAGCTGATCAGCACCCTGCTGGCGCTGTTGGTCGGTGTGATTGCCGCGGTGATCATCACCCGTCAGATCACCCGTCCGCTGCAGGAAACCCTGGCCGTGGTCGAGCGCATTGCCAGCGGTGACCTGACCCAGAACGTCACGGTCACCCGCCGCGACGAACTCGGCGTGCTGCAACAAGGCATCGCGCGCATGGGCGTGACCCTGCGCGACCTGATCAGCGGCATCCGCGACGGCGTCACCCAGATCGCCAGCGCCGCCGAAGAACTCTCGGCCGTGACCGAACAGACCAGCGCCGGCGTGAACAGTCAGAAGGTCGAGACCGACCAGGTGGCCACCGCCATGCACGAGATGACCGCCACTGTGCAGGAAGTCGCGCGCAACGCCGAAGAAGCCTCGCAAGCCGCTGCCGCGGCTGACGGCGAAGCCCGTGAAGGCGACAAAGTGGTCAATGAAGCCATCGCGCAGATCGAGCGTCTGGCCAGCGAAGTGGTGCGCTCCACCGAAGCCATGAGCGTGCTGCAACAGGAAAGCGACAAGATCGGCAGCGTCATGGACGTGATCAAGGCCGTGGCCGAACAGACCAACCTGCTGGCACTCAACGCCGCGATCGAAGCGGCACGTGCCGGTGAAGCCGGGCGTGGTTTTGCCGTGGTCGCCGACGAAGTCCGTGGTCTGGCCCAGCGCACGCAGAAATCCACCGAAGAAATCGAAGGTCTGGTCGCCGGTCTGCAGAACGGCACCCAGCAAGTGGCGGCGGTGATGAACAACAGCCGCGCCCTGACCGACAGCAGCGTGGCCCTGACCCGCAAGGCTGGCGACTCCCTGGAAAACATCACCCGCACGGTGTCGAACATCCAGTCGATGAACCAGCAGATCGCCGCCGCGGCCGAGCAGCAAAGCGCCGTGGCCGAAGAAATCAGCCGCAGCATCATCAACGTGCGCGACGTGTCGGAACAGACCGCCGCGGCCAGTGATGAAACTGCAGCGTCCAGCGTGGAACTGGCGCGCCTGGGCGGTCAGTTGCAGCAGATGGTCAGCCACTTCCGCGTCTGATCTTCAGTCAGCGCCAAAGGGTAAATCCAATCGCGGGCAAGCCCGCTCCCACAGGAAACGAGTCGAACACAAAATATGTGAACGACCGAAAAACCTGTGGGAGCGGGCTTGCCCGCGATTGCGTCAGCCCGACCACCCTGATGTCCCAGACAACTCGCCTTCGTGTAGGAGCTGCCGCAGGCTGCGATCTTTTGATCTTGTTTTTAAAATCAAAGTCAAAAGATCGCAGCCTGCGGCAGCTCCTACATGGGTGGCGTTGGATCAGCAGGCCGGTGCGCGTGTTGCCTGACTCTAGCGAGTCCCGCGCTGGCGCAACGCCGAGGGCATGAAATACGCGTCTTCCGGCACCGGTTGCGAGAAGTCCACGGTGGAGGCTTCTTCGTTGTCGAGGTTCTGCACGTAGTAACGTCGGGCTTGCAGGTCGTGGAACACGTCCAGTGCGCTCCAGGTGGTCGGCAGGTCGTAGAAGTTTTTCAGGTAGGCCATCGACACCCGCCACAACTCCCCTCGCCCATCGTATTGATCAACCAGCGCCGCGCCCCAGCTGTCCTCGTCGAGAAACAGCACGCGCTTGGAATAGACGTGCCGCGCACCCGGTTTCAGGTTGCCTTCGACCACCCACACGCGGTGCAGCTCATAGCGCGTGAATTGCGGGTTGAGGTGGCCGGGGGTCAGCAGTTGCGCGTACTTCACGTCCGGGCTGCCAACCTTGTAGTTGTTGTAGGGGATGTAGATTTCCTGCTTGCCCTTGAGCTTCCAGTCGTAGCGGTCCGGCGCGCCGTTGAACAGGTCGGTGTCATCGGCGGTGCGCAGGCCATCGGACGAGGCGATCGGCGTGTCATACGCCAGGTTCGGCGCACGGCGCACACGGCGTTGGCCGGCGTCGTAGACCCAGGCCTGGCGCGGGTCCTTGAGCTGATCGAGCATCTCGTGCACCAACGCCGCACCACCGGCCAGGCGCGCCGGACTTTTCACGAAGGCGAGGTAGTAGAACAGGATGTTTTTCAGGTCGGCGTACTGCCCGCCCGGACGGTAGAAGTTGAACAGCGCTTCCTGCTGCGAGGTCACCAGCGCAAAGCTGCCGTTGCGCTGCACCGGGGCTTCGGACGCGCGACGTACCACGTAGATTCCGCGATAACGGGTGATGTGGTTCCACAGCACTTCGATGCCGTCCTTGGGCACCGGGAACGGTACGCCGCCGTAGGCATCGGCGAATCCGCTGCCGCCCTCCAGCAGCTTGGCCGAGGTCGCATTCTTCAGGGTGTTGTCATACAGCCACTGCGGCGCCGAACCGGAACGACGCGACGGATAGACCGGCATCTGGAACGTGTCGGGGTAGCTGTTGAACAACGCGATCTGACCGGGGCTGAGGTGGGCCTTGTACTGGTCGAGATTGGCCTTGGTGATGGTGAACAAAGGCTTGTCCGCTGCATACGGATCCGGGTGATGTTGGCCCGGTTTGTAGCCGGCCGGCGCCTGGGTGATGCCGCCGGTCCAGGCGGGAATGGTGCCGGCGGCGTTGCCGGCGCGCTCGGCGCCCATGGGCGTGAGGGTGGTTTTCAGTTGTTCGGCTTGTTGTGGGGTGATGGCGGCCAATGTGCTGCTCGCGGCGAGACCCAGCACGAGTGCCAGCGTTGTCTTCGTCAATCTTGAAATATGAAACATGTTCTTCTCCAGAATGCGTACCCTGTGGGAGCTGGCTTGCCAGCGATAGCGGTGGGTCAGCCACCATTGATGTCGAATTTGCTGCCGTCATCGCGGGCGAGCCCGCTCCCACAGGGGGATGAGTTGTCCCGGGATCTGCGTCTGAAACTCACAAGAAATACTTGAGATTGAACCCGACGTTGTCGCGGTCGCGAATCCCGTTGTTCTGCCCGCCGCCCCAGAAGTTGGTGTATTGCACCTCGGCTTCGAGCTTGTTCTGATAATTGGCCTTGATCCCCAGGGTGTAGGCCTTGCGACCTTCGATGGTGTTGCCGGCCTGATAGCTGTTGCCCTTGAAGTCGTCCTTGTAGACGACGTAAGGCGAGACGTTGACCCCGGCGTACACATCGTTCCAGGTGCCGTTGAGCATCACCGTGTAGCTGTAGGAATTGCGGTTGACCTGATCGTCACGATCACCGCCGGAGACATAAGAGGTGTTGCCGGTACCGGCGTAATAGCGCGTGCTGCCGTCGTAAGCGGTGTATTGCAGACTGCTGCCGCGCAGGTGTTCGGAGGCCAGTTCGAAGATGCCGAACATCGAGTCGAATGACAGCGTCGGGCCGAAGTTGTAGATGCTGCCCAATGAGGTGTTGAACGCCTCCACGCGCTCGGCGTTGTTGATCTCGCTGTCGAGGGTGACCATCTGCCCGCCGACGTTGATCGCCTTGCCGGTCACCGCCACAGCGGCACCGTTGGCCAGATCGCCGATCAAGTCGTTAGTTGCGGCGATGCCGATCGGCAGGTTCGGCCGGTAGGCAATCTCGCCGAACACCGAGGCCTGGCCCAAAGTGGTATTGAAGCTGAAACCGTACATGCGGATGTCTTCGGCATAGCGCCGATGCGCCTGAATATTGCCCATCACGTCGGCTGTCGCCAGACCGTTGGCCAGCGCCCCGGCCTGACTGCCAGCGACGCTGGAGAGCATGTTGGTCAGGGCATTCATGTCGATGCCTTTGTAGCCACCGAGGTCAGCGGCGATGGTCGGTTCCTTGGCGTGGTAGTTGACCAGATACAGGCCGAACTCGGTGCTGTTGAGCTCCTCGGCGATGTAGCGAAACGCAAAGCCAAACTGACCATCGTTGCGCGCGTTGTAGTCCTTGCCGATCGACGCCACTTTCAGCGTGTTGCCGTAGGCCGGGGTCACACCGTTGGCGTACAGGCCGGTGCTTTTCAGCGCCGGGCCGAGCAATGGGTTGTTGCCCAGTGCGCTGTACAGGCCGATGACGTTGCCGAAGCCCGGCACCGAGGTGTCGAGCGCGGTGCCGCTGAAGTTGTTGTAACCGGTGTTGCCGCCATCGGCGAACAGGTCAGTCTGCGAGTAGAACGTGCCGACCGGGTCGATGCGGGTTTCCTTCCAGTTGGTCTGGTAGAAGCTCTCCAGGGTCAGCGAATCGCTAAGGCCGATGTTGAAGCTCACCGCCTCCACCGGCATCAGCACTTCCTTGACCTCGGCGCCCGGCAAACGGTATTTGGCCGCGTCCACCGGGTTGGTGGTGTTGATCCCGCCGCGATAGAAAATCCCCTCGCCCCAGTTGAACACCTGACGCCCGACCCGCGCGGTGACCGGCATCTGCGCCACGTCCCAGTTGCCGTAGACATAGGCGTCGAGCATCTCGATCCGGCTGCCGGCGATGTCGCGGGTCTGACTGGTGAAACGGTCGTCCTGCGGATAGCTCTGGCTCGGCTGCGCCGGGTCGTTGTTGCGGTAGTAATCGTTGCGCTTGTCCATCAACTGGGTGTCGTAGAACGCCGTGCCGCGCAGGAACATCCCGTAGTTCTGGTAGTTGGCCTCCAGCTCCGAAGTGATCTTGTACACCTCGGAAACCAATCCGGTGTCGAAGTTGCGATTGCCGTCGTTGGTGTTGACGTCATCGTTGTTCTTGTCGCGGCCCTGCACCCGCCACAAACGGCCATAGGACAGCGTCGTGTCGATCGAGCCGGTGACCTGATTGTCCAGCACGCTGAACTCGGCAGCCTGCACCGCATCCACCGCGCAGAGCTGCAGCAGCCCTGCCAGGCCGACTCCGGGAAGTGCCACGCCGGTGAGGCGAAATCGAGTGTTGATCATGGGTTCCTCCTTCCTTGTTCTTATTGTTTTTTGCGTGGCCGCGATGGCTACGGTGCCAGTCCAGCGCGGACATAAATCCGGCTGTGCGCGCCGAAATGCCCGAGCAGTTTGAACAGCTGCTGATTGAGTGCCGGATGCTCGAAGGTCTCGCGCTGCAACTGATTGCCGCTGCTGAAATCACTGGTCACCGGGGCCGTCTTCAGCCACTGGCCGATGGCCTCTTCGAACGCCGCCGACTCCTCGACCGACTCGGCGCTGACCACGTCGCGCAGGTAGTCCACCGAGTACGGTGGATACTGTTGGTCTTGAGCGACATCGGCGTAGGCCGCGAGCATCGGATGCGCCTGACCGGTGCGCAGCACGCGGCGCAACCAGGTCGATTGATACTTTTCGATTTCCATATGGCGGGTGGCGACGCGTTCGATCGAGGCTTTTTTATCATCGGCAAAACCGGCCAGCGCCTTGCCTTCCAGCAACAACAGACTCGGCAGCTCGACCCCGGGCAGCGGCTTGGCGTGATACGGCTGGGTCAGGTCCTGCACGTGGTGCACGCCCCAACCGAGGAACCGGTAGCCCCAGTAAGGATGGCCACTGGCGAACGCCAAACGCGCTAAGCCCAAGTACTGATAAGCGCGCCAGTCCGGCCAACTGCGCTGGAGAAATCCGGCAGCGGCATACACCACCGCGCTTTCATGAAAGAAGCCCATGTGGAACGGCGCCTGCGAGCTGTACTGAAAACGCGCATCGCCGAACGGCTGCGGGCCGAAGCCATACAGCGCGCCGACCTCGCCGGGGTTGTCGCTGAACAGGTTGATGTCGTGACCGTAATCCGGCTCGTCGGCGGCGCTTACCAGTACCGCCAGCGGCGCGATTTTTTCGCCGTCCGCCACACGAATGAAACGCTGACGATTCCATGGCGACAGCGTCTGCTCGACCATCACCTGATCGACGCTGAGATGTTCGCGCTCGGGCAGGTCTTGGCCCGGCAGCGGCTGAATGACCATCGCCAGATGAATGCGCGGATTGAGCCGCAACGCGGTGAGAAAATCGTGGCGCAGATTGTCGCTCGGTACCGCGGGCAGCTTCAGGTTGTCGGGGCGCGGCGGGTACTGGGTGAAGTGTTCACGGGCGAAGCTTTCCTGTTGCTCCAGCAGCGCGACCACGGCCGGATACTGCTCGGCGAGAAAACGCTCCAGCGGCTCAACCTCGACCGACGGCGCATCGCGCAGCGCCGGCAGTTCCTGCAAAGCCAGATAGCTGCCCACCGTGTGGTTCGACCAGCCCCACGCCGTCGGGGCCATTGCACAAAGCAGCAACAGGAGAAAGGTCAGCTTCATTGCTTTTAATTCTTATTGGAGGTGCTGTGGGGGTTGAGCCTAACAACCGACCCAGGCGCTGACACTGTCCGATCTCACCAGAAAAGTTCTCCGATAGCGCCATATGCGAATCACCACACCCCCCTGTAGGAGCTGCCGAAGGCTGCGATCTTTTGACTTTGATTTTGTAAAAACAAGATCAAAAGATCGCAGCCTTCGGCAGCTCCTACAGGGGATTGGTGGTGTTTTTTCAGGCGGGGTAACCGGTGATTTTGCGGATGCTCTGATAGAGCGGTTTGAGCTGGCGATACATGCGCAGGTACACCTCTTTGTACAAACGCTCATAGACCTGCTGTGCCTCGGGCTGCGGGGTGAATACCGTGCCGACGCGGGTCATCGCGGCGATTGCCGTGGGGAAATCCGCATACAAGCCCAACCCCACCGCACAACAGATCGCCGCGCCCAGCCCGGACGCTTCGTACACATGCGGGCGCTCCGCCGGCAGGCCAAAAATATTCGCCGTAAGTTGCATCGCCGCATCACTTTGCGAACCGCCACCGGCCACCCGCAGACGCTTGACCGACACCTTCGAACGCCTCTCGATGTTCTCCAGGCCCTGGCGCAACGCATACGCCAGCCCTTCCAGAATCGCCCGGTAAATATGCGCGCGGGTGTGCACGTCGCCGAAGCCGATCATCGCGCCTTTGGCTTCGACACCCGGCTCACGAATCCCCGGCGACCAATACGGTTGCAGCATCAGCCCCATCGATCCCGGCGGCACCGCGTTCACCAGCGCATCGAACAGTTGCTCAGGTTCAATGCCCTGCTCTTGCGCCTGCTGCATTTCACGCAGGCCGAACTCGTTCTTGAACCAGCTGACCATCCAGTAACCGCGATAAATCATCACCTCGCAGTTGTACTGATCCGGCACCGCCGAGGGGTACGGCGGGATCAACGGGACGATTTCCAGATAGCGCGAACGGGTGCTGGTGATCGTCGCGGTGGTGCCGTAGGACAGGCACACCGTACTCGCATCGACCACGCCGGAACCGACCACTTCGCAGGCCTTGTCGGCGCCCGCGGCGATCAGCGGCAGCCCCTCGGGAATCCCCGTGTGGCGGCTCGCTTCGGCGCTGATGTAGCCAAGGGTTTCGCCGGGTTTGTGCAAGGTCGGCAATTGCTCGGGACGCACCGCCAGCGCCTGCCATTTCCAGTCACTGGGCGCGGCCCATTTCAGGCGTTTGAAGTCGAACGGCAAATAGCCGACGCAGCAACCCACCGAGTCGACAAAGCGCCCGCACAGACGATGAGTGAGAAACCCCGAGAGCAGCAGAAACTTGTCGGTCGCCGCCCATACTTCAGGCTGGTGTCTGGCGATCCAGTTGGCCTCGGCCTGCGCGCGAAAGTAATCCACCGTCGCCTGCGCGCCGACCAGTTTGAACAGCCAGCCCCACGGCCCCTTGATCCCGCCCTCGACTTCGCTCTGGCGCTGATCGAGCCACAGAATCGCCGGGCGCAGCGGCTTGCCCTGAGCATCGACGTTGATCACCGTGCCACGCTGGGTGGTCAGCGACACCCCGGCAATCTGCGAGCGATCAATCCCGGTTTGTGCCCATACCTGCTGGCACGCCTCGCCGAGTTTCGCCCAATAATATTCCGGGTCCTGCTCGGCCCAGCCCGGTTGCGTCGAGTAGTAGGCCTGCAACTCGACCTTGCCTTTGCCCAGCAGATTGCCCTGCAAATCGAAAAGCAATGCGCGCACGCTCTGGGTGCCGTTGTCGATCGCCAGCAGGTAGCGCTTGTTCGAGTGATTATCCATGGCGCTCTCTTCAAGGGGCATCAAGGCGTGGCATCCGGCAGACCGTGATGGCGTTGCCACAACGCCCGGTAACGCTGCAACTCTTGCTGCCAGTGTGCATCGTCCCAGCCCAGACGTGGCTGGCAGAGTTGGCGGATGGCGGCGAAATGCGCTTCGCCACCGCGCGCCAGCAACAGGCCCAGACGGGTGCGGCGCAGCAACAGATCATCGAGGTGCAGCACCATTTCCGCCTCACAGGCGAAGGCCAGTTCGGCCCACAAGGTGTCGGTGTTGCCGACCGTTTCGTGGCCCAACTCGGCGATCAACTGCGCCAGTCGCGGCAGATCGCGGCCGTGCCTGCCGGCCAGACGTCGCCCCTGTTGCGGGCTGAGTCCGGGGATCGGCCGTGGTGCTACGGCGGCAAAAACCGCTGCGCCATCATCTTCGAAATCGCGGCCAAGCATGTCGGCACAGGCCTTGAGCACTTCGATGGCTTGCGGGCGAAACGTCGTCAGCTTGCCGCCGGCCAACGTGACGCAACCCGGCTCCTGCCACAGCACATGCTCACGGGTTTCATTCGACGGCTTGCCTTGCTGTTGACCCGCCGCGCTGCCGACCACCGGACGCACGCCGGACCAGGTCGACAGCACATCGCTCGCCGTCACTTCGGCACCTGGAAATTGTTGCGTGCAGGCCGCCAGCAGATAGTCGAGTTCGTCGGCGCTGATGCTCGCGCTCTGATCCAGATTCTCGCGATGATCGAGATCCGTAGTGCCAACCACCGTCGCCCCTTCCCACGGAAAAACGAACACTGGCCGACGGTCGCGCTCATGCAAAAAAGTGAAGGCCTGCGCCACCGGCAAACGCCAGCCCGGCAACAGCAGATGACTGCCGCGCAGCGGGCGCAATTGTCGCGGCGCCTCAGGCAAACGCAGGCGCTCAGCCCATGCCCCGGTCGCCACCGCCAGCACGCCGCAACGCAATTGCAGCGATCCACCCGCTTCGCAGTCCTCTATCTGCACCCCACACACCCGACCGTTTTCGCGCAGCAAATGTTCGACGCGCACCCCGTTGAACACCGCCGCGCCATCGGCCCGCGCTTCGTGCAACACGCGCATCACCAGCCGTGCGTCATCGGTCAGCGCATCGACAAAACAGGTGCCGCCGAGCAGGTGATTTTCCTTCACCCCCGGCGCCAGAAAACGCAATTGCTGCGCGTCATGAAAACGATGGCTGCGGCGTCCCGCCAACGCGTCGTACACCGACAACAAGCCACCGAACACACGCGGCCCGGGAAAGCCACCGCGATAGTGCGGCATCATGAAACTCATCGGCTCCACCAGTCCCGGCGCTTCGTCGAGCAGACGCTGACGCTCGCGCACCGAATCGCGGGTCAGGCGCCACTGGCCCTTGGCGATGTAACGCAAACCGCCATGGACCATTTTCGACGATCGGCTGGAGGTGCCCCAGGCGAAATCCCGTTGCTCCAGCAACAGACAACGCCAGCCGCGCCGCGCCGCTTCGCGCAGGATGCCGGCACCGCTGATACCGCCGCCGATGACGATCAGATCCCAGCTTGCGTCGGCCAATGTCGGCAAGGTTTGCTGGCGCCACGCGGCGTTCCAGTCCGGGTGCATGACCGTCACTCCTGCAACAGCGTGCCGGGGTTGAGGCGCCCGGCCGGATCGAAGTGCTTGCTCAGCGCCTGCAAAGTGTCCATCGCCAGCGCGCCTTTTTCGCGCGGCAGGTACGGCGCATGATCCTTGCCGACCCCATGCTGGTGGCTGATGGTGCCGTGGTTGTCGACGATGGTCTGGCTGGCCGCGTGCTTGAGTGCCTGCCAGCGCGCCAGCGTCGCCGGGTAATCCGCCGCCGGGCGAAACACGTAAGTGGTGTAGATGCTCGAACCTTCGCCGTAGACGTGGGACAGATGGGTGAACACATGCACCCGCTCGCCTTGCGCTGCCAAGGCATCGCGCAAGCTGTTTTCGATCAGGTTGAGCAGATTGTCGACGTTGCTCCAGTCGGTGGCGGTTTCCAGGGTGTCGACCACGTAGCCGGCGTTCCACAGGTTCTCGCGCAGGTAGGGGAAACGGAAGCGGTTCTGCGCCCACTTCTTGCCGAGCAACGTACCGGTAAACACGCCACCGAAGGCTTTCAGATGCTGGCGCGCCTGGCTCAGCGACAGCGCGTTTTGCCGACGGTTGCCGGTCACGCCGAAGGTCAGCAGGCACTTGCCTTCACCGGCACCGCGCAGGTTCAGATACTTCTCCAGCCAGGCGATCTGCTGCGGATGCCCGGCCAGCGCCAGTTGGGTTTCGGTCTCCACCGCGTTCGACAGGCGCAGCATCGACAACGGCACTCGCGCCTGGGCCAATTGGCGGATCGCTTGCAGCGCCTTGCTCCAACTGGGCAGGAACACCCCGTAAAAACGCTCATCGGTGGGTAGCGGACTGACCCGCACTTTGACTTCGGAGATGATCCCGAAACGGCCCTCGCACCCGAGCACCACTTCGCGCAGATCAGGCCCCGCTGCCGAGGCTGGAAAGGTCGGAATTTCCAGAGGCCCGGCAAAGGTTTCCAGGGTGCCGCCGGCGAACAATTGCTCGATACGCCCATAGCGCAACGACTGCTGACCGCTGGAGCGACTGGCGACCCAACCGCCCAGCGTCGACAACTCCCAGGACTGCGGGAAATGCCCCAGCGCGTAGCCGCGAGCGCGCAGCTGACTTTCCACCTGCGGGCCACTGGCACCGGGGCCGAACGTTGCCAATTGGCTCTGCTCGTCGAGGTCGATCAGGCGATTCATCCGCGCCAGCGACACGGTCACCACCGGCCGCGCCGAATCCGGCGGATTGATGTGCCCGGCCACTGAGGTGCCGCCGCCGTAGGGAATCAGGCACAGGTCCTGCTCATGGGCAAGGACCAGCAATTGACGGATCTGCCCGGCGGTTTCCGGGAACGCCACCGCGTCCGGATAGATGCCCAGCGCACCCTCGCGCAGCGCCAGCCAATCCGGCAGGCTCTGACCCCGGGCGTGCAGCAGACGGTCATGGGCATCGACGCTGTACAAGGTGTGCGCCGCCAATCGCGAGAGCGGCACTCGCGCCAATGCCGACTCCAGCGTGGCATCGGGCAACGCGCGCCCGGCCCCCAGCCGTTCATGGAGAAAACTCGCGCCCTGGGCCGGCAGTTCGACCATCGTTGTTGCCTCTCCCCAGCCGTTCCAGCGTCGCATGCGTGTGTCCTTCTTATGCAGTCTGATCAGTGATGTGGCAGGCCTCCATACTAGTCAGCGGCCCAAAAGTGTCACGGTCGCATCCGGCCAGTTCGAGTAGCCAATTGAGTCAAACGTCGCGCAAGTGCCAGCCATTTACTTTAGTCGGGGTTTCAAATTACCTTTCAGCCATTCATTCGCTCACGCTGGCCTTGATCAAGGAATTCGGATCATGCAATCGCTCGGCTTCACCTCGGTTCCGCCGCTGCTCAAATACGTGCGCCATGCCGAGCAACTGGGCATGGCCATCGAGCCGGCGTTGGCGGCAGCCGGATTGCAGGCGCAGCAACTGAGCGACAACAGCCTGCGCTTGCCGGGCGAAACCCATGAGCGCCTGCTCGATTATTTCTGCGCGCACTCGGGCGATCCGCTGTTTGGTCTCAACGCGGCAAACTTCGTCCTGCCCAACTCCTGGAGCGTGCTCGGTTACATCACCATGAACTGCGCGACTCTGGGCGACGCCATGAGCCGGATCATGCCGTTCGAAAAACTGGTGGGCGACATGGGTGTCAGCCGTGCCGAGGTGCAGGACGGTCATGTGCACCTGATCTGGACTTGCCGCTATCAACGCCCAAGGATTCGCCGGCATCTGGTGGAAAACGTCCTTGGCTCGTGGCTGCAATATGCACGCTGGATTGCCGACACACAGATGTCACCCGCCGCCGTGTGGCTGGAACATCCATGCCCGACAGACGCCAGTCAGGCGCAATACGAAGCGTTTTTCGATTGCCCGGTGCTGTTCGAGCAGGCGTATTCGGCGCTGATCGTGCCGCTGGCGTATCTGCAATTACCGCTGCGCCAGGCCGATGCGCAGTTGCTGCGCACCCTGGAAGAACACGCGATGGGTTTGATGGCGACGCTGGAGGATGCGTCGCTGGAACAGCGGGTCAAAAGCATCCTGCGCCAGTTGCTCAAGGAAGGCTTGCCGCGCAAGGAACAGGTGGCCGAACAGCTCGCGGTGTCGGTGCGCACGTTGCAACGCCAGTTGCATCAGGCGGGGACGTCGTATCAGCAGATTCTGGATGACTTGCGTCAGGAGCTGTCCGAGCATTACTTGCTCAACAGCACGTTGCCGATTCAGGACATTGCGCAGTATCTGGGGTTTACCGAGCCGCGGTCGTTCCATCGCACGTTCAAGAGCCGGCGCGGGATGCCGCCGGGGGAGTTTCGGCAGATGCATCGGGGGTGAT
The DNA here is from genome assembly GCF_016756945.1 of Pseudomonas sp. MWU318. NCBI lineage: Bacteria > Pseudomonadati > Pseudomonadota > Gammaproteobacteria > Pseudomonadales > Pseudomonadaceae > Pseudomonas > Pseudomonas sp. MWU318. Next base: position 296,661 of record NZ_JAESJL010000007.1, read on the forward strand.
TATTCTGGCCTCATCGCTGGCAAGCCAGCTCCCACAGTGACCGGGTCGTACACAAAATCTGCGGCTCGCACATAACCCTGTGGGAGCTGGCTTGCCAGCGATGGCGCCAGTGGCCACACCAAAAACCCGACAGACAATTCCTCAATTTCAGCCGTCCGATAAACCCACTGCAGCCCCCGTGTTTAAAGACACTCAGTGTTACGCCCTACTGCCTACAAATCCTTGCGCCGCTGCCTACGGCTAAGCCAGAATCCGCCGGCTTGTGCGCCCCGGAGGCCGTCGGTAACTTGAGTCCGTCACTGATTTCCAGTGATCGGGTTTAGTAGCCCGAGGTAATTCGGCTGGTCGTACATTCATCACAGGTGCTGCATACCTGAGCTTGATGGTGGCTGTACGTAGGGCGCTTCGGCGCGCCGGCTTAAGCTGAGTTCCCCGGTCTACTAACCTGCGTACAGCTGCCACCCTTTCGTTTAGTAGCAAAGGGGCTGGCGCTCAATGACGGGAACACAGCCTATGTTCAAAGTTACGCCAAACCCACCGGACACCGGTCCGGCCTCCCTCTACGAATCCCCCGATTCAAGGAAATTCCACGAAGCCGCCGAGCGCGCCCTCGACCACTACCTCGGCCCACCGCGGCCCGCGATCATGGCCACCCCGTACCAGCCCAATCGTCTCTACATGGCCAACCCGGCCAGCGGCACCGAACCGTTGCTGGCCGACGCCAGCGAAACCCTGGGCTCGGCCACCGTGATGCTCAACGACTTTGCCGGCCTGCTTGAAGGCTCACACCGCAAGACTCTGCAAGGCATCGCGCAGGTGGTGATGGTGGCGGAGATCGCCGTCAACCGGGTGCTGGATCAGTTAGTGCCAACGGAGTAACGAAAAAGCCCGCGGCAAAACCTTAGTGGTTTGGCAGCGGGCTTTTTTGTATGGCGTGAATCTTTTTCCCTCACCCCAACCCTCTCCCGGAGGGAGAGGGGGCCGATCGAGGGATGCTCGCGAGACACACCGACCTGAAAATGCTGCTGTGAATGCACAATCGCAGCGGATCATTCAGGTCGATGTACAGCGCAAGACACCTCGGTCAGTCCCCTCTCCCTCTGGGAGAGGGTTAGGGTGAGGGGCTCTTCTCAGCTCAAACACTGATCGCGTTGGTAAACACCAACCGATTACCGAACGGATCAGCAATCGTCATGTCCTGACTGCCCCACGGCATCGCCTGAATCTGTGGGTGCGAGAACTTGTAATCCTTGGCTTGCAACTGCTGCTGAAACGCCTCCAGCTCATCGGTCTCGATGCGCAACGCCGAGCCCGGGGTCGCATCGCCATGATGCTCGGACAGGTGCAACACGCACTCGCCACGCGACACCTGCAGATACAGCGGGAAGTTCGCTTCGAAACGATGCTGCCAGTCGATCTTGAAGCCGAGGAAGTCGACGTAAAACTCCAACGCCTTGGCTTCATCGAAGATCCGCAGGATCGGGGTGGTTTTGCCGAAGCTCATGGGGTGCTCCCTGACTGGTTGGCCCAAGAGTTTAGCTGGGCTGGATGTCAGCAATTCGGCTTGGTTTCGACATTCTTTAATCTCAGAGTGCCACCATGAGACGCAGATCAAAAGATCGCAGCCTTCGGCAGCTCCTACAGGGGCTTGGCAATCAATGAAACCCTTCGCGCAAATCCCCATTCCTCGCCAGAAACCGCCCTTTTCGACGCCCGTTCGCCTGTCCGTCGCGATAACTCAACCCCCCATTGACCCACACCCCATCAATCCCCTGCGCCGCTCGCTGCGGATCATGGAAATCCGCCACATCTCGCACCGTCAAAGGATCGAACAGCACCAGATCCGCCCAATAGCCTTCACGAATCTCGCCGCGCCCTTTCAAGCCAAACCGTGCCGCCGACAGACCGGTCATCTTGTGCACGGCCGTATGCAGCGGAAACAGCCCGACATCACGGCTGAAATGTCCCAATACCCGTGGGAAAGCGCCCCACAGGCGCGGATGCGGGAACGGGTCTTCCGGCAGGCCGTCAGACCCGACCATCGACAATGGATGCGCGAGGATTTTTCGTACATCGGCCTCGTCCATGCCGTAGTACACCGCCCCCGCCGGTTGCAGGCGCTTGGCGGCTTCGAGCAGTGGCACGTTCCATTCGGCGGCGATGTCGATCAGCTCGCGTCCGCTGACTTCAGGATGCGGTGTCGACCAGGTGATGGTGATGCGGTGGGCGTCGGTGACTTGCTTCAGATCCAGCGTCGAAGAACTCGCCGCGTAGGGATAGCAATCGCAGCCCACGTGCTGGGTTTTCGCCGCTGCTTCCAGCGATGCGAGCAACTGCGGACTACGCCCCCAGTTGCCGACGCCGGCGCATTTGAGGTGGGAGATGATCACCGGGGATCGCGCGTGACGGCCGATGCTGAACGCTTCCTCCATCGCCTCCAGCACCGGTTCGAATTCACTGCGCAGGTGGGTGGTGTACACCGCGCCAAATGCGGTCAGTTCTTCGGTCAGTTGCTTCACTTCGTCGGTGGAGGCGTTAAAGGCGCTGGCGTAGGCCAGACCTGTGGATAAGCCGAGCGCGCCTTCTTCAAGGCTTTCACGCAGTTGCTCGCGCATGGCGGCGATTTCATCTGGCGTGGCGGTGCGGAACAAGTCGTCGAGGTGATTGCTGCGCAGTGCCGTGTGGCCGACCAGTGCAGCGACGTTCAGCGTGGTGTTCGCCGCTTCGACGGCGGCGCGGTAATCGCTGAAGCGCGGATAGACGAACGCCGCTGCGCTGCCGAGCAGGTTCATCGGGTCCGGCGGATTGCCTTGCAAACTGACCGGCGAGGCGCTGATCCCACAGTTGCCGACAATCACCGTGGTCACGCCCTGGCTGAGCTTGGGCAGCATCTGCGGCTGGCGGATGACCACGGTGTCGTCGTGGGTGTGCACGTCGATGAAACCCGGGGCGAGCACGCGGCCGGCGGCGTCGATTTCTTCCGTGGCGCGAGCATCGTGCAAGTCGCCGATACGTTCGATGCGCCCGTTGAGAATCGCCACATCGGCGCGGTAGCCGGGCGTGTTGCTGCCATCGATGACGGTGGCGTTGCGGATCAGCGTGTCGTATTGCATGTCTGTCTCCCGGCGGGAGTCAGCGTCAACTCCTGCCCTTGATCAAATGGTGATCGAAGCCTTGCTCCACCAGATACCGCCAGGCTACCTGAACCTCTTCGGGGATGACCTGCTCGACCTGAAAACCCAACGAAGGGTAAACCATGATGCGGTGCACATCGCCGACCATTTCGTCGATCAGGCCCAAGACCCCGATCAGATTGCTGACGTCATCGGGAAATCGGAACGACGGCGCATCCACAAAGGCTTCCAGGCCGGGCCATTGCACGGGCAAGGTCAACGCCACGCGCCGGATCGAATTGGGCTTGGTCAGAAAGGTCGCGCGACGCACGTCGGGAAACATCGCCCGGGCAAACGCAATGTTTTCGGCAAAATTGGTCGCGCGGGTTTCCAGGGTGAACTGCTCTGCCCTCACCCCTTGCATCAACGCGTGTTGGGCAAAAATATCGGCTTCGATGCGTTCCCACAAATGCCTGGTCCAGTTGCCGGTATTGCCGGTGAACAACAGGTGGGGGGCCACGCCGTCTTTCAGGAGTTGGCAGGCGTAATCGCAGACCCGCAGGTCGTAGGAGCCGCAGACTACGATCAGTTCACAAGGGCTGTGTTGGCGCCCCGCACCGAGGAATTTCCAGAGCACGCTGGCGTGCTGCAACGTCAATGTCATGACCGGGCAAACCTCTGGGTCGAGTCGTCACCAATGCAATACACAGTGCGCCGCTGCCGACCGCCGACAGCACGCCGCTGACGGAGTCCTGAAACGAGCCTCATGCCTGCAAAACGTTTTGGGCGACATTCATCGCAGCCGCCTTCGTTGCACCGGGGTAGCAGCCTAGTCGGTAATTTCCCGAGCACCCGGCGAAGTCCTCGCTAAAAATCAAATTTCACTGGTAGCCGCTGTGTTTGTAGGGGGTACCGGGACAAAAAAACGGACGATGACGGCGTGCCATTCAACTTTTGTGTTGTTTGATCCAGCGCTTTCGCGAGCAGGCTCGCTCCCACAGGTTGATCGCATTGCTTCAGTCAGAATGCGTTCTATTTGTGGGAGTGAGCCTGCTCGCGAAGGGCTTGATGCGGCGCAGCGTGAACTCACACCATCTCGTTACGGATCCAGTCCACCACCGACGTACGCTTCGGTACCCAGCCAAGCAGTTCGCGGGCGTGTTTGCCGCGTACCCGGCTGTTGGAGCCGAGGCCGTAGTTGGCCATTTCGTAGCCCCACTCGGCTTCGGCATCTTGCAGCGGCCAGTCTTGTGGCTCGCCGAGATTCAGCGCTTCGGCCATAGCGGTGGTCATGTCGATGAACGAGGCTTCGCCGCTTTCGACGAAGTAGAACGTGCCCGGTATGTTCTTGGTCAGCGCCAGCAGGTACAGGGCGACGACGTCTTCGATGTGCACGTTGGACCAGATGTTCTGGCCAGTGCCGACATGGCGCACCACGCCGCTTTTGCGCGCTTGTTTGAGCAGACGCGGCAACTGCACGCTGTCGCGATTGACGCCCAGACTGTGGCCATAGATCAGGGTGTTGCAGATCACAGCCGAGTTCACGCCGTCCTTCGCGGCGGCGAGGATCAGGTTGTCGATGGCCACACGGGCAGCCTTGTCAACGGTGGGTTCCGGCAGGTTGTCTTCGTAGTAGATGACGTCGCTGGACTTGCCGCCCGAGGCATCGCCGACGATGCTCGAACCGCTGGTGTGCAGGAATACTTTGTTCGAGCCGCGCAGGGCATCGAGCAAGGCTTCGACCGCGCCGCGATGGTCGCTGCTGGCGGCGTTGATCACCGCATCGGCGGCGCGGGCCTGTTCAGCCAGCAATGTACTGTCTTCAAGGGTGCCGATCACCGGGGTGATGCCCAATGCCTTGAGCTCTTCGGCCTGTTCGGCGCTGCGCACCAGGCCGGTGACATTATGGCCGGCCTGGACCAGACCGGTGGCGATGGAACCGCCGATAAAACCGGCGGCGCCGGTGATGAATACGTTCATGGAGAAACTCCCTGCGTGAATAAGTGATGCAGCGAGTATCGACCAGTCACCCCGATGGAAAAACCCGCCCTCGCCCAAATCACTGTTGCGCAGGGGTCACGAATCAGCCCTTGAAATCGGCGCTGGCGTAAGCGGCGAGTTTGCTCTGGATAAAATCGAGGAAGCACTGAATGCGCAGCGCCAGTTGCGAGTTCCGGTAGTACACCGCGTTGATCGGCTGGCGATAACCGCTGTTGAACTCCGCCAGCAAAACCTTGAGGCGCCCGGCGCGGATGTCGTCGATGGTCATGAAGTGCGACAGGCAGGCAATGCCCTGGCCTTCCAGCGCCAGATGGCGCACGGTCTCGCCGCTGGAGGCGCTGATGGCCGGAGTGATTGGCCAACGGTCGCCATGTACGTAGCGCAGCGGCCACTGGTTGAGGCCTTCGTTGTGGGTGAAGCCGAGCAGGGTGTGGTCACTCAAGTCGGCGACCTGCTGCGGCGCCCCGTGTTTCTCAAGATAGGCCGGGCTGGCGACGATCAGCAGCGGACTGCAACCCAGCGAGCGCGCATGCAAGGTCGAATCGGCAAGGGTGCCGATGCGGATGGCGACGTCGGTGCTTTGTTCCAGCAGATCAATGATCAGGTCATTGCTGTTGAGTTCGAGCTGGATGTCCGGGTACAGGCCACGGAACTCGTCGATGTACGGCACGATGGCGTGCAGCATGAAGGGCGAGGCGGCGTTGATCCGCAGGCGTCCGGACGGGGTTTGCTGGCGTGAGGACAGTCGCTCTTCGAGCGCATCCATCTGATCGAGAATCAGCTTGGCCTGCTCGAAGAAATACTTGCCCTCCTCGGTCAGGTCCATGCGCCGCGTGGTGCGGTTGATCAGCGTGGTGTCGAGCTTTGCTTCCAGCCGCGACAGTGTGCGGCTGACCGCCGAGGGGGTCTGGCCGACCTGCTCGGCAGCAGCGGAAATCGAACCGCACTCGATCACGCAGACGAAAATCTGCAACTCATCGGATCTGGCTTTCACGGGTGTCCCTTATTGATCGACTGCACAAATCCATTGTGGAGAGAGAACCCCCCTGTGGCGAGGGGATTTATCCCCGATGGACTGCGCAGCAGGCCCCCGCTTTTTGAGATCAAGATCGGGGGCCGCTGCGCGACCCATCGGGGATAAATCCCCTCACCACAGTTAAAACCCTCACCGAATGAATCACCTCACGCCTTGAGACCAAACACCTGTTTCAGATGCGACTCATACCGCGCCACATCATTCTCGATGTTCGGGCGCTTCATCACGTCCACACAGAGAAACGTCGGCAGCCCGCTCATGCCCAAAAACTCGTTGGCCTTGTGGAACGGGAAGTACACCGCATCCACACCTTTGGCTTCAAAGAAATCGCTCGGGTCATCGAACGCCTGCTGCGGTGCGTTCCAGGTCAGCGACAGCATGTATTGCTTGCCCTGAATCAGGCCGCCGCTGCCGTACTTCTGCGACGCATCGGACCGGGTCCGGCCATCGCTGGCATAGAGGCTGCCGTGGCCTTCGGTGAAGACTTCGTCGATGTACTTTTTCACCGTCCACGGCGCGCCCATCCACCAGCCCGGCATCTGATAAATGATCACATCGGCCCAGAGGAATTTGGCCACTTCTTCAGCGACGTCGTAACCCTCGTCGATGAACGTGGTTTTGACATCCAGACCGCCACGATCCAGTACGCTCAGCGCGGTTTCGTGCAAGGTCGCGTTGTAACGACCGTCGGAGTGGGCGAATTTCTTGCCACCATTGAGCAACAACACTTTTTTCATCAGAACGCCTCGCGCAGCCATTGGGCTGGAGAAAGATGGGAAAACGAATGGCGGCAGGTTAACCATCCATCTCGCGCGGAATAAGCCGCGTCGGCGCAAAATACATTTGATCAAAAAGCACGAATCGAATGCCGATTGTTGCAATAGCATTCCCGGCCATCTGCATTTGAGGAGTTGTTTCGATGAGTGAACGCCACGGTTTCATCCTGCACGCCAAGACCCGCCCGGAAAAAGCCGAGGCTTTCGAAGCGCTGTTTCGCGCCTATGTCGAACCGAGCCGCGCCGAGCCCGGCTGCATTGAGTACCACATGCTGCGCGACAAGGAAGACCCGACGCTGTTCATCTTCTACGAGATCTGGGAAAGCCAGGCGCACCTCGACGTGCATTCGAACCTGCCGCACATGCGCGATTTTTTCGACAACCGCATGACGTATCTGGAGCGCGATTTCGATATCCGTCGCATCGACATGCTGAGCGCCTCGTCGGCTAGCCGCTGATCAGCAGATGGGCGCCGAGTGCGCCCAGTCCGATGAAGAACACCCGCTTGAACAGCACGGCACTGATGCGCTGACGCAGCCATTGGCCGAACCACATGCCCAGCATCGCCGGGATCAGCACCAGCAGCGACGCACTTAATTCGCCACTGCCCAGTGCGCCGCGCCAGAAGAGGCCTCCGGCCAGCGCCAGGGTCGACACGGTGAACGACAGGCCCAGCGCCTGCACCAGTTCATCGCGCTGCAAACCCAGCGCCTGCAGGTACGGCACCGCCGGAATCACGAACACGCCGGTGGCCGAAGTGATGACCCCGGTGATCAGTCCGCACAGCGGACCCAGCCACGGCTCATGCCGAGGATTGACCTGCAGCGTCGGCAGCAGCAACCCGCTCAATGCATACAGCAGCAACGCCGCGCCCAGCCCACGCACCACCCAATGCCCGCCTGCCATGCCGATCGACAACGTGCCGACGGCGGTGCCGAGGAAGATCATCAGCAACAGCGGCCACAGGCGTTTGATCAGCCCTTTTAAATGTCCGCCGAACGCCAATTGCCAGACATTGGTCAGTGTCGCCGGAATGATCAGCAGCGCGGCTGCCTGCGACGGGGCCATAGCCAGACCGAGCAGGCCCATGGCGACGGTGGGCAGGCCGAGGCCGATCACGCCCTTGACCAGCCCGGCCATGATGAAGGTGGCGACGACCAGCAGGGACAGGGCCATGCCAAGGTTCTGGTAGAAATCTGCGAGTGCGTTCATGGCGCTACTGTGCGCTTTGGATGGAGTGTTGAAAATCTGCCATATACTGAGGCTGCCTCTGCCAATGCAAGAGGCTGAATTATTCATTGGAGCGACCGGCCTCATCGCGAGCAGGCTCACTCCTACAGGTTGGCGTTCACCTCCGATCCAATGTAGGAGTGAGCCTGCTCGCGATAGGGCCAGTGCTGCCCCTACAAAAATTTGAGGCTGCCCCGATGCACTTCGACCTCACCGACCTGCGCCTCTACCTGCACATCCTCGACACCGGCAACATCACCGCCGGCGCCGCCCGCAGCCATCTTTCACTGGCCGCCGCCAGCGCCCGCATCCGCGCCATGGAAGCCTCGCTGGGCACCGAATTCCTGCAACGCGGTCGCCGTGGCGTGAGCCCGACGCCGGCCGGCAAGGCTCTGGCGCAACACGCGCGCATTCTCCTGCAACAGGCCGAACGCATGCAGCAGGATCTGGCCGAATACGCGCAGGGCGTCAAAGGTCAGGTGCGGCTGTTGTGCAACACCACGGCGATCACTGAATACCTGCCGGAAGTGCTGGCGGACTTTTTGCGAGAGCATCCCAACCTCGACATCGATCTGCAGGAACTGCCCAGCGCGCGCATCACCCACGCCTTGCGCCAGGGCGCGGCGGACCTGGGGATCGTTTCCGATGCGGTCGACACCCTCGGTCTGCAAACCCGGCCCTTTCGCGACGATCCATTGATACTGATCCTGCCTCCTGAACATGCTTTGGCGAGTCAGGCGTCGCTAACGTTTGGTGAAACCCTGGCGCACGACTATGTGGCGCTTGGCAGCCACAGCGCGCTGGCGATTCATCTGGAGGAACAAGCGCTGCACATCGGCCAGCGCATGTCGATCCGGATCCGCGCTGATGGCTTCGAGGGCGTCATGCGCATGGTGGCGCGAGGTGCGGGGCTGGCCATCGTGCCCAAGGTGGCCATCGAGCGCTGGGCCTCGGTGCACTCGATAACGTGCCGGCCGCTGGCCGAAGTCTGGGCGCATCGCACCTTGCAACTGTGCGCACGGGACTTCGACCACCTGCCAGGTTACGCCCGGGCCTTGTTTGATGCGCTGGTGCCTTGACTCTACCGCTAGGGGCAGACTCTATCCTGTGGGCTTCATTTCAGGAGTACACACAATGAGCAAACGAATGCTCGTGATACTGGGCCACCCCTCCACCGACAGCTTTTGCGGGGCATTGAGTGAAACCTACGTTCAGGCCGCCAAGGATGCCGGGCATGACGTGCGGCTGCTGCGACTGGATGCGCTGGAGTTCGACCCGGTCCTGCACGAAGGCTACAACAAGGTGCAGCCACTGGAGCCGGATCTACTGCAAGCGCAGGCCGATATCACCTGGGCCGAACACCTCACTTTCGTCTATCCGATCTGGTGGGGCGGGATTCCGGCACTGTTGAAAGGCTTCGTGGACCGGATTTTCCTGCCGGGTTTCGCCTTCAAATATCGCGAAGGCAAAGCCTTCCCCGACAAGCTGCTCAAGGGCCGCACCGCGCATTTGCTGGTGACCATGGACACGCCGTACTGGTACTACAAATGGATCTATGGCATGCCGGGGCTGCATCAGATGCGCAAGACCACGCTGGAATTCTGCGGCATCAAGCCACTGAAGACGCTGACTTTCGGGCCGATCCTCGGCTCCAAGCCAAACCAGCGCGATGCCTGGCTGGAACAGGCGCGCGTGACCGCCGCCGTCTAAGGCTTTCCAGCCGCCTCAGCTGACGGCGCACACGCCGCCGTCAGTGCCTCTGCTGGCTCCCTTCACGAGCCCGTCCGTCGCCTGTGCGCGTCATTTACGCGCAGTTGCAATTTTCCGATGGTATTGGACATATAATCGCCGCCGATCCGGCATGACGCCCGATCGCGCTACGCTATGTTTGATCATCGAGACGGACCTTATGTATATCGGCAAAGCCGCCCAGCTGTCGGGCACCACAGTCAAAAGCATTCGCCATTACGAAGAAATCGGCCTGTTGCCCGAGCCCAAGCGTGAAGGCAAATACCGCATCTACAGCCAGCAAAGTGTCGAGGTGTTGACGTTCATCAAGTGCGCCCAGCAACTGGGTTTCAAGCTCAAAGAGCTGCAGGTGATCCTCAACAACTACCGCGGCGACGAATTCCCGTGGGACATGGCACAACGAGCCATAGCCGAAAAAAAAGCCGAACTGGTGACCCAGATCGGCGATTTGCAGCAATTGCATGATGGCCTCGAGGCGTTTGAGAACAATCTCAATGACGCCCGCCAGGAATGTCAGTTCGAGCGCATTGCCCGCTACGGCGAAAAAAACCCGGTCACTACACTGAACTGAAAATCCTGCTGCGCCGCATGAGCGGACTCGCCTGCCGCCTCAGAGCCGGCGTGCCTGCGCGTTGGCGAATCAGCCCGGCACCGGCTCCCCCTCTGTGCGCACTGTTGGGGCCGGCGCATGCACCGGCGCAATCGCCGCAAAGAACCACGGCGATACCAGCGTCACCAGGACAATGGTCATGACCCCGCTGGAAAACAGCGCCATCGCCACCAGTGCGCCGAGATCGACAATCGGCTTGAAGTCGGAAAACAGCAACGCCATGAAGCCTACGGAGAAGATCACCACGTTGATCACCGTCGAGCGGCCGACGCTGTGCATCGCCTGCAAAATAGCCGCGTCGATCTCAATGCCCTGCTGCACCAGCAACTTGATGCGCGACAGCAGGTGCACCGCATAATCCACCACCCCGACCACCAGGAACGTCACCAGCGTCGTGCCGATGTTCAGCTCGATGCCGAACAGGAACATGAAGCCGTAAACCGTCACTGAGGTGGTCAGCAAGGTCAACATGCCCAGCACCCCGAGGCGAACCGATTTGAGCCAGTACATCATCATCAGCGTGACCACCAGCAACGCCAGGGAAAAACTCAGCACCTGACCCTGAGTGATTTCCTGCAGCACCCCGGTCCAGATCAACGGCGTGCCGGCGTGGGTCACTTCCAGGTTGGCCGGTTTATTCACCAGCAGCCAGGCATCGAGGCGGTCGAGCATGCCCTGATAGTCGCTGGCGACCGACGAGGTCATGGTGTACAGGGTCAAGGCCTTGGAAAAGTCGGCATTGAGCACGTTGTTCAGGTCCGAACCACCACCGTTTTCGAACAGCATCACGTGCTGCTCGATCAGCGAATTGCCCGGCACTTCAAAACGCTCGATCTGCCCGTCGTCATTGATTGATGTCACTTTCTCCACGGCATTCGGCACCCGCAGATAATCCGGGTTCATGTCGTTGAGCACCAGGTTCATGCGCTTGACGTACGTGGCCAGCGAGTAGCCGTAACTGACGTTCGGTTGCTGCTTGATGAAGTGGTCGAGCTTGTCGATGAACTGCACCACTTCAGTGGTCAGCACGCCGCGCGGCTCTTTGCTGTCGATCGCGATCCAGCCCGGCGCCGTGCCCGCCACTTTGGCGTGGTTGATGAACTGATCGGACACGCGAATGTGGCTCTCAGGCTTGAAGTAAGCGATGCCGGAGTCTTCGATATCGACGCGGAACGTGAACACGGTAGCCAGCGCCAGCAGCGGCAACATGACCATCAGGATCGGTTTGCGAAAGCGGATCATCCAGGCACAGAACGCAACCAGGTACCGCGAGATAATCGATTCCTTGTGCACCTCAGCCTTGGCCTGCTGCGGCTGATCCTTGCCCCAGATCGCGATCCACGCCGGAATCAGCAGCAGCGAAATGATCAGCGCCGCGGTCAGACCGATGGACATGAACACACCGAAATTGCGAATGCTGACAATGTTGTTGGTGGTGGAAATCATGAACGTGGCGATGGTCGTCACGGTCGTCAACACCACCGGTACCACCATCAAGCGCTGGGTTTCGCGGTTGGCCTCGCGATTGCTCTTGCCAGCGTTTTTCTGCTCGTAATATTCAGCCATCACATGGATAGCATCCGAGCAGCAGATGGTGAACAGGAACACCGGCAGCACACTGGTCAGCAGGTCAAACGGCACCCGCAACAGTGCCATCAGGCCCAAGGTCCAGATGGTGCAAAACAGAATGTTGAACAGCGGCAGCAGCACGCCCAGTGGTTTGCGGAAGAAGAAAATCAGCAGCAAGGTAATCAGCAGAAACACGATCGGGAACAGCACGGCCAGGTCGTGATCGATGATTTCCTGCTGCGCGGCGATAAATATCGGCATGCCGGCAATGAAGATTTCGTCCTTGTACTCCGGGTGTTCGGCCTGATATTGCGCGACGATGCCGCGCACGATCTGATAAGCCCGCAATTGCGCCTGAGCGTCGTCCTGCTTGGTGCCGAGTTCGGCCACCAGCATCGCGACCTTCTTGTCCCTGGACACCACCCCGTCGACCATCAACTCGTTGCCCATGATCTGCGACTCGACCAGCGCCGGGTCGATGTCATAGGCATTCAGGGTCTTGTGGATCAACAGCTCGCCGTCGTCGGTCAGGACGATGTTTTCCAGGTCGCCCATCGAGGCCATTTCGCGGATCGGATTGATCCGTTCGGCGAGAAAAGTCAGGAACAACTGATCATGGGCATCCCAGTTCTGACTGTGGGCATGATCACGCAATGCCTTGGCGTTGGCGTAATCGTTCTGCGAAAAACCACCCTCGAGAATGTCCCGGGTCAACAACTGCGCACGACTGTCGTCTGGATGCCGGGCGACGATCTGCACCAACTGCTCCTTGTCGGCATCGTTGGCCAGAATCATCTTGCGCACCGACTGCGACATCGAAAACAGCGCGTTGAGCGTCGATTTGTTGAACACCGTTTGCGGGTTGTTCAACGCCACCATCACCGAGTCGAACGTGCCGGTGAACTCACCCTGCAAATCGATGATGGTCTTGCGCGCCGGGTGGCTTTCCTTGAGCAGGTAAGGGTTGGTGTCGGACACCAGCGCGCCCAGCGTATAAGTGAAATACGCGGTAATCGCCACCAGCAGGAAAACAATCGCCCGCGCATAGCGCTCGACGAAATTCAGATATCTTTCCATGATCATGCGGTTCCAGGTCGTCGGGGTCGGCGCTTAGCGGGCAGACACGGCAAAGTCCGGCAGGTCACCGGTTTTCAGCCCGCGCTTGATGGCGGTCTGGGTGAACAGGCGATCTTCCAGGGAGACGTTGTACTGCAACTGGTTAAAGCGCATTTCCGAACGCGTGCCGTCGATGAAATGCTCGGTTTCACTGAGCACAATGCTGTCGATCGAGTCGATGGTCGCGACTTTCTGCGTACGCATCTGCTTGATCAGCACACCTTTGACGTCGAAAAAGTCCTGACGCATGACCAGGAAATTCTGCTTGTCGATCCACACCTTCAGCTTGTTGTAACCGGTCTTGGCCAGCACCTCCGGGGAGGCCGGTTCGCGCTCGATCACGTAGCAGTCGCGGCCCTTGATCTGTTCCTCGCCAACGAGTTTCTGCGAGTAATCCTTGACGCGGATCTTGTCCAGATCGGCATACGAATACTCACTGCCCATGAACGAGCCGCGCTTGTCAGTGGTGGAGATGCGGCGGGTCTGACGGCTGACTGGCAGGTACATCCACTGGCTGTCTTCCAGGCCGAGGGTTTCGTGCGGGTTTTCAATGTGGAAGGCAACGTCACGCACGTCCGTGGGCGCGGAAAAGTACATGCTGAACTTGTCGCTGTCCGGGTAATCCTTTTGCAGGTAGGTGAACTCGCGAACGCGGGTATTGCCTTTCTTGTCATGCAGGATCAGCGAAACCTGGGACATGAAGCTGTTCCCGTCATTGCGATCGCGTACCTGACGGATTATCTCATCGGCATTGCCAGCCTCGGCGGCACTGGCGCAAGCACTGCCGAGGATCAATGCGGCGGTGGTCAGACTTTTCAAAAACGGCAACATGACAACTTCCTTTTCGTTGGATAAGTGCACCTGCACGAGCGCGGCAGGCGTGATGGGTCAGAACAGATAACCGGCCGACAGCCGCACTTGATCGCGCTTGCTGTACTCGCCGAAAGACCTGTCTGGTTTGCCGAAGAACACATCCACTTCCAGGCCGAGCTTTATGTAGTCGACCGGCTTGTAGGTGAAGATGCCTTGCAGCAATGCGTTGTCCTGAAACGGTGGCGAGGCAGCAGCGACCAGACGACTCTTGAGACGGTCCTGCCAATGGGTGCCTTCGGCCGACAGGGTGAACAGCGGTTCGCGTTTGTTCTGCAACATGCCGTCCTGCCAGTCGAGCAGCACTTGTTCCTGCCACTGCGCGGAAATCAGCCAGTCGCGCAACAGGTAATCGACACCCAGCAGCGACTTGACCATGGGCGTACTGTCGGCGCCGTGGGCACGCGTCGGGTTGGTCACTCGCCAATTGTCGAAATACGCTACTTCGCTGCGCACCACGATGCTGTGTCCGGCGTCGATCGCCAGCCCGGCACCGCCCATGGTGTAACGGGGAAACTGCCGTTCCAGTCGCGTACGGCCGTCATCGGCGAGGCCCTCGACCGCGTATACCGGGTCTTGCTGACGGGCGCTCAAGGCAACAAAACTGGTGTCCACTGCACCGATCCGGCCATTGGCGCTCAGGCCATAGGCATAGCCCTTGTCGCCGTCATAGCCGGGCTTGGAATCGAGCAGGAAATACTGCGGGTCCGGCGTGGCAAACAGTGGCGCGGCAAATTCACTGCCCTCAACCGGCGCCTGGTTTTTCACGAAGTCCGTGATCCACAGCGCCTCCAGCTCCCATTCGCCCACCGGTTGCGCAAAGCGCACCATGGGCACGGCGATGCGGCTGTCTTCCAGCAGCGGCGTCAAACCATCGCGATAGTCCAGCGGGTTGATCTGATCGAGCACGCGCAATTCATCCGCGCGGCCCCAGACCACCTGCTGCCAGCCCACCGTCACTTCGCCGTCACCCAGCGAATGGCCGACGTAGAGGTGCCGCCAATCAGCGTCGAAACGGTACTTGTCGCGCGCCCGTTCGCTGTACGGATTGTTGCCGTCATAGCGCGCGTCGTAACGCACGCGTCCCTTAGCCTTGTAGTACCCGCCCTCCCAGTTGTCTTCCAGGCTGGCTTTGAAATACATGGCTTTTTGTGTGACCTGATCATCGCCGTGCAGACGCATGGCCGTGGCCACGCCGACTTCACCGTCGGCGTAATCGGGCTTCAGATCATCAACGGCAAATTCGGCCAATGCGCCGGGCGCAGCCATGCACGCCCACATCGCACACACGATGTGACTGTTGTGAAATCGAGGCATCGCTACATTCCCAACCCGACACCGCCATCGATCACCAGACTCTGGGCAGTCACCCCGCCAGCCTCGGGGCTGGCCAGGTAACGCACCATCGCCGCCACTTCTTCGCTCTGAATGAAACGGCGCATCGGCAGTTTCTTCTTCGCGTTGCGTACGATCTGTTCCTGGGTCAAACCGGCGATTGCCGCCTGCGTCGCCAGTTCACCCTGCAACATCGGCGTATCGATCCAGGCCGGCAGAATCGCGTTGACGGTGATCTGCCGAGAAGCCAGATCCAGCGCCAGCGCCTTGGTCATGCCGACGATGCCGTGCTTGGACGCGCAGTACGCGGTGTTGCGCACCTTGCCGGCACGGCCGAGGATCGACGACATGTTGATGATGCGCCCACGGTCAGGCATCAGCGCCAGACACAGCGAGGTCACGTAGAACGTGCCGTTGAGGTTGACCGAAATCACCTTGTGCCAGTTGAGCAGATCCTCCGGTTCGTTCTCGTTGCAGATGCCGGCGCTGTTGACCAGCACATCGACGTATTCGACTTGCGAACCGAGGGTCTTGAACAACGCTTGCATGGCCGGCAGATCGGCAATGTTCGCCACATGGGTGTCGACCCGCGCCTTGATCTGCTCCTGACGCTCGTCGACCCAGCGTTGTAGTTCGGCCAGATCGAGATCCAGCAGGATCAGGCGATTGTCGGCATCGGCGGCAAAATCCTCGGCCACCGCGCGACCGATGCCTTTCGCCGCACCGGTGATCAGAATGGTTCGGCTCATGGCATTTTCAACCCGCCGTTGACCGACAGGACCTCCCCGGTCAGGTACAAACCGCGATCGGCGAGGTACAGCACGGCTTGGGCAATTTCTTCTGGTTCGGCGTAGCGTTTGATCAGCAGACGCGACTGGATTTCTTCCTCCTGACTGCCGATCAGCGCGGTACTCATCTCGGTCTTGACGATGCCCGGGGCGACCGCGTTGACACGAATGTTGCGCGGCGCCAGCTCCACCGCCAAGGCACGGGTCAGCGACTCGACCCCGCCCTTGGCGGCGGCATAGTTGCTCTGCCCTTTACCGGGTTTCTGCGCAGCCACCGAACTGATGTTGACGATGCAACCGCTGCGCTGGCGCAACATGCCCGGCACCACCTGCTGACAGCACAGCATCGGGCCGATCAGATTGGTCTGGATCACCTCGACCAGGTCGCGCGCCGACATCGTCGCGAGCAAGCCGTCACGGGTGATGCCGGCGTTGTTGACCAGCAGATCGATACGCTGGAAATGCGCCTCGACCCGTTCGAAGAACGACTTGATGCTGTCACCACTGCTGACATCGCACTGCAACGCCAGGCAATCGATCCCCAACGCCTGCACCTCATCGCGCAAGGCCATCGCCGCGACTTCATCGCGCACGTAACTGAACGCGATCTGATAACCCGCTCCGGCCAGGGTCTGGACAATCGCCCGACCAATGCCACGACCGCCACCGGTCACCACTGCTACTTTATTCGGCATGACCATTCCTTAGAGCGAGTTGTCGGTTTTGAACTGCGCGAGGCTGAAGCCGTGGGTCGCCGCCAGTGCACGAATCTGCTGAACCTGCTCGCGGCTGATGTCGCCATAGGAGTAGTGCTGTTTCATACCGGACAGGCCCATCAGCACCGATTCGGCCATGCACGCGTACAACTGACCTTGCTTGAGATAGGCACGAACGTTTTTCACCAGGCCATCACCCAGCGGCGTCTGCACGATGCCGCCGTGCATGTAGAGCACGTCGGAGCGTTGGCTGGCGAGGTTCTGGTCAACGTTCAGCGGAACGGCGATGTCGCAGATCACGCTGTTTTCGGCGAAGTGCTCGGCAAAGAGAAACGGCTGCGGCGCGTTCGCCGCGCAGAGCACGATGCGCGCCTGTTTCAGCACTTCAAGATCATTGCTGACGGTGATGAAGGCGTTCGCGCCCAGGCGTTCTTCAACCAGTTTCGCCACGCGCAGCCCCAGATCGGCGCTGCTGCCGAGAGCCTGCAAGAGTCCATCGATTCCATCAATTTGCTGCAGGCGACGGGCCAGGCGATCGTGTTCGGCGCCCCCCTTGAGGATCGCGCGGGCGGCTTCGGCGTAAATCTGTTGAGCGGTTTTTTCCAGACGACGCAGGGAACCGTCGCGGCCACTGCCGATAAGGATCAGGTGCTCGACGCTGGTCGACAACAGCGAGGCGTAGGTCGAGGCAATATTGCCCGCCGCACCGACCACCGCTGCAGTCTGCTCGCCCAGCTCAAGGCCTTGCTGCCTGCAACCCTGCTCGATGGCTTCCAGGCCCATGCCGATGGTCAGCGCGTTACCGGAGGTCAGTGCCATGTCAGGAATCTGCAAGGCCTGGCAGTTGTTGGTGACGATCGAGGTGTACATGCCCAGCCCGGCGACGGTGTAGCCATCGGCGCGGGCATCCTTGATGCGATTGCCGACTTCTTCGCGGATGGTTTGCAGATCGCCGCTGGCGATGTACGCGGCCATCGCATCGGAGTCCATGCACAGCGGGTACAGGGTGAATTCCACGGCAGTGCCCAGTTTCGAGCGAATCTGCACCGGGCCGATTGGCGCGGCACGGCGCTCGGGCGCCATGCGTTTGATGAACTCGCGTTTCTGTTCAGCGCTCAGGGTCCACAGTGAAGGATCGACATCGCTGAGCATGTCCGAATCAATCAGATGGTTGATGAACGCCACGCGAGCCACCACGCGCACGTTCTCGTCAGACTTTGGGCGAGTTTCGGTCTCCTTGAAGCTGACCTCGCGCGTCGGCACATCCGCGATGCTGTCGGCGCACACTCCGGCGGCCAGCGGGAAGGCATCGCGGCGGCGCAGCATGTCGCAGACTTTCTGCAACGAAGCGATCAACCCGTCAATTTCCGCAAAGGTGATGCACACCGGCGGCTCCAGACGGATCACATTGGCGTTGCTGCCCGACGGCGCCACGCGCAGCGATTCGAATTGCAGCAGGTAGCCGGCGATGATGTAGCCCAGCGCATCGTTGTACTGCGCCGATGCCTGAACCAGTGAACTGGTGCCGGTCAGGTCGTGCAGTTCGAAACCCAACAGCAAGCCGCGCCCACGCACGTCGGCGATGACGTCCGGATAGGCCGCCTTGAGTTCCAGCAGCGAAGACTTGAGGTATTCGCCCTTCCTGTTCACGTCCTTGAGCATCGCGCTGTCGTTCTCGAACAGACGGCGCAAGGCCGCCAGAGCGATATGGCAGGACGCATCGTCTTCGGCAAAAGTCGAGCTGTGGATGTAGCTGAAATCGTTTTCGTAGTGACTGGCACGAATCACCGTCGCGGCGATTTTCATCAGACCACCGCCCAGCGCTTTCGACAGGCAGTAGTAATCACCCTGCAGGTTGAAATGGCTGGCGCCGAGCAAGGTGCCGGTGCGGCCGAAACCCGATTGCACTTCGTCGATGATCAGCGGGCATTGCTGCTCGTTGCACAGGCGTCGCAGGCCCAGATAGAACTCAGCGGCGAACTCGTTGATCCCGCCTTCGCCCTGGATCGGCTCAAGCAATACGGCGGTGATCGCACTGAACGCCTCACGGCGCACCTGCAGGGTTTCGCCGCTCCATTCCAGGCTCAGCCAGTGACGCACGTGACGGGCCGGCAGCTCTTGCAATTGCTGGGGTTGCTGCGGGTCGATGAACTCGACGTTGAGGCCGAAACGGGCGAACGGCTTGCGGTACTGCTTGCCGTACGTCAGTTGAACGGTGTTCACCAGTTTGCCGTGGAAGCTGCCGCGCACAGCCAGGAACACCGGCTCGACATGCAACTGCGCCAGGTTGTGCTGACGCACCGCTTCGGCCACTTGGCGCACGGTGACGCAGGACAGATTCTGCGGCAGCAGACCGGCAGGCAAATCGAGATCGTCGATGTCCAGTTCGACGTAAGCCTTGTCGCTGGCAACCAGATTGGCGAGGGCGAAATCGCGCTCGTCGAATTGCTTCTGCAGGTTTTTCTGACGACGGTATTCGGCGTGCTTGACGGCGATTTCCACCGACTCGGCGCCACTGTTGGAGAAGGTCGAAATGTAGCGTTCGCTGTTGTTCAGCTCACGGTTGAACGCTTCACTGAGCTCACGCCCCAATTGACCGGCCGCACCGCGCACCGACATCTGCGCATTGAACGGCACATCGGCACGCAGCAGGTCGACGAGTTGATCGACAAATTGCGGATCGTTGTGGCCATACAGCGCGGCGCCGTAACCGCCGAGGAAGTCAGTGACAGTCACCTCTTCGCCCTGCCGATCGCGGTAAAACAATTTACTGCCCAGCGCTCTGTGGAACTGGCACTCCAGGCCCAGGGCCTGCATCAATTCAACGAATTTCGGCCGTACGTAATCGCGGTAATCCATGACAGTTCTATCCCTTGAGTAAAAAATCAGATGCGTTTCGTTGCGTGCCGACGGTCAGTCGGCCGCGTGAAATTCGAGTTGGTAACCGGCGCTGAAACCGTTGTCGTCGCGGTTGATCACCAGGCAATCGTGCAGCACGGCATCGCGCGGCCCGCCGATCACAAACGGCAGATGCGCATCCAGCGGTTGCTCCAGGCCACTCACCGGCGCAATGCTCTGCGCCTGCAAGGCCTGCCGGGCAAAGATCAGATCAACCAGACTCGGTGCACCACTGAGCATGCCGGTCAATGGCGTGCTGCTGGTGATGTGCGCGGCGCCGGTTCGTGCCAGCGTGCGGGCCAGATCGGCATCCTTGTGCGGATCGCCAGAGGCGCTGCTGATCAGCAGATCCACCTGTTTGTCCGGCAGGTTCAGCGAATCCAGACGAGGATGTGCGAACAGTGCGCTCAGGCAGGTTTGCGGCCCTGCCGGCAGGTCATCGGCGCGGCGCAGTACCAGCGCCGCCGCACCTTCACCGGCAATGCCGCCACAGCCCTGGCGATCAAAGGCACGCAGGCTTGGCGAACCGTCGGTGCTGATCACCCCCGCCTCGGCCAGTGCGGCGAGGGCCAGCGGATCCAGTTCACTGCCCGCGCCCACCACAATGGCCGCGTCGATCCGACCGCTTTGCAACGCCGCGCACGCTTCACGCAGCGCCGCCAGATTGCCGGCCACGCCTTGCATGTAGGCGTTGCATTCACACTCAAGCTTCAAGGCCAGACTGACAACGCCGAGCAAACCGTTGCTCAGGCTCTTGAGGACCAGAAACGGATCGAGTGCACGCTCCTGCAACACGCGTTTGGCCAGACGCTGCATGTCGGCACCGGTCTCGGTCTGACATTCGTGCAACAGTTCGCCGTAAGACGCGAGCGAGGGATGGGTGTAACCGCCCTGGCAGCAATAGAGACCAAAACGCGCGTTGTCGCGGCCCGGTTCAAGCCCGGCCTCGGCCAACGCCTGGCGCACCGCACTGACGCCCCAGATCACCGCCGGCGGGCAGTAACGCTGGAGGTTTTGCGCAACGTCCTGACGGCTACGTTGATGATCTCGATCAGCGATGTGCCCGAATGCAATGACCCGCTCGCTGTGGAACAGCGACGAGTTCAGGGGCGAGATTGCGCTGCGCCCTTCGCGGGCCGCCGACCAGAACCCCTCAACGCCCCAGCCGGTGGGCAACACACAACCGCTGCCGGCGATCGCGACACGTACAGTGGCGTCAGTCATGTCCATGCTCCCGATATTTGCCAAGGGCCAGCGAGGTATTGAGGCCACCGAAACCGAAGGAATTGCTCAGCGCGTAATCCACTCGGCGGCTGACGGCTTGACCGGCGCAGTAATCCAGATCGCACTGTTCGTCCGCGTCATGCAGGTTCACCGTTGGCGTGACCAGATCGTTGAGGCAGGCCAATGCCGTGACGATGCATTCCGGTGCGCCAGCGGCAGCGATCAGGTGACCGAACTGTGATTTGTTGGCGCTGACGGCCAGGGTTCGATAATGCTTGTGCTCGGCGAACACGCTTTTGATCGCCAGGGTCTCGGCCACATCATTGAGCGGAGTCGACGTGCCGTGAGCGTTGATCAGATCAATCTGCTGCGCACGCAAACCGGCGTCGTCCAGCGCGGCCTGCATCGCCAGTGCCGCACCGCGTCCTTCCGGTTGCGGTGCGGTGACTTTGTAGGCGTCCAGGCTGCTGCCGAACCCCAACACTTCGGCATACGGCGTCGCGCCGCGGGCCAAGGCATGTTCGAGGCTTTCCAGCACCAGAAAACCACCGCCTTCACCGGCAATCAGACCGCTGCGGTCACGATCAAACGGACGGCACAGATCCGCTCCCCAGCGCTGCTCACCCGACGCGGCACCGAGTAGATACAACGCCGCCATGGTGTCGAGGTTGAGCACCGAGTCGGCGCCACCCGCCAGCGCTACGCTGACTTCTCCGCGACGAATCATCTGAAAGGCATTGCCAATCGCTTGGGAAGCACCGGCACAGGCACTGCTGATGTTGATCACCGGCCCTTCACAGCCCAGGTCGTCGGCGATTACCCGCGCCAGGCGGTCGTTGCTCTGTCGCAGCGAGCCATCGGCATTCACTTGCCCGGCCCGCGACATCAGGCAGGACCAGTTCGGGGTACCGCCATTCGGGGCTTCGGTCAGCAGCATGTCAGCGAGCATGTGCTGCGGTGCTCCCGAGGCACACAGCACCGCAGCGCCCCGCAACTGTTCCGGCTGCAACCCGCTGTCGCTGACGGCTTGTGTGGCGGCGACCCAGCCAAAGCGGCTGCGTTTCTCCAGTGGCATCGTCCATGCCGGATGGTTGTGCAGTTTTTCCGGCAACAGGCTCATGTCGACCGGCGCAGCGTAGCGCACCGCGAATGACGCCTCTTGCAGGTCGTCGGGTTGCCATGGCCGCACGCAATGTTCGGCGCCGAGCATTTTTTCCCAGAGGGTCTGCCATTCGAAACCGAACCCGGTAACGGCGCCCAATCCGGTGATCACAATCCGTGTCGCACTCATGCGTGCTTCTCCATGGTTTCGCTGGCCAACAGCAATGCGCCCCAGTGACCGGCGCGTGTGTGGCTGACAAGCAACGTGTAACCCGGCGTCGCCGCCGTATCGCGGCTGAAATGCAAAGTCAGTGCGACCTCGGTCAGCAAGCCGCTGGCGCCCAGCTCACCGGTCATGGGGCGGGTGCTGCGAATCTCGCGCGGGAAAGCTTCGAGCAGCTTCATCACGTGCCCGTCAGCACAATTGCCGACGATATGCTCGACGTCACCGACCCGCAGTTTCTCCACACTCAGGACCTGGTCGATCACGCGCCGCCCCACCGCAACAGAGCGATGCGGATCCGTGCTGTAACCACGGGCAAACCCGGCAATGCGCACGGCGTGTGCCGCACCCGGCGGCGGTGTCGACGCCAGCAACAGCGCGGCGGCGCCCTCACCGAAAATCGGTTCGCTCGCCTGAGCGGGCTCGCGCAGGTACAGGGCCGGCGTCAGGTTCGGGCTGCTGCTGACCACCAACGCGGCGTCGGCATGTCGCTCGCCAATCTGCTGGCAGGCTTCGATCAGCGCATCCAGCCCGGCGTTGTCCTGAGAACAAAATCCGCCCATTGGTCCATGGCAATTCAATGCTTCAGCCACATAAGCCATGACACTGCTGTTGAGCAGAGTCAGCGCATGCAGGGGCGGTGTGTTGGCCAATAACTGCGCCAGTTGTTTTTGCGGCTGTTCGATGATCGCCTGCACCGCATCCCAGCAAGGACTCGGCGCGTCGACTTCAGGAATGGCCGCTGTCAGGGCAATGCGTGACGCGGGCAATTGCAGCGCCGCCAGTGCCGGCGCCAGCCGTGCGGCGCAATGCAACAGGCGCAAGCCCTGCGGTTCGACGCTGCGCTGGATCTTGCGATCAAACAGGTCACTGGCCAGTCGCGGCGTCGGCAAGGCAAACGCCCGACGCTGCGAGTCAAAGGCCAGCGGTTGCGCCGCGCAGGGCGTGCCGAGCAAGTCCGCGCATTCACTGCCCGCCACATTCAGCACCGCAGCGGCATTGAGGTAGATGGCTCGGTTCATGTCACGCCCTCCCCAAAACCAGCGAGCTGTTGATGCCGCCAAAGCCGAACGAATTGGACATCACCACGTTGATCGGCTGTCGTACCGGCTCGTTCAAGAACTTCAGCGAAGGGTATTCGGCACGCTCTGGGTCGTAATTCAAAGTGGGCAACAGCACACCGTCACGCAGGCTCATCAGCGACAGCACCGCTTCGATCGCGCCACTGCCTGCCAGGGAATGACCGATGGCGGACTTGTTGGCGGTGAAGGTCATGAAGTCCTGACATCCGCCGAACAGACGCTGCAGCGCCAACGCTTCACAACTGTCATTGGCCTGCGTGGAGGTGCCGTGGGTGTTGACGTGTTGCACGGCGCTGCGCAGCAGCCCGGCGTCTTCGATTGCTGCTTCCATGCATTCCTCGTATTTACTGCCGTCGCGGCTGCTGGAGGTCATTTTCTGTGCCTCGCAGACATTCGCGTAACCCAGCACCCGGCCCAGTGGCGCAGCCTTGCGCCGCTGGGCGTGGTCGGCGGATTCGAGAATGACCATCGCCGAGCCTTCGCTGAGGACGAAACCGCTACGGTCAGGCATGAACGGACGGCTTTGTTCGCCCGCGGGCAAATCAGCCTGACAGAGCGCGCCGAGGCTGTTGAACATGTAATAAGGCAGTTCGTTGGCCATCAGTTCGACGGCGCCACAGATAGCCAGATCGATCTCTCCGCGCTCGATGGCCCGGTAAGCACTGCCGATGGCCATGGTGCCGGCGGCACAGGCATCGGAATGAGTCGAGATGTGATCGCGGATGCCGAGCCGATCGGCCAGGTGCTGCGTCTGTTGATCGACCCGCCGGATAAAGGGCGCGCCGGACGCTGCCGGACTGTCCAGCAGACGGTCGAGGTCGACACGTCCGGCTTCATCCATGCAACGGCTGAGTCGCTGCAGATCGTGGCTGTCGGCACAGTACTTGTTGGCGCCCAGAAACAGACCGCTGCGACTGTGGGCAAAGTCTGCCGGCGTCAGACCGGCATGCTCCAGCGCCTGCCGGGCAACGTATTCGGCCAGCACACTTTGCCGTGGGTGCAGCGCCGCGTTGCCGCCGAAACCGGCCCCGATCCGCTGCCACTGCGTATCGTCGATAAATCCGGCTGCGCTGTTGTTGAATCCCAGCGCCTTGAACCGAGGATGTTCGCGGACACAGGATTGCTTCCGGCAAATCCGCTCGAACAACGTGGCAGCGTCCAGCGCCATGGGCGCCACCAGACCGAACCCGCTCACATAGACTTCTCGTGCCCGCATGAGAACTCCTACACCGCTTCTTTGGCGTGAGTGGTGACAAACTGCTCAACCAATTGACGGGACACTTCATCGCCATCCGCCGGCAGCAGACGTGCACTGCACGCGCCGCACACCACTTGTTGGCGCTCGTTCAGAACAGCCTGGTGAGCGCTGCAATCCGGGCACGTTGCCGGCAGGTAGTTGAAGAGATTGCGGCACTGGTTGGCCCAGTTACGCACGGTGGTCGCGGCGAACACTTGAGCCGGTTGCATGCCCGCCTTCAGTTGATCCGGGGTGTAGGCGCTCAGGCTTTGCTCAAGCAGGTGCTTGCCGCTTTCGGTGATGCGCCCGTTGGCGAGAAACTCGCTGGCATCACCGCAAACCGCCACCGCATGGTCGAGCACGCTGGTTTTCGGCAGTGTGCAGCCATATTGGCGGCCCAGTTGGAAGCTCAGGTCGACGATGTCCAGCGAGTCGGCACCAAGATCTTCGACAATGCTGCTGTTTTCTTCGATGTCATTCGCATCCATCACTAACAGCTGCGCGAGGATTTCGCGAGTGCTGGCAATAACATGTTCCAAGTCCAATGGATTGTTCATTTCTATCTCCCTATATGTCGTGACTACTTCATGAATTCGACTTATGAAAAGTAACTTTTCCCACAGCAACTTCTCACGCGGCGGAAATCTAAACTCTGCCCTTAAGGGGAGAGTCAACGAACTATTCAAGGTTTTTTTACAGCTCGAAAAAAGTCTGCAACCCCCCACAGATACCGAACCTGCCTGGTGCAGCCAATCGCCGCACACGACATATTTACTTAACAAACACGGGGTATGGTGGGGCGCCCGCGCTATAAGGCAGGCCGGCTGTCAAAACTAACTAAGGACGCGGCGGTACTGACGTACTCAAAAGCAAAACCAGACAAGTAAAATAGTTATAACTTCATAACCGTTGTTTCAGATCAATACTGCCGTTAATTGAGTTTGCTGGAAGGTTTACGCCTCCATCCGTAAAACCTGGCAGCGTGTATGGATATCTGAATGTCGAGCACAGACATCTCGGCCAGGGCAGGCCGCTATAGGGTGCAGCTTCCGTTTGATCGCCTTGTCTGGAGCCGACACATGACCGCCCCTATCACCGTTCTACGCGACACTCATCCGCTGCCGGTACTCGATGCCTGCAAATGGGAAAAACTCGAAGGCGACCCGCACACCGTCAACCTCAACGCCTACACCAGCGAAGACGGCAGCAAGATCATGGGCACATGGATCTGCACACCGGGCAAATGGCGCGTCGATTATGTGAAGTGGGAGTACTGCCATTTCCAGGAAGGCTACTGCGTCATCACCCCGGACGGCATGGCGCCGATTCACCTGCGTGCTGGCGACATCTTCGTGGTTGAACCGGGGATGAAAGGCACTTGGGAAGTGGTCGAGACTGTGCGCAAATATTTCGTCTTCGCCTGACATGCAAAAGATCGCAGCCTTCGGCAGCTCCTACATGGGCAAGATGTACACCCTGTAGGAGCTGCCGAAGGCTGCGATCTTTTTTGCCTCACAAAAAACCTGTGGCGAGGGTGCTTGCTCCCGCTCGGCTGCGCAGCAGTTGTAAATTCAGGAAGCGCGTTTACCAGGTTTGGGTCTGCCATGCAGACCAGCGGGAGCAAGCTCCCTCGCCACAGAAGCTCGCCCCGCAATTTGATGCCTGTTTATTGCGGTTTGCGATAGCTGTTGATAATCGCCGAGAAGTCCTTGCCCCCCTCCCCGCGCTGGCTCATCGCCTGATACAACTGCTGCGCCACCGCACCGAGCACCACCGGTTGGTGTGCCTGACGCGCCGCTTCGGTTGCCAGCCCCAGATCCTTGAGCATCAGTTCGGCGCCGAAGCCACCGGTATAACCGCGCGAGGCCGGCGCCGTTTCGACGATGCCCGGCCACGGGTTGTACATTTCCGAACTCCAGCAACGCCCGGTCGAGCTGTTGATGATCCCGGCG
Source organism: Pseudomonas sp. MWU318 (assembly GCF_016756945.1). Classification (NCBI taxonomy): domain Bacteria; kingdom Pseudomonadati; phylum Pseudomonadota; class Gammaproteobacteria; order Pseudomonadales; family Pseudomonadaceae; genus Pseudomonas; species Pseudomonas sp. MWU318. Next base: position 323,287 of record NZ_JAESJL010000007.1, read on the forward strand.
AGCACCGAGGTGTCGATCCCCAGTGCATCGCCCAGCGCCATGGCTTCACTGACACCGACCATCGAGATCGCCAGCAGCAGGTTGTTGCAGATCTTGGCGATCTGTCCGGTGCCGACTTCACCGCAATGCACGATGTTGCGGCCCATCTGCGCCAGCACCGGTTGCAGGGTGGCGAACAGTTCCGGGGTGGCGCCAACCATGAAGGTCAGCGTGCCGGCGGTCGCGCCGCCGGTACCGCCGGAGACCGGTGCATCAGCCATGGCCACGCCTTGTTTGGCGGCAGCGGCGGCCACATCGCGGGCGGTCTGCGGATCGATGGTGCTGCAATCCACCGCCGGCACACCTTTGCCGATACCGGCGAGCACACCGTCCTCACCCAGCCAGACGCTGCGCACATGGACCGCCGCCGGGAGCATGGTGATCACCAGTTCGGCGTCTTCGGCGGCCTCACGGGCCGAGGCGCGGATAGTGCCGCCCAATTGCTCGAGTTCCGCCAGCACCGTCTTGTTCAGGTCCACCAGATTCAGTGAATGGCCGGCCTTGATCAGGTTGCGCGCCATCGGCGCGCCCATGTTGCCCAGACCGATAAATGCAATTTTCATGGCCATTCCTCAGCGCAGGTTGATGGTGGTGTTCACGCCGTCATTGACGCTGTCGTCATCGAACCAGCGCGCCGTAACCGTTTTGGTCTGGGTGTAGAACTGCACCACTTGCTTGCCGTACGGGCCGAGGTCGCCGAGTTTCGATCCGCGCGAACCGGTGAAGCTGAAGAACGGCACCGGCACTGGAATCGGGATGTTGATACCGACCTGACCGACGTCGATTTCCGTCTGGAATTTGCGCGCTGCTGCACCGCTCTGGGTGAACAGGCCCGTGCCGTTGCCGAACGGGTTGGCGTTGACCAGCGCGATGGCCTGATCGAGGGTGTCGACTTCCAGCACCACCAGCACCGGGCCGAAGATTTCCTGGGTGTAGATCTGCATTTCAGTGGTCACACCCGAGAACAGGGTCGGGCCGACGAAGTTGCCTTGCTCGTAGCCCGGCACCTTGATGTCGCGACCATCGAGTTCAAGCTTGGCGCCTTCCTTGATGCCGCTTTCAATCAGCTCGAGAATCCGCGCCTTGGCTTTCTTCGAGATCACCGGACCAACATCGGTACCCGCCTCGCTGCCGGCGTTGACCTTGAGTTTCTGCGCCAGCGCTTTCAGGTCCGGCAGCCACTGTTTCGCCGCACCGACCAGCACCACCACCGAGGTGGCCATACAACGCTGACCGGCTGCACCGAAACCGGCGCCGACCAAGGCATTCAACGCTTGCTCGCGATTGGCGTCCGGCAGCACCACGGCATGGTTCTTCGCGCCCATCATCGATTGCACGCGTTTGCCGTGCTTGCCGGCCAGGTCGTAGACGTGAGTACCGACCGCCGTCGAACCAACGAACGACACCGCTTTGATGTCCTTGTGGGTGCACAGACCATCAACCACGTCTTTACCGCCATGAACCACGTTGAGCACACCGGCCGGAACGCCCGCCTCAATCGCCAGTTCCACCAGCAGCATGGTCGACAGCGGATCCTGTTCCGACGGTTTGAGCACGAAGGTGTTGCCGCAGGCAATGGCCATCGGGAACATCCACAGCGGAATCATCGCCGGGAAGTTGAACGGGGTGATGCCGGCGCACACGCCGATCGGCTGGCGCAGGGTGTAGGTATCGACGCCACCCGCCACGTTTTCGGCGAACTCGCCCATTTGCAGGGTGCCGATGGAACAGGCGTGTTCGACCACTTCCAGGCCACGGAAAATATCGCCCTCGGCGTCGGCAATAGTCTTGCCCTGCTCGGCGCTCAGGACCACGGCGATGCGTTTGGAGTGCTCGCGGATCAGCGCCTGCAGCTTGAGCATGATGCGCATGCGCGCGCCGATCGGGGTCAGTTTCCAGGTCTGGAACGCGCGGTGCGCGGCACTGATGGCGGCATCGACTTCAGCGGCGGTGGCGAACGGGACCTTGGCCAGCACTTGCTGAGTCGCCGGGTTGACGATGTCGTGCCACTCGGTGGTCTGCGATTCGACCCACTCGCCGTCGATCAGCAGCTTGACCTTCTGGACCGTGGTTTCGTTGGGCGTAAGCGATGCGTTCATGCTGGTCTCCGAAACTTGTTGTTATCGTAGGAGCCAAGGCGAAGGGGTTCGCCTTGAGATGAGGCGTATGTCGCGAATTGGTTGTCGGACTGTTTTTGGAGTATAGATGTGCAAACTTCTAATAAGAACGCACATATAAGCCCGTCCATCATGCAAAAAAACATCACCTCCCTGGGGTCGCTGAATTGGGACGACCTGAAGTTTTTCCTCGAAGTCGCCCGCACCCGCAAGGCCAGCACGGCGGCCAAACGCCTGGCGGTGGACTACACCACCGTGTCGCGGCGCATCAGTTCGCTGGAAGCGGCGCTGGGTACATTGCTGTTCGAAAAATCGCGTACCAGCGGTTTTGTGCTGACCACCGAAGGTCAGCGTCTGCTGGGTTATGCCGAGTCGATTGAAAGCACGTTGCACATGGCTTGCGAGCAGGTTTCGGGGTCTGGTGTGGCGCTTTCCGGGCATGTACGCATGGGCTGCACCGAAGGTTTCGGCAGCTTTTTCATCACCCCGCAGCTGAGCCACTTCGTCGACGCCTACCCGGCGATTTCGGTGGACATCCTGCCGCTGCCGCACTTCATCAGTCTGTCCAAACGCGAAGCCGATATCGTCATTGCGCTGGAGCGCCCGGAACACGGCCCGTACGTGTGCTGCAAACTCTGCGACTACCGCTTGCAGCTGTACGCAACCCAGGACTACCTCGACCAGCACCCACCGATCCGCCGCCCGGCCGATTTGGGCAAGCATCAATTCATCAGTTATGTGGATGACCTGGCGTTCAGCTCGGAGCTGCTTTACCTGGCGAACGTGCTGCCCGGCGCCAGCGCAAACCTGCGCAGCACCAGCGTCATCGCGCAGTTCGTCGCGGCGCAGCAAGGGCGTTCACTGGCGATTCTGCCGTGCTTCCTCGCGGCCCAGGATCCGCACCTGCTGCCGGTGCTGCCCGATGAAATCGACATCACCCGGCAATTCTGGATGTACTGTAGGGAGGACTTGAGGAAGCTCAAGCGGATCACCCTATTGTGGGATTACATCCGTGAGGTGACCGAGCGCAATCAGGGCCTGCTGATGGGGCAGACCCGCGAGATGCGGTTTGCCGATTAATCGGCGCTGACCACAATCGACACCCGGCGATTCTCGGTGCGTCCGGCGGTAGTGTCATTGGACGCCACCGGCTCGCTGCTGCCCAGTCCGCGCAGCTGGATGTTCTCTTGCTTCATGCCGACGGTGGTCAGCACCTTGGCCACACTTTTGGCCCGACGCAGCGACAGTTGCTGGTTGTAGGTTTCTTTGCCCGAGGCATCGGTATGACCGTCGACCCGCACCCGCTCGATACCGACGCCGAGCAGTGCCTTGCCGATGCGTTCGACGATTTCGGTGCTCTGGTTGTTCAGGCTTTCGATATCGCTGCCAAACAGCACTTTGCCGGACAGGCCAAACTCCCAGCCCTCGTCGGTCGCTTCGAAGCCTTGTTGTTTGAGGACGGCGATCTGCGCCGGGGTCAGGCCTTTCTGCGGTGCGGTCTGGCACCCGGTCAGCGCCAGTACGGCGATCATCAGCAAGGCGGAAAACAGTCGAGCGGGAAATGTGAACACGGGAATCAGCTCCTGGTTTGAAGATTGACGACCGGGCTCTCCGACCCGGCAGTGAATTGAGCGCCACGCGACAGGCGCTTGGCCTGATACATCGCCGCGTCGGCCGCATTGAGCAAGGCGCCTGGCGTGACACCATGGTCAGGGAAAACGGCAATGCCGATACTGAGCGACGTCACCACACTGGTATCGCCCGGCAGCGCGATGGGCACGTCCATGCTGGCAAGAATCTTGTCGGCAATGCGCTCGGCGTCTTCGACCTTGTGCAGCGGCGCCAGCAGTACGGCAAACTCATCGCCCCCCAGCCGCGCCACCAGATCTTCTTCACGCAGTTGCGCGCGGATCCGATTGGCGACCGCCACCAGTACCGCATCGCCTGCGGCGTGACCAAAGTTGTCGTTGATGCCTTTGAATCGGTCACTGTCGAGAAACAGCACCGCCACCCGCTCGTTGAGCTTGCCGGCATTGCGCAAGGCGCGAATCAACCGACCTTCGAAAAACGCCCGGTTCGGCAGGCCGGTGAGGCTGTCGTGGCTGGCCTGATGGGCGAGGGTTTCGTTTTCGCTTTGCAGGTGGGTTTGCCACGATTCGAGTTCGTCGAGCAGGGCATTGAAGTCGTTGCCGAGGTTGTCGAGCTCGGCGATCTGCGCCGGCGGTACGCGCCGATCCAGTGCTCGCTCGCTGCGGGCAGCGTGGGCCACCGCCGCGAGGCTGCGAAGTGGGCCGGTAATGCTGCGCAGCTGGCGGCGCGCCAGATACAGCGCGACCCAGGCACTGATGGCGGTGCAGAGAATGATCCCCGCCAGACCGCTGAGCAAGAAGCGCATCAGGCTGCCGCCGTGACCGACCAGCAGGATGCGTCCGATTTCACGATCCTGATGCACGATCGGCAGGCTGATCGGCTTTTCCAGAATGGTCCGGGCAGCCTGCATTTCCAGCTCGGAAAACAGACCGTTTTCGGGACGCTGCCAACGCGCGAGCAACGTACCCTGGGCATCGAAAACCTGAGCGTCCGCCACCTCTTCGGTGGACGCGATCAAGGCCAGCGCTTCCGTCGCGGCAGCCTTGTCGTTGAACACTACCGCCGCTTCCACGGTGTAGCTGATCGAGCGCGCAATCAGGTGCAGGTTGTGATCGGCGTAGACCCGCAGCGCGAGAACCCCCAGCAGGGTCAGCGACACACTGGCCATCGTCACGGCCACCAGCGCGACAATCAAATGTCCACGGCCGATGACCGAGCCCAGTGTCGGGCGGGTTCTGGAACCGAACAGTTTCATGGCGCCGCCGGTTTGCGGCGCGACAACTGCAGCACGCTCGGGTGGATGCGTACGCCGCTGCGGGCGACGGAGTCGAGATTGACCTCGAAGGACACCTGCTCATCGCCGACGCGCAGGCAGAACAGGCTGCCAACCGTGCACTGATCGCCACCTTCGCTGATGCTCAGCACCGGATGGCCGATCAATGAAGTGAACAGCCGACTGCGTTCATCTGCGGTGAGTTTGCCGATGTATACCGCATCGCATTCACTGACGATGGCCGGATTGTCGGCCAGCAGTCGGCGCACAGTGACCGGACGACCAGTGGCTTGTGTGGTGCCTTTGACCAGATCGTCGGTGTACTCGGTGGGGCCGACGATACACAGGCGCAACTGCGCTGGTTCAACCGGCCAGCGTGCGTAGCTGAGGATGCCCAGCACGACTTGTGTCACTGCCTGAGCGCGTTGCTCGGCCATGCCCGCGGGCGTTTGTGTCTGCGCCATGGCAACGCCCGTCAGCAAACAGAGCAGACCGACAAGCAATGCGTGCTTGCAGCGAACCACGCGCTCTGTCGCCCAGACTGCCACCTTCATGCAGGGATTCTCTTGGATCGTACTGAAATGATGCCGCAACGATAGCACAGCGGAGTAACACCAGCGAGACAGTGCCTTCTGACCGACTGGTCAGTAACCGCCGCCAATCGCCAGATTTTTCATCCCCAAGCCTCGCCACCCTCCTCCAGTTCCAGCATCAATCCACTGAGGCGCTTGACCTTGCGTTGCACGGCCTCTTCGAACACGCCTGCGCGAGGTTCGATCAGGGTGAACCAGTTTTTTGCGCGAGTGATCCCGGTGTAGATCAACTCCTTGGTCAGCACCGGATTCAGGGCATCCGGCAGGATCAGCGCAGTGTGCGCAAACTCCGAGCCCTGGGATTTGTGCACCGTCATGGCGTACACCGTTTCCACGTCGTTGAGCCGACTCGGCAGCACAAAGCGCACGCCGCCCTTGCCATCGTTACGCGGAAACGCCACGCGCAATACCGGTTTGCCCGCGTCGGGGCCTTCACGTTCAGGCAGCTTGAGCGCAATGCCGATATCACCGTTCATCAGGCCCAGGCCATAGTCGTTGCGGGTCATCAATACCGGCCGGCCTTCGTACCATTGCTGGTCACTGTCGATCAGTCGCGCCTTGAGCAAGGCGTCGGTGATGCGCTGGTTCAAGCCTTCTACACCCCAAGGGCCTTTGCGCACCGCGCACAGCAACTGGAACGTATCGAATGCCTGCAGCACTTCACGCGCCCATTGAATCCAGTCCGGGTGTTCCAGCGGTCGGCCTTGTGGTGGTCGTTGATTTCGCAACACGCTCAGGTAATGGCGATAGCCCTGCGGCCCGTCGCCATGGCCTTCGAGCACCAGACGCTCGAACTTGTGGTTGTGTTCGCCATTGAGCGACAGCGAGAACACATCGGCGTAATGACCAGCGCTCAGTAGTTGCCGCGCTTCCTCAGGCAGCTGTTGATTGACCCGCCGCGCGAGTTGCCCGATGCCGCTACCCTCGCCGAATCGCCGGGAGTGGCGCAACATCACCAGTTGCTGCGCCAGTGGATGCGAGCCGTCGTTGTCTTCGTGCAAACCGCTGTCCTGCAGCGATTCGCCACTGACAGACTCCAGCCATTGTCGGGTTTGCGGGTTATACCAGCCAGCCTCGGCATCGCGGCACAGATCGCCGAGCACCGCACCGGCCTCTACAGAGGCGAGTTGATCCTTGTCCCCGAGCAGCACCAGACGCGCATGTGGCGGCAAGGCATCGAGCAGATTGGCCATCATTTCCAGGTCGATCATCGACGCTTCGTCGACCACCAGCACGTCCAGCGGCAAGCGATTGCCAGCATGGTGGCGAAAGTGACGGGTGCCGGGCCGACTGCCGAGCAGACGGTGTACGGTGGTCACGTCACAGGGGATTTTCTCGCGCACGGCTTCGGCGACTTCCAGCGATTGCACTTGCTGGCTGATGGACTCGGTCAAGCGCGCAGCGGCTTTGCCGGTGGGCGCCGCCAGACGAATCCGCAGCGGCTGCCCGGCCTCCACGGCGGGCGCCTGGAGCAACGCCAGCAGACGCACCACCGTGGTGGTCTTGCCGGTGCCCGGGCCGCCGGTGACGATACTGAATGCGCCGCGCGTGGCAAGGGCGCAAGCGAGTTTCTGCCAGTCGACCACTGCACCTGGTTTTCTGGCCCCAAACAGCTCGTTCAAGTGCTGCGGCAAGTCCGCCGGCGGCACTTCGTTCTGCGCCAGACGCAAACGCAATGCGCTGTCGATCCGTCGTTCATAAGCCCAGTAGCGGCGCAGATACAGGCGCTTTCCGGACAACACCAAGGGGCGTTCCTGCGCCGCGGCACTTGTGTCAGCCGCCAGCGCGACCAGTGGACTGCCCGCCAGCACCTTGCACCAATGAGCGCCGTTGAGGGCTTCAAGCAATTGCGACGGCAGCAGCAGAACACCTCCTTGCACATCCCCTTCGGGAGGGAGTGACAAGGCGAAATCCGGCGCCTTGAGGGTTTCGAACAAATCCAGACAAACATGCCCGTGACCGAGCTGATGACTGGTCAACGCGGCGGCGAGCAGCACCAGCGAATCAGCCTCGGGCGACAACTCATGAAGGAACGCGACAAACGCCTTGTCCAGTGAACGTAGCCAGCCCCGTTCGACCCAGCGGGTCAGCAACAGCAGCAGGTCATCGGCGCGGGTCAGCGGTGACAAGGTCGACAGACTGTCGTCTGCCAACGGTGTCGGCAGCAGATCGGCGAAGGTACGGTTCATAGCAGAACTCCCTGTTCCCATGCGGGCTCGGCTTTGGGCGCAGGCTTGCCCTGGAACAAGCGGTCCAGGCTTTCGATGAGTTCTCGTGGCGGACGGGCAAAATACACGCCGCGACTGTCCGACCGTGTGCCGCGCAGGAACAGGTACAGCGCGCCACCCACATGCCGGTCGTAATCGTAATCAGGCAGCCGCGCCTTGAGTTGACGGTGCAGTGCCAAAAGATACAGCACGTATTGCAGGTCATAGCGGCTGTCGAGGATCGAGCGTTCCATGGCCTGCTCTGTATAAGCCATGTCGTCAGCACCCAACCAGTTGGATTTGTAGTCGGCCACATAGTAGCGGCCATCGTGTTCAAAGGTCAGGTCGATGAATCCCTTGAACATCCCGTTGAGCTGCACCGGCTCGGCGGCCACCCGCGCCACGCCATTATGGGTGTGCTGACGCACCAGCTCATCGAGTTTGAGCACATCGACCTGATGGCTGGCAAACCAGAACTCCATCTCGACCCGGTACTGTGTCAGTTGCTCCAGTACCACCGGTATTCGGCCAGCACCTGCCGGCAAAGGAGTCTTCAGCAGATGCTCCAGCCAGTCGCTCAACGTGGTGATCCAGCCTTTCCAGCCACGCAAGTTGCAGCGCCGGGCAATCGCGTCCTCCAGCGCATCGCGCTGCACGGCGAAACCTTCATCGCCCGCCCATTCCAGCAAACCGTGGAGGAATGTTCCCGGATTGGGGCCGCGCGGGAAGCGATGGATATCGCCGCCACCGGCGATGATTTCTCTCGGTGCCTCAGGATCAAGGCGCTCATCATCAAACAGTTTTTGCGCTTGCGGACTGTCAGGCGCTTCATCACTGCCGACACTCAATACATCACTGATGCGCAAGGCGCTGTAGGAAGCAATCCACCAGTTCTCACTGGCCTTGCGCTTGGGCAACAGGGTCGCGCTGAGCGTCGCTTCATTGCGCGGTGGCCGATAATGCTCGTCCGAGGGGTGAGGCATGTCAGCGATGGCGATAGCTGGACAATCCTGTTGCAAGTCGTACAGCCAGCGATTCAATCCGGTGGAGTCGCCCAGCGTCTCGCCACCACCCAGCAAGTATCCAAGCGCAGAAAGATGCAGCACTGAACTGTTGTTATTACCGCGCTTGAGATCGGTCACGCCCAGCCAGCAGGCATGCTGCGCGCGGGTCAATGCCACGTAGAGCAGTCGCAGGTCTTCGGCGAGACGCTCATCATCGGCCAAGGCAATCAATTCGGCAGTCGGGTTCAGACTGACCTGCGCCTTGCCCGAAGCATCGTGATAATTGAGCGGCAAGCGGCTGCCGTCCACCGGTTTTGCCGAGCAGATGAACGGCAGGAACACCAGTGGATATTCAAGGCCTTTCGACTTGTGGATGGTCACGACCTTGACCAGTTGCTCGTCGCTTTCCAGGCGCAGAATCTGTTCTTCACCGGCCTGGCCGGACAATGCCAGGTGTTCGGCCAGATGCCGGATCAGCGCCTGTTCGCCATCGAGTTCGGCAGCAGCCTGTTGCAGCAACTCCGACAAGTGCAGCAGGTTGGTCAGCACGCGTTCGCCGTCGCTGCGTGCCATGAGGATCTGCGGCAACTGGAAATCGTGCAGCAGGCGGCGCAGCATCGGCAGTACACCTTGCTTTCGCCACAGTTCGCGATAACCGCGGAACTGCATGACGCGGCTTTCCCAGACCAACTCGTCCTGGTTCAGGCGTTCCAGCTCGACCAGTGGCAGGTTGAGAGTGATGCAGGCCAGCGCGGCTTTCAGCGAGCGCTCGACGTCCGGCTCGGCACAGGCCTTGAGCCACGACAGCAAGTCATGGGCCTCCTGGGCAGCGAAAACCGAGTCCTTGTCCGAAAGATAGACGCTGCGCACGCCTCGCGCAGCCAGCTCGCCGCGAACGGCCTGCGCCTCCCTGCCATCGCGAACCAGAATCGCAATGTCCGAAGGACGCAGGCCTCTGAATTCCTTGCCGCTTTGCACAAATCCAGCGTTGCCGGCTTGCCCGCCATTGAGCAACGCGGTGATTTGACTGGCACAGGCTGCCGCCAGTTGCTGGCGATAGACGGCACCCGACAGCGGCTGGTCGGTAGGCAGGTGCCAGACGTTCAGCGCCGCAACGTCCTGTCCGGCAAGCTGTAGCCACTCTTTGCGGCCCTGAGACTCGACGGGCTGAAACGGTACCGGGTTCTCACCGGTTTTCTGCCGAAACAGAAACGCGCCGCGCCCCAGATCTCGGGACTCGGCGCGTTCAAATACATGATTGACCGCTTTCACCATGCCGTGGCTGGAGCGGAAGTTGGTATCCAGCGTGTGCAGTCGGCCGGCGGTAGCCTCACGTGCACGCAGATAAGTGTAGATATCGGCGCCACGGAACGCGTAGATCGCCTGTTTGGGATCGCCGATCAGAAACAGACCTGTGTCCGGGCTGTTGTCTTCGATGCGATAGATACGTTCGAAGATCCGGTACTGCACCGGATCGGTGTCCTGGAACTCATCGATCAGTGCGACCGGAAACTGTTCGCGGATCAGTGTGGCAAGCCGCTCCGCGCCATCGGACTGCAGTGCAGTGTCAAGACGCAGCAACATGTCATCGAACCCCATCTCGGCGCGACGACGTTTCTCTTCTTCAAAACGCGCGCCTACCCATTTGGCCGCGTGTTGCAGGACTGCAGCATCAGGGGTCGGCAATGCATCGAGACTCGACTTGAGCCCTGCCATTGCCTCGAGTCCCGGGTGGCTCGGTGCCTGGCCTTTCCAGGCTTCCGCCATGCCGTCGGGCGTGAGCCGGGTGAAGCCGGTGCCGATGTCCAGTTGCTCCAGCGATTCGTCTTCAGCCCAGGCCTTGAGCTTTTCAAACCAGGGTTCAAAGTAACGGGCCTGCATCTTGCGGCCGTCGACGGCCTTGCTCGCAACCCCTTCATGACAGATGACGAGCAGCTCATCGGCCCATTGGCGCCAGGGCATTTTCAGCTCAAGCAAAGCTGCACGGCGCTCCTGCAGGCACTCGTCGATCAGCTCTGCCGGGGGCTTGCCTTCGTCGCCGTCGCGCTCGCTGGCAAACAGACCACGCACTCGAGGCAGCAGCGCCGCGGGTCCGCCCCAGTTATTGCGCACCCAATTGAGCACCTCGCCCTGCATCGGATAGCAGAACAGGCGCCAGTAGTCGCGCAGCACCTCGCCGAGCAAATCGCTGTGATCGGTCTCGAGGGATTGGGTAAACAGGCTGCCGCTATCGAAGGCGTGCTCACGCAACATGCGCTGACACCAACTGTGAATGGTCGAAACGGCAGCCTCGTCCATCCATTGCGCGGCGATATCCAGCCGATTGGCGCAACCGGACCATTGTTGCGGCGCATATTGCTCGCGCAGATCGGCAATCAGGGCATCAGGCGCCGGTATCTCACCACGGAAAAATCGGGCAGCCTCGGCCAGTCGTGTACGAATTCGCTCGCGAAGCTCCTTGGTTGCCGCATCAGTAAAGGTCACCACGAGGATTTGCGGAGGCAACAACTCACGACCGAAGCCGTTCAATTCTCCGCCATGGCCGAGGATCAGCCGCAGATACAGGGCGGAAATGGTGAAGGTTTTGCCTGTACCGGCGCTGGCTTCGATCAATTGGCTGCCGTGTAGCGGGAAGGCCAGTGCAAGCGGAGTTTTCGAACTCATGAGCGCCCCCCTTCGCTTGCGAGTGAGCGCCAAGGCGCTTCGCATAGAGGGCGATACAAGGCGTCGCACCAACCCGAAAATGTCTCATCGCTGAGTAGCGAATCAAAATCGACGAATTGCCGGGACAGCGCCGGGCTCTCACGACGTTCGCCTTCGCTGGTCTGGCCATCACCTTCATAGGCTTTGCGGGCCGCGGCTTCGGCCTTGAGCGGATCGGACTGGGACAGCCAGGCAAATGCCGTTTTTACTGCGATCGGCAGCGGCTGACGCATTCCAGCCTGCCAGGCGAGCAGCAGATCACCGAGGAAACGCAGCGCCCGATCCTGCTCCATGGGCTCGAGCAACAGCGTGTCATCGCTGGCTACAAGCGCAGTGCTCATCGATAGTCCACTGGCACAGGCAACAAGATGATTGACCCACGGCTTGATCAACCGGTGCCATTTTCGACTCTTGATCGAGCCGATGCTGTTGGGAATGGTTGTGACTGATAGCAGTTCACCATCGGCACGCTGATGCAGGCTGGCGAGCCAACCTTCAAGGCGCAGTCCGTGCAATTGGAGACTGATCGGAACTGCGCTGGTCAGCGGTGTTGGCCATAACGTGAGCAGTTGCTGAAAGCGCTGAAGCAAATCCGGCAGCGGTTCGATCAACTCGCGCTGCAGGCACTCACCGAATCCGGCCATGGGCAGCAGACCACTGTTTTGCAGGCGGCGGGCCTGCGCCTCGAGCGCCTGATCGATATTGTCCGGTTGCCGGAGTGCCGCGTCGAGCAGGCTGTCGCTGAGGGTGTAGCGCTGCAATGCATCGAGTACGAAAGGCTCCTCGTCCGCCAGTGGTGCTTCAGCGGCCTCGAAATACACCTTGAGTCGCTGGGTGAAAAAGTGGCGAACCGGGTTGCGCAGGAAGTCCTGGAGCAGGACCAGAGTCAGAGGCTCTTCCTGGACATAGGGATCGAGCAACTGCTCGGCATTTCGGCTCTGAGCGGGTTGATGCAAGACCTGCCATTCTCTGGCATAGCTGAAAAGCTGATTGCCCTCATGGAAGTAACGCGCGCTGAACGGTTGCAACGGGTGCTCCTCGGTTAACGCGTCCAGCAGATTCTTGCTCTCGTCGGCCAATCGCCAGCCACCGGCGAGATGATCGCGCAGTTGCCCGATCAGCACCGACGCCGGGCGCTCGCTGTTGTCGCGAATACTGCGGCCGACCCAACTGATATAGAGCTGATTGCGCGCAGACAGCAACGCTTCCAGCAATAGATAACGGTCGTCCTCCCTTCGGGAACGATCTCCCGGACGGTAGTCGCTGCCCATCAGATCGAAATCCAGCGGCGGCTGCGCGCGTGGATAGTCACCATCATTCATTCCCAGCAAACAGACGAGTTTGAAAGGAATCGCACGCATCGGCATCAAAGTGCAGAAATTCACGGCACCGGCGAGAAAACGCTGGGACAAGCGGCCCTGATCCAGACCGGCAAGCCAGGCCTCACGCACCACTGTCAGCGGCAGTTCATCTGTCAGGCCTACCGATTCGCAGGTTTCCAGCCAGGTCTCGCGAAGCTCCTCCAACTGCGTCAGCAAGAAGTCGTCATGTTCATTGCAGGCCTTGAAGAACAATTGCATCAGCGCCTGAAGACGTAGGCCCCACTCATTGGGTTGTGCTGGTTGCGTAAGCTCCTGATGCGCCAGTTCCAGCGCATCGAGCAACGCGACCAAAGGCCCGATCAGCGCAGCATCCAACCCACCGATTTCATCATAAGGTTCGATGCCCGCACAGGCATTGGAGCTGCCGACAGCGTAACCGAGCAGCATCCGGCGCAAGCCAAAATGCCAGCTGTTTTGTTCGAGTTCATCCGGCAGTCCGAGGCCTGCCCGTTGCTCGGCATTCATGCCCCAGCGCACGCCTGCGCCTTCAATCCAGCGATGCAGAGTCGGCAAATCACGCTCCTCAACACCGAATCGAGCACGCAATGCGGGAACGTCGAGCAAATCGAGGATTTCACTGACCGGAAAACGACTGTCCGGCAGCTTGAGCAGGTGCTCGACGGCAATCAGCAACGGATCGCGACCGCGCTGCCCCTGATCGGCCAGGGTGAACGGGATGAAGCGCGGATCGTGTCGCTCGAGTTGGCCAAACACCGCGCGGATGTGCGGGGCATAGCTGTCGATGTCCGGCACCATTACGATCACATCGCGCGGTCGCAATTCAGGATTGGCGCTGAAGCGGGCCAACAACTGATCGTGAAGAATCTCGACCTCACGCTGAGCGCTATGGGCGATGTGAAAGCGGATCGACTCATCTTGCGTCAGATCGACAGGGGGCCAATGCTCACGCGTTTCATCAAGTGGTCGCAACTCCAGAATGTCGTCCTGAAGCTGATTGAGCAGGTTCTGCGGCTGCGTTTCGCTGAACAAATCGATGCGCCCGTCACGAAATGCCGCGCGATAACTGTTTGGATCATCGTAGCTGTCGAGCAGGTTGATGTAGTCGCGACCTTGTTTGCCCCACGCGGCGAGCAGCGGATGGGCGTGTTGGTGCAACGTTTCAGGATCGAGTACGATCGGCATGCCGTTCTTGCGGCTCTGACGCTTGTATTGATGACGCAGCAGATCCTTGTCGGCGACGATATCGGCCCAGTGGTGACGGCAAGGGTTGTGCACACAAAGCAGGACCTGACTGAAACGTGCGAGTCCGGCCAGGGCCTCAAGCACTTGAGCCGGCAGAGAAGAAATACCAAAAACGATCACACGCGAGGGCAGGCCTGCGGGGGCGACCTCGAGGGTGTTTATTCTTTCGATAAACCGCTGGTGAACACCCGCACGACTCTGGGCCATGCCTTGCTCGCCAACATCCTGCAATAGCGCACGCCACAGTTCGGCCTGCCAGCAACTGGTCGGCGGCAGGGGTTTGATTTCACCCCTGACATTACGTAATTGGTGGAAACCTTGCGCCCAGTCTTCAAGCCAATCCGCGCGATACACCTGATATTGGTCGAAAAGATCCGCCAGGCGTTCAGACAATTGATAGCGCTTGCGCAAGTCGGTGTCGTGGGTGAGGAAGCGCTGGAGCGGCTCGAAATGCGGACGGTCGATCAAGTGGGGTAATAGACGCATCAATCGCCAGGTCAAGGGTGCCTTGTCGAGCAGGGATTTGGCAGGGATTTCATCTCGGCCCAAGACCATGCGGTAGAGCTGCCACATAAAGCTGCCGGGTAATTGCACGTCGATGGCTGCAGCAATTCCGCAACCACCGAGATCATCGTCCTGGGGATCCTCAGCCAATGCCAACTTGAGCCATTGGGCTATACCATTGCTCTGCACCAGAGCGATTTCATTCTCCAAGGGCGCCAATGGATAGCGCCGCATAATGCTGACCACCAGGCTGCGCAGCTCGTCCAGGCTATTGCTCTGAACCACCATGAATGCAGCGTTGAGGGACGAGGCGTCCGGCATAAAAGCTTCCTTGGAAAAGTACAAAAGCCAAGGCAGAACCTTAGCACTGTCGGCAGGCTGTGACAGCCGGAAGGGGCACCTGCTTGTCGTAGGA